>NZ_AZSJ01000003.1:2192488-2906233 GCF_000516555.1 Afipia sp. P52-10 | reverse complement strand
CGCGGCGCCGCGACACCACATGATCGATCGTCGCGAACGAAACCGGGCGTCGGCACAAGAAGCAAAGGACCGAACGTTGACCGGCTGGCCTTTGATCGCGCGCAAGGATTTGAATGAGGGTCGATCGAGCCATCAGCCTGCCAAGCGTTGAGCTGTGCGACCGCAGACTTCAGCGAACGTCAGCGCTTCTTCTGCAACCAACTCCGGTTGAGAAATGATGGACAGATCAAAGACCATGACTGTCGTACCGACTCGATCGAGTCCAACCGACCCGTTATCGATGACGTTGTCCACGATCAGACAATCGTGGCCAGCGTCCTTGGCTTTCTTGGCAGCGGTCCAGATATCCTGCTTACGGCCGGGGTTACCGGTGATATTCCAGAATTTACGGCCGCCTGCATCCAATCGCAGCGCATTGCGCGGGGTCACCATTGCGCGATAGACGCGCTCGATGCGCCGGAGCCGGCCATCGCGCCACGCGGCTTCAAGTTCATCGAGCTGATCCTGTAGCGCGCGATATCGCAAGGTGTACGGTTTTTCGATCTTGTCGAAATCAAAGACTGTATCCGCACGCGCGTTGTTGACCTGCGGGATCAGGCGAGCAATCTCTTCGGTCCCACCGTCAGCGGCATTGCAGTAGCCCTTTGCGATCTCAAACTCTGGGGTCAGACAAATTGCAGCCGGCCCGCGAGCGTTGCGCATCTCGCCGGCTGGCAAGTGCCACTCGCCGATTTCATAGATGGTGCCGTGGTAAAGCGTAATCGGGCCGCTGGTCATCTTTGTGCTCTCCTAACGCCATTATCATAGGTATTTAATACCTATGCCGTCAAGAGGCTGCGAAATGGGTCCGTTCGGCGCGTGAAACAGGGGGCGTTTCCCGTGAAACAGCGGCCATTCCAAGACAAGAATGGACGATGGCCGGGCGACTAAGGCGCGAAGCCCCCTCCAAGCGCCCAGAAACCGTTTTAATTTCTGTTTTAAGAAAGTTTCCGCCGCTCTATAGCCCCGGCCCGCCAAAACGCACGTACGGGCGCCTCTGGCGATTTACCGAAACGGGTTGCCGGCCCTGGAGGGCTCGCATTCCCCAATGTTCGAAAAATCGAACTTCAGGAGCACTGAGTCGTCCGCCGCGACGAGTGTGACGACGTTTACCGGGCCGTTCGGTCGCCAAACCGCGCTTGATGCTGTAGACGCCAGCTTGGATGTCGGATCGCCCAGCGCCTCAGAAAGCTGTCGGTGCAGCGTATCAAACAGTTGTTGCGGATTGCGGCCATCAACCTTAGCCGACCCTGCGACCGAGCATAGCCCGGCATAATCGGTCGCCAAGATAACATAGCGATCAAGAAGCGGATGCGGTTTCGGCACGACTCTGACCGGCGTATAGGAGTTCAAACGCAACTCGCTCATCAAGCCTGCAGGCTGATGTTCTCGGTCCGCACGCCGCACGAGTTTGAAGTTGGTTTGTTCGACTCTGATCTTCTGTCCGAGCTCGAAGCCAAATGGGCGGTCGATACCCTCGGCTGCAATCGATGGAGCCGTCGCAAACATCGCCACTATAGCGATGAACCACCTAGTCATTTGTGCGCACCTTCGATCTGGGTCGCTTGCGTTGCGGCTTGCGACTGTCATGTCGGACTTGCCGGGGCGGAATGATTGCGATGATCTCGCTGGCCCACGCAAGATGCACGCCGACAACCGGGCGAGCGTTGAACGATTCGAGATTGTAAGTATTTGGCTTTGGTCCTGCGCGAAGGAGTTTCAGATAACGGCGCCCTTCCGAAGTGCGAACCGCAACTTCCTCACCGATCAAGCTGGTGGTCGCTCGTGTTTGCTCTCGATGCACGACGATGACCGCGCCATCCGAATACTTGGGCAGCATCGAGTCGCCCTTGACTTGGAAGCCGATGACACCGTCTGGCAGAAGGAGCGGTAGCTCGACTTGGTCTAAACCATCAGCCGGCACCTGCTCGAACTCAGGATCAATCTGAGCGCCAGCGCCGATGTAACCCATGATAGGAACGCTCGCCCGGCCCACGCGCGGATCGTCAACCACACCCGATTCGCGCGCCAGATCGAGAATCACATCTCGCACCGGGCCACGCGGCTCAATGCCGCTCACCCAACGAGAAACATTATTCTGCGTCGTGTCGAGATGATCGGCCAGCTCTGACTGCGTCCATCCCCTGACATGCAGAAGTTCTTGAATAATCCGGCTAATTTCCATCCCGGAATTATACGTATTTGTATACGGCCTCGCTAATCCACAAGACGAGTTTGTTCTTGCTTTATTCATACATTTATGGATATCCATATATGGATGAACACACTCAAGCACATCCGCAGAAACGTATTCCGAGTGACCCAGGAAGAAATGGCTTCCATCGCTGGGGTCGAGCAGCCGACCGTCTCTCGTTGGGAGACTGGGGTGAATGACCCGTCGCTTCGGCATCTGAAGCGGATTCGCGCGGAGGCGCGTCGTCGCAACCTGAGTTGGGACGACAATTGGTTTTTCAGCACAGGCGGGCGCGCAGCATGATGACCGCACGCTCACGCGCATATTTCGCTGCGCCTGCATCTGTTCTTGTTCCGATCTCTCATGACGTACTCCGAGACAACGTCGTCATCGGCGCATCGAAGCTGCAATTGCTTCGATCGTCGAGTCAGAAGCGCAAGGCAAAAATGACTCGGGGGCGCGGATGATCCCCGATCGCTCCACGCTCTTCCGCAGCGCCGTCGCCGCCCTCGTGCTGGTCATCACCTCGGCCGCGCTGCTGAAAGCCGCGTCGCGTCATACAGCGCCGGCGCCGCAGATCATTGCTGCAACACCGGCGTCGCCCGCGCTGATCGTCGCCGCGAGGTGGTGGCGATGAAGGTGACGGTCGGCAAATTGGTCGGCGGCCAGCCTCGCTTCTTCGCGGGACGGTTTGCGACGAAAGCGAATCCGATCGGCGTCTATCCACCGATCACGACCGGTCGGCCTGATCATGCGCGCGCCTATGACTGCAAGGTTACAGCGCAGCTTCTCGCCGACATGTTCAACGCTTTCGAAGGGATCGAGGCCGGGACCGTGTCTCGTGCGTGGATCGTGGTCGAACTGCCGGAGGTATGGCAGTGACGCGATCGGCACACAACGGCTTCATGCTGCCGCCAGTGGTCGAACGCTTCGATCACGAGCGGATCAAGTCAGTGCGCCTTTCCGGCCGCATCAAACGCGCCGTCGCCGAGGCGATGAAGGACAGTGGTCGTTCGCGCGAAGAGATCGCCGAACAGATGAGCGAGTTTTTGGGCGGCGAGAAGATCACCGTCACAGTGCTCGCGCAATATACCAGCACGGCAAACGACGGCCACAACATCCCAGCCTATCGCCTGCTGGCGCTGTTCGCCGTCACCGGCGATGCCCGGCTGCTGAATGAGCTGCTGGCCGGCTCGGGCTTTATCGCAGTCCACGAGCGCTACGAGGCGCTCCTGCGCCGAGAAAGCGCAAAGCTACACCGCGAACGCATCGACCAGGAGATCGAAGCGGCGGACCGTGCATGGAGGGACGGTCAGCCATGAAGACGTTCCTGTCGGCGGCCGAGATCGCCAGCCTCCAGTTGCCGGGACTGCCTGATTACGAGCGCGGCGTTCGGCGCGCCGCGTCGCGTGGCAATTGGCAATCGCGCACACGCGTTGGCCAAGGCGGCGGGCTTGAATACGCGATCGAGTCCCTGCCGGTCGAAGCGCGCACGGCTTACGTCAGCCGCCACATCGGCGCGATCGATGTCCCGACTTCGATCGCGCGCGACGCCGAAGCCGAGCCCGCGGCCATCGCGATCGGCTGCAGCGCGGCGCAGGCTCGTGACGCGCGCCTTGCGATCCTTGCGCTGGTCGATCAGCTCGCATCGACCGCGACGCTCGTGCGCAAGCAGGCGGATCGGTACTTGTGCGATCAATACAACGCCGGCCACCTGCAAGTCGCCGGCTGGATCGCCGCCGAGGTCAAAAGCATCACGCCGCGCACACTGGCGCGCTGGCGGGCGCTGGCGGCCAGTGGGCAGAAATCGAAGCTCGCCGTCGATCGCGCTGCTGCGCGCAAGGGGACTGGTGTGCTCGACCGGGCCAACGGCGGTGAGGTGCGCAACTATGTGCTGGCGCTGATCGCCAAGCAGCCACAGCTCACCGCGCATCATATCCGCGACCTGGTCGCCGACCGATTCCCGCATGTGACGGTCGGCGACCGCATCGAGCCCCTGCCGCCCATCCGCACCTTTCAACACGCATTAAAAGCGTGGCGGGGCTCTTATCGCGTCGAGATCGAGGCGATCCGTAACCCGGACGGTTTCAAGAGCACGATGCGGTTCGCCGCGCGCGTCGCCAATCCGGCGTCACGCCTCAATGAAGTCTGGCAGATCGATGCATCGCCGACCGACGTGCTGACCACCGATGGCCGGTACACCCTCTATGTCTGCACCGACGTCTATTCTCGCCGGTTGATCGCGTTGGTCACCAAGACGCCGCGTGCGGCTGCGGTCGGACTGCTGATCCGCAAGGCCCTTCTTGCATGGGGTGTGCCGGAACGGATCAAAACCGACAATGGCTCCGACTTCGTGGCACGAGCCACACAACGGCTGTTCGCGGCGCTGGCGATCGAGCACGAAAAATCCGCACCGTTCTCGCCGGAGCAAAAAGGTCATGTCGAGCGCGCGATCGGCACGCTGCAACGCGGCCTGATGCGAACGCTGGAAGGCTTCATCGGCCATTCGGTGGCCGATCGCAAGGTGATCGAAGGTCGCAAAGCATTCTCCGCGCGGCTCGGCGAAAGCCCGGAGGATATGTTCGAGGTGGCACTGTCGGCCGCCGATCTGCAGGCGCATGTCGATAACTGGTGCAAGGATGTCTATGCCAACAAGCCGCACGCGGGCTTGGGCGGACAGACGCCGTTCGCCGTCGCGGCGATGAGCGCGGGACGGTTGCGCGAGATCGAGGACGTGCGCGCGCTCGACATGCTGTTGGCGCCGGTCGCTGGCAAGGATGGCCTGCGCACTGTGACCAAGACCGGGCTGCGGATCGACGGCGCACATTACATCGGTGGCTTCCTCACGGTCGGTGAAACCGTGCTGGTGCGAATGGACCCGGCCGATATGGGTCGCGCCTACGTGTTCGATCGCACGGGCGAGCTCTACCAGGGCGTTGCAGTCGCGCCGGAGCTCGCCGGCATCGACCCAGCCGCCGCAGCGATTGCCGCCCGCAACGAACAGAAGCGGCGCATCGACGAGCGCATGGCAGATGTGAGACGCGAAGCGCGGCGCATCAAAGCCAAGGACATGGCGCCGGCGATCCATAGGCAGGCGCTGGCTCGCGCCGGCAAACTGGTGGAATTCCCACGCGCCTCTGACGCGCACGAGACGCCGGCACTGGCTGCGGCGCGTCAACACACACAGCCGGTGGCCACACAGCACGCCGAGAATGTCGCCGATCTCGCAGCGCAGCTTCGTGCCGAGGCCGATGCGCCGGCACCGGTGCGCAAGCTGCGCACCGAGGAGACACCGCATCAACGCTGGAACAGAGCGCGCGCGCTGGAAGATGCGCTGGCACGCAACGAATTCGTGGAGCCCGACGATCTCTTGTGGCTCGGCAGCTACCGCGAAGGGTCCGAGTACCGCGGCTTCGCCATGACCTATGGCGAGGCGCAACCAACCGCTGCGCACGAGTCCAGCGCGGCATCCAAATCATCATCCTGAAAGGTTCGAGAAACATGAGCACCAACACCGGTCCGGTCGCGATCAAGAACGTCGCCGCCTTCATGATCATGGCGACGCGGCTGATCGAGCGTGCGCCACATCTGCCGGGCTTTGGCGTGTGCCACAGCCCGTCGGGATATGGCAAAACATACGCATCGATCTTCGCGCAAAACAAGCTGCGCGCGGCACGCGTCGAAGTCGGTGACAGTTGGTCTCGGCGGACGCTGCTGCACAATATCCTGCGCGAGTTTCGCATCAGCGCACGAGAGAGCGCGCGGCTCGACAAACTGTGCGAGCTGGCGATTGCCGCGCTCGGCGATGATCCACGCCGACCGCTGATCATCGACGAAGCGGACAAGCTCGTCGACAAACACATGATCGAGACCGTGCGCGAGCTGCAGGAGAAATCCGGCGCACCGGTGATCCTGATCGGTGAAGAGAGGCTGCCGACCAAGCTGCTGCAAGTCGAACGGATGCATAACCGGGTGCTGTCGTGGTTCGCGGCGCAGCCCTGCGACATCGATGATGCACGGCAGTTCGCCAAGGTCTATGTGCCGAAGGTCGCCATAGCCGATGACTTATTGCAAGCGATCTGCGTTAACTCCGGGGGCAAGGCTCGCCGCATCGTCGTCAACCTTGACACCGCGAGTGAGATCGCCCGCAACCAAAACCTGACCAAGCTCACGCTCGCGCATTGGGGTGATCAGAAATTCTATACCGGCGAGCCGCCGCCGCCGCGCCCGGCAGAAGACTTCAAGCATATCAGCGCGAAGGGTGCTGCCTGATGCGCCCGGAACACTTCACCCGCACGACCCTGAAGACGCGCGTGCCCCGCGGTCCCGACGGATTCTGGGAAATCATCCTGAAGCTCGATGCGAGCCAGGGCGAATTCACGATCCCGGACATCGACGGTGAAAGCAATGCGAACATCCGCCCCATCCGCCAGTACGTAATGCAGTTGGTTGCTGGCGGCTATCTCGCGATCGTCCGCGCCGCCCACCGCAACAATGGACAGCAAGTCGGCCATGTCTTCCGCGTCGTTAAGCGACAGGTGCTCACGCCGCGCTTTCGCCAAGACGGGACGCCGGTGCATGCCAGCATGCAGGCGCACATCTGGACGGCGATCCGCACGCTGAAGACGTTCACGCTGGCCGACGTTGTGTTCGCCGCCAGAACTGATGACGTCGCCCCCTCGCGCGAAGCGGCACGCAAGTACATCCGCCGACTGCAGATGGCTGGTTACCTTGCGTTGGTAAACGCCGAGACCATTGCCAGCCGCTCCACCTGGCGCCTGAAGCCAGCGATGGACACGGGCCCGCAAGCGCCTGAAGCGCGGCGCATCGAGACTGTCGCGCTTTGGGACCCGAATACTCAAAAATTTGTACCTGACGACGTTGTCGCCTCGGAGGTTCTGCGATGACCGCGATCAAGCGCATTGATTTTCTCGCTAAGGCAAAAGCCGCGTGGGGCGACAATCTTCCGGAATGGATCGCGGAACTGGCCCGCGAAGCCAATCGCTCATCGGGTATCGCCGCCTCTGCAAAGATCGGGTGTTCGCAAACCGCTCTCAGCCAAGTTCTATCGAACAAGTACCCGGCCTCGCTCGATCGCATTGAAGGTCGAGTCCGTGGCGCTCTTATGGGTGCGACTGTGACCTGCCCGGTGCTCGGCGAAATCGGCCGCGACTATTGTCTTGAGCAACAGGAGATGGACAACACCATGGCCTCGTCGGTGCGTGGTCGCATCTATCGCGCCTGCCGAGGCATCGGCGTGCCGCAATGCTCACACTCGCACCATAAGCCGCGAGGTGCGTGATGCTCAGCGCCGATCTGAAACGCCTTCGCGCCACCTATGACGGCTGGCTGTCCGGACAGAACAAGCCGGATGAGGCGAGCATGCTCCAGCTCTCGCGCGATCTCGCGCTGTGCATCGCCAACGCTTCGCTGCTCGAACTCGGAGTCGATCCGAACCGGCTCGATGTCGTCGCGGCCAGCGAGGAGCCTGGCGCCTACATTGTGCTGTTCCCGCGCCGGCATGCTCCTCACCATCCGAACCTCGATGGAGATGCGTTCTGATGACCGACACTGCATCACCATCACTCGCGCCGGCGTCGCCCGAGTTGGCCGCGCAGATCGCGGCCGTCGATGCGATCAAGGTTGCGGCCGCCATCGTGGCGCAAGGCAAGCGCGCGGCCGTCGCCGCATCGACCGTCGATGTCATCGCCATGGCGCAACTGCTGACCGCACTGGTCCGCATCACCGACATGACCTTCGACATGCTGTTCACCGCCGATCGGCTCGACGGTGAAGCGAGCCCGATCGTCCGCCGCGCTATCGCCGATCAGGTGCGCGCCAAGATTTTCGCCGTCGCCGGCGAACTCGAAGCCATCGGCTACAGCGTCAGCAATCCTACCATCACAGCTCCGGAGACCTCGACCCATGGCGTTGAAGACTAAAGTGAAGGCCGCGAATGTGCGCGTGCCGCAGAACCGCGACGAAGCTGCGGCGATGATCGCCGAACACGGCCGGCTCGTGCGAGAGATCGCGCGCATCGAGCTGGCGATGAATGACGATCTTGCGGCGATCAAAGCCGAGGCCGTCAGGCAGTCCGCCCCGCTGCAGGAGCAATCCGACGCGCTGGTGAAAGGCATCACCACCTTCTGCGAGGCGAACCGCGTCGCACTCACCGACAACAACAAGACGAAGACGATCGACTTCGGCACCGGAACCGTCTCCTGGCGGCACAATCCGCCGGCCGTGAACACGCGCGGCAAGGTCGATGACATCATCGATCGTATCAAGGCGCTGATCAGCGGCGGCAACGACGCCTACAAGAAATTCCTGCGTCCCGCCGTCACGATCAACCGCGCGGCGATGCTGAACGATCCCGAGCTGGCGAAGACGATCGTCGGCATCAAGATCAACTCCGCCGGCGAAACTTTCACGATCGAGCCGTTTGCTGACGAGACGTTGCCGGAGGCGGTGCAATGATCGACGTGAACGACATCGTCCAGGGCACCTTTCAGAAAAATCGGCACCGTCTTTTCGCGGTCGCCGTCAGCACTGCCGACCAATTGTCCGACCTCGGCCTCTGCAGCTCCAACACGGCGCTCGAAGCCATGGCCGATGTCTACATCCTTGCGGCCTTTGACATCTATGCGAAGGCCGCAGCGGAGCGCAACGAGCGGATATCGCCCGATCGGATCGCTGAACGAATGCTGCACGCGTTCGTCACTAGCTTGAACAACGAGGAGAAGCTGCAATGAACGCGACTGCGCGCACCGTCCAGTTCGGCCTCACACCGCGCCAGCAAGAATGCCTTGACGCGATCAAGGCACATATCGCCACGCATCACTGCGCACCGACGCGCGGCGAGCTGGCCGACGCGCTCGGACTCAGGTCGAAGGGGCACGTCAACCTGATGCTCGCATCGCTTGAGGCGCGCGGCTGGATCAAGGTTCAGCCGAACGCAGCGCGCGCTATCGTCGTGTTGAGCAAAACGGATGATGATCTGTCGCCGGCCGTCGAGGCCGCGCTGCAGGCGCATTGCGAACGCACCGGAGAGCGCCGTGCTGACATCATCAACGACGCCGTGATGCTGTTTCTCGATGGTGTCGCCTATGACGGTGATGATCTATGAGCGGCACGTCGGCAGGCTGGACACCCGAGCGACGGGCGGCGCAGGCCCGCTTGATGCGCGCGCAAAACGCCGATCCGGCGTTTGTCGATCGCCGAAACAAGGGGCCGCAGAACCTGCCGGCGGCCGAGCGCGCCGCCCGTTCGGCGCGGATCAAGGCGATGAATGCCGACCCGGCATTTCAGGCGAAGCGCCGCGAAGGCATCGCGGTGCAGGGCGGCCGCAAGCTGGCGATCCCGGAGCATACCCATCCGTGCGTGCGCGGGATGTTCGTCGCGATGAACGATCAACGCGCGAGCCGCCACGCGATGGCCTCGCGGGTCGGCATGAACGTGGCGTCGTTCACCGCGTGGCGGCGCAAGCACATGCCCCGCGTCGATGATCTCGACGCGGCGCTCAATGCCCTCGACCTCGAACTGGCAATCGTGCCGAAGGGAACGCGCGACGCGGACGGCTTCTGCTCTCGGAGGAAAGCGCTATGACCCCCAAAGAACACATCGCAGCAACGATGGTTTATCAAGAACTCCTACAGGGCGGCTTCGAGGTGTCCATCGGCGAGACCGACACCGATGGTCATCTTTTCCTTCACCTACGATCGAAACGCGACCGCCGTTTTACTCTCTGTGTCGCAAGCCATCTCATGACAACTGAGGTGTACGCCAGCTTCGAACATAACGTGGGGCTGGAGCTCCGTGTGTCGAGCGATCGCGATCCGCTGCGAAGACTAATCCATCAAGTTCTCACCAACATCGTTCCCTTCCAACTGGAGAAGCGTAAATGAACCGCATCGCCATGGTCACCAACGGCCAGCTCGCCACCATCCACATGCTGGCCACGCGCGCCGGCTTCGATGACGAAACCTATCGCGATTTTCTGACACAGCAGACCGGTCACCACAGCGCGAAGGATTTGACAGCGGTCAAAGCCAGCCTGTTCATTGACCGCCTGCGCGAACGCACCGGCCTTGTGCGCACGCCCGGCGCGATAGCCGGACTCGACAGTCCGATCGCTGCCAAACTCCGCGCGCTGTGGATCGCCGGCTACAACCTCGGCATCGTCACCGATCGCACCGACCGCGCGATGCTGTCGTTCTTGGAGCGGCAATGCGGCGTGTCTCATACCCGGTTTCTGAAGACGTCGCGCGACGGCACGGTCGCGGTTGAAGGCATGAAGTCCTGGCTTGAGCGCGCGGCCAAGGTGGCGTGGCCGGCCGACAGCGCCGACGTGATCGCGAATAAGCGCGCGGTCATCAACGCGCAGTGGATGCGATTGGTCGAGATCGGCGCGGTCAGGCCGTTGAACCGCAACGCGCCGCTCGAAGACCTCGACCTCTATGCATTCCGCGTCGCACGACTGAACGGCTGGATGTTCTTTCAACAGCCGCATTACGATCAGGTGCAGACTGCACTCGGCCGCAAGCTCCGCGCCGCCCTCGATTCCGCTAGGAAGGATCGGTGATGCAGCCGGCAACAAGCTATTGGACCGAGGAGCGCATCACGCTTCTGAAGGAGGCGTGGGAGGCTGGCCGGCTATCGGCGAGCGAGATCGCCGCCGAGCTCGGCGGCGGTGTGTCACGCAACGCCGTCATCGCCAAGGCGCATCGCCTTGGCCTTAGCGGCCGGCATCAGGGCGTCAAGCCTGGCTCTGTGCGTGAGCCACGGCCGCCTCGCCAGCCTGGCAACCGGATGGTGCGTGTGCCGCGCGCACCGTCGCGGCTCGCGGTCGCGCTGGATCAGGCCACCGAGATCGAGGCTGGCACGGATCTGCAACTTTCGGCCGAGATCATCCCGTTCACCCAGCGCAAGACACTGGTGGAGCTTACCACCGAGACCTGTCATTGGCCCGTCGGCGATCCGCTGCAGCCGGACTTTCATTTCTGTGGCGGCAAGACGCTCTCAGGCGTCTCGTACTGCGCCCACCACACGCGCATCGCCTATCAGCGATCAGATGCGCGTGCGCGCCGCAATCCTAAGCCGATGAACCTGCGGCGTGGAGGCGGCGATGCGTGGCGGTAGTAAAAAGGCGGGTAGCAGCGGCAGCGCGAACGCAACCGTAAACTCCATGCTGTTGGTTCTCAAAGCCTCCGATGCCGCCGGGCGCATCACCGTCTATGAGCGCATCGAGCGCGACTATGGCGCCGGCTTCGCCCGCCTGGTGCGCGCCGCGTTCGAGAAGTCTCTCCAGGAGAAGCAGCCGTGAACCAGAACCGCCGCAGCTATCCGTTTGTCCGTGTCTCGGATCACGCACTGCTGCGCTTCGTGGAGCGCGCCGGTGGGCTCGACGTTCAGGCGCTCCGCACCGCGCTTGAAGGCTCCTTGAACCGCGCCTCAAATCAGGCCGCGAGAATTAACGCGGGCACTTTCGACATCGTCGCCGACGGCCTGCGCTACGTCGTCGTGAAGAACGTCGTCGTCACCATTATCGCTGTTCCGACCAAAGGGACCCCAAAGGCCCGATGACCGAGAAACTGCCCGGAGTGCTGGCCGAGATTGCGGACCTCGTTGGCGAAGCCAACGCGATCCTGATCGCCGCGCACGCGGGCGGAACGCGGGTCTACTTTCCGGCGCGCGCCGACGACAACCACTGGCTGGTCGCCTGCATCGGCCGGCACCAAGCCGATATCCTATGCTCCCACTTCGCCGTGGAAGGCCGGCGAGGCCAACGGGTTGACATTCCGCTCTATGTCGGAGGAACCTACCGGCAGGTGATGCGCGCCATCCACGAGCGCATGCACAAGCTCGATCGCGACGACAACCTGTCGTCAGCGGAGATCGCCCGGCAAGCGGGCGTCACGCAGCGCTCGGTGCATCGCTATCGCGCGCGGCATCGCGGGCAAAAGTCGAAGACCGACCGCAAGCAAGGCAAGCTGCTGTAGAAAATCCCGCCGGGCTGACACCTGTCAGGGTCGTGAATTTCGGGTTATTGCGGGATTGCTGGTTTCCACCGTTGCGGGGAAGCCATGCGCGAAAACTTCGACCGATCGCTGAAGATCGTCCTGACCTATGAGGGCGGTTTCAGCAACCATCCGAGCGATCCCGGCGGCGTCACCCTCGAAGGCATCATCCAGCGCGTCTATGACGGGTATCGCGATCGCGTCGGTAAACCGCGCCGCGCGCTGACGCCTTCAATGCGCGGCACCGCTGAGTGGATCGCCGAGCGCAACGCGATCTATCGCGCGCAGTATTGGACGCCGATCCAGGGCGACCAGCTGCCTGCCGGCATCGATGTAACCGTGTTCGATGGCGCGGTCCACTCCGGTCCTTACCAGAGCGTGAAGTGGCTGCAGCGTGCGCTCGGCATGCGCGACGTTGATGGCCATCTCGGCCAGGCCACGCTTGCAGCCGTCCACGCGCATCCCGACCATGATGCCCTGATTGCCGACATGCTGTCGCGGCGCCTGGGGATGCTCAAGAGCCTCAAAACGTGGCCGACGTTCGGCAAGGGCTGGTCGAACCGCGTCGCCAACCTCTTGCAGATCGGCCAGGCGTGGGCCATGGGTTCGGTTGGACCGGCCCCGGTCGCGGCGCATCTCGAAGGCGGCGTCGCCCGCGCTTACGCCAGCGACGTGGCCTTGCCGGCCGTCGATGCGCAGGACGCGCTCAAGGGGGCGTTGGGCGGCGGCAGCATCACCGGCATGCTCACCGGTGCTCAAACGCAGCTTCAACCGCTGCTCGGCTCGTTTGAGTTCATCGGCTATCTTTACACCGCCTTGACGGTCGCGGGCCTTGTGATCGCGGTCGCCGGCGTCGGCTACTCGCTCTATGCCGGCATGAAGGCCAAGCGCGCAAGCCGCGCACTCGACGGCGACGTGACGGCCGCGATCGAGAAGGGATCATTCGCATGATCACCTTCGCCAGGATCGCCGCATGGTTCGCCACGTCGCAGATCGGCCGCGCGATCGTCGCCGGCGTCGCCGTCGCCGGCACAGTGCTGATCGCGGCACTGAAAATCTTCAGCGCGGGAAAGGCGGCCGAGCGCGCCAGCCAGGACCAGCAATCATTGGAAAATCTTCGCAACAGGAACGAGACGGATGACGAGGTTCGCAACCTTCGCGACGATGATCTTAACAAGCGCCTGTCTCGCTGGGTGCGCCCACCGGACCAGCACTGGTAACGCCTGCGATGGCTGGAAACAGCAGACGATGAAGCCAGCCACCGCCGCTTACATCGTCATGAACGATCGTTCCTTCGCCGAACAGGTGCTCGCGCACAACGAGCATGGACAAACGACGTGCGGCTGGACGCCGCCGAACTGAGACTGGGAATGACCGAAATCAATCAGCTAGCGCCTTGGGTTGCGATCGTCATCGCGCTGGCGGCCTTTCTTCGACCGATCATCAGCGACCGGTCTAAGGACATCGATGGCAAGCTGGCGAGCCTCGAAACGCGGATCACGCGCGTCGAGACTGACATCAAGCATCTTCCCGATCACGCCACCGTCACCAGCCTGGAACGGATGGTCGGCAATCTCGGCAAAGAGGTCGCCGTTCTCTCGGAGCGAATAAAGCCCATCGCGGCGATCTCGGATCAACTGCAGGATGTTCTTTTGGAAAAGGCGAAGGCAGGACTATGAGCGACAGAATCCTCCGCGAGCATGCCCGGCTCGCCATTTTGCGAACGCTGTATGATGAGATGAACTACGCCAGCAACGACTCGGCGCTGGTCGATCATCTGGAAATGTACGGCATCCGGAAAACCCGAGACTGGGTGCGCAATGAGCTTGCGTACCTTGCCGACATGGGTGCGATCAAACGCGACGAACAAGGCACTGTCATTGTCGTGCACCTGTTGCCGCGCGGTGTCGAGCACATCGAGCGCCGGCTTGTGCTTGAGGGCGTCAAGCGGATGAGCCCGCCGGAGCGATGATCTCATGGCAGACCGAGCCAAACGCGGACGCCTGTCGGCGATCGATACGCTGCCGGAATGGGCCGACGAGGCCAAGGTGTGGGCGTTCGAGCAACTGAAGGAGCGCAAGCTTAGCCAGCTCGACATTCTCGACGGCTTCAATGCGCGATTGAAGGTCGCGGCACTTGCCAACGGCATCACCGATCCGCCGGTCATTTCGCGCTCGGCGTTCAACCGCACCGCGCTGCGGATCGCGATCATGAGCCGCCGTCTCGAAGAGACGCGGCAGATCGCGGCGGTGATCGCGCCGAAGCTCGAGGAAGCCGGTGACGAGTCGCTCACCTTGATGGTGGCCGAGACGCTGAAGACGCTGATCGCCGAAATGCTCGGCAACGCCGGCGAACTGAGTGCCGACGGTGACACCGCCATGATGCTGATGGCGACTTCACGCGCGCTGAAGCACGCGGAGGAAGCCAAGCGCATCAGCGCGGACGGCCGCCGCAAGATCGAGGCCGACCTGAAGGCGAAAGCGGTGAAGGCCGTCGATCAGGTCGCAAAGCAAAAGGGCCTTTCGGCCGAAACCGTAGCCGACATTCGCTCAAAGATTCTCGGTATTGACAAACCGGAGGCGCGGCCTTGACGAGCGCGCGCCTGGTTACCGAGCAAGAGTGGATCGAAATCCGGCGCGCCGGTATGCTCGCCGGCGCGCAGCTCGCATTAGATGCGGGCAGCATCCCAGATGTGCTTATCCCGTATCAGAAGCGATTGCTCGCAACCACGGCGCAACACGCAGTGACCGTGATCGAGAAATCCAGGCGCACGGGAGTCACTTGGGCGGCCGGCGCCGATGCGGTGCTGACCTCGGCCGCCAACAAGACCGCCGGGGGCATGGACACCCTTTACATCGGCTACAACCTCGACATGGCCCGCGAGTTCATCGACGTGTGTGCGATGTGGGCGCGGGCGTTCAACCAAGCCGTGACTGACGCCGGCGTCGAGGAGTTCATCTTCGACGACGGAGAACCCGACTCCAACATCAAGGCATTCCGGATTGCCTTTGCGTCGGGCTTCGAGATTGTCGCGCTCTCTTCCAAGCCCCGCTCGCTGCGTGGCCGCCAGGGCTATGTGATTGTCGATGAGGCCGCGTTCCACGACGACTTGAAGGCATTGCTTGCGGCTGCGCTAGCGCTGCTGGTGTGGGGCGGCAAGGTGCTGGTGATCTCAACGCACTTTGGCGAGGACAACGACTTCAACAAGCTGATCGAGGACATTCGCGCCAAGCGCGTACCGTACGAGCTGATGCGGCTCACGTTCGACGAAGCGCTGCAGGATGGTCTCTATCAACGAATCTGTCTGGTCACGCGCAAGGAGTGGTCGCCCGAGGCGGAAGCGAGATGGCGCAATAGCATCGTCTCGTTCTACGGCGAGGCCGCCGACGAGGAGCTGTTCTGCGTACCGTCGAAAGGTGGTGGCGTCTACCTGCCGCGCGCATTGATCGAAGCCAGGATGCTCGGCGACTTGCCGGTGTTCCGGCTGGAGCGTCCGGATAGCTTCACCTTCCTGTCGAAGGAGGCCCGTGAGACCGATATCAAAGGCTGGTGCGAAGAGACTCTTGAAGCGCCTTTAAAGGCGCTTGATCCGGACCGGCAACATGGCTTCGGCCAGGACTTTGCCCGCAAACGGGACATGTCGGACATCGTGCCGATCGAGATCGGCCGTACGCTGAAGCGTACCGTGCCGTTCGTCGTCGAAATGCGCAATATCCCGTTCGAACAGCAAAAGCAGGTGTTGTTCTTTATCTGCGATCGGCTTCCACGGTTTATCGGGGGCAAGATGGATGCCACCGGCAACGGAGCCTATCTCGCCGAAGTCGCAGCGCAGCGGTACGGCGAGCAACGCATCGAACAGGTCAAGCCCAACGAGGCATGGTATCTGGAGAATTTCCCGCCGCTGAAAGCGGCGTTCGAAGACGCCAACATCCTAATCCCGAAGGACGCCGATCTCGGCAACGATTTGGCAATGGTCAAGATGGTGCGCGGCGTTCCACGCGTGCCGGAGCAACGCAACACCGGTACCGACGACAAAAAACGGCACGGCGACTTCGCCATCGGCCTCGTGCTCGCCTATGCGCAGACGCTCTCGCAGATCTGGGAGTCGGCATACACATCCGCCGCGACCGAGGCAGCGGACGAGGGCTGGCTGGGCGGCGAAGATGAGGGGCGCGACTGGTGGCGTCAGCCACTCGGTGCACAACTGAGAGGCACGACGTGATGGCCAAGACGCTTTTCTACTGCAACTTCTGCGGCAAGAGCCAGCACGAGGCCGAGGTGATGGTGGCCGGCCCGCTCGTCTACATCTGCGACGAGTGCGTCGATATCGCCGTGCAGATCGTCGCCGACAAGCGCGCGACTGACAAGATGATGGCCGAGGCGAAGCGCTGCACCTTTTGTACGCCGGAGCGTGTCCATGCGTGAACGTTTCTCCACCGCGATTTATTGCAACTTCTGCGGCAAGGGCAAAAACGAGGTCGGCCGGATGATCGCAGCACCAGGGCCGGACACCGCGCACATCTGCGATGGCTGTATTTCGCTGTTCGCACGGCAGCAGGTGTCGGTGCTTGCACTCGCCGAACAGACGTCCACCGCGATGCGAACGCTCTCTGCGCTTTCCGATGCAGCATTAGGCGCTGCGACGGGCGGAGCGTTGCGCGAAGCACACGAACTGCGGTTCGCCGCCAACCGCGCCTGGCACGAGCTGCATCACGCGCTGACGTTGTGGCTGCAACCGGCCGTCACGCGAAAGCAGGAGCCGCCACGCCATGGCTGACAAGCCGATCCTCTACGGCCCGAACGGCCAGCCGATCCGGCGCGATGTGCTGAAACAGGAAATCGCCGGCCCATCGGTGACCGGCGTCCGCTCGCCGTTCTCCGATTATCCGGCCGACGGGCTCAATCCGCGACGGCTTGCCACCCTCCTGCGCGAGGCGGATCACGCCGAGCCGCTGCGCTATTTCGAGCTAGCAGAACAGATCGAAGAACGCGACATGCATTATACCGGCGTGCTCGGCACCCGGAAGCGATCGGTCGCGCAGCTCGACATCCTGGTTGATGCAGCCTCCGACGATCCAGAGCATGTGAAGCACGCCGATATGGTGCGCAACTGGCTCGGCCGCGACGAGCTGCAAGACGAGTTGTTCGACATCCTCGATGCGATCGGCAAAGGCATCAGCTTTACCGAAATCATCTGGGATACGTCTGATGGTCAATGGCAGCCGCTGCGGCTTGAGCGTCGTGATCAGCGCTGGTTCCGGTTCGACCAGAACGATGGCACGGCACCACTGCTGCGCACATCGCGCGGCGACGTGCGGCTGGAGCCGTTCAAGTTCATCGTCGCGGTGATCCGCGCGAAGTCCGGCTTGCCGGTGCGATCCGGCATCGCGCGGCTTGCCACCTGGTCGTGGATGTTCAAGGCGTTCACACTGCGCGATTGGGCGATTTTCGCGCAGACGTTTGGCCAGCCGGTTCGCGTCGGCAAGTATCCGGCCGGCGCCACCGAACAGGACAAGGCGACGCTGTTTCGCGCCGTCGCCAACATCGCCGGCGACATGGCGGCGATCATCCCCGAGTCCATGGCCATCGAGTTCATCAAGGCCGGCGATGTGGGCGCAAGCCATGTGCTCTACAAAGAGCGCGCCGACTGGTTCGACCAGCAGGTGTCGAAAGCCGTACTCGGCCAGACCGCGACCACCGATGCGATCGCCGGCGGCCATGCGGTCGGCCAGGAGCATCGCAAGGTGCAAGAGGACATCGAGCGCGCCGACGCAAAGTCGCTGTCGGCGATCCTCAACCGCGATCTGGTGCGCCCATGGATCGACCTCGAATTCGGGCCGCAGAAGAAGTATCCACGCATCCGCATCGGCCGTGGCGAGCAGCGCGACGGCAAGTTCATCGTCGAGAGCGTGACGAAGCTCGTCCCGATGGGCCTGAAGGTGCAACAGTCGGACATGCGCGACCTGCTGGGCTTCGGCGAGCCGGACCCCGGGGCGGAATTGTTGACCGCGCCGGTGCAGCCGTCGCCTTACGGCTTCGCGATGAATGCGGCCAATCCCGCGCGTGCCAGTGACGACGCCATCAAGGCGCTTGCCGGCCACGCAGAGGAGCTGTGCGCGGACGCGACCGACGCGCTGTTCGACGAGGTGCGCACCGTCATCGAGCGGTGCTCGACCTTCGAACAGGTGAAGGAGGAACTGAAGAAGTTCAAACCCGGAGCGGCCGAGAAGAACCTTGCGGGCCTGATGCGTATGGCGCGCGTCATCGCCAACCTGACCGGCCGGGCTGACATTGCGGAGGATTGAAACGATGTTGAACGAGCATGACATAATTACGCAAACCGAGGCGGCGGAGGACGGTTTCGCCTGGGCGATTGTCGAGATATTCGGCCACCGCCGGCACGTCGGCCGAGCGCGTGAGGAAGAGCGCTTTGGCTCGAAGATGTTGCGGATCGATGTGCCCAGCATCACGCCGGAGCCGACACTGTTCGATGCCGCCGACCGCACGCCGGCGAGGCCAAAGATCGAGTGGGTCACACACTACTATGGCGGCGCGTCGATCTTCTCGTTCACACTCACTGATGAGGCCACGGTGATGCGGCATGCAGAGCGAAAGTATGCGACGCCTGCGCTCCCATATCGCGATCACGGTGACGACGACGCGGACGATGGCGAGTTTTCCGTGATGGAGGATTAATCGATGTACGATATCGATTTCGGTTGGCTCCCGTGGATTTTCGGTCTTGCTGTCATCGGCATCATAGCGCTGTTTGGCGCCGCCGGCCTCGGGCTATGGTGGCTCGTCTCGCATCTTCAATGGGTGAGTTGAGCTTGCGCGGTTGAACGCAGGAGATGTTTAAATGCATGATGAACCTTTGCTTCAATTCTTCGCCTACGAACATCTGCAGCCCAACCTGCAGCAGCACAGCAAGCCATTTAGCGATTTGGCTCAGACGTTGTGCGAAACGCTTCCTCGCAACTCCGAGCGTACCAGCGCTCTTCGAAAGCTGCTGGAGGCCAAAGATTGCGCCGTCCGGGCGAGGTTATTTAAGTCGTGACCCACGATGGCCTGGTGCAACTGTACTGAGCGACCATACTGCGAGTGGAGATGGTGCAGCCATCCGGCTCACTTTTCGATTTGGCAACCGACATGGCCAACGACGCAAGACCCGGAGCGACGCTTCGACGGAAAGCCCGGCCGCGTCCGGTTCATGTGCGAAGTTCACGGAAAGATGTACGTTGATGCCATGACGAACGGGATCAAAGGTATCACACGGCCAAAGGGGGCTATCGAGGACTGGCGTCCGTCATTCATGGACATGCTCCGTCATGGTGAGATCGCGTTAGCCTTCGAGCGACGGAACGAGCGAGCACTTCAATCCTCCTACAGGCACTATAGGCAAGGTGACGAGCGCTTTTCGCCAACGCAACGGCAACAACTTGACGTTCTGCGCGAACATCTGCTCCAACGTAGACGCACCTGACCGAACCAATCTCAACACGAGAACGACGATGACTGAGGCCATGGACGACGACTTTCTGAGGGGGTTGGTCGATTGGGCGTATCTGCACGCGACCGAAGGGCAGACGTGGCCCAGCACGCGGCTTGCTGACGAGCTGATCGCGCAGGCAAGAGAGCGCCGACCTTCGCAGTCCGACGCGAAAGTGATGCGAGCTCGCTCGCCATTTAATGGAGAGGATTTCGACCTCGATATCACGGACGAGTGGAAGCAGTCCGGCGCCCAGGGTGTCGGGGTTGACGGTAAATAGCGCTGATGCCCGAGCTCACGCACCTCATTCCGCGCAGGCCTGACCGCCGCACCTATAACCACGGGGTGAAGCGCGTGATCCCCGAACTCGGCTTCGGCGTCGAAATGGATCGCATTCTTAAGTTCGCGCAAAAGCAAGGCATCGAGTACAAAACGATAGGGATGGCGCGGCGCTCGCCAGAGTATCTGAAAGCCCTCGTCTTTCTTTTTCCGGAGGAAGAGATCGCGAGAGCCTGGGTGGCCGAGTTCGGCGGCGAGTATGTCGGAATCGTGCCGCCGGGAAGGAGCTATAAAGGTGCTTAAAGCCCACGGCGTTCCGGCTTTCCCAAACACTTGTGGCTGCGGCTGCGGCGCGCCCTTCGTGCTGAATGCCGAGGTGCGGCCATTCTCCACCAATCCGCGCGAGGCGATCGACTTCCTTCGGCGCAAGGTCAACGTACCGACGCGAGCCTGGACCGACCTATGGGAGCAGGAGCATTCGGCGGGCTTCATGGTTGCCGGTGCGCAGACCGATGATATCCTGCGCGACTTCCGCGCAGCCGTCGATCGCGCCATAGCCGACGGGACCACGATCGAGGACTTCCGAAAGGACTTCGACCGGATCGTCGCCGAACACGGCTGGAGCTACAACGGATCGCGCGGCTGGCGCAGCCGCGTCATCTTCGACACCAACATGAGCACGGCCTACGCCGCCGGCCGCTGGGAGCAAATCCAGCGGGTGAAGAAGCAGCGGCCGTACCTGCGCTATGTCCATCTGGAGGGCCAGAAGAACCCGAGGCCAGAGCATCAGGCGTGGCACAACACGGTGCTGCCGGTGGACGATCCCTGGTGGCAGACGCACTATCCGCCAAACGGTTGGTTCTGCCACTGCTCCGTCCAGAGCCTCAACGAGCGCGATCTGGAGCGCTACGGGCTGGAGGTGTCTGAGGAGGCCCCGCGAAGCCGCATGGTGACCCACACCATCAACACCGCCAATGGTGTCCGGACGGTGCGTGTTCCGGCCGGCATCGACCCAGGCTTTGCCTATCGCCCTGGCGAGATGCCTGCGGCCCTGGAAGGGGCCGACGAATGAGCGGGTTTGTAGCTCGTTGGTTGTCCGACTTCTTGTCCGGGTTCCCGGCCGGGTTCGTCCGCGCCGAATCCCAGAAAGCTGCTAGAACCGCTTTTAACTCGCGATTGAACCTAAGTCGGACACTCGTTACGCGCGGCGGCGGATTTTGTCCGACTTCGCCGGAGCGTTCCTTGAATCCGCTTAGCTTTTTCCGGGATGGCCCGCCGGCGGCGTCATTTGAACTTGCGCGGCAAGGTGTGGGTGCGCCGACCGCCAGACACCCGAGAAACCCGCGTGGTTCGGCCACTTCCCGAGAAATCCCAGATGATCCCGGCCAATCCCGGCAGGTGACATACAAACTTGCGCGTCACACTTGAAGAAGGACCCTCGCCAACAAGCACGTCTTGCCGCGAGCGCAGAGAACACCATCGGCACGGGGTTATGGATACGGCGTATTGAAATTGCGGCGTACTGAAAATGCCTTCACGTCAAGGCCGGGCCTCACGCCTTAGCCCAATCTCACCCCTCCAGAGCTCACTCCGGCGGCAAAATCTTGCCAGGATTAAAGATGTTGTCGGGATCGAGCGCGCGCTTGAGCATGCGCATGGTCTCGATCGCCCCGGGGCCGAGTTCACCCTTCAGATAATCCTGCTTGCCCTGGCCGATGCCGTGCTCGCCGGTGCAGGTGCCGTCCATCGCCTGCGCGCGCTCGACCAGGCGATGAAGGAAACCTTCGGCGCGCCTCAGCTCATCGGCATCGGTCATGTCACAGAGCAGGATGGTGTGGAAGTTGCCGTCGCCGACATGGCCGACGATCGGTGAGACGAGCCGGCTCTCGCGCAGGTCGCGTTGGGTCTCGGTGACGCATTCCGCCAGCCGCGAGATCGGCACGCACACGTCCGTCGTCACGCTCTCGGTGCCGGGGCGGATGCCGCGCGCCGCCCAATAGGCATCATGCCGCGCCTGCCACAGCCGCGTACGATCCTCCGCCTTCGTCGTCCATTCGAAGTTGCCGCCACCGCAGTCGCGCGCGATCTCACCGAAGCGCTCCGATTGCGCCGCCACCTCCGCGTCGGAGCCATGGAACTCGAGCAGCAGCAATGTCGTCTCCGGCAGCGACAGCTTCGAGTAGGCGTTGCTGGCCTTGATCTGCACCTCATCCAGCAGTTCGATCCGCGCCAGCGGAATGCCGGTCTGGATCGCCATGATCGTCGCGCGGCAGGCCGCATCCACGGTCGGGAAAGAACACGACGCCGCCGCGATCGTCTCCGGAATGCCGTGCAGGCGGATGGTCAGTTCGGCGATCACGCCGAGTGTACCTTCCGAGCCGACGAACAGCCGCGTCAGATCGTAACCCGCCGACGACTTCTTCGCCCGCGATGCGGTGTTGACGATCGCACCATCGGCGCGCACCACCTTCATCGCCACCACGTTGTCGCGCATGGTGCCGTAGCGCACCGCATTGGTGCCCGACGCGCGCGTCGCCGCCATGCCGCCGATCGAGGCATCCGCGCCGGGATCGATCGGGAAGAACAGCCCCTGGTCACGCAACAGCTCGTTCAGCGTCTTGCGGGTGATGCCGGGCTCGATCACGCAATCGAGGTCGTCCGCATGCACGGCGATCAGCCGGTTCATGTCGCGCATGTCGATGCAGATGCCGCCCGCGGGCGCATTGACCTGGCCTTCGAGCGAAGTGCCGGTGCCGTAGGGGATGACCGGCACCTTGTGCCGCGCGCAGATGCGCACCACATCCTGGATATCAGTCGTGTTCTGCGCGAACACCACGCCGTCCGGCGGCTGCCGCGGCAGCCACGACAATGTGTGCGCGTGCTGCTCGCGCACCGCCTGCGATCTGACGAGGCGGTTGCCGAAACGCGCGGCGAGCGAGTCCAATGCGCAGGCAAGCGCGCCTGCATCCGCCCGCTGGACATCGGCACGCATCACATTCGCTGCGATTGGTCCCACGGCCGCGCCTCCTCGACACCTTGGTCATCGTTGCAAACGATGTATAAGGTATCGGAACCGCAAACAAGAACAGACCGCGTGCGGGTCCGGTGCGAACGTTCTTCTTTCAAGCCCTTCGCAGCCACGAAGAGAACGTCGAACCGCACAGTTCGAGACGAATTCGGGACGAGACGACATGACGAGAGACTTGCTACCCTTGAGTGAACTGACGGCCCTCCTTGCGCCGTTTCCGTGCAAGCCGATGCAGATCGATCCGCAGTGGATCGATTACAACGGCCATCTCAACATGGCCTATTACAACGTGATCTTCGATCGCTCGCTGGATCACCTGTTCGACGCGATCGGCATCGGCGTCAATTACCTGAAGGAGCGCAACTGCTCGACCATGACCGCCGAATGCCATGTGCGCTACATCCGCGAGGTGCATCTTGGCGATCCGTTGCAGGTGACTGTGCAGATCATCGCCGCCGACGAAAAACGCATCCACTATTTCGAGGAGCTCCGCCACGCCACCGAAGGCTGGCTATCGGCGACATCCGAGAACATGACGCTGCACATCGACATGAATGTGCGCAAAGTGGCGCCCTTCCCCACCGACATCGCCGAGCGCCTGCAGGCGATTACCAAGGTTCACGCTGCCGTACCGCATCCGGCCGATGTCGGCCGCCGCATCGCCATGCCGGTGAAGGCGGCCACACAGCAGCGGGCAAGCGCGCGCTAACGGCGCAACTTCGGCATGGGCCTCATCCCATCGCGGCGCCCTCAAGAGCGCTTCGCCTCATGGTTCGAGACGCATCGCTTCGCGATGTTCCTCACCATGAGGTGCTTCTCCTTGTCTTGATCAGGATGACTGCGCGGGTGATGACGCATATCCCCAACCTCTCCCGTCATTCCGGAAGCCGCGCAGCGGCTGTCCGGAATCCATAACCCCTGTGCCGATGGTGTTTTCTGCGCTCGTGGCCAGACGTGCGTTATTGCGGATGATCCCTCTTCAAGCAGCGCACGCCAAGGTGTGCCTGAAGGCCCTGTGCGCACAGACATATGCGCCCGTCGTCTCATACAGACAGGGGTTATGGCTTCCGGACTCGCGAGCTTTGCTCGCGCCCCGGAATGACGCGTCGTGAGGTTTGGGCGCCATGCGGTCAGGTCAGTTAACCTGCCGATCCACGGCCTCGGAACATGCCGAACACCACCGAGACCAGGAACAGGATCACCGCGATAAAGAAGATCACCTTGGCGATTTCAATCGATGCGCCCGCGATTCCGGTAAAACCGAGCACGCCTGCGATCAGCGCAACAATCAGGAATGTCAGCACCCAACCCAGCATGGTTCTTCCTCACTCATAGGCATCGTCCCGAACAACAGCATCGCCATTCGCGACGATCATCGATGCGACAACCCGATGACAGAGACGAACGTTCCGCGCTGACACAACATCAAATCTTCCGTTGCTTGAGGAACGAAATGCACGGACAGCGGCGGGCATTGGAGGCGCGCACTGCTCCGCAGTTGCACATCCGCGGTACGGCGATACAATGCACGCGGAGGATGTGAATCGACGCAATGCAGCTTACGGTTCCGCCTGTGGCAACGACGTCACAACTCGGCGCAAGTTGTTTCAAGTTGGGGCGGTGTCGCTGAGCTTGCGTTAAGCGCGGCGGTGCTCGGTAAGCGACGGACATCAACCTGACCGTTAGCTTCGTTCTGAGATTTGGGGGACTACATGTTTGGGGCGCACATGGTGTCATCGCGTCTGGCCGCAATTCTGTCGTGTACGGCACTGAGCGGCGGCTGTCTGCTGTTCGGTACGCAAGCGTTCGCGGCCTGCGACAACCTCGCACCAGCAAGCGGTCAGACGGTCACCTGCGATACCTCGGCGCCCAATCCCTCACCGGCTGGCGTTGCTGCCGCCGCGGGCAGTTCCAACGTCACCGTCAACATCTTGAGTGGTGCCGGTATCACACCGGGCGCCGGCGCGACCGCCATCGACCTTGTCTCCAGCAGCACCGCCACCAACAACGGCACGTTGACTATCAGCGGCGGGGGCACTGGCATCTTCGGCAGTGGTGACGGCAACATCTTCACCAACGGCGCAACCGGCGTGATCAACACCACCGGCGCCAACACCAACGCGATCGCCGCCAGCAGCAGCGGCAATACGTTGGTGAACAATGGTACCATCACGACGTTGAACGGCCAGTCGCGTGGCCTCGCCATTACTGGCGCCACACAGCACAACAACAACACGCTGACCAACACCGGCACCATCACGACATCGGGCCCGCAATCGTACGGACTCTATGTCCAAACCGGCGACAGCAATACCTTCAACAACAGCGGCACGATCACGACCTCCGGCTCGCAGGCCCGCGCGATCTACTCCGCCGGACAGTTCGCCACCATCACCAACACCGGCACGCTGTTGACCACCGGCGGTACGTTGGCCGGCGTGGCGAACAACACCGTCTACATGCAAGGCAACGCCAACGTGCTGCGCAACAGCGGCACGATCGAAGCGCGCGGCGCCAACTCCGACGGCGTGTTCTCCAACACTGCGGGCTCCTCATTCACCGCGCGCATCGAGAACCTTCCCGGCGGCAAGATCATCAGCCAGGCGGGGCCTGCGATCCGCACGCTCAACGGCGCGACCACCATCGTCAATGCCGGCCTGATCGCCGGCAACAGCGGCCAGGCGCTGGCGGGCGGCACCGGCAACATCAACTTCATCCTGCAGACCGGCTCGCAGGTCGTTGGCCTCGCCAATGGCGGCGGCGGCAGCAACCAGGTCCGGCTGCAAGGCTCCGGCACCGTCGATAACGCATTCACGAATTTCCAGACGCTGACGATGGAAGGCAGCGACTGGACCTGGGCGGGCTCCGGCACCTTCGCCGACACCTTCGTCAACACCGGCACGCTGACGCTGCAGACCTCGATCACCGGCAACATGTCGATCGCGTCGGGCACCAGCCTGCTCGCGGGCAACGGCGCCAACGCGTCGATCACGCCGTTTCCCGGCGGCCCGCCGATCACCGTCACCAATGCGGGCGTCATCAACCTCACCAATGGCGGCGCCACGGCGGCCAACAGCCTGACCATCCAGGGCAACTATGTCGGCAATGGCGGTGGGCTGTATCTGCGCAGTGTGCTCGGTGGCGACGGTTCGCCATCGGACCGCCTGGTGATCTCCGGCGGCAATGCCTCCGGCTCGACCGCCGTTACCGTCACCAATGCGGGAGGCGCCGGTGCGCTGACCACCGCTGACGGCATCCTCGTGGTGCAGACCACGAACGGCGGCACCACCGCGCCGGGCGCCTTCGGCCTGTCCGGCGCCGTGGTTGCCGGTGCGCACGAATATCTGCTGTTCCGCGGCGGCGTCTCCGCCGGCACCGCTGACAACTGGTATCTGCGCTCGACGCTGATTCCGGGCACGAATGCGCCCGCACCACCAGCCGTCACGCCCGCGCCGCCGCCTCCGACACCGCCGGCCGCCGAAGCACCGCCGCCCCCGCCCGCGCCGCCAGCCACCGATCTGTCATCAGTGACACCGCCGCCCGCGGGCGCCGCACCGGTCGAGCTCTACCGCGCAGAGGTCTCGGTCTATTCGGCAGTGCCGCAGGTGGCGCAGAAGCTCGGGCTCTCCACCCTCGGCACATTCCACCAGCGCCAGGGCGACCAGAGCCTGCTGACCCGCGACGGCAGCCAGCCCGCCGCCTGGGCCCGCGCCTACGGCTCGCGCAGCATCCAGGGCTGGGCTGGCACCGTCAGCCCCTCGTTCGACGGCACCATGGCCGGCGTGCAGACCGGCCTCGACATCCTGCGCTTCCAGTCCGCGCCCGGCCACCACGACCGCGCCGGCCTGTTCTATGCCTATGGCTGGGCCGACGGCACCACCAAGGGCTTTGCGCTCGGCCGCCAGGACATCCACACCGGCAAGCTCACGATCGACAGCCACAACGTCGGCGCCTACTGGACCCACATCGGCCCCGCCAACTGGTACGTGGACGCGGTGGTGATGGGCAGCTTCTACGGCGCCAACGCGCACTCGGATCGTCAGGTCGGCGGGCGGGTGACGGGAACCGGCGTCGCCGCCTCGCTGGAAACCGGCGTGCCGATCCCGCTCAACAGCTTCGTCGCCATCGAACCGCAGGCGCAGCTGATCTGGCAGCGCCAGTCGTTCGACAGCTTCAACGACATGTTCTCCAGCGTCGCCCCAGGCAGCGCCGACACGCTGACCGGGCGCCTCGGCGTCCGCATCCCGGCGACCCTCACCGTCGGTACGGCGCAGCTCCGCCCCTATCTCGAGGCCAACCTCTGGCACACCTTCTCCAACAACCGGAACATCGCCTTCGCCGTCACCGACCTGATCGGCGTGCAGAGCCGCGGCACAGCAGTCGAGGTCGGCGCCGGCGTGGCGGCACAGATCAACGACCAGGTCAGCGCCTTCGCCAGCGCCGGCTACACCTCCTCGGTGGATAACNCCCGCCGCGAGGATGTCACCGGCCGCCTTGGCCTGCGCCTGCGCTGGCCGTAACTGGCAGCATCGTCCACAGCCCTGCCTCCGCGCGGTTCCCTGCCGCGCGGCATGCTCTAATGCAGCCCACATGCAGGGGCGCAAGCCCTCGCAAATGGCGTCGCCAAGTGCCATTTTCAGAGCATGAGAATCAACCGCATGACAATCAGGGATTTGCGGATCGTTGGCTGATCCCCTCAAGCAGCCGTACGGCATCGACCGTGGTGACCTCGATCGCGATGTCATCCCCGAACACCGGCCCGCCGCCGGCGGCATTGCCGCGCGCGCGCGCGCGGCCATGGCGGGCGGGCCTCCGTCGTACCTGACCGGCCTCAATCCGGAACAACGCGATGCTGTGGAGACGCTGGAAGGCCCGGTGCTGGTGCTGGCCGGCGCGGGCACCGGCAAGACCCGCGTGCTGACCGCGCGCATCGCCCACATCCTCTCCAGCGGCCGCGCCCGGCCGCACGAAATCCTGTCGGTGACCTTCACCAACAAGGCCGCGCGCGAGATGAAGCAGCGCGTCGGCCAGATGGTCGGCCAAGCCGTCGAAGGCATGCCCTGGCTCGGCACCTTCCATTCGATCGGCGGCCGCATCCTGCGCTTCCATGCCGAGCTCGCCGGGCTGAAGTCGAACTTCACAGTGCTCGACGTGGACGACCAGATCCGCCTGCTGAAGCAGCTGCTGCAAGCCGAGAACATCGACGAGAAGCGCTGGCCGGCACGGGTGCTGGCGGGGTTGATCGACGGCTGGAAGAACCGCGGCCTGGCGCCTTCGCAGGTGCCGGCCGGCGAAGGCCAGGCGTTCGCGGGCGGCAAGGGCGGACGGCTCTACACGCTCTATCAGGAGCGGCTGAAGACGCTGAACGCCGCCGACTTCGGCGACCTGCTGCTGGAGAACATCCGCATCTTCCGCGAGCACCCGGACGTGCTACGCCAATACCAGCACCGCTTCCGCTACATCCTGGTGGACGAATATCAAGACACCAACGTCGCGCAGTATTTGTGGCTGCGACTGCTCGCGCAGGCGCCGAGTGCTGCTGTCATTCCGGAAGCCGCGCAACGGCTGTCCGGACTCCATAACCCCGGTGTGAGTGAAACAAGCGAGACAGGGGTTAGGGAGTCCGGGCCCGCACCTCACGGTGCGCTCCAGAATGACGACATCCCATTCGACATCCACCCGGACGACGCGACGGCCGCGCAACCCGACAGCGATCCCTTCGCCCCTCATCCCGAGGAATGGCGCAGCCGCGCCTCGAAGGATGAAGCCAAGACGCATGAGCCCAGGGCCCATGCTGCCACCACGTCAGTCCCCTCGCCGCAGCCCCATCCTAAGAACATCTGCTGCGTCGGCGACGACGACCAGTCGATCTACGGCTGGCGCGGCGCCGAGGTCGACAACATCCTGCGCTTCGAGCACGACTTCCCTGGCGCCAAGGTGATCCGCCTCGAACGCAACTACCGTTCCACCGGCCACATCCTCGCCGCCGCCTCGCACCTGATCGCCCACAACGAGGGCCGCCTCGGCAAGACGCTGCGTACCGAGGACGAGGACGGCGAGAAGGTCACCGTCACCGGCGCGTGGGACTCCGAGGAGGAAGCCCGCGCCATCGGCGAGGAGATCGAGCAGTTGCAGCGCCAGGGCGAGGCGCTGAACGAGATCGCCATCCTGGTGCGCGCCTCGTTCCAGATGCGCGAGTTCGAAGACCGCTTCGTCACCCTTGGCCTGCCCTACCGCGTGATCGGCGGCCCGCGTTTCTACGAGCGCGCGGAAATCCGCGATGCGCTGGCCTACCTCCGCGTCATCAACTCGTCCGCCGACGACCTCGCTTTCGAGCGCATCGTCAATGTGCCGAAGCGCGGCATCGGCGACGCTACCGTGCAGCTGCTGCACGATCATGCCCGCCGACAGAAGATCTCGATCTACGACGCCGCCGCCGCCATCGTCACCACCGACGAATTGAAGCCGAAGGCGCGCGGCTCGCTGCGCACGGTGATCGAGAATTTCGAGCGCTGGCGCCAGCAGTCCGGCAACATCCCGCACACCGAACTGGCCGAGATCGTGCTCGACGAGAGCGGCTACACCGAGATGTGGCAGAAGGACCGCTCCGCTGATGCGCAAGGCCGCCTCGACAACCTGAAGGAACTGGTCCGCTCGATGGAGGAGTTCGAGAACCTGCAAGGTTTCCTCGAACACATCGCATTGGTGATGGACCGCGACGGCGGCACCGACGAGGACGCGGTGTCGCTGATGACGCTGCATTCGGCCAAGGGCCTGGAATTCGACAACGTGTTCCTGCCGGGCTGGGAGGAAGGGCTGTTTCCGCATCAGCGCGCGCTGGACGAACAGGGCCGCGCCGGACTCGAGGAGGAGCGTCGCCTCGCCCATGTCGGCATCACCCGCGCCCGCCGTCGCGCGAAGCTGTACTTTGCCACCAACCGCCGCATCCACGGCTCGTGGTCGACGACGATTCCGTCGCGCTTCCTCGACGAGCTGCCAGCGCCCAATGTCGAGATCACCGAGTCGAAGGGCGGCTCCGGCTGGGGCGGCGGCTATGGCGGTTCGGGGGGCTACGGCGCCTCGCGCTTCGACGAGATGGCCGCGTTCGGCTCCAGCTACGGCACGCCAGGCTGGCAGCGCGCGCAGGCGCGGCGCGGCCAGCAGCGCGGCTCGTTCGGCTTCGACGAAGGCTTGTCGCGTTACGACGCCAGCGAAGATCGCAACGCCGCCCGCGGCCCACGTGGCTTTTCGACCCGCGGCCAGGCGGGACCAAGCGGCGTGCGCCGCATGCCGCTCACGATCGAGGGCGAACTGGTGGCCAAGAGCACCGGTACCGCGTCGGAATACGCGACGGGCGATCGCGTCTTCCACCAGAAGTTCGGCTATGGCCGCGTCAGCCATGTGGACGGCAATAAGCTGACGATCCAGTTCGACAAGGCGGGCGAAAAGCGCGTGGTGGACAGCTTCGTGCAACGGGCCTGAACCTGGTCGCATGCGCCTAGAGCGTGAGCGCGCCGCGTGCAGCCTCGGGCTGAGCGCGCCGCGTGCACCAGCGCTCATCCAACACAANCCCCGCCGTCATTCCGGGGCACAGCACTCCGACCTCACCGCCGTCATTCCGGGGCGCGCCTCTTGGCGCGAGCCCGGAATCCATAACCCCGGTCTCCATGAGACCACCGGCGCGCATGGCCTTCATACGTGTCGCCTTCACGCGCATCGTCCTCGTGCGCACCTCAGTTGTAAGTCCCGAGCAAAGCAACGGCACACGACGCTCCCTGCTTCTCGCGGATAAGGCACCACACGCAACCATCGGCCATCGGCCTCACAAGGCCGACATCCAGATGCGAGACTAAACCACGCCACGCCTTGCGGCTCCGCACCCGTCACCTGTCGCGAGGGACATGCCCCGCGCGAACCACGCGGGCAAAATGATTCGGACGCACCCGCGCCGGCCAAACAACAGGGCGATAGCGCGCACCCACAAACAATCAGCGAGGCGAGATGACGACCAAACGCTTTCGATTGCTGTCCTCTCCTCATGGTGGTGAGGAGCCGCACAGGCATGATCCCGCTCCCGCAAGGGCGCGAGGTGAAACATCCGCAGCGACGTTCGGATCAGATCATGCCGCAAGCCGTGCGGCGTCTCGCACAATGGCGCAGGCGCCGCCCAGGCCGCATCCTGCGAGACGCGGGAGCCTGCGCTGCTCAGGATGAGGCCGCCCAGCTCTTCACAAAGCGCGTGCGCTTCATCAACACGTCAGCAAGGTTCCGACCACCAGCGGCCAGGATCGCGAGCGGCGATCACACCCAACATGATCCGCGCCGCAACGAAAAAGGCCCCGCCTTGCGGCAGGGCCTCGATCGAATCAGCCGGGACGCGCGCAGCGCCCCGCTGTTATCAACGGTAGTGGTGGTGACGGCGGTGACGGTGCACGCGAACCTGACGGTTGTCCTGCGCGCGCTGCGCACGGGTGCGGGTGTCCTGCGGAACGCCGAGCACGCCCTGCACGCCGCCGGCGACGCCGCCGACCACGCCACCAACCGCACCGCCGACGAGCGCGCCGACCGGGCCGAGCTGCGAACCGGTGTAGAAGCCTTCCTCAGCGCCACGGGCAAGGCCCTGCGCGCTCGCGGCACCGGTCATGGCCACCAGCGCGAACGCAGCGGCAGCGAAAATGGACTTCACGCGAGCGTGAACGAGGGGCGATGCAGTTGTCATGTCACTCTTCCGACAGTGTTGAACCTGACTTTCGCTTACCTTGGGGAACAAGCTGCGCCAAGTCCGAATGTGAGTTCCGCAGACGATTGCCGCGCAATGGTAACCCAAGAGCAACATGTTTGTGCACGTTCGCGGCCGCAGCGCCGTTCATCAATCGTGCTAAATCATGGCGACCGTCTTAACCTGTTAACAAGCCGTCGAAATGATGCCGCTGGCCGTGAAACCGCTCCCCGTGTACAAGGCGTGTGGGGACGGGTCACCGGCCAGCAAGGCCAGGAGAGTAAAGTCATGCGTTCGTTCCCGTTTGCCGCACTGCTTCTGTTGTGCGCTGCGGCGCAAGCTGAGGCCGCCGTCCAGATCGACATTAACAAGGATACGCAGACGATGACCGTCGCGGTCGACGGCGTCACCAAATACCAGTGGCCGGTGTCCAGCGGCCTGCCCGCCTACGAGACGCCGAACGGCAGCTACAAGGCGTTCCGGATGGAAGAGGATCACTACTCGAAGGAGTGGGACGATGCGCCGATGCCGCATTCGATCTTCTTCACCAAACGCGGCCACGCCATCCACGGCACCGATTCGGTGAGTCGGCTCGGCAACCCCGCCTCGCACGGCTGCGTGCGGCTGTCGCGCGCCAACGCGGCGACGCTGTTCGCGCTGGTGAAAGAGCAAGGCGTGCTGAACACCACGGTCTCGCTAAGCGGCTCCTCGCAGGTGGCGCTCGCGCGCAATCCGCAGCGGCGCAACGTCGCGCGCAACCGCAACGGCAACATGCAGGCCCGCGCGCCGCAGCAGATCGCGCCGCAATATGACAGCGAAGATGCCGACGGCTATCGCCGCAGCTATGGCGCGGAGTCGTATTACGCCGAGCAGGCGAATCCGTATGCGCAGCAGCGCAGCTACGGCCGCCAGCCCTATCCGGGCCAGGCTTACGTCAATCCGTATTATTATTCGGCGCAGCCGCGTTACTATCGCCAGCGCGACTACTACGACACGTACGGATACTGAGCGCAGATACTGAGCGCGCCGTGCAAGGCGCGCGAGGGTCCGGACGGATCGAGATGCCATCCGGACAGACGCCTAAGACACGCAGAGGCGTGAGGTGCGCAGGAGCTTGAGATACACGGAGCGCTGCGACGCAGCGCTGCCCTACTCCTCGCCGTCGCGCATCCGCCGCATCACCGCGCCAAGAATGTTAGAGTAATCGTCGGTCCACACCCGTCGGTCGGGTCGGGCCGCGGTGAGCGTCCACCGCGTATCATCGGCAAGACGGCCGATATCGTTGGCCTCGCGCGCGGAGATGACGACGGTAGTGGAGAAGATGTACTCGCCGTCGCGTCCCGAATCTTCGCTGAACACCCAGCTCTTCAGGCCGTTCGCATCGGCGATGCCGACCACGACGCTGGACAGTTCGAGGTGACGGTTGGAGACATGCATCACCACGATGCCATGCGGCGCGAGTTTCTGCTTGTAGATCGCCATCGCCTCGCGCGTCGCCAGATGGATCGGGATCGCATCAGAGGAATACGCATCGACGACGATGATGTCGTAGGCGCCGTCCGGCTCCTTGGCGAAGGTCAGCCGTGCATCGCCGAGCACCGGCTTGATGTCGGGATAGCAGTCGCGGATGAAGGTGAAGTATTTCGGGTCAGCCGCGGTATCGATCATCGACTGGTCGATCTCGAAGAACTTCCAAGTCTCGCCCGGCCGGTTCTGACAGGTCAGCGTGCCTGCGCCGAGCCCGATCACAGCGGCGCGCAAGTTGCCACCCTTGCGCTCACGCGCCGCCTCGATCGCGCCGCCGATGCCGCCATCGACATGGTAGTAGGTGATCATCTCCGGGCGGCCTTGCACCGGCGTCCCATCGGCATTCAAAAGCCGCTGTGCTCCGTGGATCGTCGTGCCATGCATCAGCACACGATAGGCGCCGTCGGCATTGGTGACGATCTTGTGCACGCCGAAGAAGCTGCGGACGGTGTCGACCTTGCCGTCTTCGCTCGGATAGAGCCGCACCAGCAGCAGCGCGATCGCGACCAGGGCCGCAACGCTATAGCGGTCGGCGCGCAGCAACACGACGAACACGACGATCAGCGCGGTGATGATGGCAACGGCCGACACCATCTGTTCGCGCATGAAGGCGAGGGTCTCTGCGCCCAACAGCAGCGGCGCGAGCGCGGCGAGGGCCGCCACGGCAACCACGAGCCAGCTCCAGCGCGCGAGCTTCGCCATAAACGGCGGAACGTCCTGCTCCTTCGGCCGGCACAGCGCAGCGAGCACGACCAGAATGGGATACTCGGCAATCCAGGAGAACACATAGGGCGCGATCAGCCCGGTGAACAAGCCGCCGACCATGCCCCCGAACGACAGCGCGACATAAAACCCGGTGAGATACTGCGCGGCCGGTCGCGTGCGCGCGAGTTCGCCATGGCAGGCCATGGCGATGACGAAGAAGCAGAGCTGGTGGCCGACCAGGGTCAGCACCAGATTGCGCTCGCTGCCCACCGCCAGCAGACAGACGATGCCGACGATCGCCAGCGGCTGCAGCAGCAGCACGAAGCGGTGCGGGATCAGCGGCCGGCTCTGGAACACCAGCACCCAGGTCAGCAGATAGAGCGACAGCGGCAGCACCCACAACAGCGGCGCGGCAGCGACGTCGGTCGAGATATGCGCGGTCACTGCCACCAGAAGGCCGGACGGCACAGCGGCGAGGAAGATCCAGCGCGCGCGCAGCAGCCAACCGGGTGCAAACGCCGGTTCACTTGCTGCCGAGCGCGGCACGTAAGGCGGCGAACGCACAAGCATGACGCCACAGATTCCGATCAGCACGATCAGCAGCACATAGCCGCCGGTCCACATCAGGTTCTGCGTGTGCAGCGTGAACATCGGCTCAAACACGATCGGATACGACAACAGCGCGAGAAAGCTGCCGATGTTCGACGACGCATAGAGGAAGTATGGGTCCGGCCCGTTCGGATGGCCGGTGCGCACGAACCAAGCCTGCAGCATCGGGTTGTTCGCAGCCAGCGCGAAGAACGGCAGACCGATCGACACAGCAAATAGGCCGAGCAGCCAGAACGGCGTTCCGCTTGCTGGCGGGTCGCCCCACCCGCTCGCAATCGCCAGCGGCAGCGTCAATGCTGCCACGATCAGCAGCGCCAGGTGAACCACCACCGGAACCATGCGGTTGCGCAGCGTCATCAGAAAATGCGCATACGCATAGCCGAACAGCAGCAGCGACTGGAAGAACACCATCGCCACCGACCAGACCGCCGGCGAACCGCCGAGCCGCGGCAGCACCATCTTGGTGAACAGCGGCTGCACCGAGAACAACAGCAAGGCGCTGACGAAAATCGCCGCGGTATAGGCCATCAGCAAGCGGCGGTTGCGTGCCGCGGACGCGCGCTCGGGGGAATTGGATACGGTCGAGGAATTCATGGAAGCTCCGGCGTCCGGACCCGGCGTTGCACCGGGATGGGCTTCCGGCCCTTTCCGAAAGCGGCCGGATTGAATCACAGGCCCCCGCAGCGGGCAATGTGGCGGCGATGAACTAATCGTCACAACCCGCAAAATAGGCTAATCGACGATCTGGGCGAAGCGAAGACGCAGCCAACCCCACACAGCGAATGACGCATGGCGAACTATGACGCGATCATCATCGGCGCAGGCCACAACGGCCTGACATGCGCCGCCTATCTCGCCATGGCCGGTCTCACGGTGAAGATCGTGGAACGGCGCAAGGTCGTGGGCGGCGCGGCCGTGACGGAGGAGTTTCATCCGGGCTTCCGCAACTCGGTCGCCGCCTACACCGTCAGCCTTCTCAATCCGAAGGTGACCGCTGATTTGCAACTGTCCGATCACGGACTGCGCATCGTCGAACGCCGGGCGCAGAATTTCCTGCCCGCCGTCGATGGCAGCTACTTGTTGACGGGCGGGAACCGGACGCAGGAGTCGATCGCGCGGCTGAACCGGCACGACATCGCCGCCTACGAAAACTTTTCCGCCGAGCTTGCGGCGATCGCCGACGTGTTGCGCAAGCTGGTGCTGCGGGCACCGCCCAACGTCGTCGAGGGCCTGAGCATCGCCGCTGCGCGCGAGGCGTTCAACGCGCTCGGCGCGGCCGCGATCCTGCGCGGTCTGTCACTTGAGGAGCAGCGGATGCTGCTCGACCTGATGACGCGTTCGGCCGGTGAGATGCTGGACGAGCGATTCGAAGGCGAGCTGGTGAAGGCGCTGTTCGGCTTCGACGCCGTCGTCGGCAATTATGCGAGCCCTTACACGGCGGGCTCCGCCTACGTCATGCTGCATCACGCCTTCGGCGAGGTGAACGGCAACAAGGGTGCCTGGGGTCACGCGATCGGCGGCATGGGCGCGATCACCCAGGCGATGGCGCGCGCAGCCACGACGCACGGGGCGGAGATCGAAACCGACGCGCCGGTCCGCGAGGTCATCGTCGAGAACGGCCGCGTGGCCGGCGTCACGCTTGATGACGGCCGCGCCATTCGCGCGGGCATCGTGGCATCGAGCGTCAACCCGAAGCTGCTCTATACGCGTCTGATCCCGACGGGTGCGCTCGACGAGACGTTTCTCACCCGCATCAAGCGCTGGCGCAACGGCTCCGGCACGCTGCGCATGAACGTCGCGCTCTCGAGGTTGCCGTCGTTCAGCGCGTTGCCGGGCGACGGCGATCATCTCACCGCGGGCATCATCATCGCGCCGAGCCTCGGCTACATGGATCGCGCCTGGCAGGATGCACGCGCAGAGGGCTGGAGCCGCGAGCCGGTGGTTGAACTGCTGATCCCTTCGACACTGGACGATTCGCTGGCGCCACACGGCCAGCATGTCGCCAGCCTGTTCTGCCAGCATGTGGCGCCGGAGCTGCCGTTCGGACAATCATGGGACGACAAGCGCGAGGCCGTCGCCGACCTGATGATCACCACCGTCGATCGCTATGCGCCGGGTTTCGCGCAGAGCGTGATCGCGCGGCAGGTGCTGACGCCGCTGGACCTCGAGCGCGAGTTCGGTCTGCTGGGCGGCGATATCTTCCATGGCGCACTGACGCTGAACCAGCTGTTCTCGGCGCGGCCGATGCTCGGGCACGCGGACTACCGTGGCCCGATCAAGGGACTCTATCATTGCGGCTCAGGCGCCCATCCCGGCGGCGGCGTGACCGGCGCACCGGGCCACAACGCCGCGCGCGCGATCCTGCGCGATCACCGCGCGCTGTTTGGATAATACCTGGATAACGGGTGGATAAGCCTGTGGATCATCCGTGGCATCCTGTGCATGAACCTTCCGAACAGACGTCCATAGCCAAGTCGACACCCTCTGAACAGCCAGTGGATAACCCCCGCCAACCCTGTGGATAACGGCTCGGGCAGGCTGTGTGCAAACTGTGGACACCCTGTGGAAAATATCCAGGACAGGAAACGTCCTCCACGCCAACTTTGCCATAAAAATCGTCGTCGAATGACCCTCGCCGCGCTGTCACCGCGGCCCGTGCTATGGCATGAGATGGACGCAGCCGCCCGCCGGGCGCGACCGGATCATCTTGACGATTGGCAGCCCATGACTCCCGCACAAACCCAGGCCGTGCGCGCCCTCTTCACGATCGGCGACGAACGCGCCGCGCGCGGCGTGGCCGACGTGTTGTCGGAGACGTTCGACAATGGCGAGACCGCGGTCGCCGCCTTTGAGAACGCGACCGGCGGCTGGGACGTCACCATCCATTTCGCCGCCCCCCCCGACGAACAGGCGGTCCGCGATCTCGTCGCGATGGCGATGGACGCCGCCACCGCTGCGGAGCTGCGCTTCGAGGCGGTGGAGAGCAAGGATTGGGTCAGGGCCAGCCTCGACGGCCTGAGGCCGGTCGACGCCGGGCGCTTCTTCATTCACGGCTCGCACGATCGCCATCGCATCCCGCAGAACCGGATCGCCATCGAGGTGGAGGCGGCGCTGGCATTCGGCACCGGCCATCACGGCACCACGCGCGGCTGCCTGCTGCTGCTCGACCGGCTGTTGCGCCGTCAGCAGCCACAGCGCGTGCTCGATCTCGGCACCGGCAGCGGCGTGCTGGCGATCGCTGCCGCCAAGGCGCTGCGCCGGCACATCCTCGCCAGCGATATCGATCGGCGGGCGACCGTCACCGCGCGCGACAACGCGCGGCTGAACGGTGCTGGTCCGTGGGTCGAGACGATCTGCGCGCCGGGCTTCGGCGCCCGCGAATTCCAGATGCGCGGGCCGTTCGACCTCGTGCTGGCGAACATCCTCGCAAACCCGTTGAAACGATTGGCCGCGCCGATGCGGCATCATCTCGCGCCGAAGGCTGTGGTGGTGCTGTCGGGCCTGCTGCCGTCGCATGCCAACGGCGTGATCGCCACCTATCAGTCCATCGGACTGGTGCTCCGCGACCGGATCGACCTGGAAGGCTGGACCAGCCTGCTGATGGCCCGCCGCTGAGCTTACGCCAGATCGTCAGAGCCGCTGCTTGCGGTATTTGTGCCGCAGCCGCTGAATCCGCCGCGCACTGCTCTCGGATTGGGCAAGACGGGCGGCGGTCAGCCGATCCAGTAGGCGGATGATGGCGTTACGCCGAGGCTCGGTCGGTGCCGACGCGTGCTCCGCTTCGGCATGGACGGGCGGCGCGATCTTTTCAAACGTGAACGCAGGCATGATGCATTCCCTCGGCGTTGAGTTGGAAGGCCCACAAGCAGTTCCTTGCTTTCACTGATACGAACACACTGAAACACATCCCTCGCTGTCTGGTTCCGACGATCGCGCTGGTTGCGCTCATCCCTGTCCGGCTCTCGCATGCAATCCTGTGCAGTCTCTGAATGCGTCCTGCATAGATTGTGCCGAATTTTATCGATAGACTCCGCTCCGACCAGGGACGACGGACGAGACGACGACGAGCCATGTTCGAAGCGCATTTTCAGACATTCGAGGACGCCGAGGGCGGCGTTGCCCTCACCGCCCGCCTTGCCGCCTTCCGCGAAGAGCTGGCGCGGCGCAATCTGACCGGATTCGTCATCCCCCGCGCCGATGCGCATCAGAACGAATATGTGCCGCCTTCCGAAGAACGGTTGGCCTGGCTGACGGGGTTCACCGGCTCGGCGGGGCTCGCGGCAGTGTTGGCCGAGCAGGCTTTCCTGTTCGTCGATGGCCGCTACACGCTGCAGGCGGCGCAGCAGGTCGATACCGCGGCGTGGACGGTGGCCTCGCTGACCGACCCACCGCCAGAAGCAACGCTGGCGCAGGCGCTGAAGGCAGGCGACCGGCTCGGCTTCGATCCCTGGCTGCATACGACCGGAGCGGTGGAGCGGCTTGAGGCCGCCTGCGCCAAAGCCGGCGCGGAGCTGGTTCCGGTCGACAGCAATCCGGTGGACGCCGTCTGGCAGGAACGGCCGGCCCCGCCGCTCGGTCAGGTCACGGTGCATGACCTGAAATTCGCTGGCGATGCCGAGGCCGACAAGCTCGCGCGCATCCGCGAGGAGATCGCCCGGCTGCGCACCGATGCGCTGGTGCTGTCCGACCCGCATGCGGTGGCCTGGACCTTCAACATCCGCGGCGCGGATGTCGCTCACACACCGCTGCCGATCTCCTACGCGGTGCTGCCGAAGGATGGCCGGCCGACCGTGTTCATCGATGGGCGCAAGCTCTCCAACTCTGTTCGCGATCATCTCGAACGCAACGCCGACGTGGCCGAGCCGAAGCAGCTCGTGCCGCATCTAACGGCGCTGGCGCAAAGCGGTGCGGCGATCGCCATCGACGCGGCCACCGGCGCCGATGCCTTGAGCCGGCTGATCGCAACGAATGGCGGCAAGCCGGTGCGCGGCAGCGATCCGGTCGCGCTGCTGAAGGCGGTGAAAAATGCCACCGAGATTTCCGGCACGCACACCGCGCATGCGCGCGATGGTGTGGCACTGGCGCGCTTCCTGTTCTGGCTCGATCGTGAAGCGCCTGGCGGACAGCTGACCGAGATCGACACGGTGGAAGCGCTGGAGACCTTCCGCCGCGAGACCGGCGCGCTGAAGGACGTCTCGTTCCCGACCATCGCCGGCTCGGGACCGAACGGCGCTATCGTTCACTACCGCGTCACGCGCAAGACCAACCGCCGCATCCGCCCCGGCGAACTGCTGCTGATTGATTCCGGCGCGCAGTATCAGGACGGCACCACCGACGTCACCCGCACCATCGCGGTCGGCGCGCCGAGCGCCGAGATGCGCGACCGCTTCACCCGCGTCTTGCGCGGCCATCTCGCCATCGCCCGCGCGGTGTTTCCGGACGGCACCACCGGCGCGCAGATCGACGCCTTCGCGCGGCAGTTCCTGTGGCAGGCCGGCCTCGATTTCGAGCACGGTACCGGCCATGGCGTCGGCAGCTACTTGTCGGTACACGAGGGGCCTGCGCGCATTTCCAAGCTCGGCACGACGCCACTGAAGCGCGGCATGATCCTCTCCAACGAACCCGGCTACTACAAGACCGGCGAATACGGCATCCGCATCGAAAACCTGGAGCTTGTGGCCGCGAAGGAGATCCCCGGTTCAGAAAAGCCGGTGAACGGCTTTCAGGCCCTGACGCTCGCGCCGATCGACCGGCGGCTGATCAACACGGCCCTGATGACTTCGGACGAAATCGCCTGGCTCGACGCATATCACCTGCGCGTGCGCAATACGTTGCGCGAAGCGCTGGATGATGCCACCCGTGACTGGCTGGACGCAGCGACGCGTCCACTCGCCGGATAAGACTCGTCGAGGCCACACGCGACCGACCATCGGTGGGCGCAATCGCGTTCATTTCAGAACGACACGGTTAGAACGAACAGGATTGCCGCGCCGTGAGCGACGACGCCATCAAGGGTTCTGCAACCGAGCGCGCCGCCGCGGCACCGAAAGTTTCGCCGGGCTTCCTCGCCCTGCTGATCGCACTGAGCGGCCTCGGCCCGCTGACGATGCAGGCGATCATGCCCGCGCTGCCGGCGCTCGCGACCCACTTCGCCGAAGATTTTTCGGTCGCTCAGCTCACGATCTCGCTCTATCTCGTCGGCCTCGCCGGCGCGCAGCTGGTCGTCGGCCCGCTGTCCGACAAGTTCGGGCGGCGCCCGGTCATCCTCGCCGGACTGGGCCTGATGGTGCTCTCGAACGTCGCCGGCGTGTTCGCGACGACGCTGCCGCAACTGATCGCCGCGCGGATCATCCAGGCGCTCGGCGCAGCCTCCGGGCTCGCGGTCGGCCGTGCCATGATCCGCGATCTCTATGATCGCGACCGCGCCGCCTCGATGATCGGCATCGTCGTCGGCGCGATGATGATCGCACCCATGATCGGCCCCTTCATCGGCGGCGTGCTCGAGACCGCCTATGGCTGGCGCACCATCTTCCATTTCCTCGGCGGCGTATCGCTCGTCATCTTCCTGTGGGCATGGGCGACGTTGCCGGAAACGCGACGGACACAATCGGGCCCGGCGGCATCGGGCTTTTTCGGCGACGTGCGCGCGCTGATCGCAAGCCCCGCCTATCACGGCTTCATCCTGTGCCAGATGCTCGCGGCCGCGACGTTCTTTGTCTTCGCCTCCGGCGGCGCCTATGTGACGATCACCCAGATGGGTCGCTCCAGCGCGGAATACGGCGCCTGGTTCGCGCTCGGCTCGATCGCCTATATGGCAGGCAACCTCGCTGCCGCACGGCTGACGCCGAAGGTCGGCGGCCATCGTATGATGTGGATCGGCCTGAACATGCAGATCGCAGGTTCAGTGCTCAACCTGATCTGGGGGTTGATGGGCCTCAGTGCGCATCCGGCCTGGTTCTTCATCACCCAGATGATCGTCGCCTACGGCAACGGCTATGTGATGACGAACGCCGCCGCCGGCGCCATCAGCGTGCGGCCGCAGGCGGCAGGTACGGCTTCGGGCGTGATGGGTTTCATGCAGATGGGGTTCGGCGCCATCGTCTCGCAGCTCGGCGCCCATCTCGGCGGCGACTTCACGACCACCGTGCCACTGAATATCAGCGTTCTGATCTTCTCGCTGCTCTGCGCGCTGGTGGTGGCGCTGTTGATTCCGCGCGACGACCCGAAACGCTCGGCCTGACCTCACGCCGCGAGACAGGCTAAGCTTCACCTTTATGAGCCTGGCCCCGCAAACAGCACGAGATTGCCGTCGGGATCGCGGACGATGAAGGTCAGCGCGCCCCATGGTTCCAGCGAAAGCGGCTTGTTGAAGGCGACACCGCGCGCCTGATACGCCGCGAACAACCGCTTGATCTCGTCCGAGGTCGCAAGCGTCACTGACGCCGAGAGCAGAGTTTCGCGTTCCCGGATGTCGCCGACGAACACCGGTTCGCATACCAACCGCAACGCCAGCCGGGCGCCGTCACGCCTGACCTGCCCGTAGAACGGCGGCTCGCCATAAAGGAAATCCACCTCGAAGCCGAGCTTGCTGGCGAAGAAGGTCAAGGACGCCGCGATGTCGCGAACATAAAGATGCGCTTCGCTGGTGAGCAGAACTGGTCGACCGCCATGGTCGGGAACGTGGGCTGTCATGCGAACGCTCCTTGCGGCTTATGACGCGATAATCGCGATGATCAAGCCACACCGATCAGCTTGAACCAGTCGTCTTCGGACAGAACCTTGACGCCATGCTTCTCGGCCTCCTTCAGCTTCGAGCCGGCACCGGGACCAGCCACCACGAGATCGGTCTTCTTCGACACCGAGCCGGAGACCTTGGCGCCTAAGCGCTCGGCCATCGCCTTGGCTTCCTCGCGCGTCATCTTCTCCAGCGAGCCGGTGAACACCACCGTCTTGCCCGATACCGGCGAATCCTTGGCCGCCTGCTCGGCAGGCAGCACCTCGATCTCCGCCAAGAGATCGTCGAGCGCCTTGATGTTGCGTGGCTCGGCGAAGAACTCGACGACGGCATCGGCGACGACCTCGCCGATACCCTCGATGCCGTTGAGGTCGTCGTAGGCCTCGGAGGTGTTACCCTCCTCACTCTGCCCCTCGGCCGCCGCGCGCATCGCCTCGACGAACGCAGCAAGAGTGCCATAGTGGCGCGCCAGCAGCTTGGCATTACCCTCGCCGACATGACGGATACCGAGCGCGAAGATCAACCGATGCAGTTCAATCCTGCGCCGGGCATCGATCGCGCTGAACAGATTGCGGATTGAGACATCGCCATACCCTTCGCGATCTTTCAGCTTCGTCTGCGAGCGCGCATCACGCTTCTGCAGGGTAAAGATGTCGGCGGCCGACCTTACGAGGCCCGCCTCGTAAAACTCCTGCACCTGCTTGTCGCCCAGCCCGTCGATGTCGAAAGCGTTGCGCGACACGAAGTGCTTCAGCCGTTCAACCGCCTGTGCCGGACACACCAGCGCGCCTGTGCAGCGGCGCACCGCCTCGCCTTCCTCACGCACCGCATGGCTGCCGCAGGCGGGGCACTTCTGCGGGAACTTGTAAGGCTTCGCGTCCTTTGGCCGCTTCTCGAGCACCACGCTGACGATCTGCGGGATCACGTCGCCCGCACGCTGCACCACCACCGTATCGCCGATACGGATGTCGACGCCTTCGCGGATCGGATTGCCGTCGTTGCCGACCGCCCTGATGTAGTCCTCATTGTGCAGCGTGGCGTTAGAGACGACGACACCGCCGACCGTGACCGGCGCAAGCCGCGCCACCGGCGTCAGCGCGCCGGTGCGGCCGACTTGAATTTCGATGCCGTTCAAGACAGTCATCGCCTGTTCGGCAGCGAACTTGTGTGCGATTGCCCAGCGCGGGTTGCGCGAAACGAAACCGAGCCGCGACTGCCAGTCGAGCCGGTCGATCTTGTAGACGACGCCATCGATGTCGTAGCCGAGCGAGGCGCGCTTCTCGGCGATCTCGCGGTAGAACGCCAGCAGCGCCTCGACGCTCTGGCATTGCCGCATCAGTGGGTTGGTGACGAATCCGGCTCTTCGCATCCACGCAACCATGCCGAACTGCGTATCCGCCGGCATCGCGCTCATCTCGCCCCAGGCATAGGCGAAGAACTTCAGCGGCCGCGATGCGGTGATCGATGCATCCTTCTGCCGCAGCGAACCGGCGGCGAAGTTGCGCGGGTTGGCCGCCATCTGAATCCCGGCCTTCTCGGCGCGCTTGTTGAAGCCGATGAAGTCGTTGGTCATGATGTAGACTTCGCCCCGCACCTCGCAGATCGCCGGTACGTTCGCGCCCTTCAACGTGTGCGGAATGTCAGCGATGGTGCGGACGTTGGCGGTAACGTCCTCGCCAGTGGTGCCGTCGCCGCGCGTTGCGCCGCGCACCAGTTCGCCGTTCTCATACCGCAGCGACAACGACAGGCCGTCGATCTTCGGCTCGGCGACGACCACCGGCATCTCGTCCGCGGGCAATCGTAGGAAACGACGCACCCGCTCGACGAAATCGGCCACGTCCTCATCGCTGAAAGCGTTTCCGAGCGAGAGCATCGGCACCGCGTGCGCCACCTTGGCGAAACGGCCGGATGGAGCCGCGCCGACCTTCTGCGACGGAGAATCCTTGGTGACGAGCTCCGGAAACCGCGCCTCGATCTCGCTGGCGCGGCGACGCAGGGCATCGTAGTCGGCATCCGAGATCGTCGGCGCGTCGTGCTGATAGTAACGCTCATCGTGGGTCGCGAGCTGCAACGCCAATGTCGTCAATTCCTTGCGCGCCTGTGCAAGGGTCAGCGTCTCGACGGGTTTCGGGGCCGAAGCTTTCTTTGCCATCTGAAAACGAACGATCCATAGCGTCATCGGCAGACGCTTTGCACGCCGGCCAGCGACGGAGATGATACCTCAGCCCGCGGCAGACTTCATCAGCCGCTCGGCGGCCGCGCGCGCCTCGGCCGTTATCTCGGCCCCGGCCAGCATGCGGGCGATCTCCTCGCGACGCTTGTCGGCGGCAAGCGCTGCGACGCGGGTGGTGACGCGCTTGCCCTTGTCGAGGGCATCCTTGCTGATCAGCAGATGCTGATCGGCGCGGGCGGCGACCTGCGGCGCATGTGTCACCGCCATCACCTGCACCTTACGGGACAGCTTGGCGAGCCGTCCGCCAATCGCATCCGCCACCGCGCCGCCGACACCGGTGTCGATCTCGTCAAACACGAGCGTCGGCGCGGAGCCGCGATCCGACAGCACCACCTTCAGCGCCAGCAGAAAACGCGAGAGCTCGCCGCCGGAGGCAACCTTCATCATCGGCCCGGGCCGCGTGCCGGGATTGGTCTGCACCCAGAACTCGACGCGGTCGAAGCCGTTCGGCCCTGCCGCCTGCGGATCGGAGTCGATCTGCGATGAGAACTTTGCACGCTCGAGCTTGAGCGGCGCAAGCTCGGCGTTGACCGCCTTGTCGAGCTTCTCGGCCGCTTTCCTGCGCGCGACGGACAGCTTTTCGGCAGCAGCCCGATAGCGCTTCTCGGCCTCGGCGGCAGCCTTTTCGAGCTCCTTGAGCTGACCCGCCCCCTTGTCGATCAGCGCGAGGTCGGTGGCGAAACGTTCGGCGAGCGCGGCCAGATCGTCGACCGGCACGGAGTATTTGCGCGAGGCCGCGCGCAGCGCGAACAGCCGCTCCTCGATCCGCTCCAGTTCGGCGGGATCGAAATCCGCCGCCGCAAGCGCCGCATTGAGATGCTGGTCGGCTTCCGCGAGCGCGTTGATCGCAGCGTCAATGGCATCGATCGCAGGCTGCACGAGCTGCGGCATGTGCGCGGCCCGCCGCTCCAGCCGCCGCGCCGCAGCAGCCAATGCCGAGACCGGCGACTGCGGTCCACCGACCACGGCCTGTGCGTCGCGCAGATCGCCCGCGATCTTCTCACCCTGCATCATGGTCGTGCGCCGCTCGGCGAGCGATGTTTCCTCGCCGGCCTGCGGCGCGAGCGTGGTTAATTCCTCAGACGCGTGCCGCAGATAGTCCGCCTCGCGCGCGGCACGCTCGATACCGGCGCGGTGCTCCTCAAGGGCCGAGGCGGCGTTGCGGCGCGCATCCCAGAGCGCTTCGACGCCTGCGGCCTCCTTCTCCAACCCGGCAAAGGCATCGAGCAGGCGGCGATGGGTGGCGGCATCGACCAGCGCCCGCTCGTCATGCTGCCCATGAATTTCGACCAACGCCGCGCCGACCGCCTTCAGCGTCTGCACACTGATCGATTGATCGTTGATGAAGGCGCGGGTCCGGCCATCCGCGAGCTGCACGCGGCGGAGGATCATCTCGCCGGTATCATCGAGGCCGTTCGCCGCCAGCAGTTTGGTCGCCGGATGCGTCTTCGGCACATCGAATACGGCGGTGACCTGCCCCTGCTCCGCGCCCTGGCGCACCAGTCCGGCATCGCCGCGGCCGCCGAGCGCCAGCGCGAAAGCGTCAAGCAGGATCGATTTGCCCGCACCGGTTTCACCGGTGAGCACGGCAAGACCACGCGCAAAATCGATATCCAGCCGTTCGATCAGCACGATGTCGCGGATCGAAAGACACGCAAGCATGGAGGACGTATCCTAGATCATGGTCCAATGGGATCGAATCGCGACCCCATATTACGCGAGCATGATCTAACCGGGATCACACCCGAGTATCGCGGATCAGAAATTCGCACCATCGTTTCGGCGAGTCCATCGTGCGAATGTCCGATCCAGAAACGACACTAGAACCATAAATTGGCTCGTGTCTGTATCCAGTCCCAGCTTCGCTCTAAGGGTGCTGCAAAGGGCAGCGAACTTCGGATTCGGGATACCCGTGGAGCGGATTTGACATTCCACTTAGCCGCTGGCGCTCCATGCGAATGTCAATCCAAAGCTCCACTAAATCATTACGTTGCTAGTGGTTCTTTGAGTCCAACATTCGCAGACAACTTTGCTGCAATGGATGCAACTGTTGGAATCGAACCCTAACCCAGGCCAACCTTGCGGAGCGCCCGGCTCATCCAGGAGCTCTTGTTCTCGCTCGGTTCGAGACCGTTCGATTTTACAAGATTATAGGCGTCCTTGTACCAGGCGCTTTCAGGAAAGTTGTGGCCAAGCAGGGCTGCGGCAGTCTGCGCTTCGTTGACGATGCCGATCGCCATATACGCCTCGGTCAGGCGGGCGAGCGCCTCCTCGACATGGCGCGTGCGCTGATACTGGGTGACCACGGTCTTGAAGCGGTTGATCGCGCCGGTGAAATCGCGACGCTCCATATAATAGCGGCCAACCGACATCTCCTTGCCGGCGAGCTGGTCGCGGGCCGATTCGAGCTTCCGGCGGGCAGCTTGCGCGTATTCCGAATTCGGATACTTGCGGACCACTTCCTCCAGCGCATTGATCGCCTTTTCGGTGCGGCCCTGGTCGCGGCTGATATCGGGAATCTGGTCGAAATGGGAGGCGGCGATCAGGTACTGCGCATAGGCAGCGTCGGGACTGCCCGGATGCAGGGTGATGTAGCGCTGGGCCGCACCAATGGTGGAGTCGTAGTCCTGCGCCTCATAATGAGCATAAGCGGACATCAGCAGCGACTTGCGCGCGAGATCCGAATACGGGTGCTGACGATCGACTTCCTCGAACTTCTTGGCGGCAGCGGTCGCCCGCTTGTCCTCGTTCAGCATGTACAAGCCCTCATTGTAGAGCTTGTCGGCCGGCTCGTCGGCGGCGACCTCCTCCTTGCCGAACAGCTTGCTCCATCCATCGGACATGGTGCTGCAAGCGCCGAGCGGTGCAGTGAGCAGCACGAGCACCGTGCTGAGGCGCAGCAAACGGGTATTCCGGGCCAATTTTGTCGAAAGCTCAAGCATCATACGCAGGGCCGCTAGGTCCAGTGACGAGATCAGGAGAAATAACCGAAAATGCCATCCCAACCAACCGGATAAGCCGACATTTCGCCCGCATTAAGGCGGCACGGGTTGAGGATGAAACTGAAATGCGCGAATGGCCGCCTGACACGTCCGCTCAGGACACGTCCGGTCCATAGGCCGGGGCGATGATCAGGCCGCCCACCGCCTCCACATGGCCGCGCGTGGCCCGACGTGGCCGCTCGGCCTCGACGATTCGCCAGGCACTGCGATCCGCCATGAGCGCCGACAGCACGGCATGATTGAGCTTGTGGCCTCCGCGAACCGAGCGGAAAAGACCCAGGATCGGCAGGCCGGCCAGAGCCAGATCGCCAATCGCATCCAGCACCTTGTGACGGACGAACTCGTCGGCGAAGCGCAAGCCCTCGGGGTTGAGGATGCGGGTTTCGTCGACCACGACCGAATTCTCGAATGAAGCACCGCGGGCGTAACCGGCGCTCCAAAGCTTGGTGACGTCGGCCATGCAGCCGAACGTGCGGGCGCGGCAGATCTCCTGACGGAAGCTTTGCGGCGTCACGTCCACCGCGTAGGACTGACGGCCGATCAGCGGATTATCGAAGTCGATATCGAGTTCGGCGCGGAAGCCGTGCGCATAGGGACGCAGCTCGCCGGACGACGTACCGGTCATAACTTGGACCGGCCTCAGCACCTCGATGTAGCGGCGCGGCGCGGACAATTCGACGACACCCGCCTGTTCGATCGCAGCGACGAATGGCGCAGCACTGCCGTCCATGATCGGCGCCTCCGGCCCATCGACCTCGACGGTGGCGTTGTCGACGCCCATGCCAAGCAGCGCAGCGAGAACATGCTCGGTGGTGGACACCAGTGGTCCTTGCCGGTCTCCCAGCACGGTGGCGAAATCGGTGGCTATGACCGCATCGTGGCGCGCAGCGACCTCACGGTCGGCGCCGTCAAGTCCGGTGCGGACGAACACGATACCGGTATTAGGATCAGCGGGGTTCAGCGTGAGGGTGGCAGGCTGGCCGGAATGGACGCCGATGCCAGTCACACTGACGGGCAACCTGAGCGTGGTCTGCCGGCTCGATTTCATCCCAACGTCGCCTAACTGCTGAACACGATGGCCGGCGCTGCCAGCACGACTCGGTTCTTCCCCAAAAGATGCCGACGTTGTTTCCCCCAACGTCTGAAACGAAGATACCGATCAGGGTGAATTTGACCACTCACGCTTGCTTACCAATTGTTACCCTAAACTCGCCCCAATCGCGCCCCGGCAGCACCAAAGTTGGCATCTGCTTGAGATTTCTGATGAAAAGAAAGTCTTAGGATTTCATTAACCTCCTCAATAAGTTATTCAAATCACCTTAGAAATTGATTGAAAAAATTTGTCCCGGCGCAGGGGCCGGGACAAAGAGCGCGAAAATCGAATTGTTACAGGGGTGATCAGCTCGACTGCCGGCGCAGGAAGGCCGGGATATCGAGGTGGTCTTCCACAGGCGCCGGGGCGATTGGAGCCGGGCGACCGTGCGAATCAAGCCCCTGCGGCGCCGGGGCGCGGCGGGCATATTCCGACACCGGCTCCGGAGTCCGGGGCGGCGGCGGCGTAGCCGGACGCTGCGGCATGCGCTGCGGAACCGGCGGCATGGCCGGACCTGCCCCGCGCGCCGAAATCGGCTGCTCGGTCTCTTCGTCACGACGGCCGAGCCCGACATTAGCAAGCCGTTGCAGCAGCGACAGACGGGCCTTCTGCGGATGCTCCGCCGACGCCTCGCCGCGAGCCTGACGAATCTCGGCCTGAGCCGGCATCGGCAGATCCTCGAATTTCGGCATCCGGGTCGGACGTACCGGCATCCGTTCAGCGGCCGGCGGAATGAACGAGGACGGAATCGGCGCTTCCGGCTGCTCGACCGCCTCGGCCCGCTGTTCCGGGAACAGGGACGGCTTCGGCGAAGGCACCGGACGGATCGAGACATCCCCGTAGGTCGCCGGGTCGGCCGAACCGGTCGCGGGAGCGGGTGCGACTGCGGCGGCGATCGCCGCAAGCGCTGCGCGCTCATGCTCGACCGGCGCCCGTGCCTGCATCGCCTCGGCCGGACGCTCCTGCGGCTGCGCGATGCGCTCGGCCATCTTGGCCGAATCGGCCCGCAGGCGTGCGGTCAGGTCGGCGAGGCGGTTCTCCGGCGTCGCCGGAGCCGCCTGGGCGGCAGCCGGGGCCGTGCCGGAAGCCTTCACGCGGGCAGCCATCTGCACGCTGTCGATGCCGGTGGCCACCACCGACACACGGATGATGCCGTCCAGGTTCTCGTCGAAGGTCGCCCCAACAATGATGTTGGCGTCCTGGTCCACTTCCTCGCGAATGCGGGTTGCAGCCTCGTCCACCTCGAACAGGGTCAGGTCCTTACCGCCGGTGATCGAGATCAACAGGCCGCGCGCGCCCTTCATCGAGGAGTCGTCGATCAGCGGATTGGCGATTGCGGCTTCGGCTGCAGTCAGCGCGCGCTTCTCGCCGCCCGCCTCGCCGGTGCCCATCATCGCCTTGCCCATCTCGCGCATCACGGCGCGGACGTCGGCGAAGTCGAGATTGATCAGACCTTCCTTGACCATCAGGTCGGTGATGCAGGCAACGCCCGAATAGAGCACCTGATCGGCCATCGCGAAGGCGTCGGCGAAGGTGGTCTTCTCGTTGGCGACCCGGAACAGATTCTGGTTCGGGATGATCAGCAGCGTATCGACGCCCTTCTGCAGCTCGACGATGCCCGATTCCGCCGTGCGCATCCGGCGCTGGCCTTCGAAATGGAACGGCTTCGTCACCACGCCGACGGTCAGGATGCCCATATCGCGCGCGGTCTTGGCAATCACGGGAGCTGCGCCAGTGCCGGTGCCGCCACCCATGCCGGCGGTCACGAACACCATGTGCGCACCTGCCAGATGATCGCGAATTTCGTCGATCACCTCTTGCGCGGCCGCTGCACCGACATCCGGCTGCGATCCCGCACCGAGACCTTCGGTGACCTGCGTGCCCATCTGAATGATGCGCTCGGCCTTGGACATGGTCAGCGCCTGGGCATCGGTGTTGGCGACGACGAAGTCGACACCCTGGAGGCCCGCAGTGATCATGTTGTTGACGGCATTGCCGCCAGCGCCGCCGACACCGAACACGGTGATGCGTGGCTTGAGCTCGCGAATGTCGGGGATCTGCAGATTGATCGTCATGGTTGCCTCTCGATTACGCGCGCGGCGTGGCAGTGGGCGTAGCGTCAAGCGACGCAGGCCGAAGGGTGATTGGAGCGAAACGGGTCATTGCCGAACAGATTTTGGCTGAACAGGTCATGGCCATCAGAAACCTTCGCGGAGCCATCGTCCGACCTTTCCGAAATAACCACCGTCGGTTCCGGTCGCAGCGCGGCGGCCACGCTGCGGCTCGGTGAATTCCAGGTGCGCAAACTGCGGATAGACCAGGAGCCCGGCTGGCACCGCGAACGATGCGCCCTTGGCTTCGTTCGGCAGACGGCTCAGGCCAAGCGGGCGGCCGATGCGGGCAGGCCGATTTAGAATCTGACTCGCCAGTTCCGGAATGCCGGTCAATTGCGAGGCTCCACCGGTGATCACGACCCGACCTCTCGGGTCTGCTGCGAAGGGCGAATCCGCCAACCGGTCACGGACCATCTCGAATATCTCCTCGGCCCGCTGGCGGATGATGTTCGCGATCTTGCCGCGCGATACGATCTGCGGCGCATCGCCGTCGTGATCGCCCGCCGACGGAACGGTCATCAATTCACGCGCGTCGGAGCCGCCGGTCAAAACCGTACCGTATAAAGTCTTGATTCGCTCAGCATCTGCAATGCATGCGCCAAGTCCACGGGCCAAGTCCATCGTGATGTGATTGCCGCCGAGCGCGAAACCGGACGCGTGGACGAAGCGGCCCGACGAATAAATTGCGATTGTCGTTGTCCCCGCGCCCATTTCGATCACCGCCGCACCCAGCGCGGACTCGTCGTCGGCCAGAGCCGCGAGACCTGCGACATATGGACTCGCCACCACCGCTTCGACGTTCAGATGGCAGCGTTCCACCACCAGCATCAGGTTGCGCGCGACGGCGGCATCCGCCGTCACCACGTTCATTTCGATTCCAAACTGGTTGGCGACCATGCCGCGCGGATCGCGGATGCCCTTCACGCCATCGAGCGAATAGCCGACCGGCAACGCATGCAGCACGGTGCGGCCTTCACCGGTCACATGCCGCGCGGTGGTTCCCATTGCCCGCGACAGATCATTGGGCGTCACGGTGCCGCCGCGCGTCTCCGCCGTCGCTTCCATCAGCTGGCCCTGAATGCGTCCGGCCGAAACCGACAGCACCACCGACTCCACCCGCACGCCGGCCATCTGCTCCGCCAGCGCCACCGCCTGGCGCACCGACTGTTCCGCCTCGTTGGCATCGACCACGGCACCGGCTTTGACGCCGCGCGACTGAATATGGCTGAAGCCGATCACGTCGATGGCGTGGCTGCGCCCGACCAGCGCGTCACGCGGCGCGCACGGCCGCAGCCGCCCGATCAGGCAGGCGATCTTGCTGGTTCCGATATCGAGACCCGCAACCAATGTCGGCCGGCTCGATACCATCGGCCGCATTTTCGGGGTGAGGCCGCGTTCGAGGCTTGTCATGCTTCGTTCGCTTTCCGCTTGCGGGCTTTTTCACGGTCCTTGAGCATGTCGGCGCGCGCTTTCGCGGCGTCCTCCGAGAGCCGCACCGTCAATCGGTCGGGCAGCCGCAGATCAACTGCGGTGATGTCGCGCGAGAACAGCTTCTCGTCGCGATCCAGCTTCGTCAGCGTGGCGAGTGCTCGCTCGACGCCCGCCTCGGGCAAGCGCACGTCGATGCCATCGGCAAGCCGCAGGTTCCAGCGCCGCTCGCTGACGAAGATGATCGCTTTCACCTGAGAACGGATTTGCGGGTATTGACCGAGCAGAGCGAGGAAATCCTTGGCGCGGCTGTCGGCGCCCTTGCCGACCACCAGCGGCAGCGACCGGAACGGGCCTGGCGTATAGGGCTGCAGCACCATCCCGGTCTCGGAGATCACGGACACGTTGCCGTCGCGCTGCCACAGTGCGAACGGAGCCCGCTCGACGAGATCGATCTGGATCGTGTCGGGATAGAGTTTCAGCACGGTCGCATCGGCCACCCAGGGTGTGGCCTTCAGCTTGTCGCGCACTTCGGCGGCATCAAGAAACAGCAAGGAGCGGCGCCCGGTAATTCCGCCGATCGCCAGCACTTCGTCCTGCGACAGGTTCTTGCGGCCGTTGATCGCCACACGCGCGATGCGGAACCCGGCGGCATTGGCCATCGCGTCGCGCGCATCCTGCATCGCCTCGACCATGTACTCGACATGTCCGCCGCGGACCACGCCGACGCAGAGACTGCCGGTGAGAATAAGGAGCGTCGCCACGCTGCCGACATTGCGCGGCAACCGCTGCTCGATCATGGCGATGAAACGGTTGTCGCTTGTGCTGCGGATGCGGACCGGATCGGGTTTGCGGCGGAGCGCTTGAACCGCCCAGCTCAGGACAGACTTCGCCCCTTGTCTCAGCGACCCAGCGAAGCGTCCTCCACCACCCATTGCACGAGCTCGTCAAAATGTTACGCCCGCACCGGTTGCGAGCCCAGACACAGGCGGCGTACCGTCGTTCCAGGATGGGTGCGTCAACCGTCAGGCAACCGCCCGCTCACCCCCTCAACCGCGATCGCCATTGCGGCTCACGCCGGACCAAGCGCACGGATGCGCCGCCAGCGTTAACCTTCGGACGTCCTGGTAAACAAAAGGTAAATCTGGCGCAGGCGCGTTGTGATTTAGGGCGGCTTTTGAACAGTTTGCCGGGGAACTATCGTATTTTATCGAATGGAACCTCCCATGTTCCGTCGAAAACGACGACCCCACTAGCGGCGGACGTGGCGGGCCGCCAGCTCGATCTGGCCGGTCAGGAAATCGACGAACGTTACCCCCTGCGCATGGAGCGCTTTCGGGTAGAGCGAGGCCTTGGTCAATCCCGGCAGGGTGTTGGTCTCAAGATAGATCAGCCCCTTGTCGGAAACGATGAAATCGGAGCGGGAATAGCCGCGGCACGACAGCACCCGGTGCGCCCGCATCGCATGATCCATCAGCCGTGTGGTCACCTCGGCCGAAAACCGGCCTGGGCAGATCTCCTGAGTGCTCTTGGCAAGATACTTGGCGGTGTAATCGAACGCACCTTCGGCGGGGATGATCTCGATCGGTGGCAGGGCCGTCAGCGAACCATCAGCCAGTTCCAGCACGCCGCAGGTCGCCTCGACGCCGGCAATGAACGGCTCGATCAGGTAGTCTTCGGTCTTGGACGCGTTACGCACGGCAACGATATCCTGGCGCGCATTGACGAAAATCAGGCCGTAGCTCGATCCATCCCGCGACGGCTTGGCTATGAGCTTGCCGTACTGCCCGAGGGCTGCTTCCGCATCCTGCAGGGCCACGCTGGGAAGCGTCTGCACGCCGGCGATGGCGGCAAAGCGCTTGGCGAGCACCTTGTCGAAGGCAAGATACGATGACGCCGAACCGGACCCGGTGAACGCAATGCCGCGCATCTCGCACATCGCCTGCAACTCGCCGTTCTCGGCCATGCCCCCATGCAAACCAAAAACGAACAAACGATCCTCAGCCTTGGCCCGATCCAGCGCCGGCTCGATCGGGCCAAGCGGCCGGCCGTCGGCCTTGAAGGGCTCCTCGAACGGCCGCGCATGGGCGAGAAGCGCCTGCGGTGACGTCTCGTGGACGGTGTTGTCCACGTCCCAGAACCACAGATCCGCATCGGGCAAAGCCGTATGCAGCGCCTGGGCGCTCGCCACCGACACCAGCCGCTCCTTGTTCGTGCCTCCGAAAAGGATCGTGATCCGCATCATTCCGTTCCGCATCATTAGGCTGCCATGACGGATCTCTTGCCTCCGTCTGCAGCGACTGTACCCGCCCAGCTCTTAGCAGGGTCTTTCCATCCGCATCAGCCCTGACGTTTTCCCGACTGGCGCGTCTCGGAGAACCATCCCGGGCGTGAGCCCGCTTGCGCGATTTCTGACAGGGCTTGCATAGATTCGCGAGAAAATGAGCCGCTTTTATAGTAAGAGCGGGCAAACTGCGGGGAAACGGCTAGCCCTGCCCTGTCCACCTGATATCCGGCCTTCTGCGACCACCGGCATGCCTCACCCTTTGCGTATCGCCATGCTCGTCTCCGGCACCGGCATCAACGGCGCCATCGTTCACAGCCTGCTGCTGATGCGCTTTCTGGCGAGCCGCGGCCATTCCATCCTGCTGCTGCACCGGCCGGATGCGTGGATCGCCGCACAACCCGGCCTTGAAAACGTCGATCGGTTCGCGACATCGTTCGGCCGTTCGCCGCGCGAGCTGATCCGCGTCACCCGCACGATCAACACGTTCGATCCGCAGGTGCTGCACACGCATATGAGCAGCGCCCACACCTACGGCATGCTGACACGCATTTTAAGCCGCAGGCCGGTGGTCGCCACGGCCCATTCGCAATCGCTGCAGCTGCACTGGTGCTTCAACAACATCGTCATCGCCACGTCCGATGCGGCCGCCGATCATCATCACCGCACCAATCTGGTGCGTCGCGCCGCGCTGCGGACCCAGCCGAACTTCATCGACCCGAAGGCGTTTCCTGTCCCCTCCCCCGTGCAGCGGCAAGCCGCGCGCGCGAGCCTCGGCATCGCCGACGACGCCTTCGTCGTCGGCTCGGTCGGCTTCATTGACGGACGCAAGAACCAGATCGATCTCGTGCATGCGCTCGGCGGCCTCGTCCGTTCCGTGCCGAACACGCGGCTGCTGCTGGTCGGCGGCCACAACACCGACTACATGGCCGACCTCCTCCGCATCGCCGATGCGCTCGGCGTGCGCGAGCACCTCGTGATGACCGGCGTGCGAACCGACATCGCCCATCTGCTCGCAGCGATGGACGTGTATGCACTGGTATCGCGCAAGGAGAGCGGGCCACTCTCGGTGCTGGAGGCGATGGCGACCGGACTGCCGGTGCTCGCCACCGACGTCGGCATGCTGCCGGAGTTCGTGCGCGACGGCAGCGGCGGACACATCGTCAAGGTCGGCGATACGCATGCCATGACCGAGAAGCTGGTCGCCTTGGCGCAGGACAGCGCCCGCCGCACGGCCATGGGTGTCGCCGCGCACGCAATCGTCACCGGTGATTACAGCATCGATCGGATCGGTCCGCAGACCGAGGCTATCCTCGCGGAGGCGGCGGCCCAGCGCAACCGGCCGCTATTGGGTTTCGTCGCCGGATTGGTCGGGCGTCAGAAAGGCCACTGAGGCCTGGCGTAGCGTTGTCAGCGCGGGCTATCGCGCCACGCCGATGCGCTTGATTTCCCAGTTCAACTCCACCCCGGAGTTGGCCTTGACCCGCGCCCGCACCGTTTCGCCCAGCGTCTCGATATCGTGCCCCGAGGCAGTGCCGGTGTTGATCAGGAAATTGCAGTGCATCTCGGAGACCTGGGCTCCGCCGACGCGGAAGCCGCGCATCCCGGCGGCATCGATCAGTTTCCAGGCGCTGTGACCGGGCGGATTCTTGAACGTCGATCCGCCAGTCTTCTCGCGGATCGGCTGCGCCGTTTCGCGATGCTGCTGCACCTCGTTCATGCGCGCGCGGATCGATTCCGCGTCAGCGTTGCGGCCACGGTAGAGGGCGCCGGTGAAGATCACGCCGTCCTCGACGCCGGAGTTGCGATACACGAACTTCATGTCGGCGCTGGAGAACACGCGCTTCTCGCCGTTGCGCGTCACGCCCCTCGCCTCGATCAGCACGTCCTTGGTCTCGCCACCATTGGCGCCCGCATTCATCCGCAGCGCGCCGCCGATCGATCCTGGAATGCCGAAGTAGAACTCCAACCCGGTGATGTTCGCCGCAGCCGCCGCCTCCGCCACACGCTTGTCGAGGGCCGCAGCACCTGCGCGCACGGTGTCTCCGTCTCCGATGGCTTCACCGAAGCCGCGTGGCGACAGGCGGATGATCACGCCCGGTACGCCGCCATCGCGTACGATCAAGTTCGAACCGACACCGACCGGATAGACCGGGATGTCGGCTGGCAGCCGAGTCAGGAAGTAAGCGAGATCGTCCTCGTCGGCCGGCGTGAACAACACCTGCGCCGGACCACCGACACGAAACCAGGTCAGCGGCGCCATCTCCTGGTTGGCGCCGAGCCGACCGCGCAGCTCCGGCATCGCGGCTTTCAACTCGGGGGTGATGTCGGGAAATGTCGATGTCATTACTTGTCATGGCCTCTCGGCCGACCCCAGCTGACTCATCCGAACGCCTTCAACTCATCCGGCAGGGCGTAAGCCCACTGCGTGATGTTGCCGGCGCCGAGACAGACGACATAGTCGCCTTTCTTGGCGAGGCCGGCGACGATGCCGGCGAGCTGCGACGCGGCAGGCAGCGGGATCACCTCGCGATGGCCGTGCGCACGCAGGCCCAGCACGAAGCTGTCACGATCGATCCCCGGAATCGGCGCCTCACCGGCCGGATAGACGTCGGCGACCACCACCGCATCGGCGTCGTTGAAGCAGGTGCAGAACTCCTCGAACAGCGACTGCAGACGCGTGTAGCGATGCGGCTGCACCACCGCGATCACCTTTCCCTTCGCCGAGTCACGTGCGGCCTTCAGCACCGCTGCGATTTCCACCGGGTGATGACCATAGTCGTCGATGATGGCCACGCCCTTCCACTCGCCGGTGCGGGTGAAGCGGCGTTTGACGCCGCCAAAGCCCGCCAGCGCCTTGCGGATCGCCTCATCGGGAATGCCGAGTTCGCGGGCAACGGCGATTGCCGCCGTCGCGTTCGACGCGTTGTGACGACCCGGCATCGGCAACACGAGATCGGCGATCTCGTGGGTGGCACCGCTGATCCGATCGCGGAAGACAACCGTGAACCTGGAGCCGCCGTTCTCGGCGGTGAGATCGACCAGCCGCACATCGGCCTGCGGATTGACGCCGTAGGTGACGATGCGCCGATCCTCGATCTTGCCGACCAGCGATTGCACCACCGGATGATCGATGCACATCACCGCGAAACCATAGAACGGCACGCTTTCGACGAACGAGCGGAACGCGTCCTGCACGGCCTCGAAGGTTTTGAAATGATCGAGATGCTCGGGATCGATGTTGGTGACGATGGCGACGTCGGCGGGAAGCTTCAGGAACGTGCCGTCGCTCTCGTCGGCCTCGACAACCATCCAGTCACCTGCGCCGAGCCGCGCATTGGTGCCGTAGGCATTGATGATGCCGCCGTTGATCACGGTCGGATCGAGATTGCCCGCATCGAGCAGGGTCGCGACCATCGAGGTGGTCGTCGTCTTGCCGTGGGTGCCGGCAATCGCCACGCAGCTCTTCAGCCGCATCAGCTCCGCAAGCATCTCCGCGCGGCGCACGACCGGAATGCGCTGCGCGCGCGCCGCCATCAATTCCGGATTGTCGCGTTTGATCGCCGACGACACCACGACGACATCGGCGCCGGCGATGTTCTCAGCCTTGTGACCGACCGTCACAATGATAGCTTTGTCACGCAGCCGCTTGACGTTGGCGCTTTCGGCAACGTCGGAGCCTTGCACGGTGTAACCGAGATTGACGAGCACTTCGGCGATGCCGCTCATGCCGATGCCGCCGATGCCGACGAAATGGATGGGACCGATCTGGCTCGGCAGTCTCATGAGGTTTCAATCTCCAAGGCTAACGGGGAAAACCCGACGCGGCATCGCAGGCAGGCCTGCGATTCAACAGGCGATTTGAACATACTGGATGCCCCGCTTTCGCCGTCCATGACAAGCCAAAACTTGCGCATATCCGCGCTCGATCCGCGTCGAACCCGGGACCTGTGGCGGGCCAATCAGGCCCTCAATCCCGCCACTTTCGTCAGCAAATCGGCGAGCCGCTCGGCGGCGTCCAGCGTGCCTGCGCCGCGCGCGCCCTGTGCCATCGCAGCCAGGCGCGCAGGTTCCGCAGCCAGTGCCGACATCTCCGTCGCGAGCCGGTCCGGCGTGAATTCGGGCTGCGGAATGCGGATCGCACCGCCCACCTGCATCAACACACCGGCATTGGCGAACTGGTCCTGATCGATCGAACCCGGCAGGGGCACCAGGATCGAGGGCCGGCCGACGGCGGCGAGTTCGGCCACGGTTCCTGCGCCCGAACGCGAGACCACGAGATGGCTCGTCGCCAGCCGCTGCGGCAGATCCGCGAAGAATGGCGCAAGCTCGGCCTCGATCTTCAAACGCGCATAGACCTCACGCACGCGCACCATATCCTCTTCGCGCACCTGCTGCACCAGCTTGAGCCTGCTCCAGAGCGACGGTTCGAGCCGCTCGATCGCCGGAGGTACGACATCCGCCATGATGCGCGCGCCCTGACTGCCGCCGACCACCAGCAGCCGCAGCGGCCCGTTCACCTGCGGCGCGTCGTAGGCGACGGCAGCAGCCGCCAGCACCGCCGGTCGCAGCGGCGTGCCGGTCAGCATGCTCTTGCCGGCGAGCGCGGGATCACGATCGAACACGCCGGGCAGCGAGGTGGCGATGGCATCGACACGAGTGGCGAGGAAGCGGTTGGCCCGGCCAAGCACGGCATTGGCTTCGTGAATGAGCGTCGGCACCCGCATCATCCGCGCGGCGATCAGCGGCGGCAGCGTCGGATAACCGCCGAAGCCGATCATCGCCGCGGGCTTCAGCCGACGCACGAGACCGAGCGCGATCAACGTCCCCTTCGCCAGCATGAAGCCGGTGCGGGCCAGCGCGAGTGGATTCTTTCCGCGCACCGTTTCGCTCGGCACGACGTCGAGCATCCCTTCCGAGAACAGGCCGCTGTAGCGCACGGCCCGTTCGTCCGTCACCAGACGCACGCGATAGCCGCGCTGCATCAGCACGGATCCAAGCGCTTCGGCAGGAAACAGATGGCCGCCGGTACCGCCGGCGGCCAACAGGATGAGGGGTGCGGTCTCAGGCATAGCTGCGCGCGAAATGGCCGCCGGTCGCCTCAAGCTCGATGCCGGACCGCTGCCGCGTCAGCGCCAGCAGCATGCCCATGCCATAGGCGAGTGAGATCATCGACGAACCACCGTAGGAAATGAACGGCAGCGTCATGCCCTTGGCTGGGATCAGGTGCAGGTTCACTGCCATGTTGATGGCCGACTGAACGCCGAACAGGATCGCCAGGCCGGACGTCGCAAAGCGCGTGAACAGGTCTTCGGTGCGATAGGCGTTCCGCAACGAGCGGATCACGATGAAGGCAAACAGCGCGAGCAGGATCAGGCACAGCACGATACCGAACTCCTCCGCGGCAACGGCGAAAACGAAATCGGTATGGCTGTCCGGCAAGATGCGTTTGACTGTTCCCTCGCCCGGCCCCTGCCCAAACCAGCCGCCGCGCGCGAACGACTCGGTCGCCATGTCCACCTGAAAGGTGTCGCCCGATGACGGGTCCATGAAGCGCTTGATGCGGCGGGCGACATGCGGCACGAACAGATAAGCACTGAACAGGCCGCCGAGCGCAGCCCCGGCAAGCCCCAGCACCCAGATCATCCGCATGCCGGCCATGAAGAACAATGAGCCCCAGACCATCAGGATCAGCATGGTCTGACCGAAGTCGGGCTCCAGCACCAGCAGCGCGACGACGACCAGCAGCGCCGCCAGTGCGAATGACGTGGCCGGCATTTCCGGCCGCCGCGCGGATTCCGCGAACAGCCACGCGACCACGACCGTAAAGGCGGGCTTTGCGAACTCGGACGCCTGGATGCTGATGCCAAGGATCGAAATCCAACGCCGCGATCCTTTGACCTCGGCGCCGAACACCAGCGTCGCCGCCAACAGCACGAGGCTGATGCCAAACACGATCACCGCCGAGCGGCGCACCTGCCGCGGCGACATGAACGACACGCCGATCATCACGGCGAAGGCCGGCAGGATGAACATGACATGTCGGTTGAAGAAGTGGAACGGATCGAGGCCGATGCGGGTGGCGACCGGCGGACTTGCTGCCAGCGACAGGATGATGCCGCCAAGGATCAGCGTGGTCAGCGCGGCCAGCAGCAGCCGGTCAACCGTCCACCACCATTGACTGAGAGGCGTGCGTCGGTCGCGCGAGATCATCCGAGAGCTTCCTGCGGGAAAAGTGTCCCTCTAGTGGTCCCTCATCGTGGTTTACAGACCGTTAAGCTATTGCGGAAAACGCTAATTAACGGGAGCGACGCCCGGCAGCGCCAGCACCAGGTCGCGGAAACGCGTGCCGCGGATCTCGAAGTTACGGTACTGGTCGAACGAGGCACAGGCGGGCGACAGCAGCACCACGGGATCAGCCAGGCCCGCCGCCTCGGCATCGCGCGCAGCCGCCGGCACCGCGGCGTCGAGGGTCTGCGAAATCTCGTAAGGCACCTGCGCCCCTAAAGTCTTTGCGAATTCCTCCGCCGCCTCGCCGATCAGGTAGGCTTTGCGGATGCGCGGGAAGAACTCGGCCAAGCTGGTGATGCCGCCAGTCTTCGGCTTGCCGCCAGCGATCCAGAAGATGTCATTGAAAGACGACAGCGCGCGCGCCGCCGCATCCGCGTTGGTGCCCTTGGAGTCGTTGACGAACAGCACGCCGCCACGCCGGCCGACCTGTTCCATGCGGTGCGCCAGTCCCGGAAAGCTGCGCAGGCCTTTCTGGATAACGGCGGCCGTCACGCCAAGTGCTAGCGCTGCGGCCGCCGCACAGGCGGCATTCTGTGCGTTGTGCAGGCCGCGCAGCGAGCCGATGCCGCCGATCCGCGCCACCTCTGTTTTCGCTCCCCCCTGGCTCGACACAATCTGGTCGCGCTCGACATAGATCCCATCTGCCAACGGCTGGCGCACCGAGACGCGGACCACGCGCTTGCCGGCCTGCTCGATACGATCGGCAGCAGCGCAGCACCAGTTGTCATCGACACCGATGATCGCCGCCCCGCTGGCCTGCACGTTGGCAACCAGCCGCTCCTTCACCGCGGCATAATGCGCCAGCGTGCCGTGACGATCGAGATGATCCTCAGTGACGTTGAGCAGGATTCCGACCGAAGCGGCGAGCGACGGCGTGAGATCGATTTGGTAGGACGACATCTCGATCACATGCACACGGCCGTTGCGCGGCGGCTCCAGCGACAGGATGGCGGTGCCGATGTTGCCGCCCATCTGGACGTCGTGACCAGCCTCGCGCATCAAATGCGCAACCAGCGCCGTGGTCGTGGACTTGCCGTTGGTGCCGGTGACCGCCACGAACGGCGCGTCCGGCGCATGACGCTTCCGCTCCAGGCAGAACAGTTCGATATCGCCGATGATGGGGACACCGGCGCGCTGCGCAGCAAGCACCGTCCAGTGCGGAACCGGGTGCGTCAGCGGCACGCCAGGCGCCAGCACCAGGGCCGCGAAATTCCCCCATGACACCTCGCGCAGGTTCGCGGTGGTGAACCCGGCGGCAGCCGCCTGAGCGAGGCCCTCCGCGTTGTCGTCGCTGGCGATCACCGTTGCGCCGCCGGCCTTGAGGGCGTGACAACTGGCAAGGCCCGAGCCGCCAAGGCCGAACACGGCAACCGTTTGGCCGGCAAAGCTGGTTACAGGGATCATGGTCGTTGGACTCGTTGTTCTTGTCCGCATGCGGCGCGGTCAGTTCCGGGAAACCGGGCGTCGCGCGGACAGATCATGCTTTAACGGAGCTTCAGCGTCGACAGCCCGGCCAGCGCCAGGACGACCGAAATGATCCAGAACCGGATTACGACCTGCGGCTCCGTCCAGCCCTTCTGCTCGAAATGATGATGGATCGGCGCCATGCGGAAGACGCGCTTGCCGGTCAGCTTGAAGGAAGCCACCTGCACGATCACCGAGACCGCCTCCAGCACGAATAGCCCGCCGATCACCGCCAGCACGATCTCGTGCTTGGTGGCGACCGCGATCGATCCGAGCATGCCGCCCAGCGCCAGCGAACCTGTGTCGCCCATGAAGATCGAGGCCGGCGGCGCATTGAACCAAAGGAAGCCGAGGCCCGCACCAAGCACGCCGCCGCACAACACCGCGAGCTCGCCCGTGCCCGGCACGTAGCGGATCTGCAGGTAGTCGGAGAACACAGCATTGCCGGCAAGGTAGGCGATCATGCCGAAGCTCGCAGCGGCGATCATGACCGGCACGATGGCGAGACCGTCCAGGCCGTCGGTAAGATTGACCGCGTTGCCTGCGCCGACGACGATGAAGGTCGCGAAGATCAGGAAGAACCAGCCGAAGTCGATGACGAAGTCCTTGAAAAACGGCAGCGCCAGCACGGTCGCCGACCCAGGACGGCCGATCCAGATGATGGCAAAGCAGGCGGCACCGGCGATGATCGCTTCGATCGCGAGCCGCGTCTTGCCGGAGAAACCGGCGTGGGTCTGCTTCGTCACCTTCAGGTAGTCATCATAGAAACCGACAAAGCCGAACCCGAGCGTGACCGCAAGCACGATCCAGACGTAGGGATTGCTCGGGTTGGCCCACAGCAACGTCGAAACGACCAGCCCCGATAGGATCATCAGCCCGCCCATGGTGGGCGTACCCTTTTTCGAGATCAGGTGCGACTGCGGGCCATCCGTTCGGATCGGCTGGCCCTTGCCCTGGCGAAGGCGCAGGTGGTCGATGATCCAGGGGCCGAACATGAAAACGAACAGCGCCGCGGTGACCACCGCGCCGCCGGTGCGAAACGTGATGTAGCGAAAGACATTGAATGCGGGCACCGAACCGGACAGCTCGACCAGCCAATAAAGCATCGTTGTTGCCTCAAACGGCCATGTCGTCGAGCGTTTCCGGCGCAGGAAAACGCCGCTGCAAGGCCTCGACGATCAATTTCATTTTCGAACCGAGCGAGCCTTTGATCATCAAGGCATCTCCGGCGCGGACGGCAGCGGCAACATCCGATTCGAGCGCCGCTGAACTCTCGGCATAGCCGCCCCGGCGGTTCGACGGAAGGGCTTCCCACAACGAACGCATCAATGGACCACAACAGAAAACGAGATCGACCGCATGCGATCGAATCGCTTCCGCGAGCTGGGCATGCATCTCGGGTCCAGCGGGGCCGAGTTCCAGCATGTCCCCCAGGATCGCGACGCGCCGCCCCTGCTCGCCGAGTTGCACGTTGCCGAGCACGCTGATGGCGGCGCGCATCGAGGCCGGGTTGGCATTGTAGCTCTCGTCGATCAGCAATGCACGTCCCCCGGCGACGCCGAGATGCGTGCGCACGCCGCGTCCGGCCGGCGCCTGCATCTGCGACAGCGCAAGCGCACTGCGCGCGAGGTCGGCGCCCGTGAGCGAAGACGCCGCCAGCACCGCAAGCGAGTTGATCGCCATATGGCGACCGGGAACGCCAAGTTTGTAGGTCACATCGTGACCAAGGACGCTGGCATGGACCGCGGAACAGTCCGAATGCAGCGCGACATCGAGCAGCCGCGCCTCTGCATCTTCGCTCTCGCCAAACGAGACGATCCGCGTGATGCCGGCAGCCTTCGCCGCTTTCGACAGGCGTGCGAACTGCGGGTTATCGCGATTGAGCACGGCAACACCGCCAGACTCGACGCCTGCGAAGATCTCCGCCTTGGCATCGGCAATCGCCTCGACGGAACCGAAGAATTCGAGATGCACCGGCTCGACCGTGGTGATGATCGCCACATGCGGCCGCACCATCTGCACCAGCGGCGTGATCTCGCCGGCATGATTCATGCCGATCTCAAAGATCGCATACTTGGCTTCGGCCGGACAGCGCGCCAGCGACAACGGAACGCCCCAATGGTTGTTGAACGACGCCGCCGAAGCATGGGTGAGACCTTGTGCCATCAGCACGCAGCGCAAAGCTTCCTTGGTCGAGGTCTTGCCGACCGAGCCTGTCACCGCGATCACCTGCGCGTGTGTCCGCGCGCGAGCGGCGCAAGCGAGGTCAGCGAGCCCCGCGAGCACGTCGGGCACGATCAGCAACGGCAGCGTCTCGGCGAATTTGTGCGCCTGCGCCTCTTCGACCACCGCCAGCGCCGCGCCGTTGCGCAGCGCGGCCTCGACAAAGGCGTGGCCGTCGTGAACATCGCCCTTGATGGCGAAGTAGGCCTCTTCCTTGGCCACCGTCCGGCTATCGATCGAGAGGCCGGCGACGGACTCAGGTAGCGCCCCGCGCGCCTTGGCCTTCATGGCATCACGCATGGCCTCTGCGGTCCACAAAGCCACGCTCATGCCGCAACCTCCTTCAATGCCGCTTGCGCGGATTCGTGATCACTGAACGGCAACGTTGTATCGCCGATGATCTGTCCTGTTTCATGGCCCTTGCCGGCGATGACCAGCGCATCGCCCGGCTGCAATTCCGCAATCGCAGTCCGGATCGCCTCGGCGCGATCGCCGATCTCGCGAGCCCCCGGTGCTGCCGCCATGATCGCGGCGCGAATGAGCGCGGGGTCCTCACTGCGGGGATTGTCGTCGGTGACGATCACAATGTCGGCGCGCTTCACGGCGATCTCGCCCATCACAGCGCGTTTGCCCGCGTCGCGATCGCCGCCGGCTCCGAACACGACCACCAGCTTGCGCCGGGCATACGGCCGCATTGCCTGCAGCACCTTCTCCAGCGCATCCGGCTTGTGCGCATAATCAACGAAGACCGCCGCACCGTTCTTCTCGCCGACGAGTTCGAGGCGCCCCTTCGCGCCTTCCAGCGTCTCCAGCGCCGCAAACGCTGCATGAGGATCGGTCCCGGTGCCAATCGCTAGTCCTGCCGATACCAGCGCATTCTCGACCTGATACTCGCCGACCAGCGGCAGGCGCAGCCGCAGCCGCCTGCCCTGATGTTCGATCGTCATGATTTGGCCGAAGCCATCGATCGCCACATCGAGCACGCGAATGCCCGCAGCGTCGGCGTTGCGACCGACCGTGATCAGGCGCAAGCCGCGCTTGCGCGCGGCGGCGATCACCGCCCCGGAATGATCGTGATCAGCGACGATCACTGCGGCGCCGTTCGCCCTCACCAGATCGGTGAACAGCCGCAGCTTGGCGCCGAGGTAGTGCGCGACGGTCGGATGATAATCCATGTGATCGCGCGACAGATTGGTGAAGGCACCGGCATCGACGCGCACGCCATCCAGCCGGTGCTGATCAAGCCCGTGCGAGGATGCCTCAAACGCAAGGTGCGTCACACCTTCGGTGGCAATGTCGTCGAGCGTCCGATGCAGTGAGATCGGGTCAGGCGTCGTCAGCGAGCCATAGACCGTGCGTTTCGGCGAAACGAGACCGATGGTGCCGACGCTCGCCGCCGCCAGACCTTGCCCGGCCCAAATCTGACGGGTGAACACGGCGACCGACGTCTTGCCGCTGGTGCCGGTGACGGCGGCAATCGTCGTCGGCTGCCGCGGGAAGAAACGTGCGGCGGACAAGGCCAGCGTTCGCCTGGCATTCGCTGTCGGCACGAACGGCACCGCGAGCGGGTGGTCCGGCGCGTGCTCGCCGACAATAGCGACGGCACCCTTGCCGATCGCCTGGTCAATGAACTTCGTACCGTCCGTCTTGGCCCCGGCGAGCGCGAAGAACACCTGCCCCGGCGCCACCTGGCGACTATCGACAGACAGGCCAGAAACGGCGATCTCCCCCGCCGCCCGATCGGGCGCAGCGTCACTGCCAAGAAGATCGCGTAGCTTCATTCTGTCATCCGACGGTACATTTTCGGCACGATCGCCAAGCCCCAAAAAGCCGGGGCCAGCGACATGCCAGCGCATTCTGCGCCTTAGACCGCTTACCTTGTTGCTGCAAGAATAAGGCGGTCGGACGGCGGCAAATCGAAACGGGGCTCGATTCCGAGCAAGGGCGCGATCCGCGCGATCACCTTGCCTCCGGTCGGCACGGTATTCCAACCCGAGGTGATGAAGCCGAAGGTTTCCTTCAGCGGCTGCGGCTCGTCCAGCATGATCAAAAGCTGATACTTCGGATTATCGGACGGCAGGATCGCTGTGAACGAATTGAGCACCTGCTTGCGCATATAGCGACCGTTGACCACCTTTTCGGAGGTACCGGTCTTGCCACCGATATAGTAGCCGGGCACCTCAGCCTTCTTGGCCGTGCCGATCTCGGCATTCAGCCGCATCAGATAGCGCATCTTCTGGCTGGTCTCGGGCTTCACGACCTGCGTCGCGAGCTTCATCGCCTCCGCTTTGCTGCGCTTCAGGAACGTCGGCGGGATGAGATAGCCCCCGTTCACCAGCGCGTTGATGCCCATCACCGCCTGCAGCGGCGCCACCGACAGACCATGGCCGAACGAGATGGTCACGGTGTTCAGTTCGCCCCAGCGCTTCGGCACGATCGGCTGGGCGCTCTCCGGCAATTCCGTGCGCAGCCGATCAAGCTGGCCGAGCTTCTTCAGAAACGCCTTATGCGCCTCGACCCCTTGCGACAGCGCGATCCGCGCAGCGCCAATGTTCGACGAATAGGTGAACACCTCCGCGAGCGTGATCGCTCGTCCCATCGGATGGGTGTCGCGGATGTTGAAGCGGCCGTAACGCAATGGACCGCGCGCATCGTAGAGCGTGTTGATCGTGGCCTTGCCGGAATCCAACGCCATCGCCAGCGTCAGCGACTTGAACGTCGATCCCATCTCGAACACGCCCGTCGTCAGGCGGTTGATGCGGGTCGGGTCGTTGGCTTCGCGTGGATTGTTCGGATCGTAGTCGGGCACCGAAACCATCGCGACGATCTCGCCGGTCTGCACGTTGGAGACAAGTCCGGCCGCCGCTTTCGCCTTGTACTTCTCCTTCGCCTTCAACAGCTCGTCGCGCAGCGCGTGTTCGACGCGCAGATCGACCGCAAGCTCCACCGGCTCCTGCTGGCGGTCGTTGGCGAAGCCCGCCATGTGCAGATCGGCAAGGCCGTTGCTGTCGAGCCACTTCTCGATGCCGGCAATGCCCTGGTTGTCGATGTTCACATGCCCGATCAGATGCGACACGACCGGACCGGAAGGATAGACCCGCTTGTTCTCGCGCAGGAAGCCGATGCCGGGAATGCCCAGTCGGTGGATCTGACGCTCCTGCGCGGACGTAATCTCCCGCTTCAGCCAGACGAAGCCCTTGCGGGTCCCGAGGCGCTGGCGCACCTCTGCCGCATCGAGGTCAGGCAGCGCACCGGTGAGCAGTTCGACCGCCTCGTCACGGTCAACCAGTCGGCGCGGCTCGCCGAACAGCGACGACGCCTTGACGTCGGTCGCAAGGATGGTGCCGTTGCGGTCGAGGATATCCGGGCGCGCCGTGGCAGTCGCATCCTGAGCGGCCCGCCGGCTCGCCTCGTTGCTCTCTGACGTGATGCCGAACAGCACAAGCTTGCCGGCGATGACCGCATAGACACTGACGAATGCGAGGATCGCGAAGCCGACACGGGCGCGGGCCTTGACGTGACGATCGACGTTCTTGCCGTAGAGCAGCGTGCGGATCAGCCGCTGCCGCCATGGTTCGGCGGGCTGCACTGGTGACAAGCTCATCGCGCGGCCTCCGGCGGCGTTATCGATGCGGTCAGATCGGGATCGGCGGCCTCGATCATCGTGCCGATCGGATCGGGGTCGTTGGGTTTGATGAAGCTCGGCGGCCTTTCCGGCAGGTTCTTCAAGTTGTCGTACTGGGTCGATTCGATGAAGCGCAGCTTGGTGTGCCGCTCGGCGAGCCCCTGCAGACGACCTGGCGTATCGAGCTTGGCCCAGTCCGCGTGCAGCTTCGCGATCACGTCCCGCTCCTTGCGAATGTCGGAGCGCAGTTTCATCACATGTTCGGTGCGGACGGTCGATTCCATCTTGATGCGATAGACATAAGCCGCAGCGAAGACCAAACCGCAGATGACGAAGAGATGGACGATGCGCATGCGTCAATGTCCCTTCATCACGTCGGCAAGCGACGGAAAGCCGGTGTCATCCTGCTCGGCGGAATGTGCCGGCGCGTCGGTTCGCTCCGCGGCACGCAGCTTTGCCGACCGCGCGCGCGGATTGGCCGCAGTTTCATCGTCACCGGCAACGACGGGGCGCCTGGTCAGCACCTTGAAACTCGGCGGCGCGTGATGCAGCTCGGGCTGATGCCGCGATCCGCCGCCAACACGCGAGCGATCAGCGAAAAACGTCTTGACGATGCGATCTTCCAGCGAGTGGAACGAGACCACGACCAGACGGCCGCCGGGTTTCAGCACCGCCTCGGCCGCTATCAGCGCACCCCGCAATTCGTCGAGCTCCTCGTTGACCAGGATACGCAGAGCCTGGAATGTGCGGGTGGCCGGATGAATCTCGCCCGGCCGCGGCCGCAGCACCCGTGACACGACCTCGGCCAGCGCGCGCGTAGTCACGATCGGATTTTCTTTCCGCGCCTCGACGATGGCGCGGGCGATCGGGCGCGCGAACTTCTCCTCGCCGAGCGTTGCCAGCACGCGGGAAAGGCTTGCCTGCGAGGCCGCAGCAATGACGTCAGACGCGCTTGGACCGTCACTGCCCATACGCATGTCGAGCGGGCCATCGAGTCGGAAGGAGAATCCGCGCTCCGCCCGGTCCAGTTGCATCGACGAAACGCCGATATCCATGACGATGCCGTCCACCGCGGAGGCGCCCTGCGACTCGCAAACCTCATTCAGGTTCGAGAAGCGGTCTTCGACCAGAGTCAGCCGTCCGCCCGAACCGTCGACCAGTCCGAACCCGGCCATGATCGCGGTTTGGTCCCGGTCGATGCCGATCACACGCGTTCCCGGCGTAGCAAGAATAGCCCGGCTGTAGCCGCCGGCGCCGAAAGTGGCGTCGACATAGAGGCCGCCGTCGCGCGGCGCGAGCCAGTGCATTGCAGCAGAGAGCAGCACTGGCACATGGGGAGCCGCCTCACCCGTCGCTGCGAAATCGTCGCCGCGCCCAATCATCGTCCGGCTCCAGAAGGTGCCTGTCTGTCGTGCTGCCCGCCTATTCCGATGGTTGCCACGCCGGTTCCTAAGCAGCCGTAAATTTTCAGAAAATTGCTCGCATCCAGCCGCAGACGATCCGCCGCGCGGGTGCAGCGGTCGCGGAACGGTGCCAAGCAGGCGGATAGCTGCGGCCATGGAATGATTCGGCGCATCAACGGCGTTTGCTGCCTCCCCTGACGGTTCGGCTCCTTCACCCCTCAGTAACGGCCGTTAACGTTAAAGAACCGTTGACGGGGCAGCGCCGTGGGCAACCCCTGCCCGCTGTGAGAAGCGCGCGCTCGCTGCGGTCATGCGACGGCACCGGGTGCATTCCTGCCACAGATATTAACAAATCCACTACAAACATTCCCGTTGCGATTGTACTGCACTAACCGGTGGGCTTTAGTGACAGAATCGCTGCAGCGTTTTGGATTCGCGGGCGGCGACCATTGTTCCTTGCTTGTGACCGTGCTGTTGCATGTCCCAGAACTCCCTTTCGCAGGCAGATTCGACCGTCCGGCGCCGGCAGGCGCTGCCGTCCCCCTGGGCTACAAGCGAGATGAAATTCGTTCCTGACTCGTCGGTCGTCGCCGACATCATCCCCTCCGCCAATTACGGCGACCGCCGCGGCGGGCGTGCGCCCGACATGATCGTGCTGCACTACACCGGCATGGCCGACGCGGAGAGTGCCATCCGGCGGCTGACCGTGGCCGGCACAGAAGTCTCGGCCCACTACATCGTCCGCGAGGACGGGCGGATCATTCAGTGCGTGCCCGAGACGCTACGTGCCTGGCATGCCGGTGCAGCCACCTGGGGAACCGACACCGACCTCAACTCCTGCTCCATCGGCGTCGAGATCATCAACGGCGGCCACGACCACGGCCTGCCAGCCTACCCGCTCCGGCAGATCGCCGCCGTGATCGCGCTCTGCAAGGGCATCATGATTCGCCGCAACATCCCGAGCGAGCGGGTGCTCGGCCACTCCGACGTGGCGCCGGGCCGCAAACAGGATCCCGGGGAGAAGTTTCCGTGGCAGCTGCTGGCGGATTCCGGCGTCGGCCTGTTCGTCCACCCCGCGAAGATCGTGTCCGGCCCGACACTTGAAATGGGTTCGTCCGGACCTGATGTGCTCGCGCTGCAACAAGCACTGGCGGACTACGGTTACGGCATATCGGCGAGCAGCCACTATGACAGCTCGACCCGCGACGTGGTGGCGGCCTTTCAGCGGCATTTCCGCCCGGCGCGGGTGGACGGCATCGCCGATCCCTCGACCATTGCCACGCTGACCGATCTCATCGTTCTGCGCAACGCCGGCCGTTCCAAGATCGCGTAAGCCGAGATCGCGGAGTCATTGCGCGCGTCCTAGTCATTGTGCGTTGGCGGCGGGATGCGCGGGATTCTTGACCACGGAATCGCCGGTTGCGAAATAAAAATCGTCGCGCCCTGAGATCGAGCCGTAGCGAAACGGCTGCTGGCGCTGCCCGGTCGCCTCCATCACGTCGTCCCGCACCAGATCGAACAGCTTGCGGATCTCCACGTTGGGGGTCTCGATCCATTTGCTCAGCGATCGTGCGAACGGATTGTTGTTGCCATCACCTTCAACGGAAACCTGACCATGTTTGGCAGCATAGACGATGAGCGTGCTCAGCTCCGGCTCGACCCGCGAGAGGCCCCGCCCGATCGAACGGGTCGCCACGCTAACTTTCATTCTATCGGGAAATGGATTGTCGCGGCTGGCATCGAGCAGCACCAAACGCAATTTGCGCGCGCCCTCCACCGCCTGCAGAAGCTGCTGCAACGATACTGTTTCAAGCTCCACATCGCGATCGGATTCGAGCCTGGCGTCGATCGGGATCAGCACGTTCCGGCCATCGATCTCGAGACCATGGCCTGAGAAATAGATCACTGCCCAGTCCGCGGTTGCGGCCTCGGCCGCGAACGCCCGCAGAGCTGCAAGCAGCGGTTCGAGACCGAGATCGTTGACGAGAGTCACCGTCTGGAATCCGACCCGGCGTAACGACGTCGCGATCAAGGCGGCATCGCGTGCGGGACCAGGAAGTGGCGGCACATTGCGATAGGCGCCATTGCCGACGATCAGCGCCACACGGCGGCCCGTCTGCGTGAGCCCCTGCCCTTGCAGCGGTCCCAACACCGCCAACCGTCCCTGCGCCTTTGCTCGCAGTGCTTCGATGTCTTCGCCCGTATCCACCGCAAGCATTGCGAGATAATCCGATCGGGCTTTGGCGGGATCGCCGGCCCCTTCATAGGCTGCGGCCCGCCCCAGCAACGCCGGCGCGAAGTCCGGGGTCATCGCGAGCGCCCGATCGAAGTCGGCGATCGCACCGGCAAAATCCCTGCCCTCACTCCGGCTGCGTCCGCGGCCGGTATAGCTGAGTACGTCGGCGGCCCCTTGCTCGATCGCCCGATTGAAATCGGCCACCGCGCGCGCGTGATCATTTTTCGCCTGCCAAGCAAGCGCACGGTTGCGATAACTCTCCGCATTCTGAGGCTGCAGACGGATCGCACCATCGAAATCCGCGATCGCGCGATCGTAGTCCTTGCTGGCGTAGCGGCTGATGCCGCGCCCGGCGTAGGCGGTCGCATCCTTTGAATTCAAACGGATGGCGATGTCGTAGTCCGCGATGGCGCCCGCGTAGTCACCATCCGCGTGCCTGCTCTGGCCACGGGTGGTATAGGCCGCCTGAAGCGATGGCGCCAAACGGATCACCTGGTCGAGATCCGCAGTCGCCTGCTTGTATTGTTTCGCCCCGAACAAGCTCAAGCCACGGCCGAAATATCCGGCCAGATTGTCAGGCTCCAACGCGAGCGCCACGCTGAAATCGGCAACCGCCTGCTCGTAACCCTGCTTTGCGAGCCGGCTCTTTCCGCGACCGATGTACCCGATGGTGCTCTTGGAATTGATATGCAGCGCACGACTGAAGTCTGCGATCGCATCGTCATGCCTGTTCGCGTCAGCAAGGGCCGTTCCGCGATTGACGTAGACAAGGTCGAGGCCTTTGAGGCCCTTGGTGGCTATCAGCCGGTCACACGCCTGCAACCGTTGCGCCAAGGGCGGACCTTTCAGAAAACAGGTGTTGCTGTCCTGCGTGAAGTCAGCGGCCGCATCTGCTGCCCAGCCAAGGCTCCATCCGCCCACGACAAGAATAAGAACCGTCAGCTTTCGTCGCATGCCCGCCGCATCCCCGTTGCCCGAACCTGGGCGCACCCAAATGAACCGAAGCTGAAGGAAGCGAGAAACGAGAGGCCGCGAAATGCCGCATCATCGCTGGCCGCGGCTTGACGAAGCGCTCCGAAATCCCCATCACAGCGCAGTCAGTCGGCCGGACGGCCGCTCTCGCAAACGCCGAAAGGCCGCGAGGGAGGAAAGTCCGGGCTCCATGGACAAACGGTGCCGGATAACGTCCGGCGGAGCGGTGAAGGCGTGAGCCCGCGCCGCTTCAGGGAAAGTGCCACAGAGAACGAACCGCCTCGTCTTCGGACGCGGTAAGGGTGAAAAGGTGCGGTAAGAGCGCACCGCGCCGGCAGCAATGGCGGCGGCATGGCAAACCCCACCGGGAGCAAAACCGAATAGGAACGGCGTAGCGGTAAGTTCGCCTCAGGCGATAACACCGCGGGGCATGTCTGGCCTTGCCGTTCGGGTAGGTTGCTTGAGGCAGCGTGTGAACGCTGTCCCAGAGGAATGGCCGTCACGTATCGTCCGCGCGAGCGGCGGTGCCCTACAGAACCCGGCTTACAGGCTGGCTGACACGCTGTCGGGCATATCCCGAGATCGAATGCTCGCGGGATCATGCTTGTCACGAGGGGCTTGGCGCGAAACCGCCAGGCCCCTCGCCAGTTTCGGACCCGCGCTATGAGCGCGCGAAGAACGGCACGATGCGGCCGGTGAAATCCTCGAAACGCGCGCGCACCCGCTCGCCGATCCTCAGATCATTCTCGCCGTGGCCCATCATGCGGAAGCCTTCCGCCATATCGACCAGCACGACCGCGTAAGGCACACGGGCGCGCGCCTCCGGCGTCGCCGCGCGCGTGACGACCGAGATCGCATGCACGACGCCCTCGCCCGAGGCTTTGTGATCAGCAACATCGGTCGCGCCGCAGGACGGGCAGAAGCTGCGGTGGAAATACCAGATGTGTTTGCACGCCCCGCACGCCTGATAGACGATCGCTGGCGTCCCGCTTGTCCAATCGGCAGCGGCCTGTTGCTTCGCACTCATCGCACCCGCTCCACGAACATGCTGACATGCGACGACATGATGCCGCCGTCGCCATGCAGCAGCGCCAGCGACGCATCGCGCACCTGCCGCGCTCCGGCGCGGCCAGTCATTTGCAGATGCGTCTCGACCACATGCGCCATCGCGCCGCCGGACCCGCAATGGCCATAACTCAACAGCCCGCCATGGGTGTTGAGCGGCAGCCGGCCCTTGACACCAAATGCGCCGGCACGGGCCATCAGCGCTGCCTCGCCGCGCTTCGCCACCCCAAGTTCCTCCAGCAGGATCGCCAGCGTGATGGTGAAGCTGTCGTAGACGGCCGCATAATCGATGTTCTTGAGATCGACACCGGCCTTCGCCTTCGCCCGCGCGCAGGCCTCCGCCGCACCGAAATGCGTCAGCGTCGGCGCCGCCGTGACGTGCTGGAACAGATGCGCCTGGCCGCATCCCATGATGCGGATGCGGTGATCGTTGGTGGGATCACGGCTGATGACGAACGCCGCTCCACCATCGGACACCGGACAACAATCGAGCAGCTTCAACGGCGTCGCGATCGAGCGTGAGGCCATCACGTCCGCCACAGTGATCGGCTCGCGGAACTGCGCGCCCGGATGCGCCAGCGCATGGTTGCGCATCAGCACTGCGAATTCAGCAAGCTGCTCCTCTGTGATACCGAACTCGTGCATGTAACGGGAGGCGACGAGACCATAATACGTCGGAATGGTCGGTCCGAGTGGAACCTCATAATCCGGGTGGCCAACTTGCGCCAGCGTCTGGATCGCCGAGTCCCGCGCCTGTCCGGTGAGGCGATTCTCACCCGCCACCACCAGCACGTTCTTCGCGACGCCCGCCTCTACCAGTTCGTGCGCCAGCATTGTCATGGCGAGGCCGGTAGCACCGCCGACCTGGATCGCGTGGGCATAGCTTGGCTGGATACCGAAATGCTCTGCGAATACGGTCGCCAACATCAGATGCGGCATCGTCGTCGAGTATCCGCACAGGATGCCGTCGATCTCGGTCCGCTTCAGCCCTGCATCCGCAAGCGCGAGCGCGGCCGCCTCGCTCATCAGGTCAAGCGTCGAGGAACCCTCGTGCTTGCCATAAGCGGTCAGTCCGACGCCACTGATGAAACTCATGCCCCTCCCCGGATTGTCTGTTGGCGATACGACAAGGCCCGATGCGATGCACCGGGCCTTGGTCACTATTGCATGGTCTGCCGCTTGCGTCACTCCGCGGCGGCGCTGTCCAGCTCTGCACCGCCGAGCTCCAGCACCTGCCGCTCGAATAGCGAGCGATAGATGCCGCCCGCACGCACCAGCGAGGCATGCGTGCCTTCCTCGACGATGCGGCCCCGGTCGAACACCAGGATGCGATCCAGCGCTCGCACCGTGGACAAGCGGTGCGCGATGACGATCGACGTGCGGCCGTGCATCAGCCGTTCCATCGCATCCTGGATCAGCGCCTCCGATTCCGAATCCAGGCTCGAGGTCGCCTCGTCCAGAATCAGGATCGGCGCATCCGCCAGGAATGCACGCGCCAGCGCGACACGCTGCCGCTCGCCGCCCGAGAGCTTGACGCCGCGCTCACCGACCAGCGTGCCATAACCATTCGGCAGCCGTTCGATGAAGTCGTGCGCGTTGGCAAGCTTCGCCGCCGCCACGATCTCGGCAAAGCTCGCGCCCGGCCGAGCGTAGGCGATGTTCTCGGCGAGCGACCGGTGGAACAGGATCGGCTCCTGCTGCACGATGGCGATCTGCTGCCGCAACGAGGCCTGCGTCACCTCTGCCACATCCTGTCCATCGACAGTGATGCGGCCGCCGGTGATATCATACAGCCGCTGCACCAGCTTGACGAACGTCGTCTTGCCGGAGCCCGATCGGCCGACCAGACCGACCTGCTCGCCGGCGCGGATGTTGACCGACAGGTCGCGATACAGCGGCGTGGCATGCCCGCGATAGTGGAACGTCACGTCATCGAACACGATGTTGCCGCCTGCGACCTTCAGCGCCTTGGCGCCCGCCACGTCGAGAATGCCCGGCACCTCGTCGTGGATCGCCACCAACTCCTCCATGTCGTTCACCGAACGCTGCAGGTTGTTGATGTGCATGCCGACGTCGCGCAGGTAACCGTGGATGACGAAGTAGCTCGTCAGCACATAGGTCACGTCGCCCGGCGACGCCTTGCCGGCTAGCCACAGCAGCAATGCGCCACCGACAACCGAGGTGCGCACGCCCAACAGCACGACGAGCTGGATCGAGCTGGTGTTGGTGTAGCGCATCCAGGTCCGCCACACCCGCTTGCGCCACTTGCCGACGACACCGCCGAGACGCGCATCCTCGCGCTCCTCGGCACCGAACGACTTGACCACCGCGTTGCAGGTGAGCGCATCCGCGAGCGTGCCGCCGACTTTGGTGTCCCAGGCGTTCGACAGCCGCGCCGCCGGCGCGATGTACTTGGTGGAGAACACCACGGTCATCGCGATATAGGCGATCGAGCCGATCGCGATCACCGCGCCGAGCGCCGGCCAGTGAATGCCGAGCAGCACCGTCGAGCCAACCAGCACCACCACCGACGGCAGCAGCGCGAGCAGGATCGTATCGTCCAGCAAGTCGACGGCCCACATGCCACGCGTGATCTTGCGCACCGTCGAGCCCGCGAAGCTGTTTGCGTGCCAGTCGGTCGAGAAGCGCTGCACAAGATGGAACGCCTCGCGCGCGATGTCCGACATCACCCGCAATGTCAGCGGCACGATGCCCCAGAACGCGAGGTGACGCAGGGTCAGTTGCGCCAGGCCGAGCGCGATGATCGCGCCGAAGGCGAAGATCGCCCCGGCCTTTGCAGCGTCCATATCGCTGGCGCCAAGCGCAACCGCGTCGACCAGCTTGCCCGCAAACAGCGGCATGAACACGTCGGCGACGGTGGCACCGACGATAGCGAGCGAAATGCCCGACGTCAGCCATGGCTGGTTCCGCCAGTGACGGAAGACAAAGGGCAGCACCACGCGGATCGCCGTGGGACGGTTCTTGTATCTATCGATCATGACACGTTCCGGCGGCGCAAGCGCGCAAGCCGGCTCCATCTGATGCCGACGCCACAGACACGCGTGCCTGCGAGCGTCGAGAAAACTTGGGATTGTCGAAGAAGGCCGGGATCAAACCCGACCGGTACGAACCAAAAAGCTCGGCAGAAACCTAAGCGGCCGAGAAGCTATCCAATCCGAAGACTGGACGCGCGGGAGCGACAAGCAAATACATCGAAATCATGCATGTCCTCCTGAGGTTCGATCTGGAATGGTGATGTCATACCCGCAAAGGGCCGATTTGGCAACACGGACGCAACGTCAACACACCCACGAGTCCGAAGTGATGCACGCGCGCATCAAACCGGCTCGCCGGCGGCGGCGGCGCGATTGAAAATTTCTGAAAAGCTGTTGCGTGCTTGCGCAATCGTGCGCGCGGCAAGCCGCCGCGAGCCGGAGCGGCAATCTCATTTACGACCTACCGAATCGCGCCGGCAGAAAGCCGCGGTGCCGCCACGATCCCTGTTGAAGCCGTGACGAACGGACAACGCGGAACGTTAGCGGCCGTTGTCCTTGATGTTGGACTCATCCTCCACCCAATCATCGTCGTTAGTCGCCCGATTGGAGAGAACCCGCCGCTTGCTGCCGATCGAACCGGTCACCCCCGGATCACGACCGGCGTAGCGACCGCCAGACGCACGCGCGGCGATCATTTCGCCTGAGACCGCAGCGGGCTGACAGATCACGCGTCCGGAGGAGCGGCGCATCAGATCGACGTGGATATGGTCGTAATGATAGACGTTGGAACCTGGCGCCAGAACCGTCGTGAACATCCGGCACGCTCCTCCCTGCACGTCGCGCAGAAATCCTTGCTCCTCCGGCAGACCGCGCCAGCCATCCTTCACCGAGATGCGACGGCCGTCGGCCAACGTGAACGCTGCGATGTCCAGCGCGTTGCCAAACGCGTGCTCGGAAATCCGCGCGTTCGGATTACCGTTCATGCCGCGGCAGGAGTAGGCGGAGATCTGCTTGATCTCGCTCACCGGTTGATTGAACCAGCGGATCGCCGCTGGTTGCACCGTCTCGTTAATCCAGCGGTCGAGCGCCGAAACCAACGGACATGCCAGCGTCGCCGCCGGCTTCACGCCGACTGGGCCGATCGAGGCAGTCTGGTCGCCGCGCGAGGGACCAAGCCGGGGCAGCGGCCGCTCGGACGGATATTCCCGCTGCAAGCCGACGGGACCGCCGTAATTCGGGGTGCCGAGGCGCGGTGATGTCTCATAGAGTTGGCCCGCGTTCTGGGCAGGGCCGTCCGCACCATAGCCCGGCGGAGGAGCGCCTCCCGGTCCATCGTTGCCGTTCGGCGGCGCAGCCCCAGGCGCATGCAGCGACATCGGCCCCGGCTGCGCCGGCGGATAAGACTGGGCCGGATACGACTGCGGCGGCTGCGAGGAATATTGCGGGTTGATCGGCCAGCGCGGCTGGTTCGCATTCGGGATGCCACCTGGCGGACGCAGGTCCGCTGAATATCCGATGGCGCTCAGCGTGTCGCCGAGCGAAGCCACCTTCAGCGGGTACTCTGCGCCGCAGGAGCCAGGACCCGAGATCGGCGAAATGCGCACGACCGTCGCGCTCTCCTTCACGGTTCCCGATTTCAGACAGGCAGCTTCCGCCTCGGCGCGCCACGCTTCCCGCTCCACGGTGAAGAAACCGCGGCCACAGCCTGCAAGCGATACGAGGACGAGCGAGCCGACGAGATACAAACAAACTCTGCGCGTCATGCGCGCAGTCTTGCTCAATATATTTAATGAGCAGTCAATGCATTGTTTTCACTCATTTTTTACCATGTTTTCCCGCCCGGGAACGAAAGACGGGTGCAGGCGTTGTGGTCAGGACGGGAAGCGGCCTGCGCCGTCCCGTCGTCCGGCTTTTTAGGACAAACAACAAGGTCCTGCCGGTACGAGAAGACCCGAGGAGCGTAACGTCGAAGCAGGGAGCCATCCCATGAATTTCGTCGGCAAACTCAACGTCATTGCTGCGTACGCGGCATTCGCATTCGTCTGCGCCATTGTGCTGGGTATGATCTGAGCTGGAGCATGACCTGACACGGCGCGCCGCCGCACGATAGGTCGATCGCATTTTGAAATCCGGGATGCGCCAAACTGGTGCCGGCCCGGATTTTTTATTTTCTACTTCGTCGAATGGGCTTCGCGAAACACTGCGACACGTCGGCGAAACCATTTTTTGCGGCTCACGAAGATATGGCGAAACCGTGACCGGGTACTGAGCGTTGCAACAACATGCCGCAACGGCAGGTGCATTCAAACAGGGGCACGGTCATGCTTACCCTTCGCAGCCTTCCCGTACGCAGTGCCAAAACCAGCGCAGCCGCTCTCTTCGCTTTCGGAATCGCCCTCGCGCTCGGCTCCGCGCCGACGCACGCGGCGCCGCTGCAAACCCTTCCCTTCTTCACGCCACCCGTTCAGGGAGAGGCGCCGCAGATCGAAGACGACAGCGGGACGAGCGAACTCGCCGCGCGCTTCAGGCGGCAGATCGTTGCCTACAGCGGCGCCGAGGCGCCGGGCACCGTGATCATCGACACCCCGAACACCTATCTCTACTATGTGCTCGGCGGCGGGCGTGCGGTCCGCTACGGCATCGGTGTCGGCCGCGAAGGTTTCACCTGGTCCGGCGTCCAGACGATCTCACGCAAGGCCGAATGGCCCGACTGGACTCCACCGCCGGAGATGGTCGCGCGTCAGCCTTATCTGCCGCGCTTCGTGGCCGGCGGCCCCGGCAATCCGCTCGGCGCCCGCGCGATGTATCTCGGCGGCACCATGTATCGCATTCACGGCACCAACGATCCTTCGACGATCGGCCGGCGGGTTTCGTCTGGCTGCATTCGCATGACCAATGACGACGTGGCTGATCTTTACGCACGCGTCGGCATCGGCACGAAGGTCGTCGTCAAGCCGATGGACCGGCGCGCCGACACTCGACTCGGCAAGCGCAGCTAGTAGCGCCACGCCCATGAGAAGCAAAGCGCCGGAACTAAGGCTTCCGGCGCTTTGCCACGCGGCTGGTCTCGCTTCCGGAACGCCTGTAGACTCCGCCGCTGAATCAGCGAAGGCGGTACACCGGGGATGCGTCTGCGAACAATCGTGCTTGCGATAGCGAGCCTCATCATTTCCTTCTTTGCCAGCTTGTGGATCATGGACTGGTTCTCACCGCGCAGCTCGGCGTCCGGTAGCGGGCCGAAGCCAGCACTGACCGAACTGCCGCCATTGCCTCCGCCGACGCGGGTATCCACGGTGCTCGCTCCGGTGACGATCACGCTCGCATCGATCCGCGATGCGGTCGATCGCGCGGCCCCGCGCAACTTCAACGGGCGCGCCGACAATCCGGCGCCGCAATTGATCCAGAACGCCGACATCAACTGGGCGGCTGCGCGCGGAACCATCACCGCAACCGGCAATAACAACACGATCTCGCTTGCGACCGCCGTTAACGGCACCGTCAATGCGAAGGGCTCGCTGTCGCAGGAGGCCGGCGGCGCGATCAGCGGCTTGGTCGGACAACTGCTCGGCGGCAAGGCAGCCGAGCAGGTCGGACGCATCTCGATCAAGCAGCTCAACGCCAATGCCGACATCCGCGGCAACGTCGCAGTGCAGGCCCATCCGCAATTGGCCAGCAACTGGCGGATCGATCCCAACCTCTCCGCGCAGGTGAACCTCGCCGACACCAACCTCAACGTGTCCGGCATCCGGCTCGGCGTCAACGACCAGCTTCGCCCGCTGATGAACAAGATGGTGGACGAGCAGCTTGGCGCTCTGCGCGAACGCGCCAAGAACGACACGACGCTGGAGCAATCCGCGCGGCGCGAATGGGTGAAGATGTGCCGCTCGATTCCGTTGCCCGCAGCGGCGCCAGGCCTGCCGCCTTTGTATCTCGAGATGAAGCCGACCAAGGCCATTGCCGCTCAACCGAGGATCGACGCGACCAACGTCACGCTGATGCTCGGCATCGAAGCACAGACCGCCGTGACCACGTCTCAGACCAAGCCGGACTGCCCCTTCCCGGCCGTGCTGCAGATCGTTCCGCCAGCGGACAAGAGCGTGGTCAAGGTCGGCGTGCCGCTCGATCTGCCGTTTACCGAGGTGAACAAGATCATCGACGCGCAGCTGCGAGGACGCACGTTCCCCGAAGACGGCAGCGGGCCTGTGGCCGTGACGGTCAAGAGCGCCACCGTCGCACCGTCCGGTGAACGGCTGCTGATCTCGCTGGTGGTTGCCGGCACAGAGAAGAAGAGCTGGTTCGGATTCGGCGCCGACGCCACTGTGCATGTGTGGGGCAAACCAGTGCTCGATCAGGCCAACCAGACGCTCAAGCTCACCAATATCGAGCTTGCGGTGGAATCGGAGGCCGCGTTCGGCCTGCTGGGCGCCGCCGCGCGCCAGGCCGTGCCTTACATGGAAAAGGCGCTGGAGGACCGCGCGACGATCGACCTGAAGCCATTCGCAACCGAGGCCCGCGAGAAGATCGCCGATGCGATGGCCGACCTGCGCAAGAACGAGCAAGGCGTCAGGGTGGATGCCGCGATCTCCGCGGTCCGGCTCGCCGAGATCGCCTATGATTCCAAAACTCTGCGCGTGATCGCCGAAGCCGATGGTGCGATCAACGTCGCGGTGACACAGCTTCCCGGCCTTTAGCGATTCTGACGGGTTCAGAACCGGAAGCATTGTAACGATGCAGATGTTGGAATCGGATTGGCGAACTCCTCCGTGAGGCGGCCCACCCCACAGCCGCAACGTGCACCGCAACCAGCCCCGCACGCGTTCACCATTTGCAGCATCTCGATTTGCAACGATCGGCGAAACGCTTATTTGAAGCGGCGCGCAACGCAGCCGCAAGCTGTGCGCATTTGCGTCAAAACGTTCAGAACGGCCCATGTTATTCGGCAAGAAGAAGCGGGACTCCCGAAAATCGATGCAAAGACCTGCGTGGGTAGTCCTCGATGGCAGTTTCGCCTCCCGCCCCTGCATCGTGCTCGACCTATCGGAGACCGGCGCAAAGCTTCAGGTCGAAGATCTTGCGCCGGCGCACACGACGTTGCGGCTCACATTTTCCCGCGACGTGCGAAGCGGACGGCTCTGCGAAGTCGCCTGGCGTAGGGGCAAGACGGTGGGCGTGAGGTTCATCTGAGCGCCCAATTCAGAGCATCGAGCGCCGTCAGAAGGCGATGGGAACCGTCCGTCGCGCCACATTCGGTCGCGCATTCCGGCGATATCGTGTCGGCAATGTGATTTCTGTCGCTTCTGAGCCCGGCTCATGACGATGGTGTGTTTGCGTACGCCCGGGTCCGTGCTAACCGCTCCAGCACGGGTCGGTCGCTTCACAGCACAATTGGGGACTTCGGAATCATGAAAGCCGCTCTGCTCGTGGCGACGCTTGCCGCCACCACGATCGCGTCGTCCGCCTTCGCTCAATCCTCGGGCACCCCCTACAGCGCCATCATCGAGAGTCATGCCGCGGCAAATGGCGTGCCGACGGAACTGGTGCATCGCGTCATCATGCGCGAGAGCCGCTACAATGCCGGCGCAATGGGCCGCGGCGGCGCCATCGGTCTGATGCAGATCAAGCTCGCAACCGCGCGCGGCCTCGGCTACACCGGAAGCGCAGCCGGCCTGCGCGATCCCGAAACCAATCTCACCTATGGTATCCGCTATCTCGCCGGCGCATATCGTGCAGCAAACGGCCATCATGGTCGCGCAGTCGGCTACTATGCGAGCGGCTACTACTATGTCGCCAAGCGCCAGCGGATGCGTGCTGCAAATGCCTATGCGGACGCTGCGCCGCAACCCGGCGAGCCGCTCTCGCTGATTCCGGCCTCGTCGCAGAGCAAGCGCCGCCGTTGACGTTCGCTTCTTTAGGCCTATTATAAGCACTGTTCCGAGGGGGGCTCCGGCAGGAGCTGAGATTCCACATCGGTTCGCTGATCGAGACGATCGCGAGATCACCGTGGTGACCCTTCGAACCTGATCCGGGTTATGCCGGCGAAGGGACGGGAATGTTGCAAAACGCGGTGTCAAAGCGCCAATCGGCGCAAATCAGCATTATCGGTGCAGGTGTCGCTGGCTCATGGCAGGCGCTTGCCTTGGCGCGCGCGGGCTTTAGCGTCGCGCTGTACGACCGCGACGACCGCTCTTTAAAGACATCGACGGGCTACTGGGCCGGCGGAATGCTGGCGCCCTACTGCGAGAGCGAGGAGGCCGAACCCGTCATCACCCGGCTCGGCGCCCATTCGCTCGATCTCTGGCGCCGCGAGTTTCCCGACATCCCGCTGAGCGGAACGCTCGTGGTCGCCCATCGTCGTGACCGCACGGACTTCGAGCGTTTCGCTCAGCGCACCACGGGGCACGCGCAAGTGGACCGCGAGGCCATCACCGACCTCGAGCCGTCGCTTGCGGGCCTGTTCGACCGGGCGCTGTTCTTCGCCGAAGAAAGTCATGTCGAGCCGCGCAAGGTGTTGCCGCAGTTGCACCAGCGGCTGACCGACGCAGGCGTTGCGATCCACTACGGCAGCGCGCGCAACCTCACCGTCACCGACGGCCTGACGATCGATTGCCGGGGCATCGCCGCGCGCGACACGCTCGGCGATCTTCGCGCGGTGAAGGGCGAGATGATCGTCGTCGAGACGGCGGAAGTCGTGCTCAACCGCCCCGTCCGCCTGATCCATCCACGTTGGCCGCTCTACATCGTGCCGCGGCAGGACAACCGCTTCATGATCGGCGCAACGACGATCGAATCCGACGACGACGGCGTGAGCGTGCGCTCGGCGCTCGAACTGCTCAGTGCGGCCTATGCAGTGCATCCCGCCTTCGCCGAGGCGCGGATCGTCGAGATCGGTGCCGGCCTGCGCCCCGCTTTCCCCGACAACCTGCCGCGCATCCGGATCGACGGCGAACGGATCGTGGTGAACGGACTTTATCGACACGGTTTCCTGCTTGCGCCCGCGCTCGCCGAACTGACGGCGACCTATCTGCAGCACGGCGCGATCGACAACGAGGTGATGCAATGCGCGTAATCGTCAACGGCGAACAAAAAGACATCTCCGCGACCCATGTCGCGGCCCTGCTCGGCGAGCTCGACTACGAGGGCACGCATTTCGCCATCGCGGTGAACCACGACGTGGTGCCGCGCGCCCGTTGGGCCGACACCACGCTGGCCGAAGGCGACGCGATCGAGATTCTCACGCCCCGACAAGGAGGCTGATGCATGGTCACTTTCTATGGCGAACAGTTCTCCTCGCGGCTGTTGATCGGCACGGCGCTCTATCCGTCGCCGGCGATCATGCAGCAGGCGATCCGAGCCTCCGGCGCAAGTCTCGTCACCGTATCGGTGCGGCGCGAATCGGCAGGCGGCAAGACCGGCGATGCATTCTGGTCCTTGATCCGCGAGCTTGGCGTCGCCGTCCTGCCGAACACCGCAGGCTGCCATAGCGTGCGCGAAGCGGTCACGACCGCGAAGCTCGCCCGCGAGCTGTTCGGCACCGCCCGCATCAAGCTGGAAGTGATCGCCGATCAAGAGACGCTGCAGCCGGATGTCGTGGGACTCGTCGAAGCCGCCTCCATCCTGATCAAGGATGGTTTCGAGGTCTATCCTTACTGCACGGAAGATCTCGGCGTCGCCATGCGGCTCGCCGACGCCGGCTGTCGCGTGATCATGCCCTGGGCTGCCCCGATCGGCAGCGCACGCGGGATCATCAATCGCGAGGCTCTGAGACTGTTGCGGCAGAGGCTGCCGGACGTAACGCTGGTGGTCGATGCCGGCCTCGGCGCTCCGTCGCATGCCGCCGAAGCGCTCGAGCTTGGTTACGATGCGGTGCTGCTCAATACTGCCGTCGCCAAAGCTGCCGATCCGGTGGCGATGGCCAACGCCTTCCGCCTCGCCGTCGAAGCCGGTCGCTCCGCGTTCGAAGCGGGGCTGATGGCGCCGCGCGATTTCGCCTCTCCGTCAACCCCGGTCATTGGAACACCGTTCTGGCATGCAGCATCCTGATCGCTTTTATCCCGTCGTCGACAGCATCGCCTGGGTCAAGCGCCTGACCGCGCTCGGCGTCGGCACCGTCCAACTGCGCGCGAAGGATCTCGATTATCCGCAGGCCGTCGCGCTGATGCGCGAAGCGCTTGCGATCACCGACGGCACCGGCACCCAGCTCGTCGTCAACGACTATTGGCAGGCGGCGATCGACGCGGGCGCCAAACACCTGCATCTCGGCCAGGAGGACCTGGCCCAGGCGGACGTGAAGGCGATCCGCCGCGCCAATCTCACGCTCGGCCTGTCCACCCACGACGACACGGAACTTGAAACCGCCCTCAAGCATGCGCCGGACTACATCGCGCTCGGACCGATCTTCCCGACCACGCTGAAGGTCATGCGCTTCGGACCGCAGGGCATTCCGCGCATCACCGAATGGAAGCGCCGGGTCGGCGAAATTCCGCTGGTCGCGATCGGCGGCATCAAGCTTGAGCAGGCCAAGGAGATTTTCGAGGCTGGCGCCGATTCCATCGCCGTCGTCAGCGACGTCACCCAGGCGAAGGACCCCGATGCGCGGGTCAACGCCTGGCTTCGCACCTTCAAACACGCGGCATGATTCTGAGAGGCGCGAGCCGCCTCCCGGGACAGACCGACTGGACCGAATAACAGCAAGACATCGGCGTCAACGGAGGACACCATGAACATCCATACCAAGCCGACCCGCCCGGAAATCACGACAGGACCGCTGCCCTCCTCGCGCAAGATCTACGTGACACCGGAGGCCGCGCCCGATCTCAAGGTGCCTCTGCGCGAGATCATGCTCAGCGAAGCAGCCGGCGAGCCAAACCTGCCGGTCTACGACACCTCCGGTCCGTACACCGACAACAATGTCGCGATCGATGTGAACAAGGGACTGCCGCGCACCCGCCAGCAATGGGTGCGCGAGCGCGGCGGCGTCGAGGAATACGAAGGCCGCACCATCAAGCCTGAAGACAACGGCAATGTCGGCGCCTCGCATGCGGCGACCGCTTTCGATGCCTATCACACGCCACTGCGCGGTCTCGACGGCCACAAGATCACCCAGCTCGAATGGGCGCGCGCGGGCGTCATCACCAAGGAGATGATCTACGTCGCCGAGCGCGAGAACCTCGGCCGCAAGAAGATGCTGGAACGCGCGGAGACAGCCCTCGCCGACGGCGAGAGCTTCGGCGCCAGCGTGCCGGCCTTTATCACGCCCGAATTCGTGCGCGACGAGATCGCCCGCGGCCGCGCCATCATCCCGAGCAACATCAACCACGCGGAGTTGGAGCCGATGATCATCGGCCGCAACTTCCTGGTGAAGATCAACGCCAACATCGGCAACTCCGCCGTCACCTCTTCGGTCGAGGAGGAGGTGGACAAGATGGTATGGGCGATCCGCTGGGGCGCCGACACGGTGATGGATCTCTCGACCGGCCGCAACATTCACACCACGCGCGAGTGGATCCTGCGCAACTCGCCGGTGCCGATCGGCACCGTGCCGATTTACCAGGCGCTGGAGAAATGCGACGGCGATCCGGTCAAGCTGACCTGGGAGCTGTACAAGGATACGCTGATCGAACAGTGCGAACAGGGCGTCGACTACTTCACCATCCATGCTGGCGTGCGCCTGCCCTACATCCATCTCACCGCCAACCGCGTCACCGGCATCGTCTCGCGCGGTGGCTCGATCATGGCCAAGTGGTGCCTTGCGCATCACAAGGAGAGCTTCCTCTACACGCACTTCGAAGAAATCTGCGATCTGATGCGCAAGTATGACGTATCGTTCTCGCTCGGCGACGGCCTCCGTCCAGGATCGATCGCTGACGCCAACGACCGCGCCCAGTTCGCCGAACTGGAAACGCTCGGCGAACTGACCCAGATCGCCTGGAAGAAGGGTTGCCAAGTCATGATCGAAGGCCCCGGCCATGTGCCGATGCACAAGATCAAGATCAACATGGACAAGCAGCTGAAGGAGTGTGGCGAAGCGCCGTTCTACACCCTCGGGCCGCTGACGACCGACATCGCGCCGGGCTACGACCACATCACCTCCGGCATTGGCGCGGCAATGATCGGCTGGTTCGGCTGCGCGATGCTCTGCTACGTGACACCGAAGGAGCACCTCGGCCTGCCGAACCGCGACGATGTCAAGGTCGGCGTGATCACCTACAAGATCGCGGCGCACGCGGCCGACCTCGCCAAGGGCCATCCGGCCGCGCAGCTGCGCGACGACGCGCTGTCCCGCGCCCGTTTCGAATTCCGCTGGCAGGACCAATTCAACCTGTCGCTCGACCCGGACACGGCGATGTCGTTCCACGACGAGACGCTGCCGAAGGAGGCGCACAAGGTCGCGCATTTCTGCTCGATGTGCGGACCGAAGTTCTGCTCGATGAAGATCACCCAGGACGTGCGCGACTACGCAGCGACCCTGAACGATCCGGACAAACGCGCGGTGGCGGGCATGTCGATCAGTGGAACGATCCAGGACGGCATGGCGCAGATGAGCGAGAAGTTCAAGGAGATGGGCGGCAACGTCTATCTCGACGCGCAGAAGGTGAAGGACAGCAACAAGGTGTTGTAAATTCGCCTTGTTTGATACTGAGAAGGGGTGCGCTGCTTCGACGGCGCGCCCCTTTCTTATGCGGAATCCATGCCGGACACTATTAGCGACATTCATGCACTGCGCGTTCTCGTCTGCGATCCAGCCGGCGAGATACTGGCGCGCGAGCAGGACGCCAATACCTTCATTGGCGCTGCATGGGAGCATCAGGCAGCACTGATCGCGATTCCCGTCACGCGCCTGACGGACGACTTCTTTCGTCTCTCCACGCGGCTGGCCGGCGAGGTGACGCAGAAGTTTGTCAACTACAACCTGCGGCTCGCCATTGTCGGCGACATCTCGCGTTGGCTTGCCGACAGCAAGGCGCTGTGCGACTTCGTCTATGAGGCGAACAACGGCCAAAGCATCTGGTTCGTCGCGGATTTTGCCGAGCTGGAACGACGCTTATCGCAACAGGCTGCGTGACGAGCGCGCCGCTGACGGTCGTTCTTCAGCACACCGCCTGCAGATAGGTGAAACTCCAGCCCTTGCGCAGTTGCCTGGCCAATGCCCGCGCATCAGCGACATGGCCGACGGCAATGCAGATGGCGGCTTCGTGGATGCACAACGGCTGCAACACATAGGGCCGTGAGACGCATTCGCCATCGACCACGATGTCGAGCGACTGCCCGACGATCGCGCGGGTCAACCGATAGACCTGCTCCTTGACGTGCTCCTTGAAGAAGATATCGACGCGCGGACTGAAGACGGCTTCGTCCACCTGCGCCTCTTCGTTGAAGACCGTCTTCGCGTCATGCGCCGTGATCTCCAGAATCGTGCGGACCGGGACGTCGACGCGCATGCACGGGTGAACCAGCGAAAAGGCGATCCGTCCGGTCTTGCTGCCGCCGTCGATCACTGTCAGCGCCGGTCTGCCGCTTGTCATGCATTCATCCTTATCCCGGCCCGCGCCGAGGACGGTCAACGCTGCGTGAGCCGCCGCCGTGTCAGGGCTACGAAGCTGCCCAATCCCTAACGCCAAGGCTCTCATGCCAACCGTGACGCTGGTCACGGAACAATGGACCGCCGTGGATTTGGCCGCAGCGGCGCGGCGCGATACTCTGCGCCGGAAACAAAAGAAGACGCAGCGAGGAAAGCCCATGCATCAGCGCGAACCGCGGCCGCTCGAATTCGGCTGGTACCTGCCCACCCATGGCGACACGACGGCCTATGGCCTCGCCGAGGCGCAGGTGCCGGGCTCGCCGGAGTTGTGCGAGCGCGTGGTCCAGGCCGCGGAAGAGGCCGGCTTCGAATACCTGCTGATCCCGGTCGGCTCGGTCTGCTGGGAGGCCTGGATCGCCGGCGCTTTCATGGCCGCGCGCTCCAAGAGCATCAAACCGCTGATCGCCGCCCGGCCCGGCTATATCAACCCGGTGCTGCTGGCGAAGATGATCTCCACCTTCGATCAGATGTCCGGCGGCCGCATCTGCATCAACCTGATCGCGGGCCAGAACGAGAGCGAGGTGGAGGCCGAAGGCGTTCGCCATGCCAAGGAGCAGCGCTACGCGCTGATGGACGAGGAGGTCTCGATCCTCAAAGCGCTGTGGACCACGCGGGGACCGGTGACCTATCACGGCCAGTTTCATAGCATCGCCGGCGCGCATATCCGCCCGCGGCCACTGCAGCAGCCGTTTCCGAAATTCTATCTCGGCGGCGGCTCGCGCCAGGCGTGGGAGCTATCCGCCAAGCACTCCGACGTGCATCTGTTCTGGGGCGACCTGCCCGAGCGGATCGCGGCCAACATCGCCGAAATCCGGCAGATGGCGCGGGCGCATGATCGCATGGATGCGATCGGCTTCGGCATGCGACTGCAGGTGATCTGCCGTGAGAACGAACATGATGCGTGGGAGGCAGCCGACGCGCTGGTGCGCAACGCCACCGAGCGTCAGAAGCAGGAGATGAAGATCCTCTACAACAACTCCGCGGCCAACCAGCGCGTGCAGCAACTCGCACGCGAACACGGCGACCTGCTGCTGCCGCACCTGTGGACCGGCATCACCAAGGTCCGCCCCGGTGCGGGCATCGCCGTCGTCGGCAATCCGGAACAATGCGCGGACACCCTGCAGCAGTTCATCGACGCGGGCTGCCATTCGTTTTGTCTGTCTGGCTACCTGCATGACGAGGAAGCCGAACGCTTCGGCCGCCTGATCCGCCCGATCCTCGCCGAACGCAACCGCGGGCGGTTCGCGGCGTGATCCCACGCGCCGGCGCAGGTTCTCAGCCGAACCGCGCCCGCGAACGCTCGCGCGCCTTCTCGGCCTCCACGGCCCGATCACGCGCCGGCGCGTGCGTGTGGAGCGAGGCGAGCAGCCGCCGCGCCGCCTCAGAAATCTCGGCGACTGCGCGATCGAAGGCCTCCGCATTCGCCTGCGACGGTTTGTTGAAGCCCGAGAGCTTGCGCACGAACTGCAGCGCCGACGCATGAATCTCCACATCGGTCGCCGGCGGTTCGAAATTGAACAGCGTCTTGATGTTCCGGCACATGCAATCTCCTTCCTAACTAAAAAGATCAGCCGTTCCCGACGGAGCGATCATTCACCATTTCCTGGTATGCTTCCAGCACAATTGAAGTCCCGGTATGGCTTTGGAATGAGATCGCGACGCATGTTGTCGATGATAACATCCGGACGAATGTACAGACCCATCGCAGGCCAGTCTTCGATGTGCTGCTCGATAACCACGACCACGACAATCTCCCATCCAGGAAAATCGCTCAGGATAGGCTGCAAACTGTGGACAATGGACGGGCGCATCAATTCAAGCTGATAGATGCGAGCCGCACTTGCTGATAGCCATTAAAATAAAATCATCCAGCACCCCATAATTACCGCTCCCAACGGTTCCTTCCCGGCCATAACAGCCCATGAATCGCGCGATTCTCGGCCAGAGCTTCTCAAAAACGGCAAAACACTGCTCGTAATATCTATCGAAATCGGCGATCATTTCTCTCACTCATTCCCTCTGGGTCCACGCCACATCCAATAGAGAATTCGCGTCGATAGATCTGAAGATTGAAGTTCCTAATACGAGGATCGGTCGAACGTCTCACCTCATCGACTAGCTCGCGTGCTTGGCTGGCGCTCATATCCTGGGGTCGCACACGACTGCGCTCTAGATAACGATCAACGAGCTCCCTGACAGCATTATTGTATAGATCGTGCGCAGCACTGTACGGTGCGTTCCGGCATACAAACGTCCCGTAACGCTCTTGTCAAAAACGTCCTTTGCACTTCTCGAAAAATCATACTTTAAATCATTGAACACCGAACGAGGCATAAAATGATGCCCTCCTCTAATAGTCGGTCGAAACAGCGGGAGGCCAGGGATATGGGTCCCAGCCCCACCCGACCATCTGCCGCTTATCCTCCCATTTCCCGCAAACCAGCGCGGTTGGTTCGCGCGAAAGCCTGCTTTCTCCTCTCACCACCGGTAGCGAGCGAGAGCGTACTTAAGATCGAGAACAGCAACATCGAACTTAATCTGAAGCAGAGCAGCTTTTGCCCGACTCACCTCCTGCCATATCGTCACATAAACATCCCTTCTCATCTAATAAGAATATATTCTTATGTAAATATTCCTATATACGACTCAAGAGAAAAGGCCCGGCACAAGTGCACAGGCCTTTGGCTCACATCCGTTCGTAAATGCTACCCCACCGCGCGGAAGTTTGGCTTGCGCTTCTCGGCGAACGCCTTGAACGCCTCGCCCGCCTCCTTCGACAGCAACCGCTCCTCGAACACGCCACGCTCGCGTTCAGCCGCAGCCTTCACAGCCTCCGGCTGCCGCATCAGCCGCTTGGTGGCGCAGAGCGAACCGAGCGGCTTGTCGGCGAGCGTTTTCGCAAGATTCAAGGCCGTTTCGCGCAGCTTGGCGCGCGGCACACAGACATGCGCCAGCCCCCACTCGACGCAACTCTTGGCCGGCACAGCTTCGCCCAAAGCGAACATCGCATAGGCGCGCGAATAGCCGATCCGCTGCGGGATCAGATAGCTGGACGAGGCCTCCGGCACCAGCGCCAGATTGACGAAGGGCGTGCGCAAGCTCGCCTCCTCCGCCATGCAGATCAAGTCGCAATGCATCAGCATGGTGGTGCCGATGCCGATCGCAGCCCCCTGCACGGCTACGACCACCGGCTTTTCCAACCGATCCAGAGCCGCAAGCAGGCGGGTCGAATTGCGCGGCCCGCGGGGCTTGCCGCCCTGATTGGCGGCAGCGAAATCACCGATATCGGCGCCCGCGCAGAAGACATCGCCTTCGGACTGCAGCAGCACGACACGAATGCCATCGTCCTTCTCCGCACGCTCGACCGCATCGGCAAGGCCACCATAGGCCTCCTGCGAGAGCGCGTTCTTCCGCTCCGGCCTGTTCAGCGTCACGGTCATCAGGCCGTCGGCGACATCAACCAAAACCATTTGCGACACGATCGTCTCCTCTGAATGTTATCAACTGCCGGCCAGGCGCGCACGAGCGAGTGCCGGAAGCCTGTTCGCGATGCGCACACTCAATCAGAGCGATCGATGATGCGACAGACCTCATACGGGCATGCGGGTTTGCGCCAAACGCCGATGTCGCAAGCGGCGCGACGGATGGATCACGGCCGATCGATATACCAGCGGCACCACTTGCCGTAGAGCCAGTACCAGAGAGCGCCGACAACCGCGCCGCAGAGGACCACGATCACAAGCGCAGCGAGATCCGAACGGCCGCCGACGAGCCACATCGGCACCATCCATAACGCGGCGAAAACAACTGCGGACAACTTCAGAAGCGTGTCGGTGCGCATAGGCCCTTTCGACCGCGCAATGCAAGCCTTGGCGGCAAGTCTTCAAAAGCGCAGTCTGGCGAGTGTCGCACCCAGCAAGCCTATCGACTGTGATCTTCCGCACAGCACCCTGCGCGTCACCGACAGGTGACTTCAGGTGTATTTCGCGTCGCGCTCCAGAAGCTCGATGGAAATGCCTTGCGGTCCCCGGATGAAAGCGATGCGAATGCCCGGACGCGGCGTCAACGGCCCGCGGGTGAACACGACGCCCTTGGCCTTCAACTGGTCAGCCACCTTGTCGAGATCGCGCACCGCAAGGCCGAAATGATCGAGTCCCTGGTGCGGCGTGGCCGGGGCCGGATGCACCGTCTCGTTCGTCGGAATCGAGGTCACCAGCACCTTCACGCCGGCAAGGATGAGTTCGGCGCGATCGGCCGTCACGCTGGTCCCAGTCACCGTCGCCGCGGCCAGCTTGTCTTGCAGCCAGCTGGCCGTCGCCGGCACGTCCGGCGACCGCAAGTGCACATGATCCCAGGTGAAGTGTGGGGTAGAGTCCGTCACGGCGCCCGCCTCCCTTTGTTGATTGAGACGAGCCTAGCGCGGAATGCGGAAGCGGCGAAACATCCATGCCGTCACGGCTGCACCCGCCCGGAGCGCGCCCACCGCCTTTGATCCGGCCTATGCGCTGGCGGCGAGCCCATGCAGCCACGCTTCGTTCGCGGGCAGATCGCGCGCCATGGTCCGAGCCTCGCGCAAAGCCTGCTGCGGCGGCATCACCTCGCCGGACTCGCCGTCGAACAGCACACCGTCAGTTGCTTTCGCGTAGGCTGCCGCCGCGGCGAACGCGCTAACGCCGTCACGGAAATCGCCGCTGAAGCCAAAGGCCAGCGCGTACTGCCAAGAGCGACCGAAATCGACGTCGGCCATGGCCTCGATCAAATCGCCCGCATTGCAATGGTCGCAGGTAAAGCCCGACGCCTTGCGCTCGAACGCCGCCGGCAGCAAGCCGCGCAGCTCCGCAAGGGAATGGCGGGCCTTGAGCTGTAGCGGAAAACTCTCAGCGGCGATCGCCCGCTGCCACTCCTCGATTGAGGACAGCTGACGATCGGAAAGAACGTAGATATCGGCCATCATGGTCAGCCCCTGCTTGTCATGGCAACGACAACACTGTAGAACAAATATAGAACATTGACAACAGACCATTCAGCGACGCTTCAGGCGCAAAGGCATTTGGTAGCGGTTCATCCACAGGGGGTTGTGATGTCGATCGAGATCGAAGCCGAAGAGGAGAGTGAAAGCGGCCCGTGCGAATGCTGCGGCCGGGTAAGCCGCAAGGTGTGGGGCATGGCCCGCCGTGACGGTAAGGAGCTTGCCGCGTTTTCAGTGTACTGGACGAAGGAGTACGTCGGCGAACAAGGCGCCGACTTCGATTTCATCTTCGGTCGCTTCGATGAGGACGCCACAGCCGAGGACCGCTCTGTCATCAGCCTGCTCTATCGCAACGATAGGGAAGCGCTCAGCTTCATTGTCGTCGATGGGGAAGACTCCAGCGTACCGACGTCATTGGCGGCCCATGCGCTCAAGCGCGAAGAGGTGATCGGTCATCCGATCGCCGCCGACGTGTTCGCGATCTGCTATGCGATCCTGCTGCAGGACCCGCGCGTTGCCGAGCTGAACAAGCCAAACGGGCAGCATTTCCGGACGGGCACAGTGTCTCTGCACTGACGTCGGCATCATCCAGAAACGACAATGCGCGCCATCAAGGCGCGCATTGATCCGGTGTTCGCTTCAAGAGCTTGCGAAACTCAGTCTTCGAGTTCGCCCATGTATTTTTGCGAGTAGAGCTCGACGCCGATCTTCTTGACCAGATCGATCTGCGTCTCGAGGAAATCGATGTGACCTTCCTCGTCCTTCATCAGTTTCTCGAACAGATCGCGCGTGACGTAGTCCTTGACGCTGTGACAGTGCGTCGCCGCCTTCTCGTACAGGGCACGGGCGGAGTATTCCGCCTTCAGGTCGCAATCGAGGATTTCCTTGACGTTCTGGCCGATGTGCAACGGGTCGAGCACCTGCATGTTCGGGAAGCCGTCGAAGAAGATGATGCGCTCGACCAGCTTGTCGGCATGCTCCATCTCCTCGATGGACTCCTTGCGCCACTTCTTGGCGAGATCCTTGAGGCCCCAATTGTCTAGCAAGCGGTAGTGCAGCCAATACTGGTTGATGGCCGTCAGCTCATGGCGCAGGGCCTTGTTCAGGAAATCGATGACCTTCGGATCGCCCTTCATGGGTAAAGCTCCTGTGCATTCCGCTTCGAAACTCAATTTAGAATGTTTCTAAATCAGATCGAGCGGAGCCGCAAGCGTTCCGTTGCGGCAGAACGCCGCTGCGGAGTTTTATAAACAGGACAAGAGGTTAAAGGACGGCGGCCGGATCGAGATGCGGGCCCGTAAATGTGGCGGCGGAATGATGATGCCCGGCATGCGGGCAGCCAACGGCACATTCCTTGGCGCAGGCGCCCAGCGCTTCTTTGATGATCTTGTTGATGGTGCGGGCGCAGCGGCCGCACTCTGCGCTGCAGCCGAGGCAGCCATAGACCTGCTTCGCCGTACGCGGCAAATCCCCCGCGGCGCTCATCGCGCAACGGACATCTTCATCGCTCAAAACGTTGCAGGAACAGACGATCAAGGAGGGCAACTTTCCTTCTGTACGGCCCTTTCGTTACTGAGGCGGCCGGCTCGATGCAAAAGGAAAAGGCCCAATTTTAAGGTATTCCAAACTGGAGCGGTTAAGGCCTCAAAGTCTGGACTCGTTCTAAAGAAAGCCTTTCCGCAAGCGCCCATCTCCCGCAGCAGTGCTTTCCACCTTTCAAATGCTCACCGACATCGCACACAGATCACCTGCATGGGTAGACGAGACGATTGCGAGGCACGCACATTCGCCGGCCGCGTTGAGGCACCACGAACACGCCGCTTTCGTCGGAGCCCAGCTCATGCGGTCGCGCACGCTGATGATGGCCACCAACGACACGCGAGCGCCCGTCCCGGCCCCGGCGCTGAAAGCCCTTGTGCGTCGCCAACACCCGGGCAACTCCGATCAACCAATGCAATCAGGCCGGGAATCCCATCGATCATGCCCGCGCCTATCCTCTGCATCCCTGGGAGGAGACATGACCAGCGCCCGGCTTCCTGCCGGTTCAGCCGTTCGGCTCACCCGAACGTGAACCTTACGGCTGCTTGCGGACACTAAGGTCTGGCTGTCCTGCGCGCGATTCAGAATGATGGCAGGAACACGGCAAATGCATTCATCGCGCGTTAAAGGCGGCCATGCGAAAAGACAGGAAACCTCTCCATCGAGAATCGTTATATTTGGTGGACCTGTAAGGAAGGGTGAGATCATGACCAAGACGATGATGGCTCTTGCCACTGCCGCGGCTCTTGCCGTCACGGCTGTAGCCGCCCCGGCACCTGCCGAGGCCCGTGGGGGACGAGTTGCCGCCGGAGTGATCGGTGGTCTAGCAGCAGGCGCGCTTCTTGGCGGCGCCATCGCGTCCAGCCGTCCGGCCTATGCCTATCCCCCGGGCTACTATGCACCGAACTACTACGCGCCCGCTCCGGCCTACTACGGCCCGTCCTGCTATTGGACCCGCGAGCGGTTCTGGGACGGCTATGGCTGGCGTTCGCGCCGCGTGCAGGTCTGCTGATTCAGCTACGCTTGCCGCAAGCACGATCACCGAACGAGAAGAGCGCTCCGGCTGGAGCGCTTTTTTCTTGAGCGCCGCCGCCGGTTCTTGAGGGGCCGTCGGCACGCAGACATCAAACTTCCGCCCCAAGCGGCATGCAACGTGACTACACGCAACGTGACTAGGCGGCTATCCGGAGACCACGCTATAAGTGTCTCCCTACGGGGTCCTGGCGACCCTTCACCTGAGAGGTGGATTTCGATGAAGAAGGTTCTCACCGCACTCGCCGTGATGCTGCTGGCTGGCGCCGGAACGCTGGCGGCGACCGGCGATGCCTCAGCTCAATACTATCACCACCATCATGGCCCGGGGATCGGGCCTGTGATCGGTGGGCTTGCGGCTGGCGCCCTCATCGGCGGCGCCATCGCGGCGAGCCGTCCGGCCTACGCCTACCCGCCGGGCTATTACGCGCCGGGCTATGCGCCCGCGCCGGTCGAATATTACGACGAGCCGGTCTGCACGATCCAACGCCAGCAATATTGGGACGGCTTCACCTGGCGCTTCCGCAATATCCGCGTCTGCGATTGATCCGCCGACAGCATCGCCCATCAAAACCCGGCGGACCTCCGCCGGTTTTTTTCTGAGAGCATGCCGGGTTCTGATCGGATCAGAACCCGCCTCGCCTCCCAAGCATCGATGCACGTTCATTACGCAAACCGTGCGCGTCGTTCAAAGTGCGCAGGCGTCGCCGCTCTGTTCAGCGCCCTGTCATCGCCCGCAAGACATCGGCGGTGGGCCAACAGTCGAGCTTGATCCGCGCCTGCTTCTGGAATGCTCCGAGCGCCGCGCGCGTCTGCATTCCCGCCTTGCCGTCGATCTTATCCTTGTAGAGGCCGATCCGGGTGAGATGCTTCTGCATCGTCTCCACATCCGCCGTACGCATCTGCTGCGTGGCCGACCATGGCGTCTCGAATGGCTGCTGCTTGGTGATGCGATCGGCGAGATGGCCGACGAACAGCACATAAAGGTCGGAGAAGTTGTACTCCTTGATGACGAAGTAGTTCTTGGTCGTCAGGAACGCCGGACCGTAAATACCTTCCGGCTGCAACAGCGACGCCGACTGCGCTTGCTCCTGCGCCGAAATCCGCGCGTTGTGGGCAGGCACGAAGCCTGCCCGCAGCCACTCGGCGATCGGCCGGGTGATCTCCGGCACCCCAAGCGTGCAATCGACATTGGCCGGCGCGCGCACCTCATAGGCCCAGCGCAAGCCCGGCTGCCACCCCTTGCTGAGCAACTGCTTGGCGGTGATCGCCAGCGCATCAGGCACCGAGGCAAAGATATCGATCCGGCCGTCACCATCGAAATCGACCGCGTTCTTGTAGAACTCCGAAGGCAGCAGTTGCGTGAGCCCTATCGCGCCGGCCCACGACGAACGCATCTGCCGTGTACCGTAGCCATCCTGGATCATCTTCAAAGCGAGGACGAACTCGTTTCGGAACTGGTCCTTGCGGCGGCCGACATAGGCCTGGGTCGCCAACACCCGCAGCGCGTCATAACCGGCGCGCGCGCGTCCGTAATCGCTCTCGCGCGCCCAGATGGCGAGCACGATCGACCCCGGCACGCCGAACTGCCGCTCGATGCGGTCCAGCGTTGCGCGATGCTGTTGGCGCATCTGCTGCCCGGTCGCGGCCAGCCGCGCGATACTCGCTTCCTTCAGATAATCCGCCGGCACCTGCACAAATTCGGCTTGCGGTGCGGAGGATGGCGGCCGCCCTGGCAGCGCGAGATCCGGCAGCTTGTAGTCCGGTTCAAGCCCGGCGGTTGCCGCATCGAACGTCGTGCGCGACACCCCGGCGCGCTGCGCCTCGCCCCAGAGCGAGGCGACGAACTGGGCGAAGGCCGCGTCCGCCGCATGCGCAGGAGCAACCGCGCCGCCCGTCATCACTGCCAGCGCAAGCAGCAGGGCACCGCCCCAGGCGCGGCTCGTGCTTGCAGCGCTTGGGCGGTGCGGTTTCAATGAGCCGCGTGACCGTTGTCGGGCTGGCCGTTGCGGTGCGCGGCCTCGGCGCCTGCCGAAATCCGTTCGACGAAGGCGATGCCGATCGCCGACAGGATGAACAGGAAGTGGATGACGGTCTGCCACATCACGCCGGTCTCGGTGTAGTTGGTGCGGCCGGTGCCGAGGTTGCTTGCCTCGATGAACGTGCGCAGCAGATGGATCGAGGAGATACCGATGATGGCCATCGCGAGCTTGATCTTCAGCACACTGGCATTCACATGGCTCAGCCATTCCGGCTCGTCCGGATGGCCCTCGAGATTGAGGCGGGAGACGAAGGTCTCATAACCGCCGACGATCACCATCACCAGCAGATTGGAAATCATCACCACATCGATCAGGCCCAGGACGACCAGCATCACCTGCTGTTCGCTGAACGTGGTCGCATGCCCGATCAGGTGATAAAGTTCCTTCAGGAACAGAACGACATAGACGGCCTGAGCGATGATAAGGCCGACATAGAGCGGCAGTTGCAGCCAGCGCGAACCGAAGATGATCATCGGCAAGGGGCGCAGGTTGACACCCCTGGGAGGCAGCGGCGTTTCGGGAGCCATGGACATGAAGGGTCTCTGGGTGGGCTGATAGGGCTGGAATCGCGATAGACGTTTTTCTAGCCGATAAAATATGACCCGGTCGAGACGCTCAATCCGGCGGACGCGGCCAAGCGCCGCGTCACAGCACGCCAGCAGCGTGCCGTCAGCCGCCGGAAGGGACGCGGCGCATCAGCGCGTCAGCTTCTTGTACTTGACCCGGTGCGGGATGACCGAGTCCTGCCCCAGCCGCCGCATTTTATCCTTCTCGTAGTCCTGGAAATTGCCCTCGAACCACTCGACATGACTGTCACCCTCGAAGGCAAGGATATGGGTCGCGATACGGTCCAGGAACCAGCGATCGTGGCTGATGATGACGGCGCAGCCGGCAAAATCCTCCAGCGCCTCCTCCAACGCCCGCAGCGTATCGACGTCGAGGTCGTTGGTCGGTTCGTCGAGCAGCAGCACATTGGCTCCCGACTTCAGCATCTTTGCAAGATGCACGCGGTTGCGCTCACCGCCTGACAGCGATCCGACCTTCTTCTGCTGATCGGCGCCCTTGAAGTTGAACGCCGAACAGTAGCCGCGCGAATTCACCTCGCGCTTGCCAAGCAAAATCTGGTCGTTGCCGCCGGAAATCTCCTCCCAGACCGTCTTCTTCGCATCGAGCGCGTCGCGCGACTGGTCGACATAACCGAGCTGTACCGACTCGCCGACAGTGATCGTGCCCTTGTCCGGCTGCTCCTGCTTGGTGATCATGCGGAACAACGTGGTCTTGCCGGCACCGTTGGCGCCGATCACACCGACGATGCCGCCCGGCGGCAGCTTGAAGGTGAGATCGTCAATCAGCAGGCGATCGCCATAACCTTTGCTCAGGCCTTCGAAATCGACCACGTTGTTGCCGAGCCGCTCGGCCACCGGAATGATGATCTGTGCGGTCTGTGTTTGCTTCTCGTTCGCCTGCTTGAGCAGATCCTCGTAACGCTGGTAGCGCGCCTTCGACTTCGCCTGACGGGCGCGCGGCGAGGATGCGATCCACTCCTGCTCGCGAGCGAGCGTGCGCTGGTGCGCGGCTTCCTCGCGTCCTTCCTGCTCCAGCCGCTTCTGCTTCTGGATCAGCCAAGACGAATAGTTGCCCTCGTACGGAATGCCACGGCCGCGATCCAGCTCGAGGATCCAGCCGGTGACGTTGTCGAGGAAGTAGCGATCGTGAGTGACGATCAGGATCGCCCCCGGATAATTGCGCAGGTGGCCTTCCAACCACGACACCGACTCGGCATCGAGATGGTTGGTCGGTTCGTCCAGCAGCAGCAGGTCCGGCTGATCGAGCAGCAGACGGCAGAGCGCGACGCGGCGGCGCTCACCGCCGGAGAGCTTCGTCACATCGGCGTCGTCCGGCGGGCAGCGCAGCGCGTCCATCGCCTGATCGACCTTGCTGTCGAGATCCCACAGGCCCTGCGCCTCGATCTCGTCCTGCAGCTTGGTCATCTCGTCGGCGGTTTCGTCCGAATAGTTGGTCGCAAGCTCGTTATAGCGATCGAGGATCGCTTTCTGCTTGGCGACGCCCTCCATGACGTTTTCACGAACACTCTTGGCCGGATCGAGCTGCGGTTCCTGCTCGAGATAGCCGACCCGAGCCCCCTGGGCGACCCAAGCCTCGCCGTTATAATCCTTGTCGATGCCGGCCATGATCTTCAGCAGCGTCGACTTACCCGAACCGTTGACGCCGAGCACGCCGATCTTCGCGTCCGGATAGAACGACAGGTGGATGTTATCGAGCACCTTCCGGTTGCCCGGATAGGTCTTCGACAAACCCTGCATGAAGTAGATGAACTGGCGCGCCATTCCTGTTCCCGATGCTCGCGCGCGCCCCGTCAGCGGCGGATGCCCTGACGGCTGGATCGCGCGCCGTTTCAACCCTCAAAGAGCGCCTCAAACGCCCTGTCCCGAAATGAGCCGCTGATTTAGCGACGAGCGCCCCAAAGGGCAAGGCTGGGGCCCGCTCATGCGGCCTTTCGGGCACACTGACGCAGGCTTGTAAAGGTTAATCCGCGATTGTTGCAGCGTTTACTCAAGTCCGAACTGCATTTTAATGATTGGCGGCATACCGTTGCCGATATCGCCCGAGCAACGGAGCGGATCATGTCAGGCATCGGAACAGCGGTGAAGCAGCTTCCCCTGGCGCAACCCAAACAGCGCAAGACGGACGGCTTCCGCGCGATCCAAGCGACCCTGCGCGAATTCATGCGGTCGCTCTTCGATACCTACCATCCGGAAGCGCATTACATGCGCGGCCCTGGCCCCGCCTGCGCCGCCAAGCAGGCGCACAAGACGCGCTAGGAATCCCGGGCGCAGATCGTTCAACGTCTGCTCCATGCAAAGAGGCAGCGCTCAACGGCTTGCTTGAATAAGCGCGTTTCACCACATCCTGGACAGGCTCGCCTCCGGTCCCGAGCTCCGATAACGCCCGGCGATCGGCGCACGCGCTTTCATCGACGGCGATGCGGACCATCCGACGGAACGCCCTTGCGACGGCGGCATCTGAGCGCTTGCATCGCTTGTCACCGCGCGCCACCATCACGCACCACATCCATCACGACGCCGCCCCAGAAAGAGGCCACTGTCAATGACCCTGCGCTGCGCGATCCTCGACGACTACCAGAATGTCGCTCTCACCCTAGCGGACTGGACACCGCTCCGAGGCAAGGTCGACATCACCGTCTTCAACGACCATCTGGGCGCACCGGACAATGTCATCAAGGCGCTGGCGGATTTCGACATCATCTGTGCGATGCGCGAGCGCACGCCGTTCCGCCGCGAGATCGTCGAGGCGCTGCCGAAGCTGAAACTGCTCCTGACCTCGGGCGCGCGCAATGCCTCGTTCGACATGGAGGCGCTCAAGGAGAAAGGTATTGTCGTGTGCGGCACCGGCAGCTTCGGCAATCCGACCGCCGGCATCGCCATCGGGCTGATGCTCGAACTGACGCGCCGGATCGGCTTCGAGAACGCACGCATGAAGGCCGGCGAAAAGTGGCAGATCACGCTCGGTCAGGATGTCGAAGGCAAGACGATGGGCATCATCGGCCTCGGCAAGCTCGGCACGCGTGTCGCCGGCATCGCCAAGGCGCTCGGCATGACGGTCAACGCCTGGAGCCAGAATCTGACCAAGGAGCGCTGCGCCGAAGCCGGCGTCGGCTATCTGCCAAAAGAGGAATTGATGGCGACCTCGGATGTCATCAGCATCCACGTCATCCTCAGCGCCCGCTCGCGCGGGCTGGTCAGCCGCGAGGATCTGGCGCGCATGAAGCCATCGAGCTACTTGATCAACACCGCGCGCGGGCCGATCGTCGATGAAGACGCGCTGCTCGATGCGCTGCGTGCGAAACGCATCGCCGGTGCGGGCCTGGATACGTATTCGATAGAGCCGCTGCCGGTCGATCACCCATTCCGCAAACTCGACAACGTCGTGCTGACACCCCATCTCGGCTACGCGACCGAGCAAGGCTATCGCCGCTACTACAGCGATATGGTCGAGGACATCCTCGGCTGGCTCGACGGCAAGCCCGTCCGGCAGATCGGCTAACGCGCAGCGAACAGGCGGCCGAAAACAAAAGTCCCCGCTCTCGCGGGGACTTTAAGGCCGGGATGATCGGACGCCGCTTCAGCGGATCGTGGTCGGCGGCGGCAGCGGCTGCACCGTAGTCGCATCCGAGCGCGCATCGCCACGATACGCTGGCGGCTGACCGGGCGCTGCACCTTGAGTCTGGCCTTGGTTCTGAACCGGTGTGTAGTTCAGCTGGCCGCCCTGAGAGCCCGCATTCGAAGACTGTGCGGAGGCGATCGCCGGCGCCGCAGGCTTGCCGCCCGGCAGCACCACCACGCGGGTTCCGACCTTCACTCGATCGAACAGATCGATCACGTCCTCGTTGAGCATGCCAACGCAGCCGGACGAGACAAACTGGCCGATCGTCGACGGCTGGTTGGTACCGTGGATGCGGTAGACCGTCGAGCCGAGATACATCGCGCGCGCGCCAAGCGGGTTGCCGTCACCGCCGGCCATGAAGCGCGGCAGATAGGGCTGACGCTCGATCATTTCCGGCGGCGGATGCCAATCCGGCCACTCGGCCTTGCGGGTGATCTTCTGCACGCCCGTCCAGGTGAAGCCGTCCCGCCCGACGCGAACGCCGTAACGGATCGCCCGGTTGCCGCCGAGCACCAGATAAAGGTGTGTGTTCGGCGTATCGACGACGATCGTACCTGGCGGCTCCTTGGTCTCGTAATAAACCTCCTGCCGCTTGAGGTTCGGCGGCAACTCCTTCGGCGCGCCGACCTCAGGCTGATCTTCCGGAGGAAGCGCGGCCAAGGTCACCGGCCGGGATGGATTCGCCGCACCGGGGGCACCGCCGACACCCTCCGGCGGGCGCACTGCAGCACCGTCCTGATAGGCATAGCCCGGCTGCTGCTGACCGCGATCGGAATACGCGGGCGGCGGACCGGACGGACGGTCCGAATAGATCACCGGCGGCGGCGCCATCGGGCGGCCGTAACGGGGATCATTCGGAGAGAGCACCGGTCCCGGCGACGGCAGCGCCGCAGAACTCTGCGGCTGCATGTCATCATCGTCGAGTGCATCGAAATTCGGTTGCTGCGAATACGGGTTGTTGCCGTAGGGCGCTGACTGCCCCGGATAGTTCGGGGAACCCGAAGAATACGTCTGGGCGGGATAAGCTTGCGACGAAGACGGCGCATAAACCTGGGCGATCGCGCCGGAACTTTCCAGCACGCCGACCGTCGCCAAAATCGCAAGAACCACAAATTTACGCTGAGCCATCGTCGTCCCTTCGATGAAACGTCAGGTATACCGTCCGTGGGCAACCATAAGGTTAACAGAGTTAACGGCTGATCCCCCAGGATCGCGGCACATTCAAGACCTGTAACAAGAAAACGTCCGGCGCACGGCCTGAACTTAGCGTGAGTGACCTAAATGACGCATCTTTGCGGCGAAATACCGTCAAGTGGTTCGCCGCTTTGATCTTTTTTTTAGGGATGCTGGCCCGTGGGGTATTCTGGCCTCAGCCTGATTCGCTGTGTGCCGATATCGGCGCCCATCGCATCCGGGGCCAGTTGCGTTCCGAGTTGTCGAGCGTGCGCGGCCGACCTGCCCCTCCTGGCGTGAGGCTGAAGCGGCGAAAGAGGAAGGGCTGATTGATCCCATGCTACCCGGATTCCGGATTCTCTTCGCAATCGTGCTGCTGTCGGTATCCCTGCTGATCTTCGGGCTGGGCGCTGCCGCCTTCCTCCGCTCAGCCCACGAAAACATCGCCAGCGCTCCGCTTTGGAAGCCGATCGAAGCGCCGGTCATTGCGCGTATGGACAGCGGCCAGGCCAACCATGCCCCGCCGACCCTGGCGATGCTGCGGGTCGAGCCTGAAACCGAACCGCCAGCCCGAACGACAACGGCGCAGTCTCCGTCGGCGCCGCCGGCCGAACCCGTCGCCACTGTGTCCGCTGAACCCACCGGGGATGCGCCTGCGTCCGCCCGCGCCGACGAACCACGACCTGCCGCCCTCGTAACAACGCCGCCAGCAGGGCCGCAACCGTCAACGACGGCGGTGGTGTCCGACCAGCCGCCTCCTGGTCCGCCGACGGAAGCCGCCCACGACGGCAGCGCGAGCGCGGCTCCCGCTTCGGAAGCGGCTGCGCAGGAGACCGCCTCCGTCTCCGAAGACCCAACGCGTCAGACTTCGGCCCCGGTTGCCCTCGCCGCGCTCGTGCCGGAGCCGCATGGCGCCCCTCCCTCCCCGGCCGCTCCAGCAGCCCCGATCGCAGTGAGCGCAGCTGCGCCGCCAGCTTCCGCCAGTGCGGACACCGCCGCAAGCGATGGCGTCGAAAAGCCAGCATCGTCCGTTGCCGATACGCTGAAAGTCGATGATCGGATGATCGAGATTCCACCGCCGGCGATAATCGCCGCACTCAACGAAGCTGCGGCGCCGCCGAACGCCGACATCAAGCCGCTGCCGGCACGCGAAGTGCGCATTCCCCGCCCACGCGTCGATCCTGCGGCGCGCGAAGCGCATCGCCGGCAACTCGCCGCAAAACAAAAGCAGCAGGCGCGCGTGCGCGCCACTCAGGCCGCCCGTCGCGTTGCCGCCGCGCGGGCGCATGCCATCGCTCAGGCAAGAGCCAACGCCGCAGCCGCGGCGGCCAGCAATCCGTTCGGCTTTCCGCCGGTCGCGGGAACGAATTAATCTCATCCGTGTTGGTGACGACCGCCGCCTGCAACGTTCAGTCAGGCGCTAAAGCGCGACGAGGTTTGGATGAATCATCTTCGCGCTTTAGCTCAGTGTTCAAGCATAATCGCTTCGGAAAACCGCTTCACACTTTCCGGGTCATGTTTTAACAGCGGCGCTTCGCCATAACCGTGCTGCCGATCGCCGGACTTCAGCGCATCAGGAAGCTGCCGGACCGGTCGCGATCCCCGGGCCACCCTGCACGCCCCATTCCGACCACGAGCCGTCGTAGAGCGCAGGATTATCGATGCCGAGGCGGTAAAGCGCCAGCGTCAACACCGCCGCCGAAACGCCCGAACCGCAACTCGTCGTCACCGGTTTCGCCAGATCGACACCGATGCTGCCGAAGGCCGCCCGCAACTCCGAGAGCGGCTTCATCGTGCCGTCCGCCGCGATCAGATTTCCGTATGGAAGATTGCGGCTGCCGGGAATGTGTCCGGAACGGAGGCCCGGACGCGGCTCGGCGACCCGTCCCTCGAAGCGATCGGCGGCGCGCGCGTCGATCACCTGTTCGGTTCCGCTTGCGACGTTGGCCACCATCTGCTGCATGGTCCGAACACGAGCGGCGTCGAATGTCGCCGTGAACGTCGCAGGCTTTGGCGTGACGGCGCCACTCTCGACGGGACGGCCCTCGGCTCGCCACTTCTTCAAACCGCCATCGAGAACATACACATCGGCGTAACCGAAGCTCAGGAACATCCACCATGCGCGCGGGGCTGCAACCCAGCCACCGGAATCGTAGATCACGACGGTATCGCCATTGCCGACGCCAAGCGCGCCGACATCGCGGCCGAACTGCTCGGCGCTCGGAAACATATGCGGCAGCGAACTGGAATGATCGGAGACCGCGTCGACATCGAAGAACACCGCGCCCGGAATATGTTCGTCGAGATAATCGTCCTTCGGCAACGGCAGCACGCCCGGCATCTTGAACGAGGCGTCGAGCACCTTCACACGGGGATCATTGAGGCGGTCGGCCAGCCATTGCGTGGTGACGAGAGGATCGCGTGCCATCGGCATCTCCAATGATCGGGCCCGTTGCGCGGCTGGCGATCGCCGCCGCGGCGTGCTCGCTCATAACACGACCGCCGCAGATTGCCGAATGGCGCTTGCGCACTCCGCGTTCAGCCGCCGCAAACAACCGCGGGCCCGCATGGGGGCCCGCACAGCGATACCGGACGGCATCTCGGCTCACTTCTTCTTCGGTTCGACCTTCTCGACCGCACCGCCCGCGTCACGCCAGGCGGTGAAGCCGCCGCCGATATGCGCAACCGGCTTCAGCCCCATCTCCTGCGCGACCTTTGCCGCAAGGGCCGAGCGCCAGCCGCTCGCACAGTGGAAAATGAACTTCTTGTCTTCCTGGAAGATCGGCTTGGCATAGGGGCTCGCCGGATCAATCCAGAATTCCAGCATGCCGCGCGGGCAGGAGAAGGCGCCGGGAATGCGGCCTTCGCGCTCGATTTCGCGCGGGTCGCGCAGATCGACGATCACCGTATCGGCGAGATCGACGCCTCCCTTCGGGAAACTCTTGACGGCGTCCGCAGCCGGGATCGTCTCGATTTGCGCATTCGCCTCATCGAGCATGGCTTTGTAACCGCGGGTGATGGTTTGCGGCATGCGTCGATCTCCTTGGTTCGATTGTTCTTCTGATCCGAGCGGCGCGCGGCCGTTCGGATGTGACATTATCGTCGGACGTGATCTTATCAAGGACCCGCGTGCTGTTGCAGCCCAGCCCGCAGGACGTCTGCCGGCGAACTACCGCACCAGCTCGCGCATGGCGTTGTCCAGCCCCTCGATCGTCAGCGGGAACATACGGTCGTTCATCGCCTTCTTGATGATGGTGATGGATTCCGAATAGCTCCAGTGCTTCTGCGCCACCGGATTGAGCCACACTGCATGCGGATAGAGCCGCGTGATGCGCTCCATCCAGACCGAGCCCGCCTCCTCGTTGACGTGCTCGACCGAGCCACCCGGCATCATGATCTCGTAGGGCGACATCGAGGCGTCGCCGACGAAAATGATCTTATAATCATGCGGATACTTGTGCATCACGTCCCACGTCTTGGTGCGGTCGGTGAAGCGGCGGCGATTGTCCTTCCACACACTCTCGTAGAGGCAGTTGTGGAAGTAGAAATACTCCATGTGCTTGAATTCGGTCTTCGCCGCCGAGAACAGCTCCTCGCAGGTGGCGATGTGCGAATCCATCGAACCGCCGATGTCGAAGAAAATCAGCACCTTCACGGCATTGCGCCGCTCGGGGCGCATGTGCAGGTCGAGGTAGCCCTGGTTGGCGGTCTTCTTGATCGTGGTATCGAGATCGAGCTCGTCCGGCGAACCGGTGCGGGCGAACTTGCGCAGCCGCCGCAGCGCGATCTTGATATTACGGATGCCGAGCTCGATGTTGCCGTCGAGATCCTTGAACTCGCGCTTGTCCCAGACCTTCACCGCGCTGAAGTTGCGGTTCTTCTTCTGACCAATGCGAACGCCTGCCGGATTGTAACCCTCAGCGCCGAACGGCGAGGTACCGGCGGTGCCGATCCACTTGTTGCCGCCCTGATGGCGACCCTTCTGCTCTTCGAGGCGCTTGCGCAGCGTTTCCATGAGCTTCTCCCAGCCCATAGCCTCGATCTGCTTCTTCTCTTCCTCAGTGAGGTATTTGTCGACCAGCTTCTTCAGCCACTCTTCAGGGATGTCGGCCTTGTCGAGCGCATCGAGCAGGCTCTCGAGTCCCTTGAAGGTCACGCCGAATACGCGGTCGAACTTGTCGAGATTGCGCTCGTCCTTCACCAGCGCGCTGCGCGCCAGATAATAGAAATTCTCGACCGACTGCTCGGCGAGATCGTTGTCGAGCGCCTCCATCAGCGTGAGATACTCACGCAGGGTGACGGGAATCTGCGCCTCGCGCAGCGAAGAGAAGAATTGCAGGAACATGCCCGACAGTGTGACGGGACCACGCGCCGCGTCAAGAGATCAATGCCCACTACAGGGCCACCGCTGCCCTCGCCTTGTGCAAGCCCATACGCGGCGAAAGCAGAGCTGGGCAGGCCAATTTGCCGGTGCTGCGCTGGACCGGGCCAGTAATTCCACTACACTGACTGTTCCGAAGCTAAAGATGGGGCTCCGGAGCGCTTGCAGGGCCGAGGCCTTGAGAGCTAAGCCGTCCAGACCCAGAGAGGCCGATGGGACGAACTGTCCGGCGGATCGTGGGCAACGGGCCGTAATGGGGTAACGAACAATGGGGGAGGTTCTTATGGTTGAATCGGTGATTGCCTGGCTCGTTGTCGGTGCTATTGCAGGCTGGCTCGCGGGCTTGATCGTCAAGGGCGGCGGCTTCGGACTGATCGGCAATATTGTCATCGGCATCGTCGGTGCGGTGGTTGCCGGGTGGCTGTTGCCGCAACTCGGCATCGCGATCGGCTCCGGCATCGTTCGTGCCATTATCAATGCAGCGATCGGCGGCGTGATCGTGCTCGTGATCCTTTCGCTGATCAGGCGAGCGTGAGGAACAGGATTTGAAAGTTGAAGGTGCCCGATCGGCTGCCGGACTGCTCCCGCCACCGATCGCGTACCGGAACAGGCTACGCCAGGACGACAACATTGGCGGCGTCTTTTAAGAAACCAAAGGAAGAACCAAGGCACTCCAATGAAATTCACCGGAACCAAGAACTACGTCGCCACCGATGACCTGAAGATCGCCGTCAACGCATCGATCGTGCTGGAGCGTCCGCTGCTGATCAAGGGCGAGCCGGGGACCGGCAAAACCGTGCTGGCCGAGGAGGTCTCCAAGGCGCTCGACGCTCCGCTGATCACCTGGCACATCAAATCCACCACCAAGGCGCAGCAGGGCCTCTACGAGTACGATGCGGTCTCGCGCCTGCGCGACAGCCAGCTCGGCGACAAGCGGGTGACCGACATCTCCAACTACATCAAGCGCGGCAAGCTGTGGGAGGCCTTCACCTCCGAGAAGCGTCCCGTGCTCCTGATCGACGAGGTGGACAAGGCCGACATCGAATTCCCGAACGACCTGCTGCTCGAGCTCGATCGTATGGAGTTCTTCGTTTACGAGACCGGCGAGAACATCAAGGCGAAGCAGCGCCCGATCATCATGATCACCTCGAACAACGAGAAGGAGCTGCCGGACGCCTTCCTGCGCCGCTGCTTCTTCCACTACATCAAGTTCCCGGATCAGGAGACGATGGCGCAGATCGTCGACGTGCATTTCCCCGGTATCAAGCAGCGGCTGGTGGAAGAGGCGCTGCGCATCTTCTTCGAGGTGCGCGAGGTGCCTGGCCTGAAGAAGAAGCCGTCGACCTCCGAACTGCTCGACTGGCTGAAGCTCTTGCTCAACGAAGACATGACGCCGGAGATGCTGCGCGAACGCGATCCGCGCAAGCTGATCCCGCCGTTGCATGGCGCGCTGCTCAAGAACGAACAGGACGTGCATCTGTTCGAGCGGCTGGCCTTCCTCAGCCGCAGGGACGTCTGAGCGCGGTAACAACCGGACTTCCATTTTGATTGGCATCGCGGGCGGGATTTCTGCAAAGAGGTCCCGCCCGATCCTTGTCAAAGCCGTGTGATCGCGATGCCATCCTCCCGCCCCAGCATTGTCGTGTTCGATATCGGCGGCGTTCTGCTCGACTGGGACCCCCGATACCTCTACCGCAAGATCTTCGACGACCCGGAGCGGATGGAATGGTTTCTGAGCGAGGTCTGCACGCCCGCGTGGAATCTCGAACAGGATCGCGGCCGGCCATGGGCGAAGGCCGTCGCCGAGCGCATTGCGCTCTACCCCGATCATGCCGACGCCATCCGCGCCTTCGACGAACGCTGGGTGGAAACCGTCTCGCAGCCGATCATGAGCAACGTTGCGTTGCTGGAGAAGCTACGCGGCAAAGGCGTGCCGACCTACGCCATCACCAATTTCTCGGCCGAGAAATACGACGTCGCCCGTGAGGTGTTTCCGTTCCTGAACGGCTTCGACGGCATGATCGTCTCAGGCGCCGAACACCTGCTGAAGCCGGACCCTGCGATTTATCAGCTGCTGCTCGACCGCTACCACCTGAAGGCGGCCGACTGCCTGTTCATCGACGACGTCGTGAAGAATGCAGACGCCGCCCGCGCCATCGGCATGCACGCGCATCACTATGTCAGCAGCGAAAACCTGGCGCAGGAACTCCGCCAACAAGGCTTTCCGGTGTGAGCGCTGCAAACACCAGCTTGGCATCCAGCGCGAGACACGCAGGCGCCATCACGTAAACTGCCCGTCGAGTATGCAGGCGCTGAACTTCATCTCCCGCAGATCGTCCTCGCTCATCGTGAAATAGAGCGAGCCGCCGGGGCCCCAGCCTTCCATCTCCTCGCCGTTTGAATACTGGTCGATCTGCAACAGCAGCCGTTGCGACAGATCCTGACTGTCGGGCGCAGAAAACCACTGCACCAGATGCGGCCAGCCCAACAGTTTGCTGAACCCGCAATAGAATTCGGCCTCCGCCGGAAGACCATGGCTTCGCATCGCGCGGTGAAATTCCGTGTAAACCGCCATATCTGCGCCATCGCCCAAGATCGATCGCATCAGCGCGCTCCGCGGATCAGGCAAATCGAACAGCGAGCGCGTGACAAGCGCGCACTCGGGAAACACCGTCAATTCACCGGCAGGCGGCTCGACGGCACGAAGCACCGTGCTATCGGGCCAATAGAAGACGGAGCCATCATCGCCGCCTTCTGCGGCGCCGATCACAACGTCTTCCTCTCCGAAGAAGGCCAGCACGCCAGTCCCGGGCAGCGTCTCGCCACCCGCATACCCGGGGATATCGGCGCAGTTCACCTGGCCGAGAAACAGCATCGGCTCATCGTCGGTCGTTGGCCACGACCAATCTGCCGGCCCGACGGGCAGACCGCCGAAACGGGCCCCGAGCGGATCCGGTCGCGCACCAGGCCGGCGCGGCCAGAGGCCGATGGCAGGCCGGATCAGTTCGCCCAGTCGCCGCGCATGGGATGGCAACAGCCGCGACAGCTCCGCTTCGATCTGCTGCCGCGACATCGCTGCAGGTGGATCGTTCTGCGGCTGCCAATACACGTAAGGATTAGGATTCGCCTGCAATGTCGCCCTCGCCCGCCGACCGCCTGCCCCGCGCCGAACGTCAGCCCCTGCCGCGCGCGAGTTGATACGTCAGATGCGCCTTCACCGTCGGCCATTCGCTGGCGATGATGGAAAACACCACCGTATCGCGCAGCGTACCGTTCGGCGCGACCTGATGGTTGCGCAGGATGCCGTCCTGCCTGGCGCCGAGGCGCGCGATCGCCGCGCGGCTCTGATGGTTGAAGAAATGCGTGCGGAATTCCACCGCAATGCAGTTCAGCGTCTCGAATGCGTGCTGCAGCAACAGCAGCTTGCACTGCGTGTTGAGCGGCGTGCGTTGCACGGCCTTGCGATACCAAGTCGAACCGATCTCGACGCGCTTGTTGACCTGATCGACGTTCATATACGTCGTCATCCCGGCGATCGTCCCGTCCGGCGCCTTCACTGTAAACGGCAGCATCGATCCCGCCGCCTGCAAGCCGAGCCGACGCTCGATCTCCGCGGCCATTTTGTCCGGCGCGGGAACGAAGGTGTACCAGAGGTGCCACAGCTCCCCGTCCTTGACCGCCTCCACCAGTCCGTCGTGATGGGATTTCGCCAGCGGCTCCAGCCGCGCGTGCTGACCTTCAAGCGTTACCGGTTCAAGCCAGGCCATTTGCAACGATCCCTCTCACATCACTTGTTCAGAAAATTCAGCGGCAAGCCCGGCCGCGGCCAGTCCATCGCCACCAGTTCACCCTTGCCTGACAAGGTAATGTAGGCGGTTTTCAGCTCCGGCCCGCCGAAGGCGATGTTGGTGGTCATGTGATCGCCGGTCTCGACCTGCTCGACCAGTTTGCCGTCCGGTGCGATCACGCTGATCGCGCCGGTCACCAGCGTCGCAACGCAGAGATTGCCGCTGGCCTCCATGCCGAGCGAGTCGAACATCTGATAGCCGCCGAGGCCCGCGATTACCGTGCCCTTGTTGTTGCGCGGCGAATTCTCCGGCGGCTTGATCTCCCCCGGCGCGCTCAGTGTGAACGCCCAGGCGCGGCAGGTCGGCGTCTCCACCGCGTAAACGGTTGTCTCGTCCGGCGAGAGGCCAATGCCGTTCGGCCGCTCCATCGAGAACACCGCCTCGACGATGCCGCCGTCGTTCGGCTTGCAGTAGTGAATAGCACCGACATCCGAGGTACGGGCGTAGCGCTTGCCGAGATCGGTGAACCAGAAGCCGCCCTGGCGGTCGAACACGATGTCGTTCGGCCCTTTCAGCGTGTGCTCGCCGCAACGATCATAGACCGTCTCCACCTTGCCGCTCTGGATATCGACGCGCTGGATCTTGCCGCCGAGATAGTCGCCCGGCTTCGGCGCTCCAGGCATCCAGGTGCCGCGGACATTGGTCCAACCGAAGCCGCCATTGTTGGTGACATACATCTTGCCGTCCGGGCCCAGCGCCGCGCCGTTCGGGCCGCCGGGCACCTGCGCCACGGTCTCCTTGCGTCCGTCCGGATAAATCCGTGTCAGCCGCTGCCCCATGATCTCGACCAGGATCACCGAGCCATCCGGCATGACCACAGGACCTTCAGGAAACTCGAGATCGGATGCAATGACGCGATAGTTGGGCACGGTACACCTCCAAAACGTTTCCCTGTCATAAAAACGCCGGCAGTGATGCCGGCGCTTTGCTTCTGTCTCACGTGTTGAGGAAGTTCAGCGGCAGGCCGGGCCGCGGCCAATCCATCGCCACCAGCTGTCCCTTACCGGACAGGGTGATGTACGCCGTCTTCAGATCGGGCCCGCCGAAGCAGATGTTGGTGGTGGCGACGTCGCCGGTCGAAACCTGCTCGACCAGCTTACCGTCCGGCGCGATCACCGAGATGCAACCGGACGCCAGCGTTGCGACGCAGATGTTGCCGTTGGCTTCGAGCGCCAGCGAGTCGAACATCTGGTAGCCGCCAAGACCGGCCACCGGCTTGCCCTTCTCGCCGCGATAGATCACATCCACCGGCGCGATCTGCCCCGGCCCGGTGATGTCGAATGACCAGACCCGCGCTGTCGGCGTTTCGGCCACATAGACCTTCTTCTCGTCTGGCGACAGACCGATGCCATTCGCCGGCAACAGCGGCGAAACCACCTCGACAATTTCCTTCAAGCCCGGCTTGACGTAGTAGACCGCACCGAGATCCATGTCGCGCGCACGCCGCTTGCCGAGATCGGAGAACCAGAGTCCGCCGCCCTTGTCGAACACGAGATCGTTGGGCCCATTCAGCTTGTTCTCGCCACATGCGGTGAACAGCGTCTCCACCTTGCCGCTCTGCAAGTCGACCCGCTGCAGTGAACCGCCCTTGTAGTCGGCTGCCGCCGCGAGCGAGACCTGGCGGCCATTGACCGTCGCCCATGAGAAGCCGCCGTTGTTGCAGATGTACATTTTTCCGTCGGGTCCCAGCGCTGCGCCATTCGGACCACCCGGCACCTGCGCCACCGTCTCCTTGCGCCCATCCGGATAGACACGCGTCAACCGCTGACCGCGGATTTCGACCAGGATGACCGAACCATCGGGCATCGCCACCGGGCCTTCAGGAAACTCGAGATCGGTCGCGAGGACACGCATATTGGGCACAGTAGGCCTCCCCTTTTTGCTTGGAGCGCAATGCCGAATCTTCCGGCAGGCTCGAACAGACAGAGGCTGCACTATAGGCCATCGCACCATGATGAACAGACCGCAGGTGCCACACTCCCATTCGGAAAAACTGTTTGTCAGCTTTTCTGCGGGCGATGCGTTCCGCCGGCGGGCACGGCTGGCGGAGGACAAGCACTGTGCTAGAGGCGGGTGTGTTTAGGTGCCTACATGGATACGCCTGCTGGATGCTGGAGCGCTTGCTCCACTCTCTCCGTCGTTCCGGGGCATCGCGCAGCGATGAGCCCGGAACCCATACGCCCTGCGTTTGTGATGGCTGTTGCATGAGTCAGTGCGCGGGCGCGCTGCGGATGATGACCCGAGATCACCTGCACAACAGAACCCCATAAGCACCGGGGATATGGTTTCCGGGCTCACGAGCTTCGCTCGCGCCCCGGAATGACGGCTAAGTTGATGTGACGCACTTCCTCTCCTTCCATTAGGAAAAGAGGACAGCGCTTCGCTAATCCAGCAGCTCCCGCGCGCCGAGATCGTCCACCGCAAGCAGGATGCGCTCGAGATTATTCCACCAGATCACCGGCGGAATGTTGTTGGCCCATTGCCACACAGGCCGGCCGATCAACAATAAAGCCGAGCGTCGATAGTCCGTATCCAGCGCCGCGCGGCTGTAGCCGGTCACCCCGCAGGCAACAAGCTCCTCGTGATAGCGGTCGAGCAAGCGCTGCTCCAGCAAGGCGCGGCGGTCGGAGTACCAGTGCATCGCGATCATATAGGCGAGATCGTTCGCACCGGTATCGATGCTCCAGGCGTCCCAGTCGAACCAGCGGGCTGTGCCGCCCGTGCCCTCGCGCGGCAACAGCACGTTCCAGACATGGGCATCGCCGTGGCTGATGGTGATGTTGCCGCGACGGCTGCGATCGGCAAAGACGCGCTCGTGCTGGGCTAGCAGCCGCTCGAACAGCACGCGCCGCTCCTGCGACAAGCGATCGCTCATAAAGTCACAGAACTTGCCGAAATCCCCGGCGAAGCGTGTGAGCCATGCATCACGCTCGGCAGCGCTCACCTGTTTGCCGACCTCGTTGCCAAGGCGGGGGTCGTCCCACCACGCCGCATGCAGCCGCGCCAGCGCGCATACGATGCTCTCGCATTGGCCTTGGGTTGGGGGCAGCGGCCAGGCGGTTGCGATCCGATGCGTCAGCGCCAGATCTTCGAGCAGCAGGTGCCACGTCTTGCTGGCAGGGTCGCAAACCGCCTCGAAGCAATGCGGCACGATCCCGGCAGGCATCCGCGCACCCGCCTGGGTGTAGAACGCCACCTCCCGTTCGCCAGCGAACCAGAAGGTCTCGGCCCGATCGGGATGACAGCTCTTCAGGATCAACGCCTTTGGAGCCCGCGGCGCATCGCCATCGTAACGCAGCTCGAGACGGACGATCCGCGACAGCACCGTGTTCTGGCTGCTCTCGACGACCACCTCACTCACCCGCGCACCATCGAGGACTTCCGCCCGGCGCAGCGCATCGGTGAGATGCGCCGCGCTGGCCATCGGCGGCAAGGTTTGCGTCGTCATGAAGCCTGTTGATGGCCTTCGCTTACTCGGCCACCAGTCCCTGCATGTGCTCGACCGCGTCGAGGAATTCCATCTTGAACTCCTGTACCACACTGGTCGCCGACTTCACACTATCAACCAGGCCGACGCCCTGGCCGACGAAGTAGCTGACGAGCTCACGCGCCTTGGCATTGCCGCCAGCAGCGGCCCGATCGATCGCGCGGAAGGCATCGTTGCTGACCAGGCTCTGCAGCGGCATCGGCAAGGCGCCGGGGCTTTCCGGCGCGCGATCCCAGGCATCGGTCCAGACCGAGCGCAGTTGCCGCGCGGGCTTACCGGTGCGCCCCTTGGAACGGATCGCGTCGCGCGAGGAGGCCGCGATCATCTTCTCGCGGAAGGTCTCAGAGGTTTCCGATTCGGTGGTCGCAAGCCAGACCGAGCCGGTCCATACGCCCGCCGCGCCCATCGCCATGCAGGCGGCCATCTGACGCCCGGTCATGATGCCGCCCGCCGCCAGCACCGGCACGTCACGAACCGGCTTGATCGCCTTCAGCACCTCCGGCACCAGCACCATGGTCGAGACCTCGCCGCAGTGGCCACCCGCCTCGGTGCCCTGCGCCACCAGGATGTCCACGCCCGCAGCCACCTGACGCAGCGCGTGCTCCTTAGCGCCGATAAGCGCCGCGACCGGCACACCGTGCTTGTGACCCAATTCAATCATCGACGGCGGTGGCACACCGAGCGCATTGGCGATCAGCCGAATCGGATGCGTGAAGGCGACCTGCAGCAATTCCATCGCCCGCTCGGGATCGAACGGCTGTGGCTTGTCGTTGGCGAATTTCGCCTGCTCGATCTCGATATCGTACTTCTTCAGGAGATCGCGCGCGTACTGATAGTGCTGCTGCGGGACGCGGTTGATCAGCGAGTTGTACGTGACGTGCTTCTCGCCCGCAGTCGCCATGTTCTCCGGGATCAGCACGTCGAGCCCGTAAGGCTTGCCGTCCACATGCGCATCGATCCATTTCAATTCCTGCTCGAGGCTCTCCGGCGAATGCGATGTGCAACCGAACACGCCGAAGCCGCCCGCACGGCTGACGGCGGCGACGACGTCACGGCAATGGCTGAAGGCGACAAGTGGAAATTCGATGCCAAGCATCTCGCAAATGGGCGTTCTCATCGCCGGTTTCCTCCGCTGACGTCGTTATCGTTGTTCCCGAAACGCTAAACCAGAGATCGACCGGCTGCCAAGCCGTCCCGAGCACCGATTTGCGCCTGGTTGCGACCGGCCGTCCCCATCCGTCGCTACCGCACAGCGGTACTGCGCCAGACGCGGGCCGGTGCGCGCTGTTGTCCCTTGCGCTTTTCCATCCGTGAGAGACAATTCACATCAATCAACAGTCGCCGGGCCTCAATAGCGACCTGACAGAAACGCTAGGGCCGGCAGGATCTAGGAAACGCGGAGATTTCACTCATGACGGACCTTCAACGCGACGCGGCGGATATGACCGTGGTGAGGAGCTACGACGTCATCGTCGTCGGCGCGGGCTTCGCTGGCATGTATCTGCTGCATAAGCTGCGCGGCCTTGGCCTTTCGACGCGCGTGTTCGAGCAAGGCTCGGGCGTCGGGGGCACCTGGTACTGGAACCGCTATCCGGGCGCGCGCTGCGACATCGAGAGCATGCAGTACTCATACTCGTTCTCGAACGAACTTCAGCAGGAATGGGAATGGACCGAACGGTTCGCCGCCCAGCCGGAGATCTTGAAGTACGCCAACCATGTCGCCGATCGATTCAACCTGCGACCCGACATCCAGTTCAACACCCGCGTCGCCTCCACCGTGTTCAACGAGGATACCGACCGCTGGACCGTGACCACCGACGACGGCAAGCGCTATGGCGCACAGTTCGTCATCATGGCGACCGGCTCGCTCTCCAATGCCCGCACGCCGGACTTCAAGGGACTGTCGAGCTTCAAGGGCAAGACCTACCACACCGGCCAATGGCCGCATGAGGGCGTGGATTTCACCGGCTTGCGCGTCGGCATCGTCGGCACCGGATCGTCGGCGATCCAGTCGATCCCGGTGATCGCCGAGCAGGCCAAGCACCTGACTGTCTTCCAACGCACGCCAAACTTCTCGATTCCCGCGCGCAACCATCCGCTGACGCCGGACTATCAGCGTGACTGGAAAGAGAACTATCCCGAGCGGCGGCGCAAGGCGCGCGAAGAGATGCGCAACGGCGTGTTCGGCCGGCTGCCGACCAAGGGGGCGATGGACGACACACCGGACGCGCGCCGCAAGGTTTACGACACCGAATGGGAGCAAGGCGGGCTCCATTTTATGTCGTCCTACAACAATCTCGCTCTGGATAAGGCCTCCAACGACACCGCGGCGGAGTACGTGCGCACCAAGATCGCCGAAGTCGTCAAGGATCAGGCGGTCGCGAAGCTGCTGCAGCCGACCACCTATCCGATCGGCACCAAGCGCATCTGCCTCGACACGGATTATTACGAGACCTTCAACCGTGACAATGTCACGCTGGTCGATATCCGCAACGCGCCCATCGAGGAGATCACACCGAAGGGCCTGATCACCGGCGGCAAGGAGTATGAATTCGACGCCATCGTCTTCGCCACCGGCTTCGACGCCATGACCGGCTCGTTCGCCAAGGTGGATATCCGGGGCCGCGAGGGGCGGACACTGAAGGACAAGTGGGCCGAGGGACCGAAGACCTATCTCGGGCTGATGGTGACCGGGTTTCCGAACCTGTTCTTCATCACTGGCCCCGGCAGTCCGTCGGTGCTCTCGAACATGATCCTGTCGATCGAGCAGCATGTGGACTGGATCACCGACTGCCTTGCCAACTTGCGCAAACGCGGGATCGGCGCGATGGAAGCCACTCAGAAGGCGGAAGACGACTGGGTCGCGCACGTCAACGAGGTCGCGTTCAAGACGCTCTATCCGCAGGCGAACTCCTGGTACATGGGGGCCAACGTCCCCGGCAAGCCGCGGGTGTTCATGCCCTATATCGGTGGCGTTCCGACTTACCGGCAGACCTGCGACCGCATCGCCGCGAACAACTACGAAGGCTTCCTGCTGACGCCGCAGCGGCAAGCAGCAACGGCGGCGGAATAGACCACGCATGATCGAGCAGCTTGCCGAGCGGGTGAATGCGAACGCGTCGCTGGTGCGGCGCGGGCAGCATCTCGATACAACGCTCCTGCTGCAGGTCGGCCCCAAGAGCTGGCTCATCCGCATCGAGAAGGGCCGCATCGCCGCCGTACGGCCGCAGGACCTGCCGATCAATAACGCCACGCTCGCGCTCCGCGCCTCCAGCGAGGCGTGGGCCGAGTTCTGGAAACGACTGCCGAAGCCCGGCTTTCACGACCTGATCGCTCTGACCAAGACCCGACAGCTCTCGGTCGAGGGCGATATCCATCTGTTTATGACGCACTTGCGTTACTTCAAGGATATGCTCGCCGCATTGCGAGCGAGCGCATGATCCCGTGCAGCGGTCATGCCGCGTGCGCGCCGCATCACCTGGACCGATGCGACGTTACATAGACGAGAGATTTCAAGCGTGAGGAGAGCCGCATGGCGCCGCGTTTCGAGCCGATCGTTGGACGCTACATGCATCTCGACATGCTCGGCCGGCCGCACCGGCTGTATGTCGAGGAAGCCGGACACGGCATCCCCCTGCTCTGCCTGCACACTGCGGGCTCCGATGGACGGCAATACCGCGGCGTGATGAACGACCCGCGTGTGCTGGAGCACTTCCGCGTCATCGCCTTCGACATGCCCTGGCACGGCAAATCCTCGCCTCCGGCAGGCTGGCACGACGAGGAGTATCGCCTCACCTCACGCGACTACGTGGCGATGATCCTCGACGTCATGCAAGCATTGGAGCTTGAGCGACCCGTGGTGATGGGCTGCTCGATCGGCGGCCGCATCGTGCTGCATCTCGCGCTCGACCATCCGGAACGGTTCCGCGCCATCATCGGCCTGCAATCGGGCGCCCATTCCGAGCCCTATTATGATCTGGATTATCTGCACCGCCCGGATGTGCATGGCGGGGAGATCTGCGGTGCCATCGTCTCGGGCCTGGTCGGCCCGAACGCGCCCGAAGCCGATCGCTGGGAGACGCTGTGGCACTACATGCAAGGTGGTCCCGGCGTATTCAAAGGCGACCTTCATTTCTACCAGCGCGACGGCGATGTGCGCGACCGCGTCGCGCACATCGATACAGAGCGATGCCCGCTCTATCTGCTGACCGGCGAGTACGATTACTCCTGCATGCCGAAGGACACTCTGGAGATTGCTAACAGCGTCAAGGGAGCCGAAGCGACCATCATGGATGGTCTCGGTCATTTTCCGATGAGCGAGGACCCGACAAAGTTTATCGACTACCTGCTGCCGGTGCTGACGCGCATTCGCAAGGCCGGCGCGCCTGTGACCGTAGCCAAACGTTCGGTCGTCTGACCCACCGCCAAGACCGCCGCGCGGGCAATCTCGCTGCCCGTCTATGGTTAAAGCCCGCCGTTGTGGCGCGCGTGTCGGCGCCTCATCCGTCATCGCTTTATCAAGGCTGCGTCATTATCGATAGGAACCTTTCGGCGCGATGCCGGCCGGTTTCTGCGGCCAAAACGCACGCGAACTCCTGATTCATTGCTGCGTCCGGTGTCCTCTGAACGAAAGCTTAGCTCGTTCGTGCGAATTTTAAGACGATTGCAATCATTAATCTTAACCCGGTATTTCAGTGTCTAACCATCCTGTGACTATTCTGTTTCCCATTTACGCCTTAGCGCGAATCCATGATGCCCGTTGCTACACAGGAGGGACATCATGGAAAGCCTTCGTTCCGAACCGGTGCAGCGCGCAACTTTCGGCCTGAGAAAGGCGGTCCCCCGCGCCTGCGTCATCGACGGCAAGCAGCACCTTCGAACATTCCTCGGCGAAACGCTCGAGGAGCTCGGCTTCGTCGTCCACGGCTGTGCCTCGTCGGACGACCTCGCACTCGTACTCGATACGATGTTTCCGGATCTGCTGATCTTCGGCCTGTCAGCCGGAGGCGTGGAGGCAACACGCGCGCTTGAAGCCGCGGCTGCGCGAAACTTCGACGGCAAGGTGTTGCTGCTCGGCGCCGCCGCGTCACCGATGGTCAGCGCCGTGCGTAGTTTCGGCAGCCGGCTCGGCTTGACGATGCTGCCGATTCTGAAGACGCCGTTCGGCGACCGCGACTTGCGCCTGGCGATCTCCTCGTTAATTCCGTCCGAAGCACCNCCCGAACCGCCGGTCGACGCCGCCGAGGCGCTCGACGCCGGCTGGCTCGAACTGTGGTACCAGCCAAAAGTCGCGACCCGCAGCTTCGTGCTCGACGGCGCCGAGGCGCTGATCCGGATGCGCCATCCGACCTGGGGCGTGGTGCCGCCGGCCTACTTCATTCCGGCAGACAATGACCCGAATTTTCGTGCACTGTCCGAATTCGTCATTCGTCAGGTGCTGAATGACTGGCATTACTTCATCACCCAGCGCGGCGGCACTCGTCTTGCGATCAACCTGCCGCTGTCGTTCTTCAGAAGCCCCGGCGCTACGCAACATCTCTGCCGGATGCTGCCGCAGCATCCAGCTTTCGAGGGCCTGACAGTCGAGATGCGCGGCGCCGAGATCGTTCAGGATTTATCCTTTGCGAACGAACTCGCGCATACACTGCAACTGCACAACATTGGCATTTCGATCGACGACCTGGGCGAACAATGGCCGTCGCTCGCCGAACTCGACGAGTTTCCGTTCATCGAGGTCAAACTCGACCGCAGTTTTGCAGCCGGCTGCGCCGACGACCGGCTGCGACGGCTCGCCTGCCGGCAGATCGTCGATTTCGCGCAAAGCACCGGCGCACGCACCGTTGCTGAAGGGATCGAAAGTCGCGGCGACTTTCTGACCCTGCGCGACATGGGCGTGGATCTGATCCAGGGCTATCTGTTCGCCAAGCCGATGACGGCACAGAAGTTCGCCCGCTTCAGCCTGCGCCGCGCCGAGCCTCTCGCCTGACAATGATGCGGCCGTTCTCCCGGGCATCACTGGCTCTTTTGGAAACGACCGATCGATTCAAATTTTAGCGATCGGCTGAACGGTAAGACAATGCTTCACTGCCAGGGTGAACCCAGCAAGCAAGACTATCGAGGCAGTGATGGGTGAGGCAGAGTATTACCGTCTTCTCAATGCGGTTTCCGCGGCGATCGCCGTCGAGCCGCTGCCGAATCTGCCTTGCGAGGACGACGATCATCTCGTCGTTCCGGCTCCGGCCAACGACAATGACGGCGCCTGGCCGCATTTCGCTTTTCCGGATGGCTGGACGGCATCCTGCTGAGATCTTCGGAAAGTGCCCGAACGGACAACCGACAAAGGCTGATCCGTCTTCCTTCGTAGTATCTCCCCTCCGGAATCAGGAACACATCACGTCCCGCGCGAAAGAAGCGCGGGCGCGTGGAACCGGCAGCATAGAGGCGTTTTCCGGACGCCGCTGTTCAGGCACCTTCGCCTCCGAATGGCTTCGGCCAAGGCGCCTTCTCACGACGCTTTGGCGTATTTGCCCGTGAGCTGTGGCGTCAGCCCCTCGAGGCCCTTGTTGGCACGCTCAAGCCGCGTCTCGCGCGACCAGCTACGCTTCAGCGGATCGCTTACCTTGATCGTCAGCCGCCCCAACCCTTGCGTCTCCAGCTCGACCGTGTCGCCGTCCTGAAATGCATTCAGGCCGCGATGGTTGGTGCCGGTGGCGAGGATATCGCCAGGATCGAGGGTGTGGATCGCACTCACCCACTCGATGCAGCGGGGGATCTTGTGCGCCATGTCGTCGGTGTTGAAATCCTGCATCAGCTTGCCATTGACCCATAGCTTCACCGGCAGTTTGTGCGGATCGGCGATCTCGTCGGCGGTGACGATGTACGGCCCGATTGGCGCGAAGGTGTCCCGCGACTTCATCTGGTAGAACACGTTGCCCGCGGGCGGCAGCCCCCGCGCCGAGCCGTCGATGAAGTTGACGTAGCCGAAAACATGGCTCATCGCATCGGCCGCCTTGACGTTGCTGGCGCGCTTGCCGATCACCACCGCCAGCTCCGCCTCACCCTCGAACACGGTAGCCGGCGCGTCCGGCAGCTTCATCGTATCGCCGGGACCGATGATGGCGTTGGGCGACTTGGTAAAGGCATTGATCGGCGCGGGCTCAGTGCGCGTGCCGTCCTCCATATAGTTCACCGCCATGCAGACGATGTTGCGCGGACGCGGCAGCGGCGGACGAACCTGGACGCCCGAGAGCGCCACGCCCTTGCCCTTCTGCGCAGCCTCCTCAAGCTTCCCGCGGAGGCTGTCGAAATGCTCGATCACAGCGGCGATCAGATCGTGAGGACCGACATGCGGAACGGCTTCGACAGCAGTGGTGACATCGATCACCTCGTCGTTGCGAACGACGCCAAGGCGGAAGTCATTGAAGAACATCAGTTTCATGGGCGGCACACATCCATCACGGTGGAAATCAGACGCAAGCAGCCTAGCACATCAAGCTGCCCGCGCTTCAAGCCCGACATTCATGCGGTTTCCGAACAAGCGCATCGCCTTTCGCATGCGCGAGACGTCGTACATGCAAAAACGGCGCGAGAGACCTCTCGCGCCACCACTGGCTTCAAATGCTTTCCAACTCTCGCTGCTGGTCAGACCGTGCCGATCAAACCGTCACGCGCTTGCCGAGGGCGCCATAAGCCTCGCGTGCGTCCTTGATCAGTTGAGCCATCACGTCCGCGACGGTGGAACGGGCGTTGACATAAGCGATGCTCTGCCCGGCCGGATAATGCACCAGCGGCTTAATGTCGTGTTCGTCGATGGCGCCGAGCAAATCGCCGACCAGGATGTCTTGGTAGGGCATCTTCAGTGGTGACGGCACTCCTTCCTTTGCCCACTCCTCGCTCCAGGCGCTACGGATCTGGCGCAACGTCTTGCCGCTGTCGGCGCGGGAGATCACGGTATCCTCGCTGCCCGCGGCAAGCAGCTTCTCGACGATGGTCTCGCTCAGCCCATACTCCTTGGTGGCGAGCCAGGCCGTGCCCATCCACACGCCGACGGCACCCAGCGCCAGCGCCGCGACGATGTGCTTGCCGGTCGCAACGCCGCCCGCCGCCACAACCGGCGTATCGCCTGCCACCTCGACGATCTGCGGCACCAGCGAGAAGGTGCCGATCGGCCCGGTATGCGCGCCCGCGTCGTGCCCCTGGGCCACCAGGATGTCTACGCCGGAGGCGATCGCACGGCTGGCATGATTGCGGTTGCCGACCAGCGCCACGGTCATCTTGCCTTGCGCCTTCGCCCGCCGCAGCACATCCGGCGGCGCACCGATGCCGCAGGCGAGCAGATCGACGTCGGATTCAAGCACCGCCTCGATCTGCGCCACCGCCATGTCCTTGGAGCGGACGAAGCGTGAGCGCATGCCGGCCTTCGACGCCGGCGGCACCTCGTAACGCTTGATAAGGCTGTCGACGAAAGCCCGATGTTTTTCAGGAAGCTGCTTCTCGATCGCCGGGCGGTCGTCATGATCAGGCATATTCGGCGGCAGCACCAGATCGACTCCGAACGGCCGATCGCCGACGAGCGCACGAATCGTCTTCAGGTTTGCGCGGATTTCCTCCGGCGTGTCGCGCGTCGCNCCGTAGATGCCGAACCCGCCATTGCGGGTGACTTCAGCAGCCGCCTGCACGCTGTGGACGAAGCCAAACACGGGGACATCAATGCCGAGGCGGTCGCAAAGCGGGGTCTTGAGGGGCATGGCGTCTCCTTATCGATCGTCCACAATATCTGTTTAATTCATATATATTAAAATTCTTGAACATGTCAATTAGAGCATGTACAAGGCGGTATGGACACGCGCATGAAATTGCTGCTCGCCGCCGAGCGTCTGTTCGCCCTGCATGGGCCGGAAGGCACATCGACGCGAATGATCGTCGCCGAGGCCGGGCAGAAGAACGCCTCCGCCCTCACCTATTATTTCGCCGATCGTGCCGCGCTGATCGAGGCGATCTGCGCGCTGCGGATGGAGCCGATCAACAACGAGCGCATCGAACGCGTCGCCCGTTATCTCGCGGCCAAGCCGGCGCCGGCGGAGCGGTTACGCGCGCTGCTCGGCATCCTGTGCGAACCCGGCCTGATCCCGATCATCGAGGCGAAGGGCAAAAGCTACTTCCGCCGCTTCCTGGCGCAGGCGATCAACAGCCCCTCAACCTCGTTCTACACTCTGGTTAAAGGCCGTTTCGACAGCGGTCTGCGCCAGGCGGCGCCGTTGATGCGTGAGGAAGCAGCTCACCTGCCGCCCGAGATCGCCAACAAGCGCATCGCCATGATGATCCGCGCAACCAGCTACCTGTCGGCGCACCTCGAAGCCCGCTGCTCACAGGGCCCATGGTCGGTGCGCCGGATCGAAATGGAAACCGAGACCCAGCTGATGATCGACGGTTTCGTCGGCTTCCTGCAAGGCCCGCATGTCGCCACCATTCCGCAAACCGCCAGCAAGAGCGGCACGACGAACCACATACCAACGGAAGCAACCTGGGAGACCGCCCTGTCATGAAACGCGTACTCGCCGCATTGGTCGGCCTGATGTTGAGTGCAACCGCCCACGCGCAGGACAACTACCCCTCGCGGGTGGTGAAGGTGATCGTGCCTTACACGCCGGGCGGCATCACCGACGTCCTCGCCCGCCTGGTTGCCGATGGCCTGTCGCATGCGCTTGGTCAGCAGTTCATCGTCGAAAACCGGCCTGGCGGCGGCACCTCGATCGGCACCCGCGCCGTGGTCACCGCTCCGCCCGACGGCTACACACTGTTGATGGGGACCACTGTCCTCAGCATCAATCCGCATCTGATGGCGAACCTCGATTACGACGCAGCGAAGGATCTCGTGCCGATCGCCAATGTCGGCGAATCGATCGGCCTGATCGCGGTGCCGGAATCGACGCCGGTGAAGACGTTGGCCGAGCTGATCGCACTGGAGAAATCCAAGCCCGGCCAACTCTCGTTCGGCTCGGCGGGTCCCGGCAGCATCGGCCACATTGCCGGGGAGATGTTCAACCAGCTTGCGGGCACCAAATTCACGCACGTCGCCTATCGTGGCAGCGCGCCGCTGCTGAACGACGCCATGGGCGGTCACATCCCGATGATCGTCGACGGCGTGATCACGACGCTCCCGGCGATCCAGGGAGGCAAGCTACGGCCGCTGGTGATCCTGCGAGCCAAGCGCACCGAACTCCTGCCGGATGTCCCGACCTCGGCGGAGGCCGGATTCCCCGACCTGATCTCCACCAGCTACTACGGCTATCTCGCGCCGCGCGGCACGCCGGAGGAGATCGTCACCAAGCTCAACACCGAGATCAACAAGATCTTGTCCCGTCCCGATGTGCAGGAGAAGATCAAGCAACAAGGTGCGGTGCTGACCGGCGGTTCGCCAGAGGATTTCGCCAAGCTGATCGAACAGACCACCAAGCGCTACGGCGATATCATCAAAGCTGCGAACATCACTGCGAACTGATCCAGCACGACAGCCCCTGCGCGCGGCCAGCCCGGCCGTGCGCAATCGTCTGTTGACGGCCGGGGACACGCCGCCCGACAATCCGGAAAACCTCGCACGACAACGGAGGAAACCGGCGTGACCCTCACATACGAAAAGCGTGACGGCGTCGCTTACATCACCCTCGCCAATCCGGACAAGGCCAACATCCTCGACAAGGCGACCTCCGATGCGATCTCGGAGGCCTGGACCGATCTCTGGGAAGACCGCGCGATCCGCTGCGCCATTCTCACTGGTGAGGGCAACCGGCACTTCTGCGGCGGGCACAACCTCGCACCATTGCCCGGATTGACCGAGGATGACCGCGAATATCTGCGCACGCAACGCATCTTCTGGCCGTTAGCGGGCACTGTGCATGGGCAGCGAACCGGCGTCGACGGGCGGATGGGCGACCACTATCCGCGAGTCTGGAAGCCGGTGATCGCCGCCGTCAACGGCTGGGCCGCGGGCGCCGGACTTTACATCCTGCTCGCCTCGACGGATATCCGCATTGCCAGCGCGGAGCACGCCCGTTTCAAGTTCGCCCTCACCAGCCAGGGCTGGCTCGGTCACGGCCCCGGCGCCAGCTTGCTGATCAAGCAGCTCCGTTACATCGATGCGATGAAGATGCTGCTCACCGACGAACCGATCGATGCTGGCGAGGCGCTACGCGTCGGCCTGATCAACGAGGTGGTGCCGCACGCAAAACTGATGGAGCGGGCGGAGGCGGTCGCGCGACAGATCTGTAAGATGCCCCCGGTCGCGGTACGCATGATGAAGGAGTTCGTGGTGCGCTTTGGCGATATGCCGACCGACCAGGCCTGGCATGTTCAGAACCTGATCAACTCGCTGCTGATTCAGGTCACTCTGGATGGCCATGAGGGGCGCCAGGCGTTCAACGAAAAGCGCCCGCCGAATTTCACCGGCACGCTACGCCGCCGCGGCGAGCCGTGGGACGAGCCGGAGGGCGAGCGGGCGCAGCGGCTGAACGATGCCTATCGCAGCGGCGAATACTGAGCATCACGCTCCTTCCCGCCTGCATGGGAAAGCCTGCAACACTGCCTGACGAAAAGGAAGACACCGAAGCTCGCAGCAGGTCATCCGTCGCCGCATTGCAGGCGGCTCGCAAAGCGGATTAGCTTGCCGACGGCGCCATGAAAACAACACTGTCATCGACTGCCTTCACCGTCCTTGCTTTGTGCTTCGTGCTTGCGGTCCTCGGACGCGGCATGAGCGAGAGTTTCACTGTCTTTCTGCTGCCGATTTCCTCGTCGTTCGGCTGGGATCGCGCCAATGTCCTGTCGATTTATTCGATGGCGGCACTGGTCAATGGTCTGTCATCGCCATTCGCCGGGCGGCTGTTCGACCGTGCTGGCCCGCGCGTGGTGTACTCGCTGGGGCTGATCCTGATTGCGGGCGCTCTCCTTGCCGCATCCATAGCGGGACAGCTCTGGCAGCTGCAGATGAGCCTTGGCCTCAGCGTCGGTCTCGGCGTGGCCTGTATCGGCAATGTTCCGAACACAATCCTGCTTGGACGCTGGTTCGGCGAGCGCCTGCCTGCGGCAATGGCTGTGATCTTCTCGGCTATGGGCGCCGGCGTGCTGGTGCTGCTGCCCGTCTCGCAATTGCTGATCGACCACGCGGGCTGGCGCGGCGCTTACCAGATCATGGGCGGCTGCGCGCTCGCCCTGCTGGTTCTGCTGCAGCTGCTGCCGTGGCGAATCTTCGCCGCGGGCTCGCCCGATCTGCCGAAGACGGCTGCCGCGACCGCCGTCGAAAATGGCTGGACGCTCGTCGGCGCCATGCGCCATCACGCGTTCTGGTCGTTGTTCTCGACATTCTTCTTCACGGCGGTCGGCATGTTCGCGATTTCCGCGCAGATCGTCGCCTATCTCGTCGATGCCGGTTTCGCGCCGCTGCAAGCGGCGACGGCCTGGGGTTTCAGTGGCGTGGTTCTGGTGATCGGCATGCTGTCGATCTCCTGGCTCGATGGCGTCATCGGCCGCCGTCCGTCGATCCTGCTGAGCTATGCGCTATCGATCGCCGGCATCGCCATGATGTGGCTATTGAAGTTCTATCCCAACACCATCCTGCTGGCGGGCTTCATCCTATGCTTCGGCAGCATGGTCGGCTCGCGCGGTCCGCTGATCTCGGCCACCGCGATGCGCTTTTTCCAGGGCAAGAATGTCGGAACGATCTTCGGCACGATTTCCATCGGCAGCGGCCTCGGCGCGGCGCTCGGATCATGGTGCGGCGGTCTGATCCACGACGCCACCGGCAGCTACGACCTAGTGATCGTCTTCGCCCTGGTCAACGTTATCCTCGGCATGATCCCCTTCCTGGTCGTACCAGCGTTACGTCAGTGACCACCTGAACTCCTACGCCAGACGGCGGACAACGCATGGCAGAGCTTCGCGCCGCCATTCGACAAGACGCCGAACATCTGCATTACTGCCCTGAAACTCGCCGACCGTTCGCATCCAATAACAAGGAGGAAGACCCGCAATGTCGCTGGCCTATGAAGGCGTTCGCATTCTCGATTTCACGCAACTTCTGTCCGGGCCGGTCGCGACCCAGCAGTTTGCGCTGCTCGGCGCGGAGGTGATCAAGGTGGAGCGTCCGGGCGTCGGCGACCAGTTCGCGAACACCATGCATACCGAGCCAAGTCGGCAGAGCGGGCGCTCGTTTCCGTTCCAGGGCGCCAATCTCGGCAAGCGCAGCCTGACGCTCGACCTGAAGCGTAGGGAGGCCGTCGAGATCATCCTTACCCTCGCCAAGCGCTGTGATGCCCTTGTCGAGAACTTCGCCGCCGGCGTGATCGGACGGCTGGGGCTCGACTACGAGAGCGTGCGCAAGGTCAACCCGAACATCGTCTATTGCTCGGTGTCCGGTTATGGCCAGAAAGGACCGAAGGCCGGTGTCGCCGCATATGATGGCGCCATCCAGGCCGCCTCTGGCATGATGGCGGCGACCGGCGATCCCAGAACCGGTCCGGTCCGCGCAAGCTATATGCCGGTGGATATCTCGACCGCCCTACTCACCTCGTTCGCCCTCGCCTCCGGTCTCTATCGCAAGCTCAGAACCGGCGAGGGCCAGTACATCGACGTGGCGATGATGGACACGGCGGTGCTGCTGCAGATGCCGCAGATGATGAACTACTTGAATGCAGGCGTGGTGCCGCAACTGAGCGGCAACCGCGCCGCAACCGGCAGCCCTACCGCCGATGCGTTCGCGACCAAGGACGGTCACGTCATGATCGTCACCATCGAGGAGCGGCATGTGGAGGCACTGCTCGCGGTTCTCGGATTGTCGGAACTTCATGCGGACCCGAAATATCGCGACGAGACCGCGCGCCGGGCGAACGAGCAGACGTTGCGTCCGCTGCTCGATCGTGCCTTTGCGGCAGACACGACAGCCAGCTGGTGCGCGCGACTGAGCCAGGCGGGCGTCGCTTGCGCCGCGGTCTCACAGCTGCCGGATGTCGCCGCGCAAGAGCAATTCAACCATCGCAGCCTGTTTGCTCCCATCGCCATGGCGGGCACGTCCGACACCCAAATCAAAACCGTCGTCACCGGGTATACGATGACCAGCGACGGCCCTCGCCCGCGGCCTGCCCCTGCCCTCGGGGAACACAGCGAGGCGATCCTGGCCGAAGCCGGTTATACGACAGCCGACATCGCCCGCTTCCGCAAAGAGGCGCTGATCTGAGCCGATATCGGGCTCGCCCACATCGCAGCGCCCCTCCTCATTCACATGCACATTCCTCCCGAAATATGCTGCACAGTTCCAGATCATGCTTTAGTACACTAGATTACTGATAAGAGTTAGGGAGGAAGTGCCATGTCGTGCCAGTTTGATTTCAAGGGAAAGACTGTCTTCGTATCCGGCGGGACCAGCGGCATCAATCTCGGCATCGCCGAAGGCTTCGCTGCGGCGGGGGCGCGCGTTGCGGTGATGAGCCGCAACGCGGAGCGGGTGGCGGCCGCACGCGAGCATCTGGCCCGCTTCGGCCAGCCGGTGATCGGCGAAGTCGGCGACGTGCGCGATTTCGAACAGGTCAAGCGGGCACTGAAAGCGGCCCACGACGTCTTCGGCGATATCGACGTGCTGGTTTCCGGCGCGGCAGGCAACTTCCTGCAGCCCGCTCTGAACCTATCGCCGAACGGCTTCAAAGTGGTTGTCGATATCGATCTGATCGGCACATTTCATGTGCTGCGCGCCGGCTTCGACTTCCTGCGCAAGCCGGGAGCCTCGATCATCAACATCTCCGCGCCGCAATCGTTCAATCCGGCGCCAATGCAGGTGCATGTCTGCGCGGCAAAGGCCGGCCTCGATCAGGTCATGCGCGTGCTGGCGCTGGAATGGGGCGAATACGGCGTGCGCGTCAACTCGATCTCGCCAGGACCGATCGACAAGACCGGCGGCCTCGACAAACTGATCTCCGAAGCCGACGTGAAGAGCATGGCGGAGCGGATTCCGGCACGTCGGCTCGGTACGCGGGATGATATCGCGCAGATGGCGATGTTCCTCGGCTCGCCGCAGGCGAGCTACATCACCGGTACGCTGATTCCGGTCGACGGAGGGCTCGCTCTGATCGGCGGGCGCGGTCATGCTCCTAACCCCGAGCCGACGCCGCGAAATTAACAGACAGAAAGGCATAACAAGCCATGTCGTTGCCGATTATCGTCGAAAGGCACGGTCCCGTTCAGGTCTGGCGCTTCAATCAACCCGAAACACGCAATGCCATCAGCCCGGAAATCCGCGCCCAACTCGGAGACCTCGCGCCGGCCTTCGCTACCGATCCAAGCATACGTAGCCTCGTCATCACCGGCACCGAAACGTCCTTTTGCGCCGGCGGCGACATCCGCAGCATGACCTCCGGCCGCGGCACCGTTGCAGTCCGTAAACGTATGATGGGACATTACGAATGGTTGACGCCACTCGTGAACACCGAGAAGCCGATCATCACCGCCGTCAACGGCGCGGCAGCCGGCGCGGGCTTCTCGGTCGCGCTGCTCGGCGACATCGTTATGGCGTCAGACGCTGCCTATTTCGTTGCCGGTTTTCCAGCAGTGGGCACACTGCCGGACTTGTCGTTGCTTTATCACCTGCCGCGCGCTGTCGGCCTGCCGGTTGCGAAGGACCTGCTCCTGACCAATCGTCGTGTCCAGGCCACCGAAGCCCTGACGCTCGGGCTCGTCAGCCGGGTCGTTCCACATGCGACCCTCCTGCCGACCGCTCTGGAGGTGGCCACGCAACTCGCCAGTGGCCCAGCGATCTCGCTCGGTCTCACCAAGACGATGCTCAATCAATCGCTGAACGATTCCTTCGAAAGCTTCCTGATGAAGGAAGGTATGGCGCAGGCCATTGCCTTCGGCACCGAGGACTTCTTGGAGGGAACCAGCGCGTTCAGGGAAAAGCGAAGGCCTGTTTTCAAAGGAGCTTGACGTCTGGTCGCCCGCGACCGCGCCTGCGCTGCCGGCTTAGGCAGGCACCATCAGACCATCCTGTAGCGACAGCGATACATGATAGACATCGCCATCGTCCGGATCAGGTCGCACGGAGAAGCCAAGCGCGCGGCACATCCGCAGCATCGCCTGATTGCCGCGCAGCACCTGACCGGTCAGGGACTTCAATCCCTCGGATTTGGCATAGGCGATCAGCAGCTTCATCAGTGCCCAGCCGAGTCCGCGCCCTTTCAAATCAGAGCGGAGCAGGATCGCATATTCGGCAGTTTCGTAATTCGCATCCGCATGCAGCCGGACGACGCCGATGATCTTATCCGCCTCGTCGAGCGCGGCGAACGCCATCGCCCGTGCGTAATCGAGCTGCGTCAGCCGCGCGAAGAAGGCGTGGGTGAACGTCTTCATCGGTGCGAAGAAGCGCAGGCGGAGGTCCTCCGGTGACACCTGCTGGGCCAGTTCGATCAGCAGCGGTTCGTCCTCGGGACGGATCGGCCGCACCCGGACGCGCCAGCCATCCTTGACCTCGAGAGTCCGGCGCCACTCATCCGGATAGGGGCGCACCGCCAGACGGGCGCCCCCCGCGACCGGCTTCGCAACCTCGACACGCGCATCGACGGCAATCGCGCCGCTCTCGTCCGCTACGAGCGGATCGATGTCCAGGCCGCGGATCTCTGGCAGATCGGCGGCCATCTGCGCAAGCCGGACCAGGACCAGCGCGATCGCCTCGCGATCCGCCGCGGCGACATCGCGATACGCATTCAGCCGGCGCGTTACTCGCGTCTGTCCGATCAGATCATGCGCCATTTTCAGATCGAGCGGTGGCAGCGCAATCGCCTTGTCGTTGATCACCTCAACCGCGGTCCCGCCGCGGCCGAACACGACGACCGGACCAAAGGTCGGGTCGGCGGCGATACCCGCGATCAACTCCCGGCCATGCCGCCGCAGCACCATCGGCTGCACCGTCACGCCTTCGATCCTGGCGGCAGGACGCGCAGCTTGCGCCTTCGTCATCACCTCGCGCGCAGCGGTCTCCACTGCCTCGGCAGAAGCGAGATTGAGCCGCACGCCACCCGCATCCGACTTACGCACGATATCGCGCGACAAGATTTTGACCGCGGCCGCCGAACCTTCCTGCAGAAACGGCATCGCCGCCGCCCGCGCAGCCTCCGGGTCTGCCGCCAGCACCGTGCGCACGACGGGAATGCCGTAAGCCTCCAATAGCGACACCGCCTCCACCGGATCGAGCCACCTGCGGCCCTCGGCGACAGCCGTAGCGACGATCGTGCGGGCCTTCACGACGTCGCGTGAAAAGCTCGCCGGCAAGCTCGGCGGCACCTCCATGAGCGCAGCAACCGCCTCGCGATAACGCACCATGTGCATGAAGCCGCGCACGGCATCGTCCTCAGTGCGATAATTTGGGATCGCCGCCGCACTGAAGGTGGCGGCCACAGACTCGTCGTTGCCAATCCACGCGGCCAGCACCGCTTTCGGCGGGAAACGCGTTTCCCGGTCCGCAACGACGACCCGTGTGACAGCTTGAGCGATTTCCGCAGCGGATGCGACTGCGGTCTGCACGTTCATGACGAGGAGCGCATCGTTCTCGTCATCGGCGAGCAGCGCCTCCAGCGATGCGGCATACCGCTGCGGGTCCGCATCGCCAACGATATCGACCGGATTGCCATGCGACCAGATCGGCGGCAGCAGCGTATCGAGACGTTGGTAAGCCGCCTTGCCGATCTCAGCCGGAATACCGCCCAGTTCGACCAGTCGATCGATCGCCAGCACGCCGATCCCACCTCCATTGGTCAGGATCGCCAGCCGCTTGCCCGATGGCGGACGAATCCGCCCGAGCGTCTCAGCGCAGTCGAAGAACTCGCGCAGATCGAGCACCCGCAGCAGACCAGCGCGACGGAACGCCGCTGCATACACCGCATCCGATCCCGCCAATGCGCCGGTATGCGTTGCCGCAGCCCGTGCGCCCGGCGCCATCCGCCCCGATTTCACCACCACCACCGGCTTTGTCCGGGCAGCGGCGCGCGCCGCCGACATGAACTTGCGGGCATCCTTGACCGCTTCGATATAGAGCAGGATCGCCCGGGTCTGCCCATCGAGGGCGAAGTAATCCAGAAGGTCGGCGAGATCGATGTCGAGTTGATCGCCAACCGATACGATGCCCGAGAAACCGACCGAGCGCCCGGCCGCCCAGTCCACCATGGCAGCGGCGATCGCGCCCGATTGCGAGATCAGGGCAAGATCGCCCGCGCGCGGCATCGACGAGGCAAAGCTGGCATTGAGACGAGCCCTCGGCGCCAGTGCGCCGATGCTGTTCGGCCCGATCAGCCGCATGCGATACGCACGGGCGATGCGCTCGACGGCCTCTGCCCGCGATCCCGGCCCATGACCGAGGCCAGCGCTGATGATCAGGGCGCCTGCGCTCCCCTTTCGACCCGCATCCTCGACGACCCCGGGGATTGCCGCCGGCGGCACCGTGACAACGACGAGATCGGGCACGAACGGCAGCGCCGCCAGCGTGCGCACCGCCTTCAGGCCATCGATCTCCGCGTAATACGGATTGGCCAGCCCCACAGGGCCCGGAAAATCGGCGGCGCGAAGATTGCGCAGGATCGCGCGGCCGAGCGAATTGGGCCGCAGGCTGCCGCCAACGAGCGCAAGCGAGCGTGGGGCAAGCAGCCTTTCGATATTGTACGTCGACATGAAGGCTCACGTATCCCTGCCTGAAACCGCTCGCCTGAAGCCGCGTGGCTTCGGAAGCAGTACCTTAGCAGCCGGACGGACCGATAATAGTCCCTCCGCCGGCCTTGCGGCGGCCGCGGAGCTGACCTGATTTGAACCTTACGCGGGATTCGCGGTTAATAGAGGTTATCCATTCGGCACAGAGGGGCGATATGCGCGCGTACCAGATCATGACCAGACCGGTGATCACCGTGAAGACCGACACCTCGGTTTCCGACGCAGCCGGGCTGATGCTGAAAGAGCGGATCAGCGGGCTGCCGGTGACCGATGCGGCCGGCAAGCTGGTTGGCATCGTCTCGGAGGGCGATTTCCTGCGCCGGGGTGAAATTGGCACGCGGCGGAAACGGTCCGCCTGGCTCGAATTCTTCGTTGGCCCCGGCAAGCTTGCCAACGAATTCGTGCATCAGGAAGGGCGTACCGTCGAAAACGTGATGACACGCAATCCGCAAACCATCCCCGAGGACGCTCCTCTCGAAGAGATCGTCGAGCGGATGGAGCAGAACGGCATCAAGCGCTTGCCGGTGGTGCGTGGTGACACCTTGGTCGGCATCGTCACCCGCGCCAACCTGTTGCAGGCGGTCGCCAACCTTTCCCGGGACAGCGCCGCCCCGAGCGCAACCGACGATCAACTCCGCCAGACCATCATGGCCGAAATCGAGAAGCAGCCTTGGCGGCCGATGGGCTTGAACGTGGTGGTTCGCGGCGGCGTCGCCGACCTGTCAGGTGTCATCACCGACGACCGCCAACGCAAGGCCGCCGTTGTCGCTGCGCAAAACGTTGCTGGTATCAAACAGGTGCACGATCACCTGTGCTGGGTGGATACCATGTCAGGCGCCTATCTCGATTCACCGGAGGACAGCCGCGCCAAGGACAGCCAGGCCAAAACACCTTGAAAAGCCTCTGCTGAAGAGGCCTACACCAGCCCTTCAGCGATGGTCAGACGCTCGAGCAGTCGCCGCTGTGCGGCGGCATGGTCGTCAGCGGCCTCGTTATCGATAGCCACGTAGCGTCCGTTCCAATAGGCGAGTGCGCCCTGCCCCGCCGATGTCTGCAGCTCCAGCACCCGGCCGATGATGATCACATGCGAATGGCGGTGGATGACATGTTCGACCTCGCAGTCGATCGCTGCCAGCGCGCCGCGCAGCAGCGGAACGCCGGAAGCCAGCACCATCCATTCGCCGCCATCGAACCGCGCCGGCCCGTGCAATCCTCCCTTACCGCTGAAACGATCGGCAATCGCTGTCTGGTCGGCCGCCAGAATATTGGCGCCAAACACGCCACGCTTCTGGATCAGCGGCCATGACGACGACTGACGATTAACGCTGACCATTACCGTCGGCGGATCGACTGACAACGATACGAACGACGATACAGTCATCCCGGAAATTTCGCCGTCGCGCCCTGCTGTGATGATGGTGACGCCGCCCGGAAGCTGGCGCATCGCCGCTTTGAAGGCGTCGACATCGACGCCTTCAGCGACACCGAGATCCGTCAAGCGGCTCATCGTTTGCTCCCGCACGTCCACCCGCTATTCCGCCGCAACCTTGGCCTGCTGCCGTTCGGCAACCAGCTTGCGCGTCAGCGGGATCAGCTCCCGGCCATACTCGACGGCGTCGATCAACGGATCGAAGCCGCGGATCAGGAAGATATCGACGCCGAGTTCATAGTAATCCAGGAACGCCTCGGCGACCTGCTCAGGCGTCCCGACCAGCGACGTCGAGTTACCGCGGGCGCCAGTGAGGTTGGCGATGCCGGTCCATAGCCGCTTGTCGAGCCGCGCGCCTTGCGCCGCAAGCGCCAGAAGCCGTTTCGAACCTTCATTCGGCGGCCCGTTTTCAGCCCGCTTGAAACCGGTCTTCTCCTGTAGAGCCCGCGCCCGCTCGAGAATCGCATCGGCCTTGGCCCAAGCCTTCTCCTCGGTGTCCGCGATGATCGGCCGGAACGACAGGCTGAAACGCGGCGACGGACGGCCGTTCTTTGCCGACGCCGCGCGCACCCGCGCGATCACCTTACGCACTTCTTCGTAGGTCTCGCCCCAGAGCGCGAACACGTCCGCATGCCGGCCTGCGACTTCGATCGCCGGGTCCGATGCGCCTGCGATGAACACCGGAATCCCATCCGGCTGATACGGTTTGATTTGCGAGAAGCCGCCTTTCACCTGATAGTACTTTCCATCGTAGTCGAACGGCTTTTCGCTGGTCCACTCCGCACGCACCACGTCGAGGAATTCGCTGGTGCGGGCGTAACGCTCGTCCTTATCGGCGACGGTATTGCCGTCGTGCACGAGTTCAGCCTGGTCGCCACCGGTGATGACGTTGAGCGAGACACGCCCCTTGGTCAGGTGATCCAACGTCGCAAACTGGCGCGCGAACACGGTCGGCGCGGTGAAACCCGGCCGCTGCGCGATGAAGACGTTCAGCCGTTCGGTGACATGGGCTACATGTTGCGCCACCTGCAGCGCATCCGGCAGATCGGAATGAAACGCCAGCAATGCCCGGTCGAAGCCGGAGTTCTCGTGTGCCTTTGCGACCGTCTCGACATGGTTGATGTCCAGGATCGGGCCGCTGCGCGGGATGATCTCCGATGAATTGTTGTTGCCGATATAGCCGATAAATTCGAGTGACATAAGATGTCTCCGATGGTGTGAAGAAGGAACGTCAGACCTGCAGCGCGGCGCGCCCCGCCGCGCTACGAACCGAGTCGTCTTGGGGGGTGTGCACGCGACCGCACAACACGTCCCGATAATGGCGTTGCAACGGATTAGCCCGTGACAGGCCATGATTGCCGGACAAGGACAACGCGGCCTCGACCACAGCGACAGCGTTATTGGTCACGGTCAGCTTCACCGCATGCGCATCCTGCGATGACACCAGCCGCCCGCCGTCCTGATCGGAGGTGATGCTGTCGATCAATCGCGCGTTGATCGCCAATCGCACCTCGATGTCGCCGACGATCTCCTGCACACGCGGCAAGGTCGCGAGCGACGCGCCGAGGTTGGCAGGCTTGCGGTTCTTCAAGAACGCGACCAGCCACCCCTTCGCAGCGCGCGCGATACCGTCATAGATTGCCGCAACGAAGATGCTGTGAATGGAATTCTGGAGAACGTCAGGTCCCCTCCATTGCTCCGGCAATCGAACATCGATCTTATGATCGAACGGGATCGCGACGTCCTCGAAAATCACGTCATGACTGCCGCTCGCGCGTAGTCCATGGTGATCCCAGGTCTCGACGATACTGATGCCCTCGCGTCCCGCCGGCACCAGGAACGAACCAACCCGCGGCTGCGGCTCGTCGGTCTTCGCCCAAACCACGTAGTATTTCAGAATCGGCGCCCCGGTCGAATAGATCTTGCGGCCGCTGATCCGCCAACCATCCTCGGTCAGCCGCGCAGTGGTCGCGGGCAAGCCGCCACGCGCGGGCGTTCCCAGATCCGGCTCCACACGCAACGCATTGACCAGCGCCACGCCGCGGTTACTCTCCAGCGAAAGCTTCTTGGCGAGGTGCAGCGGAAAGCGATCATTTCGCGCGATGGTAAAGTGCTGGATGTAGTGCATCGCCAGCACGAGCGCGGTCGCCGGATCACCCTCGGCGATAATGCCGAGCACGTTGGCCACCTCACGGGCATCCGCGCCACGCCCGCAGAAACCGCGCGCCACCGTCAGCGATAAGAGGCCGGCCTCCGAGAGCTTGTCGAAGTTCTCGAACGGAAAGCTTCCATCGCGATCATGCTGATCGGCGCGAGTGGCGAAATCCGAAGCAAGCAAGCGCGCCTTGTCGAGAATACCTGTCGTTGCGTCCATATCAGACCCTCACCATGTCGCATCGAGACCGAGCAGCCCAAGAATCTGTCGCCGCAGCTCGGCAAGATCCGGATCGCCGCGGTGCCGCGGATAAGGTTTATCGACGAGAATGTCCGCCTTCACCTGTGCCGGACGATCGCTGAAAACGATGACACGGTTGGCAAGAAACAGCGCCTCCTCCACATCGTGCGTCACCAGAAGCGCGGTGAAGCCCGCACGCTGCCACAGCGACACCAGCTCGGACTGCATGGTCAGCCGGGTAAGCGAGTCGAGCTTTCCGAGCGGCTCGTCGAGGATCAGGATGTGGGGATCGTTGACCAAGGCGCGTGCAAGCGCAACGCGCTGCGCCATGCCACCCGACAGCTGGTGCGGATAAGCCTTGGCAAAGCTCGCTAGACCGACCAGCGCCAGCGCCTCGTCGATGCGCCCGCCCTTGGCCTTCAACAGACCCTGCGCCGCCGGCCCGAGCGCGACGTTGTCGCGCACCGTCCGCCACGGGAACAACGTCGGGTCCTGAAACACCACCACGCGCGAAGGATTTGGGCCGACGATGTCAAGTCCATCCTCCTTCAGCGTGCCGGCAACCGGTGGTTCCAAACCGGCAACGAGACGCAGCAGCGTTGACTTTCCGCACCCCGATGGCCCGAGCAGCGCGACGAACTCACCAGGCGCAACGCTGACGCTGACCTTGTCGAGTACGTCGAGGGTCTTGCCTTCGATCTCGAAGTGATGGCTGACGGTTTCGATCTCGAGGGCCGCGCCCGCCGATACACTCTCCTTCTGCAGGGCCAGCGCTACCATTTGACCACTCCCTTCTGCCAGGACAGCAGCCGATCGCGCACCTTGAACAACAGCGTGATCGCACCCGAGCAGAGCAACGACATGACGATCAGCGCCGCATACATGTTGGCGTAGGCGGCCCATCCCTGCGCCCATTGCAGGTACCAGCCGAGGCCGGCCTTCACGCCCATCATCTCGGCGACGACCAGGACGGCGAACGAAGCACCGAGGCCCATGAACAGGCCGACGAACACATGCGGCATCGCCGCCGGCACCGCCACTTTCCGGATCAGGAACCATGGCGTTGCGCCAAGGGTGCGCGCCACATCGTAAAAGCTCGATGGTACGCTGGCGACGCCCGACCAGGTCAGCACCGTCACCGGAAAGGCGGTGGCGAGTGCGATCAGGAAGATGCTGGCGCTCCAGCTCGACGGGAACAGGAAAAAAGCCACAGGTAACCACGCGGTCGCGGGCAGCGGACCGATGAAGCGCAGCACCGGATGCACCCAGTAGCCGGCACGCCGCGACCAGCCGATCGATACACCGGTGAGAAAACCGACAACGGCCCCTATGGCGTAGCCGGTGATCTGCAGCTTCACCGAAGCGACAACACTCGCACCGAGCTTGGCAAAATCGTCGAGATAGACCTCCAGCAGCGCCTGCGGCGGCGGAAAGAACGGCAACGGCAGCCAGCCATACTTCGCGGTCACCAGCTCCCACGCCGTCAAAACAAGGCCGAGCACCACAAGCCAAGGCGTACGTTGGACGAACCAAGCGCCGGTTCGCCCCAGCCGCGCCGGCGCGAGGGCCAGGATGAACGCCAGCGCAGCGACTGCAGTAGCACCCTGTGCGAAGGTCACCGTGCGGGGCCAGTCGCCGACATCCTCGCGAATGAGACTCGCCGCAGCCACGGCAAGCCAGCTCAACGATGCGGCGACACCCCAGCCGCTGACCGAGAACCGCGCTGGCGGCAGCGCCCCATCAGCCTGCGACAGGCCTACATCCTCGAACGTAGCGACTTTAGATGCTGAGGACGTCGGCATAGATTCGCTCCGCGAACTTGGTCGTATCGGTGGTCTTCTTAAACACGGAGACCAGTTTGAGATCGTCGGCGTAGGCCTTCAGCTCATTCTTCAGAACGCTGCCGGTTGGATGATGGTGATGGGTGTGATAACCGACCAGCGCACGCAGATCGTCGAAGGTCGCCTCCTTCGTCGCGTAGGGAGCGAACGCCCTCGCGGCCAAGTCGGGATTCTGCGCAGTAAACATCGCCGCATCGAGGATCGCCTGCGTCACGGCGCGAGCCACTTTCGGTTCGTCACGCACGAGGCTCCCGCGCAGGCCGAGGATGCAGCAGGAACGCTCCTTAAATTCCCCGTCGAGATTGGAGGCGACCTCGCGGAAGGTCCCGTCCTTCAGCCAGAGATAGGCGACCGGGTCACCGGACAAGAACGCATGCGTCTCGCCCTTCTCCGCGGCGAGCCGCAGGAGGTTGCCCGGAAACACGCGCCATTCGACCTCGTTGGTGGGGTCGATGCCTCGCTTAGCGAGTTCGATCGAGAAGAAGTTCTTGTCGGCACCACCGAGGTCGGCAACGCCGATGGTTTTGCCTTTGAGATCGTTCAGACTGGCGATGCCGGACTTCGCCGGAGCGAGCACACGCATGCATCCGCCGTGGGTCGCCGCCGTGATCTTGACGTCAAAACCTTGCTCCAGCGGCTTCAACCAGCGCAGCGCCATACCGACGCCGCCGTCAGACTTACCGGTGGCGATCGCTTCCAGCAGTTGATCGGTCGATCCTGCAAAATTGACGAGCTCGATGTCGAGATTCTGCTTTTTGAAGAAGCCGTGGTCGATCGCGACCGGCACGGTGACAAGGCAGACCGCGTTCGCGTTCCACGACAGCCGCAGCTTGCGTGGCGCTCCGGTGAGCGCAGGTGTGGTCTCCGACGAGGTTCGGCACAGAGGAAACTCGGAGAAGTCGATCGGCGAGCGGGTCGAGGGGAATGCTTGCGCGCCAAGAATACCGAGCGGTGCCGCCAACAATCCGGCAGCACCCCCACCGAGCAGCGCGCGACGGCTGAGTTGACTCGTTCGATCGTTCGACATCGTGCACACCCCTGCTCTGCTGCGGCCAGCCGCAGGCATTCGCGCGCAAACCCTGCGCGGCGCCTTTCATGCGAAGCTGGTCGTCGTCTTGAAGATTGCGAGCTCGCGCAAAAACAGCGGCGCGCAGGCTCACTTGATGTACGCAAATGATGCGACCAAGCGTCCAGTCCGTCAATAAAATGGAATTTCGAAGGTGTTACCGAATGGAGAGAATGATTGTCTGAAGCTGCGCGTGCATGAATGAGAACATCCGTTCACTCGGAAACACACGTTGCCAAACCGTGCACACGCACTAGCACCACGACTCAGGTGAGTTCACCGCCGAAGCCGGATGGCGCACATCTTCGGAGCAACGAGTACCGCGTCGGAAAAATTCTTGTACCACGCGAGCCATATTCAGAGAAACACGGCCGCCCTGGAGCGTTCGGCAATGATTATCCGCTCGCGGCTGAGGATTTCTCAGAACAATCGAGCTGTCCAAGCCGTCGGAACGTTCCGCTCCGATACAGCAGCGCGCCTTGATCGACAAATGACGCTGCCATCACACGTCCAATATAGATGTGATGCGTACCCGCGACGATCTGTTCCCTGACGCTGCAATCGAAACTCGCCACCGCCCCATCGAGGATCGGAGCCCCGGTCACGATCTCGCGCCAAGCGCCCTGTTCGAAACGCTGGTCGGCGCTCAGCTTCGATGTCGAGAACGCGCGCGCGATCGCCTCTTGCGTATCGGCCAGGAAATTCACGCCGAAGCAACCGCCCGCCGCGATGAGCGGTTCCGCCGAGGCATTGCGGTTGACGCAAACCAGAATGGTCGGCGGCTCGGCAGACACTGAACAGACGGCCGTGGCCGTCAAACCGTTGCGCACACCGTCTGCCCGCGCCGTCACGATCGCGACCGACGACACGACCTGCCGCATGCCGAGCATGAAATCCTGCGCCCCGACCGTCGGCCTGATTTCGTGGGTCATCGCGACGCCTCCGTCCATCCTTGCGGTTGCGGCTACAGCTTCGGTCAACGCCCTGCGGGCGGCGCCAAGCCTGGAAGCTGATACACCGGGTCGTGTGGGAAGCTGCCGCCGATCGGCTTGCGCAAACCGAAGCGAGCGTCTTCCGGTTGTTCCGGCGGCGTCTGCTCTTCGACCCAGTCGTAAACGACGACCCGCGCGGCGACACGCCACTCGTCGCCGCGCTTCTCGAATGTGTCGCAATAGCGGCCCGCCAGCAGCACCTGGCTCCAGGTGCCATCCTTGCGCGGGCTGCGCTGCAGAGCATTGAAGTAGCTTTCAACCGCCGCGATCGTCGCACCTTCGAAGGTGATCAGGATGTTGCTGACCTGATGGACATTGCGCCCACCCTTGCCATACCCCTGCTTCACCATATCGAAGAAGCCTTCGACGGGGCCGGAATAGCGGCCATGACGGTCCGTCGCGTCCGGCCAATACGCACTGCGCAAGGCCGCCTCGTCGGCGCGATCGATGCCGCGGCAGTAACGGTACATACAGTCCCGGATCGCTTCGCGATCGAGCAGTTCCGTCAGCCGCTTCTCGATATCCGTCATGGCTCTTCTCCTGCCGCAACCAGCGGCGTGATGGCTGTGTCAGTCGACCGTCACGCCCGCGCGCTCGACCACGCCCTTGAACTTCTCGATCTCCTTGGCGAAGAACTCGCGTGTCTTCTCCGGGCCGAGATCGCCGATGATCATGTTGTCGTTGTCATCATAATACTTGGTGACGGCCGGGTCCCTCAACGCCTGCTGCACGATGGAGGCGAGCTTGTTGACCACCTCCGTCGGCGTTCCGGCAGGCACCGCGACCGCCGACCAGCCCGAGTTCTGCGCGTTGGGGTACCCAAGCTCGGCAATGCTCGGCACATCCGGGAAGCCCTTGAAGCGCTTGGAGCCGTTCATGGCGATCGCCCGCATCTTGCCAGCCTCGATGTAAGGCCGCACCACCGTCGGATACTCGAATGCCAAATCGATCACGCCCGACATCAAGTCCGCCATCTGCGACGCACCGGCACGATAGGGAACGTGGGTCATCTTAATGCCGGCCTCGGTCTGCAACAATTCGGCGCTGAGGTGCTGGGCCGTGCCTTGGCCGGGCGAACCGAAGTTCAACTTGCCCGGATTCTTCTTTGCATACTCGATCAGCTCGGGCAGCGTCTTGAACGGCGTGGCCGGGCTGACGACGATCAGCATATGAGCCTGCGACAGCGTCTGTACCGGAATGAACGACTTCAGTGGATCATAGGACAGCTTGTCCTTGTACAGCGAAGGGTTCACGCCCATCGGTCCGCTGGAAGCGTAGAGGATCGTGTAGCCGTCTGGCTTCGCCGAGGCGACATACTCCGTACCGACGATGCCGCCGGCGCCCGGCCGGTTGTCCACCAGCACGGACTGGCCGGTGATCTGCGACATCGCCTTGGCGACGATCCGTCCGGTGCTGTCAGTGACGCCGCCGGTGCCGAACGGCACGACCCAATTGATCGTCCGGTTCGGATAATCCTGGGCGGCGGCGGGAGCGGCGATCGCCAAAGACATGACCGCGCCGGTCAAAAGAGCCAAATACTTCATTATCAGTTTTCCCTCTGATGTCGGTCTACCCATGACGGGGCAGCACGAGTTCTTGATTGTTGTAATGATCGTCACTTGCGACTGCGGAGCGCGGCATTCGCCTAGCGCCGTACGACGCATGTCAGATGTTGGTGGTGATAATGCCGCCGTCGACGGCCATGACCTGCGCCGTAACGAAACTCGCATCGTCACTGGCGAGATAGCAGATCGCCTTGGCGATATCGTCCACGGTGCCGAGACGGCCGAGCGGAGTCCGCGCGATGCGACGCGCATCGAGCTCGGCGTTGCGATTGCGCTGTGTGCCCTCGGTCGGAACCGCGCTCGGTGCGACCGCATTCACCCGGATCTTGCGCGCACCAAGTTCGGCGGCCGCCGCACGGGTGATGCCCATAACGCCTGCCTTGATGCCGCTGTAAACGATGCTGTTCTTCGCAGAGACGAAGCCCGCGACCGACGCGACATTGACGATCGCACCACCGCGCTCCGCATCCATCACTTCCGCCGCGGCTTGAATACCCCAGATCACACCCTTGAAGCCGATATCCAGCATCCGCTCGATCGTCTCCGGTGCGATATCCGGCACCGCCTGATAGCGCACCCAAGCCGCGTTGTTGACGAGGATGTCGAGGCGTCCCTGCTTCTCGGCGAAGCCGAGCACCGCGCTGCGCATGCCGTCGCGGGTCGCAACGTTCTGCGTGACGGCGACCGCTTTGCCGCCTGCCGCCGTGATCTCGCCGACGACTTTTTCGACGAATTCCGGCTTCAGATCATTGACGCCGACAGTCGCCCCCATCGCCGCCATGCGCAGCGCGGTCGCCCGTCCGATACCATTGCCCGAGCCGGTGATGAGCGCGGCTCGCCCTTCGAGAACCTTGGTCATGTCGAACCCGTCCTTCTTATGTTGTTGCTCTGTCGTTACGTCGCCGCGTCCTCGCGCGCGGGCGCGACGCTGGCGATGTAGTTGTGTCCGAGCGAAGCCAGCACGCCGCTGGCATCGCCTTGCGCCTGCAGCGAACGGATTCGCCGGACATGCCGATGCACCGGGACATCCCAGGTGAAACCCATGCCGCCATGCATCTGCACGGCGCCTTCGCTGATCAAGACGCCATACGATGACGCCGCAAGGAATGCTGCTTGCCGCTCACGAAGACCTGCGCCGTCGAACAACGCGCGGGTAATCGACTGACGAAGCCCCTCCAGGCCGAGCTTGTGCCGCGCCAACGTATGGCGGATGCTCTGGTTGAAGGACAGCGCACGACCGAACTGCCGCCGTGTCGACACATGCTCTTGCGCCAGCGCCAGACAGGTTTCAGCTGAGCCGAGAATTGACGCTGCGCGCAGCACCATCGCATCAGCCTGCAATGCGGACCAGGTACCAGCTGTCAGCAGGTGAGATGCCGGAACGCTGACCTCATTCAGTTGCACCGTATGCTCCGGCTGGGTCAGGTCGAGGCCGCTTGCGCTCTCGATCGTGATGCCGGCAGTACGCAGCGGCACGAGCGCAGAAGCATCCTCACCGACCCGCACTAACAGCAGCCCGACATCGGCCGCACGCGGCGCGCGACCGACGGAACCGCTCAGCACCACGCGGTCGCCTTGCGATTTCGCCGTGACCGCGCCGGTCCAGGCCACCGTTGCGCTATCGGTGCCGGTCGTAATCGCTTGCGCGATCTCCGCCAGCGACTTCGACAAGGCGCGTGCCAGCAGGATGTTCTCCACCAGCGGAAACGCGAGCAGCCCGGCATTTGCGGCAGCCGCGACCGGCACCGCGAAGGAGAGCGGCAGATCGAGGCCGCCAACGTCTTCCGCGGCGATCACGCCGAGCAGGCCGTCGCCGGCGAGCTTCGCTCCCTGCTCTGGCACGCTCTGGCCCTCGCAGGCAGCAACCGCCCGCGCTGCCGTCGCCGCGAAATCGGCCGGCGACAATCCATCATCCCTGGTCGTCATGTCACTTGCCCCTGGAGAGTTCGAGAATCCGGTCAGCGATGATGCCGAGCTGGATTTCGGTGGTGCCGGCGTAAATCGTCTCGGCACGCGAATGCAGATAAAGTCCCTCGAAACGCCGCTGCGCGACGCGCACCGCAGGTCTCAGCGGCAGCGATGCCTTCGACAGCAACTCCAGCGCCAGCGCGGCGAAGCGTTGATGCGTTTCGCTCCAGTGCAGCTTGGCAAGGCTGCCGCGCGCACCAATCGACTCACCAGCGACCAGCGCATCGACCGCAGTCTCGACATGCGCCTTCAGCACCTCGATGTCGACAAGCGTTTCGGCGAGCCGTGCTGCATAATGACGCTCCTGCACAAGCTCGGCCAAAATCGGATCGGCCTTGCAGGCTGCGACCAGATGCCGGAGTTCGTTCTCAAAGCGCCAAGCGCGATACATGCGGTTGGTCGCGCGCTCGATCGCCAGCACGCGGATCGCCGCCGCCCAACCTTCGTCGGGTGCGCCGAGCGCATCCTCCTGCGCGACCTCGACGTTATCGAAGAACACCTCGCAGAAGTTCTCCTTGCCGTCGATCGACTTGATCGTACGAACGCGGACTCCGGCGGCGTCCAGCGGCACCGCGAACAGCGCGAGACCGCGGTGGCGATCCTCGACCGGACCGGTGCGCGCCAGCAGCAGACAGCGCTGGGCGCGATAGGCGCCGCTGGTCCAAATCTTCTGACCATTGACGCGCCAGATATGACCATCGCGCACGGCGCGGGTGCGCAGGCCGGCGAGATCCGACCCCGCCTCCGGCTCCGAGAAGCCCTGGCACCAGATGTTGCTCATGTCGAGGATGGCTGGCAGGAAACGTTGCTTCTGCGCTTCGGTGCCGACCGCCAGAATGATGGGCCCGGCCAACTCTTTGCCGATCGAATTCACGCTTTCAGGAATCGGCAACGCGCCGATCTCCTGATTGGCGATCAAGTGCTCGCGCAAGGTGCGGCCATGACCGCCATAAGCCGTCGGCCAGGTGATGCCCGCAAGACCCGCGCGATACAACGCGGCTTCCCAGGCCGCCGCCTGCTCGAGCGTCGGCGGCACGAAAGCCGTGCTGTCGCTGCGGAAGCTTGCGGGGAGATTGGCAGCGAGCCAGCTGCGCGCGGCCTGCCGATACGCTTCGCCGGACAAGGATCCGGTGATCGAACCATCCTGCACCTGAATGCTCTTTGCCGTCATGACTTCTCCTTCACATCCGCTTTGGCTCGCGGCACCAGCAGCGCATCGAGCGCGACGGCCCCCTGCCCCTTCGGCATCAGCAACAGCGGGTTGATGTCGATTTCGGAAACTGCGTCCGCATGTGCAGCCGCAAACCGCGAGAGCGCGGCGACAGCCTGCGCCGCCGCTTCGAGATCGGCAGGCGGCCGCCCCCGCGCGCCATTCAGCACAGGAAATGCCTTCAGCGAGCGCAGCATCGAAGCCGCTTGCGGCTCACTGACCGGGGCCGTCTGCACCGCCGTATCCTGGATGATCTCGGCGAAAATGCCGCCGAGCCCGACCATCACCACGGGGCCGAAGATCGGGTCCGTCGTGGTGCCCAGAATGAGCTCTGCGACGCCCTTCGCCATCGGCGCGATCAGCACGCCGTCCACGACCGCAGCGGGCGCCTTCGCGGCAACCGTACGGCGCATCTCGTCATAGGCGGCTCGCACCTCCTGCGCGGAGGTGAGCCCCACCTTGACGCCGCCGACCTCCGTCTTGTGCGGCAGATCCTTCGAGGCGATCTTCATCACCACCGGGAAGCCGAGCGCTTCCGCCGCATGCACCGCGGCGTCGGCATCGGTCACGAGTTGCTCCGGCAGAACCGGAATGCCGACCGCCGCCAGCGCCCGCTTGGCGCCGAACTCATGGCGGAACGCATCTGCCGAAAGCGGCGCGGCCGGCGCGACAGCAGGCACAGGCTCTGCAGCTGACCTGCTTGCTTGGCCGAGCTTCGCGAGACTCGCCAGCGTGTTGCAGCAGGCATCGATGCCGTCCACAGTCGGAAAGCCCATCGCATGCAGTTCGGCAACGGCATCCTGCGGACCGCGAACGCACAGCATGATCAGCCGATCAGGATGCTGCTCGCGGATGCTGCGCAGCGCCGCCATGTAGACCGAGCGCAGACGCGGCAAGCCAAGCGACGACGCAAGCAGCAGCACCACTGCATCGCAACTCTCATCCTCAACGATCGCCGAGAGGATCTTGTGCAGCATCTCCGGACGGCTGGACATCTGCGCCGTGGCATCGACCGGATTGCGCGCCGACGCAAACGGCACGACATCGAGGATGCGACGCTGCGTCTCTGCGCTCAATTCCGGCAGCGACAGACCGGCCGCGCTCGCGGCATCCGCCAGCAACACGCCGAAGCCGCCGGAAGCCGTGAGCAACGCCACGCGGGGACCCTTCGGCAACCGGTCCGGCAGCAACATCGACGCGACATGACCGAGGCTGACGAGCTGCTCGACGCTATGAACGCGTACCGCGCCGGTGCGTGCAAACACCGCGTCGAACACCGCGTCAGCGCCTGCCATGGCTCCGGTATGCGAGGCCGCCGCCGCCTGCCCCGCTGCCGAGGTGCCGATCTTCAGAACGATCACCGGTTTGCCAGCGTCACGCGCTTCCTCGAGTGCCGCGATCAAACGTGGCGCATCGCGGCAGGTTTCAAGGCAGCATAGGATGACTTTCGTCGCTGGATCGCGCGCAAGCCAGGCGATGCCGTCGGCGACATCGACGTCGCACTCGTTGCCTGTGGTCATGAAGCGGCTGACGCCGGCGCCACGCTCGCCAGCGAGGCGCATGGTGAAACTGCCGAGATTGCCGCTTTGGGACACGATGCCGAGCACGCCAGCCGGAGGCAGTGCATCTTCAAGGACGATGGAGAAGGTGGCGATGCTCTTGTCGGGCACGCTCACTGCGCCAAGGCAATTCGGGCCGAGGATGCGGATGCCCGTGCGCTGCGCGGTGTCGCGCAGACGCTGTTGCAACGCCTGCCCCGCCTCGCCCAACTCCGCAAAGCCAGACGAAAAGATGACCACGGCCTGCATGCCGCGCGCCGCGCACTGCTCCACCGCGTCAGGGGCCTTCTCGGCCTCCACTGCGATGATGCCGAGGTCGGGCGCATCAGGCAGGTCCGCCACCGAGGCGTAAGCCTTCAGACCCTGCACTTCGGGCGCGCGCGGATTGACCGGATAGATCGTCCCCGCGTAGCCATACTTGAGCAACAGTTGCAACGGCCGGCCGCCGATCTTGGTCGGATCCTGCGAGGCTCCGATGATGGCGATCGAGCACGGCCGCAGCAGCGCCTCCAGTCCTCGTCCCGTCTGCATCGCTCAGCGCCCCTTGAAAACGGGCTCTCGCTTCTCCAGGAACGCACGGCGCGCCTCCTGAGCATCCTCGGTGCGCGAAAGCGCCATCGTGAAGTTCTGCTCGAAGCGATAGGCATCGCGCTGCGGCATCAGGTCGACCATGTTGGTCGCCTGCTTGGCATAGGCGATCGCGATCGGGCTCTTCGAAGCGATTTCCTTGGCGATCTTCAAGGCTTCCGGCAGCAGGTTCTCGCGGCTGGTGCAGGCCTCGATGATGCCGCGACGATAGAGCTCTTCCGCCGGCAGACGGATGCCGGTGTAGAACATGCGGCGCAGGATCGAGCGGCCAAACAGTGTGCGCAGCATCGACGCGCCGCCGGCGAGACCGACATTGATCTCCGGCATGCCAAATACCGCCTCCTCGGAAGCAACGTAGATATCGCATGCGGCCATTAGTCCCATGCCCGCGCCGAGCGCCGCGCCGTTGATGGCAGCGACCACCGGCTTCGCGCATTCGCGAATGGCGTTGCCGGTCTCACGCGTGATGCGGTTGTGGCTGAGGAACGAACCAGGCTTCGAAGGATCGGGGCGATCCTTCAGGTCGGCGCCGCTGCAGAACACCTTGCCCGCGCCGGTCAACACCGCGGAGCGGATGTCGGAGCGCTCGGAAATCTCATCAAAAACCTCAACAATGCGCTCACGCATCGCCCAATTGAGCGCATTCACCGGCGGACGGTTCAACGTCACGACGGCCACATAGTCGGACACTTCCAGGGTGACGATATCGGCTTCGGCGGACATTACATTCCTCGCTTGCGTTTCTGGTTCGGCTTTGGATTTCGTACGGCGCTTGACCTGCTATCGCTGGCCTGCCTGACCGGTCGGTCAGTGCCTCGTGGGTGAGCCTGTAGCACCAGCAAAATTGCTTGGCAAGGCAGCACACCATATTGACCGACCGGTCGGTCATGACCTATGGGAGGCGAGTTCCGGGCCCCGCCCGCCCTTCAAGAAAACGGGGAAATGCAAATGTCGAAGTTCAACAGACGTCAGGTGACGGCCCTTCTGGGCGGCGGACTTCTGGCACCGCTCGCCGCACCATCGATCGTGAAGGCGCGTTCCAACCAGACCATCTTCATCGTCGTGCCCTACGCCAGCGGCGGCACGATCGACAATCTCATCCGCACCGTCGCCAAGGGCATGTCCGACGTGCTGCAACAGCCGGTGCTGGTCGACAACAAACCCGGCGGCAACGGCATCGTCGGATCGCAAGCCGTCGCGCGCGGCCCGAAGGACGGCACCATGCTGCTGGCAGGCGGCACCGGGCCGATTTCGCTCAACGTCATGCTGCGCAAGAACCTGCCCTACAAGCTTGAGGACTTCGCCTCGGTCGCCCTGCTCTGCACCGGCCCGCTGTCGCTGACCGCCAACCCGCAGGTCCCGGGCACCGACGTCAAGAGCTTCGTCGAGCATGCGAAGACGCGCAGCAAGCCGATGTTCTACGCGACCCTCGGTCCCGGCAGCGTCACCCATCTCTATGGACTGATCATGTCGCAAGCGATGGGCTTTCCGGTGACCGACGTCGCGTATCGCAACAATCCGACACAGATCATGGACGTGCTCTCCGGCGAGTGCGACTTGACCTTCGCGACACCGTCTGCGGTGATCGAGCACGTCAAGGTCGGCAAGCTGAAGATGCTCGCGGTCTCCACGGAGAAGCGCATCCCCGTTCTGCCGGACATTCCGACCTTCGCCGAGTCAGGTTATCCGCAGCTGAACGCATCGTTCTGGACGGCCCTGCATGCGCCGGCCGGCACGCCCGCCGACGTCATCACCCGGCTGAACGAAGCGGCGAACACTGCGCTGAAGAGCCCCGAGATCGCCAAGCTGATGGACAACGAGATGCAGCAGGTCGAGATCGGGCCAGCATCGCTGCTCGACAGCCAGCTTGCCAAGGACGTGGCTCTGTGGGGCCCAGTGATCAAGGCCCGCAACATCGTGCTCGAATAAGCACAAGAAGAAACGATCCTAAGCGACATCAGGGCCCGGCCGCAGACCTGCGCGCCGGGCCTCTTTTCGACCAAGCCACCCCTGCGGCGCTAAACCCATTCGTACCGCAAAACGCAGGTTCAAGACCGCGTGCGATCGGGCGCCGCATCGACACGCAAGCCGTTAAACACCATGTCGAAAAACTGGTCGGCGATCTGCTCGGGCTTCATCGGCTTGGTCGGATTGTACCAGCGATGCATCCAGTTCAAAGACGACAGGATCAGGCGCCCAGCCATCGCCACATCGATGTCGCGAATTTCTCCGGCATCGATCGCCTCTTGGATAAGCTCGCGCAGATACTTTTCATAACGATCGCGTCGAGTCATACGCTCCTTGCGGCTGCGCCGCTCGGGATCATTCCAGAACGCGGTGGTGGATGCGATCCACGCCCAGCGATGGCGGCGGAAATATTCGGCGGTCAAAACCATGAACGCGCGGATCTTCGCCGACGGCGCAGCCTCAGGAGGGATCTGTTCGACCACGAACAGAAACAGTTCCTTCGTCGCGCCGACCGCAACCCGCGAATAGATTTCTTCCTTGCTGTTGAAGTGGTGATACAGCAGCGACTTAGAGATGCCGCAAGCCTCGGCGATGTCCCGCATCGAGGCACCTTCGTAACCCTTGCGGGCAAAAATCCGCGCCGCCTCGGTCAAGATCTGGACAACGCGCTCGGACTCGCCATCCCTCTCCGGTCCGTCCTCTCTCAGCATCACATTCGTCATCGAGCGCGCTCCAGGCCTGTTTGCGGACGTGGGATCGAAGCGAACGCCGACCACAACAATCGATTGAAATAAACCATATTTTTCACTGACCAATCGGTCAAGCTTAGGCAATGCATACGGTCATAGCTCAGGCCGCGCTGCTGCTCGCGCGCATCGACCGCCTCTTGATCTGCCCCGGCACGTTCTCGGCCAAAAAGTCGAGGAACACGCGGATCTTCTCGGGCAGATAATTGGTCTGCAGGTAAGTTGCATAGATGCCTTCGTCGAAGGTGGAGTTGGTGACGCGATAGCTAGGCAACAGCCGCACAAGCCGGCCCCGTGCCAATTCACTGGCGACGGTATAGTCATCCAATAGCGCAATGCCATGCCCCATGATCGCAAGCTGAATCAGAACATGGCCGTTGTTGCTGCTGAACGACGACGGCACCACCATTTCCGTCAGCTTCCCTTTGTGCAGGAACTTCCAGACCACGGCCTCTGCTCCGAGCCAATAGGTCAGACAATTGTGCTGGAGGAGATCCGCGGGAGCACGCACCGCCGGCGCGCGGGCGACATAATCAGGCGCCGCCACCAGGATCCGCTCGCTTGCCAGCAACCGCCGCTGCATCAGACTGGGATCGCTGGGCGCTGCGATCTGCAGATCGATATCGAAGTCGTGCTCGCGCAATTGGACGCGACGTTCGGACAAAGACAGCTCGATCTTCAATTCGGGATACTGCTTTTGGAACGACGGCAGCAGCGGCGTCAGCACCGTCATCCCGAACAGCATTCGCGAGTGCACTCGCAACGTGCCGCGCGGCGCTTTCTGCAACGCAAGCGCAGCCGCAGCTGCATCCTCGATGCTGTGCAGGATCTGTTCGGCCCGCTGAACATAAACCTTGCCAGCCTCGGTCAACGACAGATGCCGGGTCGTGCGATTGAGAAGTTGAACGCCCAACATCGCCTCGAGTTCGCCGATATGCCGCGAGACCGAGGCCGGAGACAGACCCGCGCGGCGACCCGCCGCGGAGAAGCTGCCCTCCCGCACCGTCGTCACCAGCAATTCCATGGCCTGCAGATGGCTCATCTGATCTTTTCATTTTCTGCAAAGGATATGCTCATTATACGGCAATTGTCTTGGATTTTTCAAGGTCTTAGCTTCCGCTCGCCGGTTTAGCCGGCAGTGCTCACCACCCCCCTGCCGCGGAGGCTTGTTACATGGAATTCGGTGTTTTCATTCTGGCGCAACAGCGCGGCTATCATCAGTCGTCGCAGCAGGTGATCGGCAACGCAGTGGAGCAGACCGTCGCCGCGGAGGCAGCGGGCTTCGACGCGGCCTGGTACGCCGAGCATCACTTCAACAACTACAGTCTATGTCCGTCGCCGCTGATGATGGTGGCGCACTGCGCCGGTCTCACCAAGACCATTCGCCTCGGCTCGGCGGTCTGCGTCCTGCCGCTCTACCATCCCTCGCGTCTGCTGGCAGAAATCGGTTTCGCCGACACCGTCTCAAATGGCCGGCTCGACCTCGGCATCGGCTCCGGCTATCAGGAATTCGAGTTCGAGCGCTTCGGCGTCGAACTGAAGAACTCGCACGCACTGTTCGCCGAGTTCTATGACGTGCTGCATGCCGGTTTGCGCGACCGCATCTTCTCCTATGACGGCAAACACCTGAAGATTCCGCCGACCGCGATCAGCGTTCGCACCGTGCAGACGCCGATGCCGCCGGTCTGGGTCACGTCAGGCCACGCTGAAACCCTCGGCCGCGCCGTACGCGACAACCACAACCTGTTCGTCACCGCGCTGCTGAACGGCCTCGACGCAATCAAGTCGCTGCGCGGCAAGCTGGTGACCATCGCCGACAAGGAAGGCCGCTCAATCGACGACGTGCGTTTCGGTTTCCTGCGCTGCGGCTATGCCAGCGACAACGAGAGCGAGATCATGTCGTATCTCGACAATGCGCGCTTCCAGCGCCGCCTGTCGGAAAGCCTGAAATTCCGCCGCGCTCAGAGCGACGACGGCTACCTCATCAAGGAAGAAGCCGGCCCGAACGACATGTCGCTCGAGACGATGCGCGCAAACCTACCGGTCGGCAGCGTCAATCAGGTGATCGACCGCCTGCTGGAGGAGATCAGCATCCTGAAGCCGTCGCATATCGCGCTGCAGACTCAACTCGGCGATTTCGATCAGGTCACCATGCTGCGTCAGATCGAACTGTGGGGCACGCGGATCATTCCAGCCGTCCGCAAGGCGCTCGGCGAGAAGGCGCGAGCGGCCTAACCGCTCATCAAGGCAACAGACTTATGAACGACGGCCCAGCGGCGAGTGGGCCGTCGTTTTTGCTTTCAGTATCTATGTTCGGATCGAGAATCTGAACCGTGCTTGAGGATCTGGAGCCTACTTCATACGAACCTTGGCAAGCTTGCGTGCAAGCGTCCTCCGGTGCATGCCGAGCCGACGAGCGGCTTCCGAGATATTGAACTCGGTCTCGACCAGGACCTCGTGGATGTGCTCCCATTCGAGGTTCTTGATCGAGGTCGGCCGTGCGGTCAGCTCAACCGAAGCGTCGCCCTCGGCGCGGCGGAACGCCGCCTCAATGTCATCGGTGTTGGACGGTTTGGCCAGATAATGGCAAGCGCCGAGCTTGATCGCCTCCACTGCGGTCGCAATGCTGGCAAACCCGGTGAGCACCACGATTTTCATTTCGGGATCATGCTCGTGCAACAGCTTGACGCATTCAAGCCCAGAACCATTGACGAGCTTCAGATCCACCACCGCATAATTGGGAGCGAACGCCTCGAGCAGATTGTCCAGATCGTCCACACGCTGGCACAGGCGCACTTCATATCCGCGCCGTTCGAACGATTTTCCGAGCGCGCGAGCGAACGAAGCATCGTCCTCGACGATGACGAGCTGATGATCGGAATCGATATGCGGCTCAGTGTCCATGCTCGCTCCGGGGCGACAAAGAGGCAAGCGGCAGCGTCAACGTGACCCTCGCACCACCTTCCGGAGGATTGTCCGCCGCAACCGTTCCGCCAAGCTTACGCACAACATTGACGACGAGGAAGAGGCCAAGGCCAGCCCCGTGCCGTCCCTTGCTGGACTGATAGGGCTTGCCGAACGCTGCCAGCATCTCCTTACTGAAACCAGGACCACGATCGCCGACGGTCAGCACGAGATTACCGTCGGCCCGGACGACATTGGCTTTCACCAACCCCGGCGAGGCATCGAGCGCATTGTCGAACAGGTTGAAAATCACCTGCTTGAGCGCCGTGTCGGAGACGATCGCTTCGTCCGCGCCGAACGCATTCACGTAATCGAACCGGGCCGGAGAGCGCGTGACCCGCCACTCGGCAGCAAGACCATCGAAAAAGGTATTGACCGTGGTGCGTAGGGTTCCCTCCCCGCGGGCCTCGCCGGACGACATCAAGATGCCGGAGACGATGGTTTTACATCGCTCCACCTGCAGCTGCATCTCCTCGATCTCCTGGACGGTTTCGGGACTCTGGTTGAGAGACGGCATGTGCTGCCAGTCGTTCAAGATCACCGACAGCGTGGCCAGCGGCGTGCCAAGCTCATGCGCGGCGCCCGACGCGAGCAATCCCATACGAACGATATGATCCTCCTCGACCGACTGCTGCCGCAGCCGCGCCAGATGCGCGTCGCGGGCGCGAATGTTGCGGTTGATCCGGCTGATGAACGAGACAAGCAGCACAGCCGACAGCAGAAAGCAGACGAAGGTACCTTGCAGATGCAGCCGGTCGAAATCCGCGCTGTGCTCGCGGAAAATGTCGCGAGACAATGCGCTGAGACCGACATAGCAGCCACTGGTAATGACAACGAGCGCCCAAGTCGACCAGGCATCGAGCAACACAGCGCCCAGCGTGACCTGCAGCAGATAGAGGGAGACGAACGGATTGGCCGCTCCGCCGGTGAGATAGAGCTGGACCGTCAGCGCGGCGACATCGATCAGCAACGCAACGAATAGCTCGGTGTTGCTGACCACGTCACTGCGGTAATGTCTGAACAAACTGAAGAGATTGAGCGCGATCAAGCAGCCGATCACAGCCGCAAGCTCGAACAGCGGCAGCGCAATGCCGAGTCCGTACTGCACAACGAGAATCGTCACCACCTGACCGATCACCGCCAGCCAGCGAAGCTGGACAAGAAGAAGCAGGTTCTTCTTGTCGGTGACATGATCAATGGAAACCATCGGACTCCACTGCTGGCGCAGCTCGCTCACGTATCGCAGTCCTCCGGGCGCCGGCGCGCTCTACGTTGCGCCAGATCCAGCCGCAAGGCATGGAGCGACCAACCCGCGGCCATGATCGCGAGCCCGAACCACGTCAGGGCATAGACCAGGTGGTTGTTTGGAAACGCGATCACAGTCAGCCCCCCGACCGGCTTGGCAACCCGATTTGCGGATGCATCAAGGTCGATGAAATATGGCGCGACCTCAATGAGACCACGCGCGTTGGCAATCGCCGCCACGTCGCGGGAATACCAACGTCCCGCCGCGGGATCGTTATGCCGAAGAAATCCACCACCGGGCTCGGTGATCCGTAGCAGCCCGGTCAACGTGACGTCACCAGAAGGGCGCGCGATCGCACAGCCCTCCCCCCTCGCCTCAGCTGAAGACACGAACCCCCGATTGACGAGCACCGTAAAACCATCGGCCGCGCGGAATGGTGCCAGCACCCAGAAGCCGCCGCCCAGCTCCGTGACCGCCCGCACCAATGTATCGCACCCAGAAAGAAATTGCCCTCGAACAAGGACACGTCGGTAAGCGTCGGCGGCGGCGTTGATGTGCGGCCAGGCTGCCGGCCCAGGGGCGGGTACAGGCGCGGCATGCACGCGCTGATCCACCCGCGCGATCAGATCACGCTTCCAGCCGAGCCGCTGCACTTGCCAGATGCCGAGCGCAGTGAGTAGCGCAACAGTCACGCCGGCGACGATACCCAGCACGGCAAGTCTGACCGGCGACGCCGGAACACGCCGTTCCACTTCGTCCGCTCGTTCCTGCGCAAGGTTGCGAAGCCTGGAGGCCATCAATGCCCGCCGCGCCTCGTAGGCGATCGTCATGGCATGCGACTCATGTCGTGGCCCGGCATCATATTGACGTTCAGGTGATACATCACCCACAGCGAGCCGGCGAGCGTGATACCAACGATGATGACCGTGAACACCAGCGCCATCAGCGTCCAACCGCTTTCCGATTTCGCGTCCATATGCAGGAAGCACACCATATGCACGATGATTTGGAGCGCTGCGAATACGATGATGACAAACGACGTGACCTGCTTGTTATCGATGGCTCCGCTCATCACTAGGTAGAACGGTATGGCTGTTAGAACAACCGACAGCCAGAAACCGATCATATAGCTACGCAGCGATCCATGCGCGTGATCGTCGCCATGATCATTGTGGTCATGATTGGCATGTGCGTCGGTGTTCATCGCAGCATTCCCAGAAGATAGACGAAAGAAAACACGCCGATCCAAACCACGTCGAGAAAGTGCCAGAACATGCTTAGGCACATCAGCCGGCGTCTGTTGGCGGGGATGAGGCCGTGGCGCCCGACCTGCACCATCAGCGTAAACAACCAGACAAGGCCAAAACTGACGTGCAGCCCGTGCGTGCCGACTAGCGCATAGAATGACGACAGGAACGCGCTGCGCTGTGGCGTGGCTCCCTCATGGATCATATGCGCGAATTCATAGAGTTCGATGCCGACGAAGGCGAGACCGAACAGCGCCGTCACGAACAGCCAGCCCTGGGTCGCACCGGTGCGCCCCTTGACCATCGTCAGCATCGCGAAGCCGTACGTGATCGAAGACAGCAGCAGCATCGTCGTGTTCAGCGCAACGAGCTTCACATCGAACAGATCCTTCGGTGAAGGCCCGGCAGCGTAGTTGCCACCAAGCACACCATACGTCGCGAACAGCACCGCAAAGATGAGACAATCACTCATCAGATAGAGCCAGAAGCCCAGCATCGTGCTGCTGCCTTCGGCGTGATGCGGCTCCTCGGCCAGGTGGAACACCGGCGCCCTGAGGTCTCGGGTTTCAGCAAGAACGCTCATGACTCAAACCCTCGCCCCAAGCAGGCGCGAACGTTCGTTCTCGACCTGCACCACCTGCTCGGCCGGAATGTGAAAGTCGCGGTTGTAGTTGAACGTGTGACCGATCGCGACCGCCAGCAGCGCGACAAAGCTCACGGCAGCCAGCCACCAGATGTACCAGACCATGGCGAAACCGAAGACGACGCTGATCGCGGCCAGCACGACGCCCGTGCCAGTGTTGCTCGGCATGTGGATCGCCTTGAAACCTTCCAGCGGGCGGCGATAACCGCGGCTCTTCATGTCCCACCACGCGTCGAGACCATGAACCACCGGCGTAAAGGCGAAATTGTAGGCAGGTGGCGGCGACGAAGTCGACCATTCGAGCGTCCGTCCACTCCAGGGGTCACCTGTCACATCCCGCAGCGCTTGGCGATTGCGGATGCTGACATAGATCTGCACCACGAACGCGAGGATGCCGAGCAGGATGAGGAAGGCACCGAAAGCCGCTATCCAGGTCCATATCTGCATGGACGGGTCGTCGAAGTGACGCAACCGGCGTGTCGCCCCCATGAAGCCCATGACATAAAGCGGCATGAAGGCGAAATAGAATCCGCTGAGCCAGAGCCAGAATGAGGTCTTGCCCCAGAATTCATCGAGCTTGAAGCCAAATGCCTTGGGGAACCAGTAGTTGATGCCAGCGAAAGCACCGAACACCACGCCGCCGATGATGACGTTGTGGAAGTGAGCAACCAGGAACAGACTGTTATGCAGCACGAAGTCGGCCGGCGGGACTGCGAGCATCACACCGGTCATGCCGCCGATCACGAACGTCAGCATGAAGCCAACGGTCCACATCATCGGCGGGTCGAAGCGGATGCGCCCGCGATACATCGTGAACAGCCAGTTGAAGATCTTTGCGCCCGTCGGAATCGAGATGATCATGGTGGTGATGCCGAAGAACGAATTGACGCTCGCGCCCGAACCCATGGTGAAGAAGTGGTGCAACCACACCAGGTAAGACAGGATCGTGATGCAGACGGTGGCGTAGACCATCGAGGTGTAGCCGAACAACCGTTTGCCGGAGAATGTCGAGGCGACTTCGGAGTAGATGCCGAACGCTGGCAACACGAGGATGTAGACCTCCGGATGCCCCCAGATCCAGATCAGGTTCACGTACATCATCGGGTTGCCGCCGAAGTCGTTCGTGAAGAAGTTGGTCCCGACGTACCGATCGAGCGTCAACAATGCCAGCACCGCCGTCAGAACCGGAAACGAGGCGACGATCAGGACGTTGGTGCAGAGCGACGTCCAGGTGAATATCGGCATTCTCATCATCGCCATGCCGGGCGCACGCATCTTGACGATCGTCGCGATCAGGTTGATGCCCGATAGCGTTGTGCCGACACCTGCGATCTGCAGGCCCCATATGTAATAGTCCACGCCGACATCTGGACTATAGGCGATGCCGGACAGCGGCGGATAAGCGAGCCAGCCGGTCCGCGCATATTCACCAATGAACAGCGAAATCATCGTCAGCACCGCGCCGCCGACGGTCATCCAGAAGCTGAAATTGTTGAGGAAGGGAAACGACACGTCGCGCGCGCCGATCTGCAGCGGCACCACATAGTTCATCAGCCCCGTGACCAGCGGCATCGCCACGAAGAAGATCATGATGACGCCGTGCGCGGTGAATATCTGATCGTAGTGATGCGCCGGCAGGTACCCCTCGGATGCCCCGAAGGCCATCGCCTGTTGCAACCGCATCATGATCGCGTCGGCAAAGCCGCGGAACAGCATGACGATGCCGAGGATCATGTACATGATGCCGATCCGCTTGTGATCGACACTGGTGAACCACTCGGTCCACAGATAACCCCATAGGCGGTAGTAGGTGACCGCACCGACGATTGCGATGCCGCCGAGTGCAACCACTGCGAAGGTGACGACGAGAATCGGCTCGTGCAGCGGAATAGCGTCCCAGGTCAGCCTGCCAAACACGGCCTTGAGGAAAGAAGGATCTGTCAGCATGTCAATCATGATTGTCTTCAGGAGTCCGACGGCAGGCGATCGAGGCGCAGCGAGAACGATGGTGTTGACGCCTTCAAGGGCGTGAAGGTCGGCAGCGGCAGTCCCGCACCTTTCAACCGCGACAGATCAAGGGCCGGTGTGGCCGTCGCGGCGACGGTCTGTTGCGCATTGCGCGCCGTGGCCTCCTCGACCGTACATAGGGTGTACACGTAAGACGGCTCCGCGCCGAACACGGCACCGCGCCGGACAACCTTATCGTAGGTCAGCGGCAGGATGTTACGAACACCCGCGAGCCCGAGACCACCCTTGGCATCGATCTCGGCCATCTCGCTCATGCACATCTTCGACGGTTCGACACACATATTGAGAATGGCATTGAACAATGCGGGATCGACGCTGGCATAACGGCGCACCGGCTCACGCTCGCTCGGCTTCTCGAGCCGCAGATAAGCGGCTCGATCGAGCCGAGAGCCTTCGGCCTTTGCCCTTTCGATCCACTTGTCGAAGTCGGCATCGGTGACGCCATGGAACGCGAAGCGCATGCCGGAAAAGCCGGCTCCGCTGTAGTTGGCGGAGAAGCCGCTATAGACGCCCGGCTTGTTGATCACCGCCTTGAGCTGGGTCTGCATGCCCGGCATCGCGTAAATCTGGCCGGCCAGCGCGGGAATGAAGAACGAGTTCATCACCGACGACGAGGTAATGTGGAAATCGATCGGCCGATCGACCGGCGCCGCAAGCTCGTTGACTGCAGCAATTCCGTATTCGGGATAGATGAAGAGCCATTTCCAATCGAGCGCGACGACCTCCACCCGCAGCGCCTTGGAATCGTCAGGAATGGGCCGCTCTGTCGCAATGCGGCCGAGTGGACGATACGGATCGAGCAAATGGGTGCCGGCCCAGGTGATGGCGCCGATGCAGATGATGATCAGCAACGGAACCGACCAAATGACGAGTTCGAGATGCGCCGAGTGATCCCAATCCGGCGAGTAGCGCGCCGACGTATTGGACTGGCGGTAGCGCCAAGCGATCACCGCAGTCGTTATCATCACCGGCACGACGATCAACAACATCAACGCCGTCGATTGCACCAGGATGTCGCGCTGCTGGGCAGCCACGTCACCGGATGGCGACAGCACCACCGCCTGACAGCTGCCCAAAGCGGCGAAGAGAGGCAGAAGGGCGAGATAACGGAACCGGCTCATCAGGTCCTGCCAAAACGGGAGTTTCATTACAACGCTCCGCCTAACGCTGTGACCCTGGAAGCGACATTGGACAATTTGCCCAATCCCTCCGTCGGGCTGCGAGTGAGAGAACGCATCATCACAAACTGCGCGCACGCTACGCGCCCGCGTGTTTCACGTTGAACAAGAGCCCAAGTTTGCAATAATGAGCACAGATATCACGGCATCTGCATCGTCGATGACAGAACACGGGCACGAAACGCGCGGCGAGAACGCTCACGATAGCGTGAATACCGGCGAAATCGCCATTGGCGTGATCATCGGACGGACATCGGAATTCTTCGATTATTTCGTTTACGCGATCGCCTCGGTGGTCGTGTTCCCGAAAATCGTGTTTCCGTACACCGATCCGCTGACCGGGACGCTCTATTCCTTCGCCATCTTCGCCCTTGCCTTCATTGCCCGGCCGATCGGCACTACGATTTTCCTGACGGTCGACCGCCTATACGGCCGCGGCGTCAAACTCACGATCGCGCTGTTCCTTCTGGGAACATCGACCGTCGCGGTCGCCTTCCTGCCGGGCTACGAGCAGATCGGCATGGCCTCCGCAGTTCTGCTCGCGATTTTGCGCATCGGTCAGGGGCTGTCACTGGGCGGAACGTGGGATGGTCTTGCTCCGCTGCTCGCGCTCAACGTTCCTCCGAAGCAGCGCGGCTGGTATGCAATGATCCCGCAACTCGCCGCACCTCTCGGCTTGATGGTCGCGAGCGCACTGTTTGCATTCTTCATCATCAAGCTATCGGCCGCGGACTTCCTCGCGTGGGGTTGGCGCTATCCGTTCTTCGTCGCATTCGCGATCAACGTCGTGGCCCTGTTCGCGCGACTGCGCATCGTCGTCACGCCCGAGTATTCGCAACTGTTCGAAAGCCGCGATCTCGAGCCAGAACCCGTGGTGCGCACGCTGCGCGCGGAAGGCCGCAACGTGCTGATCGGTACCTTCGCGCCGCTGGCGAGCTTCGCGCTGTTTCACATGGTGACCGTGTTTCCGCTTTCGTGGGTATTCCTCTTCACCCAGGAGGGGCCGGGCCGCTTCCTGATCATCGAGACAATCGCCGCCGGCTTCGGCGCATTGGCGATCGTCGCATCCGGACCGATTGCCGACCGAGTCGGACGTCGCACGCTGCTCGGCGCGTCGGCAGTGGCGATCGCCGCCTTCAGCGGCTTCGCACCGCAATTGCTCAATGGCGGCGACATCGGCGAAGCCGTCTTCATGATTCTGGGCTTCATCCTGCTCGGCATCTCGTTCGGGCAATCGTCGGGTTCGGTCGCATCGAATTTCTCGCGCGCCCATCGCTACACCGCCTCGGCGTTGACGTCCGACTTCGCATGGCTCTGCGGCGCGGGCTTTGCACCGTTCGTCGCGCTGGCGCTGTCGAGCCAGTTCGGACTGTTATCGGCCGGCGCCTACCTGCTGTCGGGGGCCGTATGCACATTGCTCGCCCTGACGATGAGCACGCGGCTCGACAGCCAGGACCAGCGCCCCGACTAGCGATAGGCCTGTCGCCCTTCAGACCCGCTCGAAGGCAAGGGCAAGCGAGCGCAGAACACTGTCCTCGCCTGCGCGGCCGGCAAAGCAGAGCGCCGAAGGCAAGCCATCGCCGCGACGCGCGCCGGGAATGGAAACTGCGCACATATCGAGCGGGTTCACGAAGTAGGTGTAGGTCCCCATGATGGTGTTGCGGGTCATCGGCTCCGCCAGCATATCCTCGATCGTGAAAATGGTCGGGATCGTCGGCACGACGAGAGCGGCAAAAGGTTCTAGCGCCATGGCGGCCAGACGCTGCAACCGCTTCAGCTCATACAGCGCCTCGAATGCCTCTCTGGCGCTATAGCCGAGGCCGGGCTCGATTGCCGCCAACACGGCCGGATGGATCGCATCGCGCCGCGTTGCGATGACCTCACCATAGTCACATAGGCGCTCCGCCACCATGGCGGATTGAAACACCAGCCTTCCGGCAGCAGCAAACGGGCTGAAGTCGATTTCAGTGAGCGCGAACCCGCATTGCTGGAGCCGCTCCAGATTTTCCGCAAAGGCAACGCGCGAATGTGTATCGCCGAAGAACTGCAGTTGGTCCTCGCGCGGGACAGCCAACATATTTCCCGGCGGCACGTGAACCGATAGATCGATTCGATCAGCATCCGCCCGACTGCACGGATCACGCGGATCGTATCCCGCGATTTGCTCCAGCACGTCGTAGGCATCGGCGGCGACCCGCGTGAACACCGGCACACAATCGAAAATGCGGCTGTTGTAGAGCAGCCCGTGCGTACTCACCAAACCGATCGTGGGCTTGAGCCCGACGATACCGTTGCACGCGGCTGGCACCCGTCCGGATCCTCCCGTATCGCTTCCAAGCGAGAAGGCGACGACGTCGCGCGCAACTGCGACGGCCGAACCGGAACTCGATCCGCCGGGGATGTAGCGACGATCGAGCGCGTTGCCGCACAGCGGCTCAGGGCTGCGCGTGCCATTCAGGCCGGTCGCGAACTGATCCATCGTATTCTTGCCGATCAGCACCGCACCCGCACGTTCCAACAATGCGACCGCATGGGCACTCTCCTGCGGCATGATCGCCAGCGCGGGGCAATTGCTGGTCGTCACCATGCCCGCCACATGGATGTTATCCTTGACCGAGAACGTCAACCCGAGCAACGGCAGCACTTCGCCGGCGCGTGCGCGCGCGTCGAATTCCTCGGCGCGGCGGATCGCCTGCTCGGCCGGAACAAGGGCCGTAAAGATTCCCTCGCCCGCAACCGCTTCCGCACGCCGGCAACTTTCAGCAACCAATGCCCTAGCACTGACACCTTGCTGACGCGCCGCCCGCACCGCCGCGAAGGTGAAGGACAACAACGGCAGATCTGTCGCAATGCGTTCGGTGGACGAGGCATTGTGCATTAGCGCTTACCTTCCCAATGAACGATGCGCCGCCCCAGATAGGCGATACCGCGGTCGGTCAAGAGTCCAATCACGCCGATCAGGACAATTCCGCCAAACAGGTAAGTCGTACGAAAGAAGCTGCTCGCATCGAGGATAACGAAGCCCAGACCCCGATCACCTCCGAGAAGCTCCGAGGCGACCAAAATCGTCAGCGCCGTTCCCATCGAAACGCGCAAGCCGGTCATGATCTGCGGCAGCGCCGACGGCAACACCACGAAACGAAAAATCTGCCAGCGACCCGCGCCCATGGATTGAGCCGCCCGCAGCGCATCGACGCTGCATGCCCGCGCGCCGGCCTGCGCATTGACCATCATGATCAGCATCACCGAAATGAAGATCAGCAGAATCTTCGAGATCTCGCCGATGCCGAACCACAGGATGAACAGCGGAATCAATCCGAGCGGCGGAATCGGCCGTACGATTTCGGATGGCACCAGCAAGAGCGCATCGATCGCCGGTACGCGTCCACGCAGAAGACCAAGCCCAGTGCCGAACACCGAGCCGGCGAGGAACGCCACCCCCACGCGCCATAGACTGGCGCCGATATGCGTCCAGATACCGATGCCAGAGTAACCGTGCTGAACCATATCCGCGAATGTCGCTACGACCTGCCACGGCGGAGGCAGGATTGTCGATGTCACCATTCCTTTCGCGGTCACAAGCGCCCAGACCAAAAGAATGGCAAGCGGCGATAGGATGGCGATAAACCAGTATCGTCGGCGCGCGCGCATCTGATCCGCATTCATACGATGGCTCCGTCCTTGGGCAATCTTGCAGCCGACAGCTTTACACCCATCAATGACGCATTCTCCGGTAGATGGCTTCACGCAGTTTCAGGAAGCTAGCGTCCAGCCGGTTGTCCGCGTTGGCCCGCGGCTGCGGCAGATCGACTGCGTATTCCTCGAACAATCCTTGCTTCAGCTCCGTCAGCAGAAAAATTCGATCACCGAGGAATACTGCCTCGTCGATACTGTGGGTGACGAACAGGATCGTACAGCCTGTGCGCTCGCGAATGCGCAGCACCTCCTCTTGCAGAACTTCGCGTGTCTGCACATCGAGCGCCGAAAACGGCTCATCCATCAGCATGATCTTCGGCTTCGCAGCGAGCACCCGCGCAAGGCCGACTCGCTGCCGCATGCCGCCGGAGAGCTGATAGGGATAAGCGTCCTCGAATCCGGAGAGCCCGACCAACGCCGCCATCTCGGCCGCCACGCGGCGGCGCTCGGCTCGCCCGGCTCCCGCACAACGCAGGCTGAAAGCGATGTTCTCCGCCACCGTCATCCAGTCGAACAGCGCGGCAGCCTGAAACACGACGCCACGATCGGGACCAGGTCCTGCGATCTCACGATGATCGACGAACGCCACGCCGGACGTCGGCTGGATGAAGCCAGCCACCAGATTGAGGATCGTCGTCTTGCCGCAGCCGGATGGCCCGAGCAGCGCAACCAACTCGCCTGGGCGCACTGCAAAGGACACATCGTTGAGAATCGCCCGGCCATCGTAACGGAAGCCGACATTCTCGAACGTCAGCATGGACCGCGCTGACGGAGCATCCAGCGCATCGGCGGAAAATCCACCCGTCCGTGCAACGACACTCAGGGCCTTGGCACGCAGGTTCATTGCTTGCTCGCGAGATAGACCTGCAACGATTTCGTGTTGAGCAGCCCCGCCCAGTCGGTTGGCGCTGCTTGGATGCGCTTCTCCGCGAGCAAGAATGCGGCGATCCCCTGCAGATGCTTGCCAAGGCGTGAGTTCGCCTCCTGGCCGGGCGGCCCCATGAAGTCGGCCGTCAAGATTTGCGCGAAGCTCGGATGCGCGACGCTTTGACCTTCCACCAGCTTTGCGAACTCCTCCGCGCTCATGTTGACGCGCTTGGCCTCATATTGCCGCACGTCAGCGGGCCTCCCCTTGTAGTCGGCCTGCGCCTGCTCCCATGCCTTGAGAAATATCTGCACGGTCTCGGGGCTACCGGAGGTGAACGCCTTGCGCGCCACCCAGACGCCGCCAGTGATCATGCCGAGGCTCTTGGTCGTGGCGATAACCTTGGCGCCCGCGCGCTCGATGGCGCCGACATTCGGCTCCCAAACGAACGCCGCATCGATTTGGCCAGCTTGATAGGCTGGCGGCATGTTGGCAGGCGTCAGATTGACCAACGTGACATCGGACGCCTTCAGATTCGCCTGCGCCAACGCTTGCAGCGTGTGGTAATGACTGGTCGAACCGATCGCCACGCCGATGCGCTTGCCTTTCAGGTCAGCAAGGCTGTTGATCTCTGCTTGCGGATTGGCGGCGAGGCGCACGTTGGTTGCATCGATCCGCTCCATGAACAGGATTTCGATCGGAAGTCCGTTGGCGTACCCCGTAACGGCAGGAAACTCCCCCATCCAGGCAAGATCGACCTCACCGGCGGCGAGCGCCGGCAGCATCGCGGGCCCGGCGGGAAACTGCGCAACTTTCACGTCGAGCCCTGCCTTCTCGAACAGCCCGGTGCCCAGCGCATAGGACAGGATGACGTTGATCTCGCCGGTCTGGAAGCCGATCTTGATGGGCTTCAGAGCCTCAGCTCCGGCCGGACCTGGCGATGCCAGAACAAGACCCAGCGCGAGCGTCATCCACCGAAACAATCCAGACATCGCTAATCTCCTTGAAACTTGGAACGGAAGCTCACGCATCATGCCGCCACTCCGAGCAGGTCAAGCACCGTGAGCGCGAGGATCTTCGTTGCCGCCACCGACTTGCTGATCTGGATGTATTCGTTGATCGGCGGCCAGCCGTCCTCGCCGGGGCCGAAGGTCACTGCGGCCTGACCGCGCTCGGCAAAGCGAATGGTGTCGTTGAATGCATTCTTGCGGTAGAGCATGGGCGCTTCACCCAGGATACGTTCGTAAGCACGGCCGAGTGCGACGGTGGGATTGGCGCCGCCATCCTGCTCCTGTGTGCCGTCAACGAACAGCGCGCCCGGATAAGGCCGCGCCGTCGCTTGCAGTGTAGGATCGGCGGCGGTCTGCGCATCGATCACCATCTGGATGTCCGCCATCACGCTCGTAGGCGTCATGCCCGGCAGGATACCGACGACCGCCAGCACCGCCCGCGCAACATCCGGCGTGAACTGCATCTCCCGCTTCTCCCCACCCTGCACGCGAATGATTGCCACCATCGGCGGCGTTCCGCCCGCGAGCGGCGCCGGCATATGCGTGAAGGTCATGGTTTCGAACGCGGTCAGCAAACGCGCCATTTTCGCCACCGCGTTGACGCCGGTATCCGGCCGCCAGAGATGACTCTTCACTCCACGCGTTTCGATCTCGATCAGGAAGTTGCCGCCATTGGCGACCGCAATGCCCATGCCCGAATGGCCGTCCGGTCTGGTCCAGCCGGTCGGCTCGCAGACGATGGTGTAATCGGCATCCAGCCCGCACTCATCGAGCAGGAAGATCGAGCCGTCTGGACCATTCTTCTCCTCATCCGCGGTGTAGACGCACTTCAGCGTCCCGTTCAGCTTTACGCCGCTGTCGCGAATGGCCTTCACCGCAAGCAATGTGCAGGCGAGATTTCCGCGGGTATCCGACGTGCCGCGAGCATAAAGCCTGTCACCATGGCGCGTCGGGCGAAACGGATGTCCGCCGGTCATCGTCCAGGCGCTCCAGTCGCCCGCCGGATAGGTGTCCAGATGATCGTTCAGGATCAGCGACGGACCATCGCCGGCGCCCTCGAGAATGCCGACGACGTTCGGCCTGCCCTCGCGCTTGGTCGGCAAGCTGACGTCAAAACCCATCGCCCTCAGCTTGTCGGCGACGAACAGCGCGGCGCCCTCCTCGCGCGCCGGCGGCTCGTCCGGATCGAGCGGATTTTCCGCGTCCGGCTGCCCCGCTGGAACAAGCTCACAGGTCAGATCGAGCCACGCCTGCTCGGTAATTCGATCCAGCACGTGCCGCTCCAGTTCCGTCAGATCGTCGCACTCCGCAGTCGTCAACAAATCTTGCATGGTCACTCCGAGGCCGTTCTTCCTCGGATGAGCAAGCCACGTGCCACTCGCGCGACGGAACGGCAGGCGCACGGCAAACATAAGTAATTAATTGCAACTAAAGGACAAAAGCGGCGCACGACACGCGCCGATGGCCTTTGTCAGAAAATTTCATTCGTCCGAGCAAAGCCGACGCATTGCGCATCCTCAGCTCAAACTGGCGAAGCAGCCAACCCCGCTCGTCGCGACACTAACCGTCCTCGGCTGCGAGTTCCGCCGACAACAGGTCGATCCGCTTGATCACCAGCAGTCCCCGCCTTTGGCGGAGAACGCCCGCCTTCTGCAGACGATTGAGACCGATCGTTACCCACTGACGCGTCGCGCCGATCAGATTCGCGATCTCCGCATGAGTGAACGCGGCAGCGACGACAATCCCGCCGTCGGTTTCTGATTCATCAAATCCATACGTCTGGGCGAGATGCAGTAACACATGTGCGAGCCGTTGCGACAACGAGCGCGTTCCGAGCATTTGCGCGAGCGATGAATAGCAACGCGCCTTGAACGACAGCGCCTCGATGATCGCGAGCGCGAAGTCCGGCAGCTCGCGAGCAAGATTGCGAAGCTCCAAGCCTGGCAGACATGTAACGACGCTTTGCCTCGCCGCCACCGCCGACCACATATGCGGGCGGCCGTCGAAGATTTCCGGGCCGCCGACGAAATTGCCCGGCAACCAATAGGCAAGTGTAATCTCCCGTCCGGCCGGCGCGGTGTAGAAGCTGCGGATGAGGCCGCTCTCGATGACGACGATCCCATCATGCGGATCGCCCTGGCTGAACAGAGTCTCACCACGCCGATACGATCGGACTTCACCGTAGGCCTTGATTCGCGTCCTCGCCTCCGGCGGCAAACGATCGATCAAACTTGCCTGGCGCGGAACAGTATGGTCGGTCTCCGACAACAGGATGCCAGCTGTTTTCGCTCCGACACTCGCCATGCTTCACCGGGACTGGATACTTTGGCGCGCTACAGTTCCCGGTTTTCTGCGCCGACGCAACCCGCAACAGTTACGAGCGTAGCCGACGACGAGGTTCCTCAGCAGTTTCCAGAACCAGCGGCGCACCATAGATGGCAACCAGCGCCGGATTATGGCTCACGGCAATGATGATCGCCGACGGCAGACGCCTGCGCAGCAGCCGATGCAACGCCTCTTCACTGGTAGCATCCAGTGCGGAAGTCGCTTCATCCAACAGCAGAAGATCAGGCCGCAGCAGCAATGCGCGCGCCAGCGAAAGCCGCTGCTTCTCGCCATCCGACAGGCGCCGATTCCAATCCACCGCGAAATCCTGCTGAGAAGCCAGCGCTCCAAGACCGACGTCGTCGAGCACCGCCTGTATTGCAGCATCCGAACAGGCTTCGACCGCTTGCGGAAATGCGAGCGCCTGCCGCAATGACCCGAGCGGCAGATAGGCGCGCTGCGACAGCGCCAACGGACGCGCGGCCGCCACGCGCAAGTCCCCATCCTTGAAAGGCCAGATGCCGGCAATGGTACGCATCACGCTGGTCTTGCCCGCACCGGAGATACCGGTGATCAGCAGGCTATCGCTTGCCTTCAGAGCGATTTGTTCGAGGGTTGCAACCACGCGTCCATCCGGCAGCCGTACGGTCAGCGCGTCCACTGTCACACCCACTGGCGCGTGATCGTCCGGACTGCCGTCGTCCCGGCTGCGCTCGGCCTCGAACGCAAGCTGCGCCGCCTCGGTGGCATCCATGAATCCCGACACGCGCTGCACAGTGGCCGCGAACTCGGCCAGCTTGAGATAAGACTCCACGAGATAGGAGAACGCGGATCGCACCTCGTTGAAGGCCGAGCCCGCCTGCATCAGCGCGCCAAGCTGCATGCCGCCGCCGAAATAGAGCGGAGCCATGACGAGATAAGGGAAGTAACGCGAGTAGTGGCGGTAGGTCGCGGTGAAGAAGGAGACGACCTTCTGCCGCCACATCAGCCGATACCAGTTGGCGGCGATCGCCTGGAACCGCACCAACAAGCCTTGCTGCTCGGCCCGTTCGCCGCGTTGCAGGGCTACCGGCTCGGCATTTTCACGCAGCCGCACCAGCGCGAAACGGAAATCCGCCTCCCGCTTCTCCTGTTCGTAATCCAGCGCGATCAGCGGCCGGCCGATCCAATGGGTGACGATTGTACCGACGACGGCATAGGCTAGCGCCGCCCAGACCAGATACCCGGGAATGATCCAGCTCTGGCCAAACAGCACCAGCGGCACCAGGCTGGACAGCGTCCACAGGATTGCCACGAACGATACGAGCTTCGCCACCGCCGCGAACAGACCGACGCTCAGCGCGAGGACCTGTTCGATGAAATTGCGGATGTCTTCTGACAGGCGCTGGTCGGGATTGTCGATCCCATCGGCGGCGAGAGACGCGCGATAATGCACGGCCCCGTCGAGCCAATGCGCCAGCAGACGCGCCGTCAACCACTGCCGCCAGCGGATCGTCAGCCACTGCGCGAAATAGCGCTGATAGACCCCACCCAGCACGAAGCCAATGCCAAGGACGCAGAATACCCAGAACTGATAGATAAACGCATCCCAGTTCCGCTCCTGCAGCGCCTGGAAGAATGCGTTGCGCCAGTAATTCTCAACCACGGCAACGGCCACCAAGAGAAGCTGTGCCGCAATCACGCAGGCAAGCAGCCCCCACGCGACCCAGCGTTCGCTGGAGCGGAAGTACAGCGCCGCAATCTTCGCAGCCTCGCGCAACAGCGGAAGCACGGCACGATATGCAGGTGCCGAGTCAGCAGCCAACAGCGGCCTCCCGCGCATCCTCGATCGGGCAAGCCTTGCAGAAGCGGCGATCCGGCAGGCGATATTGCAGGCAGCAGACCTTGCGCCGCCGGTGCTCGTGGCTGCGCTCCTCGTCAATGTAATGTACGGCCCGGAAGATCGGGTTGAGACGGCCGTCCGGCCAGCAAGGCGCCGCCAGCAGGTGATCCGCTGCCACAAGTCGCTTCGAACCGCCGGAAACCTCCTCGATCCGCCGCAGCATCGCTTCGAACGTGTTGCCGACATTGCTCCACAGCACACGTTTCGTCAGCCCCGTGCGTGCGGCCAGCAGCGCCACGAACGGCGTGAAGTGTCCGAACACAAGCTGCTCGAAGCGTGCGAACGGATCGGCAGTCACGCACGGGCACCCGCCGCCTCCGCACTTCAGCGCCACGGTTCTGACGTCGTCGCCGATGACGAAACGGACTTCACCCAACGCCAGCGGCAAGCGCCACGCCAACAGCACGTCCGCCAGCAGAAGCGGCGGCAGCACCACATTGAGGTGCCACTTCATCCAGATCGACAACGTTGCCCGGCGATCGAAACGGGCAAACCGCTTGGCGAAACGATCATGGATCGCCCCCTGCATTTCGGCATCCAGCAGCGCGGTGGCAGGCACTGACGGACGGTCATCGTCGGGACCAGCGAGATAGCCAGCGAAGGGAGCATAAGCCCCCTTCGTCAAGACCTCTATCTCGCCGAATACATCCCGCATGATGCCTCAGAAGCGCACGCGCACGGCGCCTTCGATGATGCGCCCTGCCCCGTAGTAGCAGTTCAATGCATCCTCGCACACACCGACATAACGCTTGTCGGCAATGTTCTTGGCGTTGATCGAGACATCCCAGCCAGCCAGCGACGCCGTGAGCACGCCAAGCTGATAGCGAAGCGTCGCATCGAACAACGTAAACGACGGCACCGCAAACGTATTCAGCGCATCGCCGAACGAGGCACCGACATAACGGACGCCGCCGCCGACAGTCAGGCCCTTCAACGTGGTGGCGTCATCGAACGTGTACGTGCCCCACAGCGATGCCTGATGCCGCGCCATGCCTGCCGGATCCTTGCCGACACCACCCGCGGTGTTGGTCTTGGTCACGGTCGGATCGAGGTAAATGTAACCAGCGACGACATTGAACCCATGCAGGTTCGTGGTCTTGAACTCGATCTCCGCCCCCCGCGCACGGATTTCCTGGGTCTGCACGGCAAATCCGGGATTCTTCAGGTCTACGGTCAAAAGATTGCGCTGGGTGATATCGAACACCGCACCGCTGACGAGCAGGTTCAAGTGCGGTGGCAGATACCGGATACCGGCCTCGATTTGCTCGCCGGTGCTCGGATCGAACGGCTTACCCGTGACGTCCGCACCGGAGACCGGTGCAAACGATTCCGAGTAGCTCACATAGGGGGCCACTCCGGACTGAAACGCGTAAATAAGACCGCCATGAACAGTCGAGGCGCGGTCGCGTTTCGGCGTCCAGTCCGGTTCACTGAACTGGCCGGTGGCCGTGTTCAGCACCTTCGTCTTTTGGTCGAGGCTGGCCCAGTCCCCGCGTACGCCGCCGATCACCGTGAAGCCGCCGACCTCGATTCGATCCTGCACATAGATGCCAGTCTGACGCTGCACCTGATAGCGCTTCTGGGTGAGCGAATTGGCAGCGAGCGGTTGACCGTAGACGGGGTCATAGAGGTTCAGGAGATATTGCGAGGCACGATTGACCGCCGTGCCCTGGTCGTTCGGCGAGAGCGAGTAATCGACGCCGAACAGCATGTGATGCCGGAACGGCCCGGTGTTGAAGTCCGCCTTCAGCCGGTTATCGACCTGGAACAGATCGATCTGGTACGGCTGATAGGTCATCTGCCTCACCACACTGTTGCCAACCAGCGCGCCGCGGCTCTGCACCTCCTTGAGCTGAATGTCGATGTTCTGATAGGCTAGATTCTGCTGGAACGAGAACACCTCATTGAAGCGATGATTGAACTCGTAGCCGATCCGGGCCGTTTCCTTCGAGGTGTTGTGATAGGCCGGTTCACCCAGGAACAACTTGCGCGAAATGTATTGACCATTCGCACCGGGCAGAATGGTGCCGACCCGCGGCAAGGGCTGCAGCACCGTCAGCTTCGGATCGTACTGGTAGTGCGCGAGAATGGTGAGGCTGGTCTGGTCGTTGCGCACCGTCACCGATGGCGCAAAATAGACCCGCTCGTTGCGGGTGTAATCGATCTGACCGTCGCCGAACCGGCCAAGCCCCACCAGCCGATATAGCACCGATTTATCTGCATTCACCGGCCCGCCGACGTCGAAACCACCTTCGAGACGTCCGTAGCTGCCGGTGCGCAGCATGAACTCGCGAAACGGTGTATCGGTCGGCCGCTTGCTGGTGAGATTGATCAGGCCGCCGGGGCTGCCCTGGCCATACAGGGTGGAGGCCGGTCCCTTCAGCACATCGACGCGCTCCAAGCCGTAAACCTCATAACCCCAGCTGCTGTCATGCAGCTTCAGCCCGTCGAGAAACTGAAACGCCTCGAACCCGCGCACGCGATTGTATTCGCGCGTGAGATTGCCTTGGCGAAAATAGGTGCTCACGCCCGCAGTGTAATTCAACGCCTCCTGCACCGTCTGCGCACCGCGGTCCTCAACCTCTTTCGCGGTCACAGTGGAGACCGACCGCGGCAGCTTCAACAGCGGCGTATCGGTCTTGGTTGCCGTGTCGGTGCGGCGGACGACATAGCCCTTGCTGTCGTCACGAACCGCATCGCTATCAACCACCAGCGGCGGCAACTGTTCGCTCGCGCGCTGCGCCAGCACTGGACTCGTGAGCATGGCCGCCAGCGCTGCCGACGTTAGCATGCGCGAAGTAACGCCCCGCAAACCCACAGGTCTCTTACAACTCATTGATCTTCCAACCCCAAGCGCACAACCTGCGTCAGACGGCCCTTACGTCAGACAGGTTCCGCGATCCTCTCCGCGCATGGCTCAACCCACACGCGGACACCGCAAGACGGACAACCATTCATGTTCGTGCAAACAAACGAGACAAGGCCCACCCGCGGCAAACGTGACACGTCACCGCGAGAGGCCGTCTTCCAGGCATACACAAATGCCGAAGAGAGAAAGCCCGCATCGATTCACCCCGACCGATACGCCCGCGCGCGACCATGGCTGACGGCAGGTCTCCTGGCTCGCGGGTCGTCGCTCCTGCCGCCTTCCCGGATGAAATCCAGTGGCATTCAAGGCAAGACACTCGCCGCTTACAGTTGCGGGGGCAGCCGCGGCTTTGGAGGCAAGCTCCGCACCGCATTCCCGATTAATCCCTTGCGGGAACCGTCGGTTTGCACAGTACGTAGCCGCTGCATGGCTTGTCAATCGACAGGCCAGCGGCCTGTGGGACAAAGTCGGGATAGCCCCTTGCGACTATCAGCAGCCGCGGCCGATGCTCTTGAGCTTGCTCGAAAGTAGGCTGTCGAATTCTTCGGACGACGGCTGCGTGTATGGGCCGTTGCCGTGGCGACCGCCGCTCCGCCCTGCATGCGCGCCATGACCGGCTGTCGCATGCAAGGACGCCATCCCATGATCGCGGTCACCGCGAGCCAGCGCCGGATCAAAGGCGGCGAACACAAGCGCTGCGCCGAACGATAACCAAAGACATCGATCGCAACATTGTCATCCTTATCCGCTCCAGGACCGAGCACACCACGCGGACGACACCCATGCGGCACCGCACCCCGTCACTTCAGCATAGACCGGCGACGAACGCGCTAGCGATTGGCAAGCATCAAATATAGATGAGTCCAACCAGGCAAACGCGCTTCACGATAAGTTGGCTTTGCGGCACGGATGGCTTCGCCGTTTCGACACAGTAGAGGACCACCTTCAATGCGCCTCGATCAAGGCTTCTCTTCGAACGGACGGAGGTCACCATGCTCACGCCAATCCCGATGCCACGGCTATTGTTTGCCGGCATGACAATATCAGCGCTTTTGGGCGGTCCTGCGATAGCCCAGACATCATCGTCAACGGGTGTGGTACAGCCGATCCCGCTGCCCCAACCCTCTCCGCTGTCACAGCCGTCACCGCAAACGCAGATCGTCAGTCCGACGCCAAATGTCGTCGCCCAACCGAACCTGGATTCGTTCAGCGAGCGGACTATACAGTGCCTCAATCAAGGCTCCGCGATGGCTCTCGATCCGAACAGCCTGTCATCATATACGCGCGGGTGCGCAAACTGATCGACGAATGCCTCGGCATCCCCGCTGGAGGCTCGGCGCATGAGCGCGATCAGCGCCGGTATTGCTCGTCGCTGACCTTGTCCAGCCAATCGACGTTCTTGCCGTCGAGGGTTTCATGAATGGCGACATGCGTCATCGCCGTCGTCGGCGTCGCACCGTGCCAGTGTTTCTCGCCAGGCGGAAACCAGACCACGTCGCCTGGCCGGACCTCTTCCACTGGACCGCCTTCACGCTGGACCCAGCCGCAACCGGCTGTGACGATCAAGGTCTGCCCGAGCGGATGGGTGTGCCAAGCAGTGCGCGCGCCAGGCTCAAACGTTACGTTCGCACCACCGACCCGCGCGGGAGCCGCAGCCTGGAACAGCGGATCGATCCGCACCGTGCCGGTGAAGTATTCCGCCGGCCCCTTGCGCGACGGCTGCGAACCATTTCGCGTGATCTCCATGGTGTGGCTTCCTTCCTCTGTTCCAGCCGCAGGCCGCTGCGCGGCTGTGATTCTAGCTAGCGCGATCATGACAAGGCCGCCAGTCGCGGCAAGCGCATGGCGGCCGCGCGAGCCGCAATCAACACGCCGAGAGACCCATCCGTTCCAGTCCTTGCGTTATTCAGCTCAGACCATGGGCATGAGCGTCTGTACTGCAACAAACGTCAAGCCGCCGCCGAAGAGCAGGAGCAGCGGATTGACCGGGGTCGCCAGCAGGATGGCGGTGGACGCAAGCGCAATCGCCTTCGCAAGCCACCCGCCATCGAGCGCTTGCAACAGCACGTACACGGACGCGAGAATCGTGCCGACCGCGATCGGCCGCAAACCGGCCTCCACGATGACCTGCCACCTGGCGCCGCGCGTGCGCTGCCAGATCCGGGCGATACAGAATGTCATGATCGCGGTCGGAGTGAAGATCGCGAAGGTGGCGACGATCGCACCTGCCAATCCCGAGACTTGCCAGCCGATCAGCGTCACCAGCAGCGACCCCGGCCCCGGCGCCATCCGCGAGATCGCGAACAGGTCGAGAAACTGCGAGGCCGTCATCCAGTGATGGACATCGACGACCTGACGATGCACGTCGGCAACGATGGTTTGGCCACCGCCGATCGTCACGAACGACAAGGGCACGAAGATCAGCAGCAGGCTCGTGAGAAGCGACGGCATTGTCAGGACTGATGGAGCAGAAAGGTAAGAGCAATGCTGACGGATCCGGCCAGCAGTACCACCCAGATCAGCGGAAGATGAAATACGCCAATCGCCGCAAACGTCGCAGCGGAGATCGATAACGGCACCACCTTGCGGGGAAGCCGCCGAGCGGCTGTGATCCCCATCGACAGCGACAACCCGATCGCCGCCGCTGACGCGCCCACCAGCGCCGCATGAAACAACGGGATCTCGGTCAGCGAGGAGAACACCACCGCCAGAAGGATGATCAGGATTGCCGGAGGAACGATGATGCCAATCAGACTAGCGATTGCCCCGGTGGCTCCCAGCAGCCTGTAGCCGATCCAGATCGCCATATTCGAAACATTGATGCCCGGAAGCGTCTGGCAGATCGCCAGGCCGCTCAAGAACTCCTCTTCGGAGATCCAGCGCCGGGCCTGAACGAACTCTCTGAACAACCAGCCGCTGAGCCCACCGCCAAAGCTCGTCAAGCCAATCCGCATGAAGATCAAAAACAGCTCGGTCGCGGTCGGCCTGCTTGTGGAACTGTCCATGCCCTGCTGATGCCTCGGCGTTTCAGATCGGCGCGGCGCAGCGGGCTGCACGCGTCTGTTATTATGGATGATGCGATCATCAGCTTTGCGGCGAGCACCGCATACGCGATGATTCCCGGCCACGAACGCAGTAAAGCGTACCAGCGCGCCATACACGCCACAAGAACCAACGCAATAGCGCAGCGTTGCAGCCCTTTTTTGAGCGCGCGAAATCGTGGAAACAGCGTGTGTCGTCAGCACGCGTCAAACACCGCCGTCGAAAGATATGGACCGAGGGGGCATCCTGACAGAACCGATAGCAAATGGAATGCGTGCCGCTCCCATCGGAAACCGATGACCGCAAGACATTCCGGACTCCTATGGACCCGCCTTGAAGACAGCCGGCCGTTCTTTTTCTTTATTCTTACTCTAAGATACTGAATACATGTGGTTTTTTCTTGCTCTGTGTCTGCCAGCATCTGCATAAGGCCCGCTCCAATGAAAGGGCTCTGATGCGGACAATGGAATACATTCAAGCCAAGACGACGTTGCGAGCGCCTACGCGCGTAAGATTCACCGAGCTGTTGGTGACGACTGCGCTCGTCACTTCGCTGATGACCATCAATCATATGGCGAGCGCACAAAGCACACCCGACGAGCTGCCGACCGTCAACGTACAAGCGGCCCGCTCGAAACCGCAACGGCCAGCCCAGGCGCCACGCCGCGCCGTTCGCACGGCCCGCCCTGTCGCACCAGCCACCGCCCCTTCCGCTCCGGCTGCTGCAACCGACGTGACGACGCAGAGCGGCTACGTCACCACGGCGGAGCGCAGCGCCAACAAAACCAGCACGCCGCTCGTGGAAACACCGCAGTCGGTTTCCACCGTGACGCAAACGCAGCTCGAGCAGCGCAAGCCAACCTCTCTGATCGAAAGCGTCAGCTACACGCCCGGTGTGCAGGTCGGCGCCTTCGGATTCGACCCCCGATACGATTCATTCATGATCCGCGGCGTCGATGTGACCTATTCCGGCATCTTCCGCGACGGGCTGCGGCAGGCGAACAGTCCGAACGGCCTGTTCCGGCTTGAGCCTTATGGTCTCGAATCGATCACCGTCCTACGCGGGCCGGCGGCCGCAATTTACGGCGCCAGCAGCACCGGCGGCATCGTCGATTTGATCTCGAAGCGTCCCACCGCCGTTCCTTTCCATGAGGTCGAACTTCAGACCGGATCCTACAACCGCGTGCAGGGCAATTTCGATCTTTCAGGTCCGGTCAATGCCGACCAGACGCTGCTCTATCGTCTGACTGGCCTGGTACGCGATGCAAATACCAACCTCGGCAGCGCCGTGAAGGACAACCGCACGTTCATCGCGCCGGCGCTGACGTGGCGGCCGAACGCCGACACCAAGTTCACCTTGCTCAGCGAGTACATGGACTCGACCACCGGCGGCACGGTTGCCTACATCAATAACTACGGGCCCGATGGCCGCTCGATCGGCGCGACCAAGCAATTCGCTGGCGACGGGCGTTACAACGCGTTCGAGCAAAAGCAATGGCGACTCGGATACGAATTCGAGCACACCTTCAGCGACATGTTCACGCTGCGCCAGCGCGCACGCTATTCCGATCTGTCGCAGCGCGAACCCTATTGGTTCGGCGGCGGTGCCGGGCTGGTGCGCGAAACCAATTCAGGCACATTGGTCGATACGATGCTGGAAACGCGGTTGCGCACCGGAGCAATCGAACACACGCTGCTCACCGGCATCGACTTCAATCATCTCGGATACCGCTCTGCCGACGGCTTCGGAGTCGTTCCCGTCGGGCAAGATCCCGCCTTCCAGAACTGGTATCGCCAGACAATGACGACGATGGGGCTCTACACCCAGGATCAAATGAAGTGGCAGAACTGGCGGCTGACTGTCGGCGGACGCTACGATTGGCTGAGCAGCGATTACAATCGCACCGGCTCAAGTCCGCTGGAAGTCCACAGCAAGGACGGCCAGGCAACCGGCCGCGCTGCCCTCGCCTATGTGAGTGCGCTCGGCATCGTTCCTTACATCAGCTACGGCACGTCCTTTGTTCCTAATCCCGGGACACTGCTCGACGGCAATGTCGCAGCACCGACCAAAGGCAAGCAAGGCGAGATCGGCGTCAAGTATAACCTACCAGGTCAGAACGCATCGATCCGTGCGGCGGTGTTCGATCTTCGGCAGGACGATGCCGTCGTGTACGAGGTGGTCGAAGGCATCAACAAGCAGACACAGCTCGGCCTCCGTTCAAAGGGCTTCGAGATCGAAGGCGTGGCGTCGCTTGCCAATGGCCTCAGCGTGCAGGCGTCGTACTCCTACAACGATGCGCGGATCGCACGACTGACGCCGGACACGATCGGCAACCGATTGACCAGTGTGCCATATCACACGGCCTCGTTCTGGCTTGACTATACCGTGCAAGATGGCTGGGCACGCGGCCTCGGGCTTGGTGCCGGCGTTCGCTATGTCGGTGCCAGCATGGGAGACAATCTGAACCGACCGATTCTGGATAACGTTCCGCGCACCTTCGTCGATGGCTCGGTCCGTTACGACCTTGAGAACATCAATGCGCAGCTCAAGGGCATGCGCATCCAGGTCAGCGCGCAAAATCTACTCAACGAAATCAATCAGACCTGCAGCGCAGGCTATTGCTATTTCGACCAGGGCCGGAAGGTGATCGCCAGCGTGCGGTATCGTTGGTAGCCGCGGAGGAGAAAGCTTGGCCACGGGTCTCAGCCCGCCTCCTCCCCCAGATGGGTGAGGCGAGGTCACCCGAATGCTGGCAAGCTAAGGCACCCGTGCAGGGAGGCTGGGGAAATACAGCCCGATTTCAATTGCGCGGCAGGGCCTGCAGGTTGTTTTGCAGTCGAGATCTGCAGGCCCGCGCCTTTGCGAGCCGCTACTCGGAAAGCATTCTCAGCATCCGGCAGGGATGACGGAGATCTCGAAACGGCTGGACCGGAAGCGGTCCAGCCAGCGAGCCTATTAAGTCCGCTCAGCGACAGCTCTTCTGTTGTTTCCAGTCATCCCAGAAGAACCCGCACTTCGTGCACCCGCCCATTGTCGAGGCAAGGGCGAACACGCAAAACACCAGGGCGAACTTCTTACGCACGTACCGCTCCATCCGCTAGCCGGTCCAGACCGCAGTAGAGCATCATTGCTAGACAATGAACATCGTAAAGCAGCCGCACGCTTGTTGGACTTGTGATCCCGTCCAACAGGAGCCTCCGGCTGAACCGCGGTCATTCCTTTGGTACTGACCCTCTGCCCCGATCCCGTATGTTTTATCCGGCGCGACCATCATCCAGGAGCGCGTTCAGTGTCGGCAGGCTTCTTGACCGGCGCCTTCTCCACCCGCTTGGACCAGGATCGATAGTAGGCAAGCACCGTCATCAATGCGATCCCGACCACGCTGACCAGAATCTGCATCCCGACGCTGCTCGACACCTCGACGAGGATCAGGTGAGCAATGACTGCGAGGAAGATACCTGCGCAGAACACCTCGAGCGATTGTTGGCCACAGACGATGACAGGTCGGAATACAGGCCACTGCAGCCCCGACCAGTCGCGTGGCATGAAGCGCGTGATCAGGAATGCCAGGATCATGAAATGCAGCAGGCGATAGGGCGCGAGATTGGTCTTGTCGTTCGGATTGAACGCATCGTACAGCCACGTCGGCATCAGACCTGCGAGTTCGGGAAAGCGGCCCGCCATCGTCATGACCAGTGCGAAGACGAGATAGAGGGTCGCGAACACGAGTAAACCGCGGGAGCGGATCAATGGCATCAGCGTGCCGGCTCCGCCGAGCGCGAACCAGCCACCAAAGATGAAGTAGAACTGCCAGCAGAATGGATTGAAATACCAGCTTCCGCTTGGATACGCGGCAAGATTCCAGCCATAGTGGCGCGCTGCAAGATACAGCAGGAACGATGCAGCGAGCGTCAGGTTCGGCCGCCGCAACATCACCCACAACACCACCGGATAGAGCGCCATCAGGAGAATGTAGAGCGGCAACACATCCATATTGACCGGCTTGAACGCCAGGATAAGCCCCTCGAACAACGTCTGCGACGGGTTGTCCAAAAAGCCCGCGACATTGAATTCATTCTGGAGATTGGGATCCCGATAACGCTGTGCGAGATAACCGATCTCAGCGATATAGATCACGAAAAGAACAATGTGGGCGACATAGATCTGCCAGGCGCGCTTGATCAGACGCGTCCCGCCGACAATGAAGCCGCGGTCGAGCATCATGCGCGCATATACAAACGAGGCCGTGTATCCGGAGATGAAGACGAACATGTCGGCGGCGTCGCTGAATCCATAGTTGCGCTGAGTCAGCCAGTTGACGATGTTATTCGGGATATGATCGAGAAAGATCGCCCAGTTCGCGAACCCTCGCAGCAGGTCTAGCCGATAGTCGCGGACTTTCGGCGGCAGCACGGCCTTGATCGTCATCGCTTCCCCCTGCCGTCCGTCTTCGTCGATCGGCGGCGCCCTTCTTGAGTCTATCAACCAAGACCATGCCATGCCGACGTCGCGAGGAAAAGCACAACGGACGAGCCGCAACAATGACGAGTTCGATTGGGATGAAAGCGGCACCAACAGCGGACAACAGCTTTCGCTTTCTTGAGTTTTCAGGCAGATGCCGTTCATATGAACAGATCCGATAGATCAAAGCTGGAACTGGCAGTTGGAACAGAAGATCGCCGCGATCCACGACGTTTTCCCGCACGTCCGTATCGTCATCGGAATGATCATCGGCCTCGGCGTCACACGGCTTCTGTCTGGCGCGGCCCGCATCGTCCAGCACCCGACACAGTACAAGCTCTATGCCGTTCATCTCGCATGGGTCGCATTCACGCTGCTCATGCTCGTGCATTTTTGGTGGTGGGAATTCGGCCTCTACCGAATCGAGAGCTGGACCTTCGGCAAGTACGTTTTTCTGATCGGCTACTCGATCATCCTCTTTCTTCTATGTGCAATGCTCTTCCCGGAATCGATGCAGGGCTATCACAGCTACGAAGATTACTTCTACTCACGCCGTGCGTGGTTCTTCGGCCTGCTGGCCGTGGTCTACCTGCTCGATGTCATCGACACGCTATTGAAGGGGAAAGCTCATTTCGCACACTTCGGCAACGAGTACCTGATCCGAACACCCTTGCTCGTCGCAGCCAGCATCGCGGCAATCTTCGTCAGCGACCGGAGATTTCACGTCGCCTTCGTTGCATTGGCGCTGATCTATCAGATCGTATGGATCCTCCGGCTGTTCGATACGATCATGTGAACTAGCGCTGAACGGACGACACGGTGAATCTTGCAAGCTCTTTGATCGCCGCAGCCTACAGCCAATTCTGCCCAGCACCGATACGACAGAAGTGATGCAGATTGCTTCGCAAACATCGAAACTCGCCCGCGACGATGCGCTGTGAACACTTGAATACTGCGCTCTCGCAAATCCGAGATACGCTCATATAGGCACGAGCGTTATGCTTTTGCGCTTTCCTCTTGCGTCTTCGATGAAGTCGCGGGCAATTTCCCTGACGCTCCACCCCGGAAAATCGGTTGAAGATGGAACCTAACTTGCTTACCATATAGCAATAATGCTCGCCATCCAGGCGTGCTTGCAAAAGACTAGCGAAAGATCTGCCGCGGCGTCGCCCTGGTAGGATTTCAGGGAGGATGTCTATGTCTCGATTGACACGCCGCAGATTCATGGCCGCAACTGCGAGCGCTATCGCGCTCCCCGCGCTGCGCACTCACGCCTGGGCGCAAGGCTGGCCAACCAAGCCGATCCGCCTGATCGTGCCGTATCCGGTTGGCGGACAGACCGATCTGATTGCCCGCACCTTTGGCGATTTCCTATCGCGTAATATCGGGCAGCCCGTGGTCGTCGAGAACAAGGGCGGCGGCGGCGGCATTCTTGGCGTGACTGAAGTCAAACGTGCGGCACCCGATGGCTACACGCTGCTCTGTACGATCTCTTCATCGCTGATTCAGAACCGGGTTACGGTCAAGGATCTGCCCTACGCTCCCGAGCAGGATTTCATCTATCTGACGACGATCAGCGGCCTGGGCGGACCACTGGTTGCGGCCGAAAAAACCGGCGCGACCAATCTGAAAGAGTTCGTCGATTATGCAAAGAAGCTCGACAAGCTGAACTTCGGTGGATATGGCGTCGGCTCCACCCCACACCTGCTGATCGAAACGCTCAGCCGCCAATACGGGCTGAAGGTCGAAATGGTTCACTATCGCGGTGAAGCGCCGATGTGGGCGGACGTCGCGAGCCAGACGCTCGACGCCGCAGCCGGCAGCTACGCTGCGGCCCTACCGGTGCTTCAATCCGGACGGGGTAAACTCATCGGCGTGACCGGCGATCGGCTGCCGCCGCATCCGGATGTGGCGACGTTGGTTGAACAAGGTGCTCGCGGCAAGTACCTTGGCGTCCGTGCGTTCACGGCCTTCGCGGTGCCGACCGGAACGCCACCGGAGATCGTCAAGAAATTTTCCGACCTCCTCTACCAGGCGCGCGAAGATGCCAAGGTCAAGCAGGTTCTGGCTACATATTTCCTGCAATCGCCAAGCACGTTCGACGCAGCGCAGACTCGCTTCAAGAACGATACGCAAGTGCTCTTGGAGCTGCTCCATGAGCTCGGTGTAAAACCTGAATGATCACCCGCCGACCTCAGATCGGCGACGTCCGTTGACGGCATCACGGCAGCCAGCACCCGATGCGATCACTCGGCACGACGACCATTACAAGATGAGCATGGTGGCCTTCGCGCCACCATGCTTGTTCGCTAGAGCTTGCGACGGAGCAGCGTTCATCAATCAGTGTCCCGACACAAGCTCGACACTCGGCATGCGTGTCGGCGACTATCGTATTCCTCGTATGAGATTCTCGGAGCTGGCGGATCAATCGTTGCGCACCGAGAACCCGCCTGCGCATGCGTGAGGTTTCGGTCGGCTCGTCGTGGTGCGCTCATGGACCGCGAGATATTGATCCTGCAGCAAAGCGCCTGCACATTGCATTCTCGATCCTCGCATCCTGCTCGGCTCGCATCCTCGACTGTCATGGGCTAGATTCAATGAATGTGACCGAAGCTGTTCTGAAACGTCAAGCCATTCGGGCCTTCCGGCCCGATCCCGTATCCGGCGACGTCGTTCGTTCACTGCTGGAGACTGCAAGGCACGCGCCCTCCGGCGGCAATCTGCAACCTTGGCGAATCTATGTTCTCAGTGGCGCGCCACTTAATGCGTTTGTCGCGGAGATCGCCGACAAGTTGTCCCGCAACGAACGCGAGACCCCCGAATATGATATCTACCCGCGCAATCTGTGGGAGCCTTTGCGCAGCCGCCGCAGCAAGGCAGGCGAGCAACGCTATCACGCTCTTGGCATCGGCCGCGAAGCAAACGGCCAAGCCATCCTTGAAGAACACAATTTCCGCTTCTTCGGCGCCCCGGCCGGATTATTCTTCTGCCTCGACCGCCGTGTCGGACCGCCACAATGGTCCGATGTCGGTATGTACATGCAGACATTGATGCTTCTCGCGACCGAGCGGGGACTTGCAACCTGCCCGCAGGAGGTCTGGGCCTATTGGCCGAAAACCATTCGACGCTTCCTCGAACTACCTGATGACCTCATGCTGTTCGCCGGAATGTCGCTCGGTTACGCTGACGAAACGTCTCCCATGAACGGATATAGAACCAGCCGGGAAGACCTCGACACGTTTGCCACGATGATAGGATTCGACGGGCTATGAACGATACAGCCAACAACGTTATCGGCACCTTGGAGAACGGCGTCGCCGTTCTCACCTTGAATGCTCCGGCGCGAAAGAATGCGCTTTCCACCGAAATCCGGTTTGGATTGCGGGCCGCATTCGAGAAGTATCTCGCCAACCCGGCATGCCGGGCGATCGTACTGACGGGAGCGGCGCAGACGTTCTGCGCCGGTGGCGACATCTCGCAGATGAAACCGCCTCCAGGCATCACGCCACGCGAATATTCCCTCACGCGAATGAAGGCTTTGCACGATTCGGTTCGTTTCATTGCGGCAGGTCCGAAGCCCGTGGTCGCGGCCGTCGAGGGCCATGCGGCGGGGGCCGGCATGTCGCTAGCGGCCGCGTGCGACTATGTCATCGCTGCGGACGACGCTCGTTTTGTTGCATCCTTCGGCAAGATCGGCCTTGCCGCCGATTGCGGGCTGCTGTGGTCATTGCCCCATCGTGTCGGCCATGCCAAAGCGCGCGACTTGCTGCTGACAGCGCGCACCGTTTCAGCCGAAGAAGCGCACCACATCGGGCTTGCCGATGAGGTTGTCGCCAAAGGAGCCACATTGGCGCGGGCCATCGAGAAAGCGCAAAGCTACGCCACAACAGCTCCACTGGCGATCGCGCTGACCAAACGCGTGATGGCTGGTGAACTTGACGATCTCAATCTCGCCCTCGAGAATGAAATCGAGTGGCAGGCCGAATTACGGGCGACCTCCGATCATCAGGAAGCGCGCGACGCGTTCCTGCAGAAGCGGAAACCGAACTTTCAGGGACGGTGAGAGCTGGTCGCGATGCGGCACGTCATCCCTCACCGGAGGGACGATCGCGATGCTGCGAATATCGCGCCCGATCATGCCTGCAGCCGTCTTACGACCAATCCATCGAACAGCATGAGCACGAAGCCTGCCTGCGTCCATGGCATCGCCGAATGCTCATGACGGCCAACACAATATCAGCATGCGCATCAATTTGTTCGACCATCAATGCTGCCGGCCATCCAGACCGCATGGAGCAGCGCTTTGCCGAGCTATTCCGCAGTCCGCGCGACACCCCTCGCGAGCAGGGCATCGATTTCGCTCGCGCTGTAGCCACATTCGGTGAGTACGGCGCGGGTATCGGCACCCAACGGCGGAGCCAGATTCCCGACCCGCGGCGGCGTTTCCGACATCCACACCGCCGGCCGCGGAATGGTCATCTTGCCCTCGGTCGGGTGATCGTAGCGACCGAAGAAGCCGACATCCTGCAGATGCGGATCATCGTACAGATCTTCCAGCGCCATCACCGGCCCGCAGGGAATGTCGGCCTTGGTCAACAGATCGAGCCATTCCGCCGTGGTCTTCGTCTCCAGCGCCTTGGCTAATAGCGCAAGCGCCTCCTCGATGTTCTGCGCCCGCGCGCTTGCCGTGGCAAAACGCGGATCGCTACCATACTGCGGCTCGAGACCTGCGACCTCGAAGAACGACTTCCAATGCTTGTCGACGCCGGGCAATACGCAAATCGCGCCGTCTTTGGTCGGATACGGCCTACGGTTCGGTGATAATGCGCGGACGTTGCCCATCGGGGCTGCGGGAGGATCGAACAAGTGCCCGCTCATATGGTCGCCGAGCATAAACTCGATGAGATTTTCGAACATTGGAATTTCCAGCGCCTGCCCCTGACCGGTGCGCTCACGGTGGAACAAGGCCGCGAGAATGGCGTGAACGGCGGTCACGCCGGTCAGTCGGTCGACGATGTTCATCGGCACGTAGCGCGGCGGCCCGCCGCTACGCGAAAACAGCGATGCAAAACCACTGGTCGCCTGGATCAGATCGTCATAGGCCGGGCGATCCCGGTAACGGCCGCCGCGACCGAAACCGATGATGCCTGCGTGGATCAGCTTTGGATTGATCGTCTTACACGCCTCATAGTCGAGGCCGGCCCGTTTCAGCGCGTCAGGCCGCATATTATGTGCGAGCACATCGGCTCCGGCGATCAGCTTCCGCATCACGTCCATCGCCTGGGGCGACTTGAGGTCGAGTGCGATCGACCGCTTGTTGCGATTGAGATTCAGATACAGGGCGCCCATCTGCTGGCTGCGCGACGGCGATGACGCGCGCAATACGTCTCCCGTCGGCGACTCGATCTTGATGACGTCCGCGCCGTACTCGGCAAGCGTCCGCGTACCCAACGGACCCGCGATCACCGCTGTCAGATCGATGACGCGGACGCCTGTCAATGCACGATTCATGGGTCAGTTGCTCCTATGCGCCATCAGCTCGTAGCCTGCGGAATTTATCCGAGATTCGCCAAGCAAATACGAGCAGGTAAACACGCGCAAGTAAACACGAGATCGCAGCGTTTGTCCGCTAGCTGGCAATCACATGTCCTGAGCCTCGTATCAATGGGTGCCGGCGTATCGCTCCTTCCACACTCGCTCGCCGCCGCTGGATTTTCGGGCGTCACCTTCCTCGACATCATCGGCGATGCTCCCGACATCGAACTTGTTGTGAAGTGGAATCCCAACAATCAGTCTGCTGCGTTGGTCAATGCCCCGAAGCGCCTCAAGTTACCCGAACCCTGATAGCATCGAATTTGCCTCCGAATGCATTCGATACCTAAACGAACAAGAAATCGTCGGCCCCCATTTGCGCCAGCGTCACCCGCTGAAGTTCAACGGAGTCGCCATTCTCTGCCATTATGAAAACGCTTGCTCCGACCTGAACCATTCGCTCCTGCACCTCGGCGAAATCCGCAAAGATCGTCCGATCGAATTGGATCGTATCCTCCGTCCCTGCGCCGTCGTGAAACTGGCCGATAATGTCGGCCCCGAACCCGGGCTCAAAGACGAATGTATCCGATCCATTACCGCCGTGCAGATAGTCGTTTCCAGGACCGCCATTCAAAGTATCATCGCCATTCAATCCGAACAGGTAGTCATTTCCCTCGCCTCCGATCACGACATCGTTGCCGTCATCGCCATAGAGTTTGTCGCTTCCTGTGCCGCCATCGATCCAATCATCGCCAATCCCGCCATAGACCGTATCATTTCCGATACCTCCGCCAATTCTGTCGTTGCCAGCCCCTCCGCGTATCAGGTCGTTGCCCGGGCCTCCGTCGATAACATCGTTATCTGTACTCGCGCCGAAGAACAGGGACTGCCTCTGGCTCATGTCGTAATCGATGGATGCGTTATGATAGAGATTCCAAGTTCCGGGCGAACTCGTGTTCACACTATCGGTGGCGCTCAAATGCTGACCGTTAACGACGATGTCCTTGATATAAAGATTACGATCACCTCCCTTGTTGCTTTCGTCATTGATGAACGCGAGCCTGAGACTGGAGATCTCAGATGGATTCTCAAAGGTGATATCGAACGTCTGATAGTCGGAAGGCCCGGCGGCTGAACGAAATTCAATGACATCGCCAACCGGCTGATCGTTCACCAGCAATTGCATTCGGGCGCCGATCCCATCGAGCACTGAGCCGAAGCCGGTCACCGTGACCGTCGAACTCTCGAGCCTCGGGATCGAATCCGGTCCTCCGACGATTGTATCGTTGCCGGCACCACCGCGGATCATGTCGTCGCCGAGCCCGCCAGAGAGATTGTCATCGCCTCGCCCAACGTCGATCAGATCGGCATCAGGCGAGCCGGCCACGGTCCGAGGCGGTGTCCCGATCTCGCCGGCGAACCAATCTGTGATCAGCGCCTCTGCGGGTTTATCCATCGGAGAGTAACCCGTAGGAGAGTACGCATTCGTCGGATCCCAGTTCCAGATATGGAATCCATTGAACCAGCTCCCCTCCGAACTCCAAACTTGAAACAGCGCGTCGAATGCGTCGCGCTGTTCCCCCACATCCTGCGGGCCATCGACATTCCAGCCGCCCGGCCGAATGTTGGTGCCGTCCATGCTGCGATACCCCACCTCGGTAAACAGCACCGGCTTGTCGTACTCCATCGCCAGCGAATGGAAAAAATCCACAGGCGACATATGATCCATCGCAGCCGCCCAATAATCGTTGGCGGATACACTGCGCCATGCGGCAACCATCTCGTCGACGGTCGGAGCCGTGTCAGCGGTGAGCGGCGGGTAGGCATTGACGCCGATTTCATCGACGGCATCCCAAAAGCTGACGTGGTTCGCCTCGTCTGTGGCCGCAGCATAAGTAATCGTTCCGGAGTAAACCTCGCGAACCGCATTGATGATGCCGATCCAATGATCGCGGTACGGCGCCCCGGACAGAGAACTCATCTCGTTTCCGATCGAAAACGAATCCACGCCGGTCGCCTGGGCGACCTCGGCGAACGCGACAATCATCGCCTGGTATGAGGCAAAGAATTGATCGACATCCGTCGGCGCCAGGGACATCTGCCCGCTCCCATCGAGCGGCGTCAGCGCTGGCTTGAAAAGCACGGACAGACCGAGTGCGTGCGCATCGGCCACTGCGGCTGCAAGGTTCTCGTTGCTTTCAGTTTTATCGGGATGGGAGAAAACCTGGTTGGAACTTGCCTGTTCCGTAAAAATGCGCGGCACGATCGAAATGGAATTGGCGTGGGTGGAAGCGATCCGATTCAGCGCTTCGTGCGCATCGTTTGTAACCAGTTGTCCGTTCCAATCGGATTGAAAACCAAAGCCCTGCACATTGAAGATCGCCGTCATCGAGCACCTCACCTCAACGCCGCAAACGAGGGCGGCCTCACGAACAGTCCTTATCGCGCTCGACATTGAAGGGATAATTGGCCGAACGTTTGACGATCCGACAAAGATAGCGCCAACGCTTTCGATTGGATCGATGCGGCGTGTGTTCCGCCTACGATCAACACTAATCGATCAAATTGGCCAAAGCTCGATCCGACAAGCACTCAAAGGAGTGCATCAAATGAAGAGCAAATTGGAGCAGTCTGGCTCCTGCGATCACTTGTGCAGTAGGAGGTCCGCGTCACCGTAAATCCATCGCAACCGGCCTTGAAGCAGAGCCGAGCAGCACCGCAGTGGAGTACGTGCGCGAGTACACTATCACCGGTTCAAGAACCAGCCACGGGCTTGCACGGGCGACTCACGATGGCGTGCTGGCTGTTTACGCGTCAGCCCGCGAGCGGATTTTACATCCATGAAAGTAGCTGCCGTCTGCAATGGCCGGATGTTCACGGCACGAGAGCTCCAGCATCATTCATTTTGAGAGATATCAAGCCCGACGGGGAATGGACACCAACGATGAGCGCACTTTTCAGCCCACGGAAAGTAGGAGGCCTCAACCTCGCCAATCGGATCGTGGTGTCTCCGATGTGCCAGTATAGCGCGATTGATGGCATCGCGCAGCCATGGCATCTGATTCACGTCGGCAACCTGATGATGTCCGGTGCGGGTCTCGTCATCATGGAGGCGAGCGCGGTCAACGAGGTCGGCCGCGGGACCCACGGATGCCTTGGCTTATACAGCGACGCCCATGAACACGCGCTGGGCAATCTGGCTCGCGAAGCGAAGAAACTATCCGGCGCCAAGCTTGGCATTCAACTCACGCATTCGGGCCGCAAGTCGTCGACCCGCACAATTCCCGAGCGATGGAAAGGTGAGCCTCTGCCGCCGGAAGAAGGCGCATGGATTCCCGTCGCCCCCTCACCGTTGGCGTTCGACCGTCATTGGCAGACACCGACGTCACTCGACGCCGCAGGGATCGAGCAGATTACGGATGATTTTGCGAATGCGGCCTCACGCGCCGCACGCGCAGGCTTTGACCTGGTCGAGATTCACGGTGCGCACGGCTATTTGTTGCATAACTTTCTCTCGCCCTTGTCCAACCAGCGCACGGATCAGTGGGGCGGGTCGCTCGAAAATCGGATGCGTTTCCCGCTTGCGGTCGCTCGCGCTGTCCGCGCCGTATGGCCGTCGTCGCGCGCCTTGGGCTTTCGTCTGAACAGCACCGATTGGCATCCGGATGGGTTCACGCTGGTGGATGCCGTCCTGTTTGCCAAGGAACTCGCATCCGCGGGGATCGACTATGTCGTCATGTCATCGGGAAATATCGCACCGGGTATTTCGATTCCGCCCGCGTCACCCGGCCACCAGGTTCCGTTTGCCACCGCAGTTAAACGACGCACCGGCCTCATCGCCATGGCCGTGGGCATGATCGCTCGTCCCGAGCAGGCCGAGGCAATCATCGCAGCCGATGAAGCCGATTTCGTCGCGATTGGCCGGCCGATGCTCGACAATCCACGCTGGGGTGTTCACGCTGCAGCGGCGCTTGGCGTCGATATCGATTATCCGCCGCAATATTTGCGCGCACGCCCCAACAATTGGCTCGGCTTCTCCTACGTGCATCCCAACGCCAAGCCGCCGGCGACGTCTCGGCAGCTCGACCGACCGCCGAGCGTTGCATGGGATCGACCCAAAGGCGGTTAGCCCTCCCGCGCCAGCATTGGCTGCGGCGGTCCGTTCGTAAATCAATCTGGACCGAAAGCCCTCGATCCGCTTTACGACGGCCTCAAAGGAGGCCCGACAGTGGCGGACCGATTCTCGGTTATTTTGGGCTTGTCCCCAGCATTGATCGAGGCATCCAGACCTTCGACCATACGCTTGGTCATCTTTCGAAGAGCCTCCAGTTTCATTGCGCCATTCGGTCGATCAACGGGACACTTTGGACTGTTTTGGATTGAGCGACCAGCCGGCTCCATCGGCTTGCCGCCATGACTCGCGCGGTGCGGGGCGCTCGACGGGGTGCGATCAGGTTGATAAGCCCTCTCCGCAAGGAGACTTGAGTCGAGACATGACCGTTGCGATTGAGATGGGACACACCACCGCCGGCGCCCCGGTGGCCCTGGACCTCGAAGAACTGCTGGCGACCCGGCTCCTCGTGCAGGGAAATTCAGGCTCCGGCAAGTCTCATCTACTGCGCAGGCTGCTGGAACAGAGCGCACCCTGGGTACAGCAAACCGTCATCGATCCTGAGGGTGACTTTGTCGAGCTGGCCGATCGCTTCGGTCATCTCGTCATCGATGCCGAAGAGCATACCGAGCGAGGCTTGCAGGTCGCAGGCGAACGTGCGCGCATGCATCGCGTCTCCGCGGTGCTCAATCTCGAGGGCCTCGATGCTGAGAACCAGATGCGGCGTGCAGCCGCGTTTCTCGGCGGACTCTTCGAGGTTCCACGCGATCACTGGTATCCCATGCTCGTTGTGGTGGACGAAGCGCAGCTTTTCGCGCCAGCCATTGCCGGAGAAGTTTCGGACGAGGCGCGCAAGCTCTCTCTCGGCGCTATGACCAACTTGATGTGCCGCGGCCGTAAGCGCGGACTTGCGGGGGTTATTGCGACACAACGTCTGGCGAAGCTCGCCAAGAACGTCGCGGCAGAGGCCTCCAATTTTCTGATGGGGCGTACCTTTCTGGATATCGACATGGCCCGTGCCGCCGACCTCTTGGGCATGGAGCGACGACAGGCGGATTCGTTTCGAGACCTGGAGCGCGGGCAATTCATGGCGCTTGGCCCGGCCCTCTCCCGTCGTCCGCTGGGGCTTCGTATCGGCCCAACCGACACCCGGCCCCGCAATGCAACCCCACGGCTGATGCCGCTGCCGGAGGCCACATTGGAGGATGCACGCGCCGTCATCCTGGCTGCGCCGCCACCGGAGAGCACCCGGCCGCAACGCCGGCCACCGCCGGACCTCCTCGGCCAACTGATAGCGGCCAGAATCGCAGCGCCGGAGGTTCCGCCCGAAACCGTCGAGCAGCCGCTCAGCACTGAAGAACTGACAAAACAGCGCGAGCGCGTGGACCGGATTCTGCGCGCGATTCTGGCAGATCCCGACGCGGGGTTCCGGGCGGTCAGCGTCCTTTATCAGGAATTCGTCGTCCGCTGCCGCATCGAGGGGCTCGGGTCGGCCGTGCCAGACCTGGGCGACTTCCGCCGCATGTTGACCCACGCACGCGCAGGCCTCGATTCCGATATGGCCGAGGACGCCGCATGGCAGGATGTTTCAATTCGCGCCTCGATTCTGCCCGAAGACATGCGGGGTGTTTTCATGATGGTTGCGCGCGCCGCGAAGGAAAGCTTACCTTGCCCGAGTGATGCGGCGATTGCCCGGGCCTATGGCACACATTCGCTGCGCCGGGCCCGGCACCTGCTGACCTACATCGAGGAACAAGGCCTCATCGTCTGCCAGCTCGACGGTACGGGCCGGCGGATCGTGACGATGGTCGAACTGGCCTGGGCGACGGCTCCGGGGGACCCTCAAGCCGACGAATTGGCGGCAGAGACCGAAGCCGAACCCGGCTGTGGCGGACCGGCGGACTGATGCGACCTGCTAACCGACGCAGCCGATCACGATCGAGAACAGAGAAAGACCTCGCGCCGTCGTTGAGCCGCGCCCTGTTTAACGGCGCAGCTCCCCTCCAACGTTTCTGAGGCTGACGTCAGGCCGAGGCTCGACATCCGTTCAACCAGATCGGCGCGGCCTTGCCATCGTCGGCTATGGCGCGCATCCAGGATTCCGCACTCATTGATGCGGAGGCCCCCGATGCTTCCTTGTGGCGAAAGCCATTCCGCTAGGCTCGCAAGCACTCCTCCGCCGCGCTCAGCGAGACCTTGTCCTGGCTGAGGACGAACGAGATCGCTTCTTCCTCCCATCGATAAGCCTCGAGATTCAGCGCGGCAGCCCGATCGAAACGGTGCTCCAGAACGAACCGCGAGAGCAGAAGCCTACGGGCATCCAGCCCTTCGCGAGCTGCCCGCATGCCCTCCACTGCGAGGACAACGGCCGTGGTCGCATGGTAGAGCTTTCCAGCAGCCACGCGGGCGAACCGCTCGTTCTCGCTCGACCCAGCGACTTCTTCTGCGAATCTGATTGCACTCTGAACGGCCCCGTACAGCCGTGTCTTGAATTGCCCCGGCAGATCCGCAGCGTTCAACCGCTTGTTCAACTCCGCCTCAAGCGCACGATGAGCCTGCTCCTTTCTGACCGTGCGTTGAATGACATCAAGCGCGTTGATGTTGCTCGTCCCATCCCACAGCACCCCAAGATGCGCGTCCCGCACGAGCTTCGCGTTTGGCCAATCTTCAATGTACCCGTTCCCGCCGCGCGCCTCCATCGCCGACGTCGCGACGGTGATGTTATCACGGCAGGCCCGATACTTCGAAAGGGCCGTCATGATCCGCAAAATCTTCCCATCGTACTCGTCAACTGGGGTTGCGAAGGTACCCGTGAACATCAATGCCGACAGGCTCTGCTCCGTCGGCACAATCATTTTCATGAGTTGACGGCGCATGAGGGGGTGATCGATCACGGCCTTGCCGAAGGCATCCCGGTGGGCTGCCGCGGCCAAAGCCTCGTTGACACAGCGGCGCATCATTCCAGCGGCGCGGGCAAGATGGGAGAGACGGCTTGAGTTGACCATCTCCAACATATGGCGAAGCCCCTTGTCGAGATCGCCAAGCTGATAGGCAACAGCGCCCTGGAGGAGCACCTCGCCGCTGGCCATCGACTTGCTGCCGAGCTTGTCCTTGATGCGCATGATCCGATATGCGTTACGCGTTCCGTCGCCGAGCACCTTCGGCATGAAGAAAAGGCCGAGTCCCTTTCCGCCGGCGACCGCTCCCTCAGGTCGTGCCAGCAGCACCACGACGTCCGCATCGACATTCGAGCAGAACCATTTCTCTCCCCATAAACGCCAGGCGCTCCCCTCCCGCACGGCCAGGAGATCAGCCTGACCGACATCGGAGCCGCCGGCCTTCTCGGTCATGAACTGAGCACTGCGAAGCAGTTCGTCCATGTTCTGGGTCAGCATGCGATCGAGGAACGTCTTGCGCAGCTCCTCGCTGCCATACTTGCGCAGTAGCTCCGAGGCGCTCCCCGCCATATTGACCGGGCATAGCAGACCGAACTCCGTCTGCGCGAACAGGTACTGAAACACATACTTCGCAATCGGTGGCATCTTCGACGGCCAACCGAGGACACCGTCGCGGTGGCCGATCGCATGAATACCGAAACGGCCATAGGCCAGCGCCTCCATGGCGCGATAGGCGGGGTGAAATTCGATCCATTCGTCGTCACGACCGAAGCGATCGCGATAGTTCAGCTTGGGAGAATGACGCTCGGCTTGGTCCGACAGTTCAGCCAGCTCCTTGCCAAGGAGGCTTCCGAGCTCAAGGAAATGCGGCCTCAGAAATGAAAGCAGCTCGGGGTCAAGGTACTGCGGAAGCAGTTGCTTCAAGCTGTGATCGTGCTCGAAGAAATTCACTCCCTCCGCCGTCGGCGCGAGGGTCTGCGATCGCTTCGCGGTTGCCGCCCGCGAGACGAGCGAAGCAGGGTCATTCGTGTGCGATATTCTCATCATCTGATAGTTCATGGCAATCTCCGGAATTGAACGCGCCATTCAGTCATAAAAGTCGATTGCGACAGTGCTCTCTCCGCCGAACGTGGCTTTCACCGACCGCGCCTTGCGCACCGGCAACATGCCCGTCATCGATCCGGTGCTGATCGTCTCCCTGGCACGAAGGCCGTCTCCCCATCGTCGCCGCTCCTCAGCGAGCCACAGAAGCGGAATCAGCGGGTCTCCCATGACATCGCTTCCTCTCCCTTGGCGCTTGACCTGACCATCAACCTCCAGGATGACGTCCAGAGCTGCAAGCCCGCTGCGCCAGCCAAGAATCTGTGAGCCGAAAACGTAACGCCCCGACGCACTGCCGTCTGCGAGCACCGCCGGGAGCGGCGGCAACGCTGATGATGGAAAGCGGCATTCGGCGATTTCGATGCCCGCGTGCACACAATCAATGGCCTCGACAATGTCCTCCATTGTCCACGGCTGTTGACGTGCTGGAATATCCTTTGCGAGCGTCACAAAGAACTCGCACTCGATCAAAGGATCGAGCAGCTCGCCTCGCGCGAACCGGGCGGGCGACTGAGCCTGGAACATCTTGAATGTCCGCCCATAGATAGGCGTGTCGATGTTCAGCTTTTCGCGCACGAACGCCGTCGTCCCCGCGATCTTCCAACCAAGCGGCTCCCACCCCAGTCGATCCGCGACGAGGCGATTCACGAAGTATGCATCGTCGGTTGTGGCAGGCACGAGGTCGCCGGATAAGCTGGCAATTTGCTTCTGCGTGCGACGCGCTTCGGCGAGCTTCTCCGCGAGAGCATTCAGTTGCGGAGAGAGATTGGCCGGAGGCCTGCGAACGATAGACATTGTCTCGCCTGCTTGAATTCTTGAGTCATGCGGATCGGCGGGTTCTTTCCGATGACGTCTCGTCATCGGCTTTCGCGGCGGCGACGGCAAAGCCTGCGTCCGATGCAGCAACACATGCGCCAAGACCAGATGCCCCGCGGATGACCTTATACAAAGCAGCGTTCCTACCTTACGATCTCGTTTTGTCGGGTGCAGAGATGCAGCCGGAGCCGGCAACACTCTGAGGAACGTTAGGAATTGATCAAAGCATCGATACAGTCCAATACTGATTTTGGCAGAATTGATACATGTATTGTCTCAATAGAAGCGGGGCCGAAGATGGACGCACGCAAACTCAGATATTTCACCGTCGTCGCCGAAGAGAAGCACTTCGGGCGCGCGGCGCGACGCCTGTCACTATCGCAGCCGCCGCTAAGCTATGCCATCAAGCAACTGGAGTTCGAAGTCGGCTCCGCACTCTTCAAGCGGAACACCCGTAAGGTCGAGCTGACCCCCGCAGGCGCGGGCTTTCTTCGCGAGGCGCAGATCCTCTTGAGAAGAATGGATGAAGCGAAGCGGCTGGTGAGATCGATCGCCGAAGGCAGAAGCGGTCAGCTTCGCATCAGCTTTGGCGGCTCGATGCTCTATCGCGGCCTTCCCGGCATCGTAGATGATGTCCGGAAGACGTTTCCAAGCATAGACCTCGTGCTGCGCGAACTTGTTTCGAATGACCAGATCGAAGCCCTGCTGCGAGACGAGATCGATATCGGGTTCATCCACGGCCGCGCAATGCCTGAAGGCCTGGCCGGGTTCTGCTATCATGCAGAGCCATTCGTCGCCTGCGTGGCGCAGCAGCACCGGCTTGCAGCAGCAACCCGAATACGCCTTTCGCAACTTCGACACGACGAGTTCGTGCTGTTCTCTCGAAAGAGCTCGCCCGATTACTTCGAGAGCATTGTCAGCACCTGCCTGTCGGCGGGCTTCTTACCCAAAGTGCGGCACGAGGTTGCGCATTGGCTCAGCGTCGTGTCATTTGTCGCCAACGGAATGGGAACGGCCTTGGTCCCCCGCACGTTGCAGAACTCCCAACTTCGCGGGGCTCGTTTCATACCATTGAAGGAGCCGACAATCCTGTCGGAGACGTGGTGCGTTTGGAAGTCTCCAAGTTCAAGTTCCGCCTTAGACAACGCGTTGCAACTCATTCAGCTGCGCTCGTCATCCATCCGACAGCGCTCGCAGGCTCGTAACAGCAGGGTACGCGGTTCTGCAACTCCATCACAGGCGCACGATACGCCGAAGCGTCAGATCCGCCGCGGCAAGTAGCGACCGCGATCTGGGCCAACGCGGCGCGTATCGGCAGCGCTAGCCCGCCAAGCGATGGGACTCACTCGGGCTGAATGCCAAGCTGCTTCAGGGCAGCAATGAGAGCCGTCGAATCATTGGCAAATCTCTTCCTTGCTTCCGCAGCGGGAATGGCAGGATCGAGATGAAACTGTTCGGTCGCCTGCAGAACGCGCGGATCTTTGCCGCCCAGGACCAATGCCTCAGAGAGCCTTTCCAAGATATCTTCGGGTGTATGGGCAGGCGCCCAGAACCCCACATAACCACGAATATGCGACGCCTGCGATTTGAGACCCTGCTCGGCCAAGGTTGGGACTTCGGGAAAGGCGCGGTTTCGCGTTCCCACCGAAGCAATCAGCTTGCCTCGCCCTGTTTGCAAGACCGGCAATGTCGGCGCCGTGCTGCCGACCCCGATGTCCGTTGAGCCCGCCATGAAATCCGCCCACATCGGCGCTTCGCCGCGATAATGAATCGGCTCTATTCTCAAGCCGTACTGCTGATTGAGCTCTGAGGCCACCAAGTGCGGCGTCGAGCCGATGGCGTAGGTTGCCATGCTCAGCTTGTTAGCCTTCCTTGCGAACTCAACGAATTCTTGCAGATTGGTGACGCCGGTGTTCGGCTGAACCACGACCAGGCTGCCGCTGCCGGCGACGATCGTCACGATCTCAAAATCCTTTTCAGGATCGTAGGACAGGTTCTTCATCGTCACACGATTCTGGATCATCGTCGTCGAGATGGTGGCCATCAGGGTGTAGCCGTCGGGACGCGCCTGCTTGACATCGAGAGCGCCAACGGTTCCTGAGCCACCGCCCTTGTTCTCGACAACAAAGGGTTGACCGAAGTGCCGGCTGAGAAACTCCGAATACGCCCTTGCGACCACGTCGGTCGAACCACCTGGAGGATAACCGCACACGACCCGGACAGGCTTTGCTGGCCATGCCGCTTGCCCGAAGGCTCGCCCGCCGAGCAAAGCCGAACTGGCGACTGCGGTTCCTGTTCTGAGAAAAGCCCTGCGGTTCACGCGCTTAGCCATTTTGCGAATCCTCCGTCTTCTTTTTTGATGCTCGATGATAGGCGGTGCAGCTACGACAACTCAAGTAACCCGCGACATGCTCCTGAAGCAGGTCGAAACGGCAGCACCCCGTCGTCCAGCCGGCTTATCGCGGCGTGTCAGCACCAGCACCGCATGAATCGGAGGTATACTTGGGCACGATCGGGCGCAGCTCCGTGCAGCTCACATGCCGCCCATGAGCGCGCCAGCATGTTGCGGTCCATCGTTTTATGAGCGACATTAGTCGCCCATTTCCAAACGCAGCCTGCGCGCGAATTCTCGGAACTCCCCATGTCCTTCATCGACAAGCTCTTTCAGCCGATGCCTCTTGCTCGCGGCCCAGCCATGAAGAACCGCTTCATGCTGGCGCCCCTAACCAATCAACAGAGTCATGCCGACGGCCGTCTGTCGGATGAAGAATTCCGATGGCTGACGATGCGCGCCAAGGGCGCGTTCGCCCTCACCATGACCTGCGCTGCACATGTCCAATCAATCGGCCAAGGCTTTCCCGGGCAACTCGGCATCTTCGGCGACCAGCACCTTGAAGGACTTGGCCGCCTTGCCTCAGAAATCAAAGCGCAAGGTTCGGTCTCGTCGGTGCAGCTGCATCATGCCGGCAATCGCTCACCGAAAGACCTGGTCGGGACACCGGTGGCGCCGTCCGCTGATACCAAAAGCGGCGCACGCGCGCTCACGCTTGCCGAAGTCGAGCAACTGCGCGACGACTTTATCATCGCCGCCAAGCGTGCCGAGAGAGCAGGTTTCGACGGTGTCGAAATCCACGGCGCGCACGGCTATATCCTGGCGCAGTTCCTGTCATCGGAGGTCAACAAACGCGACGACCGTTACGGTGGCAGTCTCGAGAACCGCTCGCGCATCATCTTCGAGATCATCGACGGCATTCGCGCACAAACTCGGCCAGACTTCCAGGTCGGACTGCGTCTTTCGCCCGAACGGTTCGGCCTGAAGCTTGCTGAAATCAGAAGCGTCGCCGCAGAGGTGCTCCGGCAAGACAAGATCGACTATCTCGACATGTCGCTGTGGGATTGCGCGAAGGAGCCAATCGAAGAAGACTTCCAGGGGCGCACATTGATGAGCTATTTCACCGACCTGCCGCGCGGCAATGTCCGGCTCGGTGCGGCTGGCAAGATTATGAGCGCCGAGCAGGCTGCGGCCGTGCTCGAGCAGGGTTGCGACTTCGTGCTGATCGGTCGTGCAGCAATCTTGCGGCACGATTTCCCCGAACAAGTCCGCCGCAACCCTGCTTATCAATCTCCGGCTCTCCCGGTAACGGCGCAGCATCTGCGCGACGAGGGGCTCAGCCCGACATTCATCAAGTATATGGGCAATTGGCCGGGCTTTGTCGCCGCCGAGGAAGCTGCGATTTAACTCGCGCCCCTGCACGATGGCGGACCGAACATGGCTTGGCTGCGTTCGTCGCCATGCACGGTCGCAGTCGGAGCCCGCGGGCCATCGAACCTGCACGCCGACCGCGCTGACATTCTGTCGAAGCGCCCGCGTGGTCGCGCGAGATGAACTTGGCTTGCCACGAACAGCCGCGTGGCCCGAGTGGCGTCTGGAATGCGACAGACCGCACGTACGACCAAATCCCACGCGATCACGACGACGCCATCGACGGCCACAGCTCCCTGCCTTTCCGGCAAAACGACGTCAGGGGCCTGGCTCCGCCTTAGCAATATCGAGGACATCCTTGACACTTTTCAAACGGCTGTCCGGCTTAACAACCAGAACATTGAATGAGCGCCCGATCAGAATCATCGGCGCAGATTCCTTGTCCGTGACATAAGGCAGCTTCGGCTGCATGCTGGGATTGATCGCATGCGCGAATGTTGCGACCAGCAGCGTGTATCCATCGGGTGGACTTTTTGCGACAGTTTCGGAGCCGACGATGGTGCCATCGCCCGGCTTGTTATCGCTGATGACAAGGCTGGCCAAGCTCGGTGGAGAGTCCCGCGGCGAGCGTACGTGCGATCAGATCGGTCCCGCGCCCGGGGCGAAGGGAACGACCAAGCGCACAGGCTTCTCGGGAAAAGAAGCCGTCGACGTGAACGCCGTTCCCGACCAGAAGAGCGATGCCAAGCGCAATCGCCGTAAGGACCGGACGAGGCGTAACGGCACTTTTGATCGAGCGTTGTGACGGCTCATTGCGGTTTCCTCGCCTGCTTTGATGATACGCAGCCATGGATCATTGCCTCCGGTCTGACACCATGCTAATTCCACCAGGTGGAAATGAAGAGCCTCTGAGAGAGGTATGATGCAGCAAGCTCAACGCCGCAGCCGCTTTGGACAATCCGAATCCAACCGCTCCTTGGTCCGTGGTGTTGAAATCTTGCGAACGTTTCGTCCCGGAATCGATCTGCTTGGGAATGGCGAGATCTCCGAAAGAACCGGCCTTTCCAAGTCCACAACCAGCAGGCTGACACAGACCCTCGTCCACACCGGCCTGTTGGACCACGATGTGAAGCGCCGGGGATATCGATTGTCCGCGCTGACATTGGCTTTGGCACATGCCATGCGCGTTGGCTCGCCGGCGATCGCGTTGGCCGCTCCGAGAATGAAAGCTGCCTCGGAAAGGCTGCACCTCAATGTCGGACTTGCAGTGGCCGACCGAGACGCGATGGTCTATCTGGAATCCGTCCGGTATAATCCGAAAGCATCCCTTCGCAGTATTGCGGCTGGCCAACGTGTTCCCATTGAGCTCACGTCATTGGGGCGCGCTTACATTTCCACGCTGCTGGATGCGGACAGACACGCGCTCATCAACCTCGTCCGGTCGTATCGCCCTTCCGGATGGAAATGGCCAACACGCGAGATCGAGGCCGCCGTTGCTGGAGTCCGAAAACACGGATACTGCGCAGCCGCATGGCAACCGGGCGTGGTTGCCGTGGCGACGCCGCTGCAGCTTTCCAACTGGCCGACATATGTGCTGAATATGAGCACAAGCGCCCATGCGCCCCCGGCCATCGTCGCACGCAAGATGAGGGATGATCTCTTGGCTTTGCGGCAGGACCTGCTTGAGGTGATGAAGGGTCTCTAACAGCTCTTCCGAACTATCAGGCCCGCTATTGCCTATGTAGCGCCTGCTGTGCAGCTTCATTCTGCCACAGGACTTCGCCGAGCAGCAGGATTGTTAGATACAGCACCAGCTGATCGCAATACAGCCAGCAACCGGGCTCTTCCGATGTCATGCTGATCCGCTGGACGCTTCTCGGCCAAAACTCACTCCGGCTTTGTCCTAGCAGCAGGGATCGCCCAGCGAGCAACCTGCGTGAGTTGTTTCGAGCTCGATCAATGGCCGCATGACGCGAGGTGCGCGACTGCGAGTGCTTGATCAACTGGCGGCGGAAATGCGTGGATCAAGAGCAAAATTTGATCACGGGCGCCGCAGAGTTTTTGATCTGTATACGAAGCTGATCCAAAACGGCATTGATGCTGGTGAACTCCGCTCGGTTGATGCCCGTCGCCCTGGCGATGTTGGGAATAGCAAGTTTTTGCGGCGCCCGTCCGAGACCATCGCTGCAACCCCGATGATTTAGATGGGTTCTAGTCCGCAGCGGCTTTCAGCCGGAGCAATCGGAAGCCGGCTATGCTAAATTGCAGAAACGGTTCAAAGCCAGCCTTGGCATCCTCTGTCTATATCCGCCTCTCTATCCTCAATCGTCGACCCACATTCTCAGCAGGTTGGCGAGGGACTTGGAGAGCAGATCGAACTCCACTGTCTTTCCCTCGCGGTTGTAAAGCGTGCGTCGTGCTGTTTCCAGATCGAACAGCAGTTCGCGTTGAGGCGCGGATCGGACAAAGCTGCGAATCCAGCCAACGACAACATATCGCTCGCCCCTACTCACGGGAGCAACGCGATGAAGCGTCGTTGCCTCGTAAACAACCATCGACCCCGCCGCGAGCTTCACGGCATCCTCGCCCGCTGTTGACTCGATGACCAGTTCCCCGCCGTCATAGTCCGCCGGCTCATTTAGAAACAATGTAAAAGCAACATCGGTTCTCATCCCCTGCATCAAGGCGTCGTCGACGTGCGTGCCGTATTCCATCCCCGGCTCGTAACGTGAAAGCAACAACGGACTGATTTTCTTCGGACGGGCGGCCGCGCGAAACAGATCGTTTTCGTTGAGACGTTTTGTCACCAGTGACTTGATCGCATGAGTCGTCGTATCCGTTGCATCCGCCTGCTCGTTGATCTTGACTTGGCGAGCGGCGAACCCAGCTGTCTTGCGGCCATCCACAAATCTCACAGAAGATATGGACTCTCGGATGCTCTGTAGATCGCTCGGCGTGAGTACGTTGCTGATAATGATACGCATTGCATGTGGTCGCGGCTGGAAGGGAACGCTTGTTGCGCGGATTACTTGCATTCCATGATGGCAGGATCAACGGATGAGAAAAAGCATAAAGATTTGGATGGGTGTCGGTGCGTTCATCCTTACGGGTACGGCCACCGCTCGTGCCGGCGAACAGTCACCGCTTGATCTTGCGACAGACGTCGATGCCCAGCGACTGACCATCGAACAGGCCGCGCAGTTCAAAGCCGAGTTGATCAATGCCTGGGCTCAAGGCGGCGAAGGTGGAGAAGGCGGCGAAGGCGGCGAAGGCGGCATCAATCCTGAGACGGTCGGAGACGATCCAGCGGAGTATGCAATCGCCTTGCAGGTGATTGCGGCGCACTTCGATGCTGGCCTTGCGGCCTATGCTGGAGGAGAACGGGAGGCCGGAGCACAAATGTTCGCGCACGGCCACTCTGAGATCTATGCGATCATGGATGAGCTGTTCAAGAAGCTTGGCGTGACGACACTTGGCTCGCGGCTTGAGGCGGCGGTTGCGGCCGCCGCCGACGGCAAACCCCTCTCTGAGATCGAACGCCACGTCGAAGATGTCCGAAACGCGCTGCATGACGCAGGCCTCCGTGGACCGCAGGCCTCCTCTCCTCCGCGATTGCGGGCGCATATCCTCGGCGAACTGATCGAGCGCGCGGCTGCTCAGTACGCCGTGCTTCAAGGCGACACCACATTGGAGCCGTATCTTGATGGACTTGGATTTACGATCGCTGCCCGTCGTGAGGCGGAAACAGTCCTACCCTCGCTCCGAAAATCGGATAAGCTGGCGGCAGATGCGCTGTCGAACGCGTTACAGCTGCTGCAGCAGGTTTATCCGGGTCTCAAGCGGCCAGCAAAAGCATCGGTGTCGGAGTCTCAATTGCTGGTGGCGGCCTCTCGCGCGAGGCTTTCCGTCTCAGCGTATCGATGAACCGGGCCCGCCCAAGACATCACTGAACTGCTACGGCTACCGGTGGCTGCGTCGCAATTTGCGCGATAGACGCAAGCGCGACCGCCGCCTGTCATCCGCATCCGTTACGGTCAGATCGGCAAGGAGGTTGCCGACTGCGTATCATGATGCCGATCTCCGCCCCATTGATCACGGGGCGGAGAAGACAGATCTCGGTATGCTCAGGAGGCGGTCAGCGCAAGGCGCGCCTTGCGGCTCGTGCGATATGCATCCCACAGCCCCCAGGCCAGCAAGGCCGCCGTCACGACGAGGAAGGACAGGCTGAGCGGTCGTGTCACGAAGGTTTCGAAACTGCCGCGTGAGATCAGCATGGCGCGGCGGAAGTTCTCTTCCATCAACGGCCCGAGGACGTAACCGAGCAGTAGCGGTGCGGCAGGAAAGCCCAGCGTTCGCATGCCATAACCCAGCGCACCGAAGACGATCACCGTCATGACGTCGAAGGCGGTATTGTTGACCGTATACACCCCGATACAGACGAACATGATGATGGTGGGATAGAGGATATGGTACGGAATCGTCAGCACCCGCACCCATAGGCCAATGAGTGGAACGTTCAGGATCACGAGCAAGACGTTGCCGATCCAGAAGCTCATCACCAGTCCCCAGAACAAGTCCGGTTTGTTGACGATGAGCTGCGGGCCCGGAGAAATACCGTGAATCATCAGCACGCCGAGGATCAGCGCCATCGTCGCGGTGCCGGGAATGCCTAACGTCATCGTCGGAATGAAGGAGGTCTGATCGGTCGCGTTGTTGGCCGTCTCCGGCGCCATGATGCCCTCGATCGCCCCCTTGCCGAAGCGGGATGGATCCTTGGCCAACTTCTTTTCCACCGCATAGGCCATGAAGGCAGCGACGGTCGGCCCGGTCCCCGGCAGGATGCCAAAAAAGGAGCCGATGCTCGACCCACGCACCATCGGCATCCACGAGCGGCGCATCTCGTCTCGCGTCGGCAGCATCGATTTCATGCTGATCGACCTGTCAACATTGCTGGTCTCGACCGTGCGAATGCTGCTGACGACCTCGGCAATGCCGAACAGTCCCATGGCCAGTGCAACCAGGCTGACGCCATCCATCAATTCGGGAACACCGAACGAAAAACGCTGCTGGCCGGTCTCGATGTCGGTGCCGACCGTGCCGATCAGCAATCCAAGCGCCACCATGGCAATGCCCTTGATCGCAGAACCGTCGGAGATGACGGAAGCCGCGACAAGACCCAACACCATCATCGAGAAATACTCGGGTGGGCCGAACTGCAAGGCGAAGGCCACGATCACAGGCGACAGCAGCATCATCAGCACGATGCCGACACTGGCCCCGAAGAACGATGCAACGGTCGTCATGAACAGGGCTACGCCCGCGCGTCCCTGCTTCGACATCGGATATCCGTCGAGACAGGTCACGGCGTTTGCAGGCGTCCCTGGCAAGTTGAGCAAGATCGACGCCGTCGAGCCGCCATAGGTCGTGCCGTACCAGATTCCCGCCAGCATGATCACGGCCGCGGTCGGATCGAGATGGAAGGTGATCGGAAACAGCATCGACATCGCGGCGAGCGTTCCGAACCCGGGAATGACACCAATGAACGTCCCCAGCGTGACACCAACCACACAGTAGAGCAGATTGTTGAACGAGATAGCCGTCGCAAGCCCGAGCGCCAGATTGTCGTATAAGCCGGTCATTGCATCACCAAGGCCAATTTACGGTAGCAACAGGTGCGCCGAGGCCGACTTTAAAGATCAGCGCGGCACCCGACGCCACGCAAGCGGCGAGCACCGTTGCCCCAAACAATGACAGCTTGCTGTCGGCCCGGCTCGCAATCAGCGTTTGCGCAACGATCGCAGGCACCATGCCGAAGGGTCGGATCATCAGCGCAAATGCCAAGATGGACGCGAGAATCGTCAGGAACGAACGCCAATCAATGGCTGGAAACTCGCCCGAGCGAAACAGGGCCGGCAATAGAATCGCAACACCGAGCACAGCGAGGATGCAACCCACGGCCGCCGGGAACATGCCCGGTCCCATGCGCACGATGTTTCCAACGTCGAGCGCTGTCGTCGCATAGAGCGCGGCGCTAGCGCCGAGTACGGCGAGGAACCCACCACCACAAATATCTCGATAGTCTCGCGCACGCATACAATGTTTCCCCCGAAGGTGTTCGGTTTTTTCGCGCAGGCTCGATGCCTGCAACGGCCGCAGCACATGCGATGGAATGTTAGGGAACCTTCGAAGCCGGAAAACCTGTCTACTCCGACAGGCTCCACATTGTCGCAGGACTCTTGAAGATGTGGCGCACCGCACCTATCGAGTCTGGATCAAACACACGCCAGCGGCGATACATTGGATCAGCGTTATACAGCAATCATGCAGGCGAGCCCGCTGCGCGAGACCGGCCTGTCGATCGGAATAGGTCTTTCGATTCTCGCGATCTTCGTGTTCGATATCATCGTCGCGCCCGACGACGTGTCGATTGCGTTCATGTACACGATCCCCATCTTCGCTTCGATCATCGCGCCTCACCGCAGCATCTATGGATTTGCCATGCTGACGACTGCACTCTCGTTGGCTGGCCTCGTGACCATGCCGCCCGACGCGGGCATCAGCTTGTACGTCAACCGGACGATCGCCATCCTGATGCAATGGATTGCCGCCGCGCTGGTGACATCGCGCCGCAACACCGAGCAGCTTCTGCACCAGAACCTGCATGCGGAGCAGCTGAAGACCGAGCGCCAGCGACGTTTCCTCGACATCGCCTCGCATGAGATCGGCACCTCACTGACGACCATCGACGGCCAGGCCTTCCGTCTCGCACGCCGCAGGGCGGTGATCGCCCCCGCCGAGATGAGCGAGCGCAGCGGCAAAATTCGCGGCGCCGTGCGCCACATCCAGGCGCTGATCCGGCACATTCAGCTTGTCGCCGAGGTCGAAGACGAAGCCTTCCGCCTGCAACACACTGACGTTTCGCTGGCTGCGGTGATCGACAATTGTGTCGCACACGTCAAGGAAACCTATCCGCAGGCCGCCATCACCGTCGACACGGCAGCGCTACCCGCGACGCTGAAACTCGACTCGTTCATGATCTGCCAGATCATCGAGAACATCGTTTCAAATGCGGCGAAGTACTCGCCGCCCGGAGCCTCGATCAGCATCGCCGGCTCGACGGATGGCGACCACGCCATTCTCATCGTCACCGACAAGGGACGGGGTATTCCGGCCGACGACCTGGAGAACGTGTTCGCCGTTTACTACCGGGCGCAGAACAGCCACGACGTCCATGGGACCGGCGTCGGACTTTATGTGGCCGAGCGATTTACAACTGCGCACGGCGGAACCATCGCTATCGACAGCCAGCTCGGCGTCGGTACCAAGCTTACACTACGCCTCCCGCTCATGGAGATACCCCTGTGAGCTCGGAGATCGTCCTGTGCATCGAAGACAATCCAGAGATCAGCGAACTGATCGTGGAGGTTCTCGAAGAGGAAGGCTTCAAGGTCTCGGTCGTCGCCAACGGCGCCGAAGCGCTGAAGGCCTTGCAGCCGCCGCCCAGCCTCGTCCTGTGCGATCTCGATCTGCCTGGCCTTTCCGGATTCGAGGTGCTGGAGCGAGCGCGCAGAGACAACCTCCTGCCGCTCTCAGTGCCGTTCATTTTCGTGACGGCTTATGCCCAGCGCGCCAACCAATTGCAGGCGCGCAGCCTTGGCTGCGATGATTTCCTGAGCAAACCGATCGACTTCGAGATGCTGGTACTGATCATCCGCCACCGCCTGACGCTCGCGCGTGAGCTGACCCCGGCAAAGCCGAATTTTGCGTTGACCGAGCGGGAAACGGAGATTCTCACCTGGATCGCACGCGGCAAGTCGTCTTCCGCCATCGCCATCATTCTCGGCGTCACCGAGCGAACGGTGCAGTTCCACGTGAACAATGTGATCCAAAAGACCGGCACGGCGACGCGCGCGCAGGCCGCGGCGCAATGCGCCCAGCTGGGAATCATCAAACCCTGACCTCGACCGAGCGTGCCTATCAGCACCACTTGGTAGTCAGGATTAACACAACATAGGGATTTGCCGCAGAATCAACCGATGAGGAGAACCCGGCTCAGGCCGCTGCAATATGGGTGCGGCGGCCGGTAACCGGACTGGGCTCATGGTTGTATCGAGAAGTCGATCCGCGCAGCCATCCTCAGCGCAGTATCGTCGCGCGCGGCCACCTTCAATCGCTTCTGGCTTTAATTATGTCAGGACAACACTCGGCGAACGTACCGGCCAAAGCCGCGCGAACCGTCCACGAGCGCACCGTCCCGGAATGAGAACCGACCGCGGACGAGCGTGTGGCGAATTCGGCCCTTGAACCGCCAGCCATCGTAGATCGAATAGCCGGCGCTGGAGAGAATATCGTCCCGGCCCAGCGTCCATTCCGCGTTGAGATCGATGAAGGTGAGGTCGGCATCAAGGCCGACTGCGACGGCGCCCTTGCGATCGCCCAATCCCATGATGCGCGCCGGATTCGTGGACGTGATCGCTGCGATGCGTTCGAGCGGGATGCCACGCTTATGGTATCCCTCACTGAGCATGACCGGCAGCATCGTCTCCAAGCCTGGACAGCCCGGCGAGGCCGCCCAGATCCCCCCATCCTTGGAGGAGAGATCGCGGTGAATGTGATCCGTACCGATCGTATCGACCTCGCCATTCGAAACCCCCTGCCAGAGTCGTTCGCGGTCGGCCGCCTGGCGCAGCGGTGGGTTGATCTTGCCGATATCGCCCTTCTCCCAACTGATGTCATGGGTCAGATAGTGCGGGCACGTCTCGATATGGACGGCTGCGCCGGCTCGGCGATGCCGCAGCGCCGCCTCGATCGCTTCCGTGGATGACGTATGCACCACGTAAAGCGGAGCACCAGCGACGTGAGCGACATAGGCCGCCCGTTGCACCGCGTCGGCCTCGACGAAGGGCGGACGCGAGGCATTCCAGGTGGCAAGTCCCCCCTTCCCGTTCGGATCCTCGGCCTTCATGCGATCACGCAGCACCCAGGCGAGTTCGATCGTCTCCGGATGCGGACAGACCATGCCGCCATGTCGCGCGGCCGCTTCACTGAGCCGAAGCAGGAAACCGTCATCGATATCCGGCAGACCGAGGCGCGCGCCCTCGCCGCCGCGGTTATTCATGAAGATCTTGAAACTCGGCGCACCATAGTCGGAAATATAACGCGGCACGCCGGCGAGTTGGGCCTCCGTCGAGATCACAAAGTGATAGCCGAAGTCGATACGTGCCCCCGCCTCGGTGACTGCGACCACCTCGTCAAACAGCGTCTCGAACGGCTCGGTCGCCATCAGATAAGGAATGAAGGTCGTGACCCCGCCGGCAACTGCCGCCGCCGTTTCGCGATCGGCATCGTCCGCGACGCGGGGGCGGGAGATGTCCTTGCCGTGGCCGAGATGGAGATGGACATCGATCGCACCCGGCATGACCAGGAGCCCCGTTGCCGAAATATCCTCGCTTGCGGATGCGGCTGCCCCCGGCGCCAGGATCGCAGCGATGCGGCCGTCCTTGATGGCAATGTCGCAGGCGGTCAGGCCGGTGCCGGGTAGGACCGCCTCGCCACCGCGAATGACCAGATCGAATGCTGCCATCGGATTCCTCCTCAGTTTTCAGCGCGGCCCCGCAACGCAGCCGTGAGTTCCGTCAGATCGTGAGCGCGCTCGAGCCGTGACATTGCGGTCTCCAACGCGAAGACTGATGCTGCGGGCAGCGAGCGTTCGGCATTGGCACGGAACTTCGCCAACACGGCGGCAGGGTCTGCCGGTCGGCTCCGATTGCCATAGACATCGTCGACGCGCACATGCTGCTCGTCACCATTGTGCAGATGACAGACAATTTCGGCCTCGAAGCGTCGCGGGAAATCTGCGCCAGGCAACGGCTCCCACTCGAGCCGCTTTGCGAGCGCGCGAACGGCGGCCGATACCGGCGTCTCAAAGGTATCGAGGTCGATCTTGCCGTCGATCAGCCGAGCCGCGACGGCAATTGGCAGGCTCCAGCGCGCCGCATGCCCCGAAGCCGGAGCACGCTTGGCAGCCCACGGCTCGCAAATAATCCCGGCAGCCCCTTCCGGCACGCGACAGACCAGTTTTTCGATCGAAGCAGCCATGACGCCACGTTCCGCCAGTTGTCCGGCCGCCTCGATGAAGGGATGCAGATAATGGCAACAGGGATAGAACTTGAAGGCGGCATCGGTCAGGTGCCAGACGTCACCGAGCGTTGCGATGTCAGCATCCAGCCGATCAGGCGCGGCCTCATCGCGGGCGAAGCCGCGAAACAGGCCGAAACGACCTTCAAGGCTCGTCTCGGGACCGGTGAGGCCAGCTTCGGCAAGACCTGCGGCGACAATGCCGGCGTGGGCAGCCCAACCGGGATGCAATGACTTCACAGTCGCGCCATTGCTCAGGAATTCAAACACGCCCGACGCCTGACTGAGGGCAATACCAACGGCCGCGACGGTCTTATCATTGTCGAGCCGCATGAGCCGCGCCGCGATCAGCGCCGCCACCAGTGCTCCGCCGACTGACGTGATCTGGAAACCCACTGCCTGAAAGCTGCCAGGTGCGGCCTGACCGAAGCGGATCAGCACATCCCAGCCGAGCGCATAGGCACGCAGCACATCGGCACCCGTCGCTGCATAAGCCTCGCCCGCAGCGAGCGCCGTTGCCGCCAGCACGGCGCTGCCGTGGACGATGGAGGCGGTATGCGTATCGTCATATTCGAGGCTATGGATTAGTCCGCCATTGAGCATCGCCGCATCTGCCGGACCAGTACCCTCGTTCCGACCGAAAACGCTGGCCGGGCCGAACGCAACGCGGCGATCCGCGTAAGCCTGATAGGGCGAACCGATCGCGCTTCCCGCCGATGCGAGACCGACACCGATCGCGTCAAGCAAGTGCATCCGCGCCGCTTCAGCAACACCATCAGGCAACGGCTGGGCCTCACACTCCGCCCAGCGTGTGACGATCTTGCGTGCGAGGGTGCTCACGCTTCGCTCCTGATTTCGCGAGCCGCCGCGAGCGCGGCCAGCCGGCCAAGCGCGATCGCCGAAAGCAGGCCGTTGCCGGATGCGTAACCTAATGCACCGGAACGGCCGCTGATGCCGGCGGCTGCGCCGCCACCGGCGAACAAATTCGGTACCGGCACACCCTTCGTCGTGAGCACGCGAGCATCGCCGTCGATCCGCAGACCGCCCTGCGTGTGGAAGAGACCCGGCACAGTGCGGCAGCCATAGAAGGGAGCAACAAGCGGGCCAAGGCCAAAGTCCTTGCGACCAAAGCGATCCTTCTGCTCGCCAGAAGCAGCCGCGTTGTAGCGCTCCAATTCCTCGGTCAGTGCGGCCGGATCTAGCCCATAGGGTTCGGCGAGTTCGGCAACGCTGTCGGCCTTCTTGACGCCGCCATAACGCGCGAGTTCGGCAAACTCCTCCTCTTGTGCCGCGATGTCGAATATCTTCTGGTCGAAGATTGCGAAGGAATACTCGCCCTGGCCGAGCACAATCCGCGCGTAGCCGGAATAACCAAGGCTTTCGTCACCGAAACGACGACCATCGGCGCCGACCAGGAAGCCGCCTTTCTCGATCGTCGTCCAGGACAGCAGACTGCCATGCGGATGCGCGACGGCAGCGTAGCCTTGATATGCCGCCATGTTCGCAAGGCCGGCCCCGAGCGCTTCGCCCCAGCGAATGGCTTCGCCGGTGGAGCCGCGCGCTCCAAAATACTGTGCGCCAGCAATTTCCGGGCAGAAGCGTCGCACGAGATCGGGATCTCCAGCAAAGCCGTTGACCGCAAGCACCGTCTTGCGCGCGACGATCCGCGAAAGGCCATCGCTGCTGTCGATCACCGCGCCGCGTACGGCGCCGTCTTCGACGATCAGCCCCTTGACCGCATTGCCGACGGCAATCGGAATGTCACGCCGCCCGGCGGCTGCAATCAGATCATCGACAAGGTCCTGGCCCCGACGGGAGACCGGAGCATGCAGGCGCGGCACGGAGTGGCCGATATGCTTATAGGCAGTGATGAGCTGCATGCGCGCGCCGACCGTATCGACGAGCCATTCCACGGTCTCTGCCGAGACTTCGGTCAGGCGCTTCACCAACGCGAAATCATCGGTCTCCTTGGCGATCCCCATCAGATCACGCGCATAGGTTTCGGGATCATCGTTGATCCCCGCCTCGCGCTGAAAGCGACTGTTGGCGGCCGGCACTGAACCAGTGGAGAGCGAGGAGTTGCCGCCCGGACGATCCAGCTTCTCGACAACGGCCGTCGAGAGACCCGCATCATGACCGGCAATGGCGGCGGCCAGGCCACAACCGCCGGCGCCGATCACCAGAAGGTCGACATCCGCGCTCATGATGAATTCTCCATCAGCATCGCCGCCAGCATCTCGCGCCAGCGGCGCTCACCCCAACTATCCTCGTTGCGCACCAGCGCCGCGAGCGGCGCGGCCATCGCCGGGAATACTCTAGAGGTGCTCTCGCCGAGCTTGGCGATCATCGCCTCCTCCGAAAACGGTTGATCGGCACCGCCACGCGCGCTGGCGCAATCAGCACTCCAGCTCACCCCATCGGCGAAACGCCACGTCACCCGCGCCGGACGATCGTGCGGCGGAGAACCGATCGCCGGATGAGGTGCGAGGGTCACCTTGCGCCGCAACGTCGCGATCGCGGGATCGCTCAGCGTCTCAGCGGTGAACGCCGCCTGCCCGCCTGTACCGAGCCACGCACCAGCAGCGACCGCATGCGGCATCGAGAACTTGGCGCCAAGCACCGTCGCGGGTTCGACCGTGACGAGGGACATCCCCTTCGGATGCGTTTCCACCACGATCTCCGCGAGATCGGTCACCGAGCGTCCATCCTTCGCGGCACGCGCGCCGAGTTCCAGCGTCGCCTCGAGTGCCGAATGGGCGTATTGACAGCAGGCGAAGATCTTGTGGTAGCCGTCTTCGACGGCCCAACGCTCGCCGAGGCCATTGGTCATCGCCTCCGGCGCGCTACCGGTCCCGAAAACAGTGACAAAGACATCGTAGGGCGTGCTGGCGAGACCCGCGATGCCATGCGCGGTCCAATCGGCGGCGCGGAGGCCGATCCAGGCGCCGGCGGCCGTCCAGGCATTGCGCACCAGCGCACCATCTGGCGCGATGCCGAACGGGCCGGCGAACGTCATGCTTGCAGCGGCGGACACCGCATCAGCGAGCTTCGCTCCATCAAGGCCGCGCATGATGCCCGCACCGGCCGCAGCACCCACCGTCGCGAAGGCAGCATGCGGATGCACCGTCATCGTGGCGAAAGGAAAAGCCAATGCCAGCCGCGCCGTCAGTTCATAGGCACGCGCCAGTCCTGACAGCACCTCGACGACGGACGCGTCACGAGCCTCGGCCTCCACCAGCAGCGCTGGCAACAGATAGGCACCGGCGTGACAGGGGGCGAGGCGAAAGCCCTCGTCCAACTCGCACCACGCAGCCGCCATGCCGTTGGCTGCCGCGGCGGCGTACCGATCCAACCGGCGAGTGCCGGGAGCGAACACCGTCGCCTCGGCAGTCGCCGAGGACGATGCCGCGAAGCCTTCAACGGCGGCGGAAACCTGAGGCTCGGCCGACGCCGCGACCATCGCGCCGAGATCGTCGGCGAGGATCAGCGCGGCGCGACGACGCACGGCCTCGGGCAACGGCCGGGATGCTGCGGCCGCCGACCAATCGCAGAGCGCCCGAAAAGCCTCTGCGGAACGCGTCCGCTCCCCGGACGAACCAGCCGCCATTAGAACCACTCCCACAGGTCAGGCTTGGCCTGAAGTTCGGCGGCAGCTCCCTGGAATACGGCCTGGCCGGACTTCAGGATCAGCGCGCTATCGACCAGTTTGAGCGTCGCTGGCACGTTCTGCTCGACCACGATCAATCCGGTACCGAAGGCTTCGTTGACCTTGCGCATCTGCGCCATCACGTTACGGACGATGACGGGAGCGAGCCCGGTCGAGGGCTCGTCGAGCAAGAGCCATTTCGGCTGCGTCATCAGCGCCATGCCGAGGGCAAGCATCTGCTGCTCGCCGCCGGACATCGATCCCGCGCGCTGCGCCTTGCGCTCTTCCAGAACCGGGAAGACCTTCAGCACCTCGGAGATGAACGACTGATCAAACAGCAGGCCTGCAACATGCAGGTTGCGCTCGACCGACAAAGTCGGAAAGACGTTGTGCCCCTGCGGCACGAACGCGATCCCGCGACGGACCGTCTCGGGCACCTTGCCCGGTTCAATGGGCCTGCCGTCGAACGTCACCGATCCGACGGCCGGCGCGTGCGCGCCAACGATACAGCGCAGCAGCGTCGTCTTGCCCGCGCCGTTGTGGCCGAAGACACCGAGCCGCGCGCCCGGCTCAAGCGACAGGGATATCCCGTGCAGCGCCGTGAGCGTCCCGAAACGCGCGCTTAGCTTGTCGATCTCGAGCATGGCTTAGGTCCCGAAATAGAGCTCGGTGAGACGCGGATCTGCGATCAGCACCTCGACAGGGCCGCGCGCCAAGACCTTGCCCGCGAACATAAAGACACCCTCATCGCAGAGATCGCGGATGAACGCGACGTTGTGCTCGACGACGCAGACTGCGACGCCGGAAGCGGCGATATCGCGCACCACCTTCTGAATCGTCTGGTACGCCTGTCCCTCGACGCCTGCCATAGGCTCGTCGAGCAGCAGGCAGCGGCAGTCGTTCATCAACGCTCGAGCAACGCCAACCAGCTTCTGCTGACCGAAAGTGAGGTCTGAGGCCGGGCGCTGCGCAACCGATGCCAATCCGGTGCGCTCGAGCACATCCAGTGCCTTACGGTGATCTTTCTTCTCCGCCGCGCGCACCGATCCGGGCGTGAACATCAGCCGCAGCAGGCTCTCGCCGGCATAGTGGCGGGGCGCAACCAGTAAGTTGTCGAGCACAGTGAGCGATGGAAAGAGCCGCAGGTTTTGCCAGGTTCGGCTCAGGCCAAGACGGGCACGTTCATAGGGCTTGCGCCCCTTCAGCGACTGACCATCGAGTGTGATCGAGCCCGAATCCGGCGGGAAGATGCCGGAGACCAGATTGAACAGCGAGGTTTTTCCGGCCCCATTCGGGCCGATCAGTCCGACGATCCGGCCAGCCTCGAGCGTCAGATCAATGCCGTCGGCGACGATGATACCATCGAAACTCTTGTTGAGCTGCGCGATCTCAAGAACGGGCATGCTCGGATCCCTTGCGTGTGGCGGACCAGACCTCGCCCGCCGAAACCAACCCCTGCGGCCGCACGAACATGAAGACGAGCACGAGGCCGGTGAACAGCAATCCCTGCAGCGGACCAAGCACGGCTGGCGGCAGATTGAGGAAGGTGATGGCCTGCGGCAATGCCTGGAGAAGCACAGCTCCGACGACAGGTCCCCAAGTGGAGCGAATACCGCCGACGACAACCATCGTCAGAACCACCGAGGATTGCAGAATGTCGAACTGCTCCGGCGCGACGAATCGAAAGTAGTGGGCATAGAGCGCTCCGGCGAACCCGGCCAGCGCCGAACCCAACGCGAAGGTTCCCACCTTCATTGCCACGGCATTGCGACCCAGCGCCGAAAACGCAACTTCATCATCGCGCATCGCCGCCATAGCCCGGCCGTAGGGGCCGTGGGCGATCGCACGCACCAACAGCGCGGCGAGCGCCGCCACCACGACGACGATCGCGACATAGACCTCACGCGGTACCGAGGCTGACAGAGCCGCTGGAATGTTGGTGAAACCGCCGGCGCCACCGGTCCACGACGCGTTCTTGAACACCTCGATCAGACCGAGCTGGAAGCCGATTGACGCGATCAACAGATAGTCGCCGGATACCCTGAGCGATGGCAATGCTACCATGATCGACGCTACAAGCGCGATGAGCGTGCCGGCCAACATGGCGAGCGGAATGGGAAAACCATAGTCGCGCGACAGAATAGCCGATGCATAGGCACCAATCGCATAGAAGATCGGATGAGCGATCGAGATCAGTCCGCCGTAGCCGATGATGAGATTGAAGCTCGCGGCAAGGACGATGTAGAGGCCGATCAGGATCACGACCGCATAGACATATTCCACGATCAGCTCTCCTGGCTGCCGGCGCCAACGAGATCGGGCGCAACGGTCTTGCGGGTTAGGCGGCGGCGCGCCGGCAGCTTGACTCCATTCGGCAGGAAGACGATGGCCACGAACAGGAAGAGATAAAGCAGGAAGCCCTGCCACTCCGACGGAATGAACAGCACGCTCGAATTCTGAACGACCCCGAGGACGACGGCCGTGAGAGCCGCGCCCCAGAGATTGCCGATGCCGCCGATAATGGTCGCGGCGATGGCGAAGAGCATCAGGTCGATCGCCGTCGTCGGTTGCACCTGCGCGCGAGTTCCGTAGAGAAACATCCCGAGAGCAACGAGCACTGCGGCCGTCAGCATCGTCGCCAAATAGATCCGCTGCTTGGCGATGCCGTAGAGCTCGGCCAAATCCGGGTTGTCGGCGACCGCAACCATGAACTGACCGGTTCGCGTGAAGCGCAGAAAGCCAAACAGCACGACCACCGAGCTCACCGCGACCCCGACAGCGGGAATATCCCACTGACTGACCGCCACGTTACCGACGAGCGTGACGGGCCAGAACAGCGACGGAAAGATCGTCGACGGCCAAGTGCCGAACACCAGCATGGCAAGGAACGCAACCACCTCGGAGACAATCAGCGTGAAGATAAACACGAAGATCTGGTCGGCCCGGCGGCGACGCAGCGTCCGAAAGCCGAAGACTTCGATCACGATCGCAAGGATTATGCTCGCTGCCAGCGCAGCAGCGAAGCCAACCCATCCGGGAAGCCCCCAAAGGGCGACGCAGGTGTAGGCGGCGTAAAATGCCACGGTCATCATCGCGGCCTGCGCGAAGTTGAACGCACGGTTGACCTTCAACACCAAGGCGAAGGCGAGCGCGAACAGAACGAAATAGCTTGACGTCGCAAACGACGTCCAAAGGATCTGTGCGACAATGTCGAACGACAACATGGACTTGCTCCGGGACGTCGCGCGGCGTCGAAGCCGCGCGACGATCAATCATTCAACGACGGCGAGTTGCACCCATTTGCCGTTCTTCACTTCCATCAGGAAGACCGGCTTGTTGACTGTATGGTTCTCGTTGATCGTAAGGCGACCGGTCAGCGGCAGATCGAAGGTCTTCGTGGCCACCATCTCGCGCCGGAAATTCTCGCCGGTTAGCGGCAGTTTCTTGTCGTCGAGCGCCTTGAACACCGCCGCGACGATATAGGGCGCATCATAGAGGTACTGCGTATAGGGCAGACCGTTCGGCTCGCGCCCCACCTCCTTGCGCCAGCGTTCGACGTAGTCGGCAACCGCCTTGTCCTCGACACCCGGCGCCAACGAAGTAGCGATCACACCTTCGGCCGCCTTGCCGAGCTGTTCGATCAGCTTGGGATTGTAGACCGCCGAGTACGACGAGACCGGAACGGTCAGACCAAGCTGGCGCATCTGGGCGATGACCTGTGGGGTGTCGGCGACCAGACCCTGGATGTGGATGATATCGGGATTGGCCGCGCGCACCTTGAGCAACGAGCCTGTCCAGTCGGAAGCCTTCGGATCATAGGCCTCGTAGGCGACGACCTGACCGCCGGCCTTGCTGAAGACGTCGCGGTAGATCTGCGCCGCGACAACGCCGGTCTCGTTGTTGATGTACAGCACGGCAGCGCGCTTCTTGCCGAGCTTCGTCGCCGCATGGTTGGCCACGGCGGATATGTCGACATCGGCCAGCGGGAACGTCGTGTAGGTATAGTCGCCAAGCCGGGCGATATCAGCCGAGTTCGCCCCAACCGAAAGCTGGACGACTTTGTTATCATTGGCCACCGGCGCGATCGCCTTGACCACGGCTGACCAGGCGCTGACGAAGACCGGCACCTTCTCGACCGAGACCAGGCGGTTGGCAGCTTGGATGCCCGCCTGCGGATCGGCGCGGGTATCAAGCAGCACCATCTCAAGCTTCTTGCCATTGACGCCGCCGGCCGCGTTGATCGCAGCGACAGCCCATTCGGCGGCCTTGACCTGATCCTGCCCATAAAGCGCCTGACCGCCGGAGAGCGGCATGGCGAGACCGAATTTCAGCGTCTCCTGCGCCATGGCACCGGTGATCGTGAGCCCGGCGAAGAATCCAGCGGCGGCAATGAGCGCGCGCCGCGTCGGAAACCTTGTCGTCATCATCGTGTTCTCCTCTGCGCGTCCTGCCGGACTTGTCGCCGGCCTTCCTTGGCACCGCCCTCAGACGACCCGCCGCAGCGCGGCCAGAGCATCCTCGGTCGGCATTACGTCGGCATATTTCGCCGCCATGTCGAACAGATTGACCGCATGCGAAGTGGCGGAGCGGTCGTAGACCGCGTCCTCGGGCACGAGGACACGGAAATTATAGGCAAAGGCGTCCACGACGCTGCCGCGCACGCAACCACTGGTGCTGCAGCCGGTGACGACCAGCGTATCGGCGCCGACATTGATCAAGTAGCTTGCCAGCGGCGTACCGAAGAAGGCGCTCGGATGCTTCTTCGGCAACAGGATATCGCCCTGAGCCGGCGCGATCGGCGCGACGAACTCATAACCTTTCGCCGCGACGTTCATAATCGCCGGCACCTTGTCGGAAAGCCGACCCATGTCGAAATCCTGCTTCGGCGCGACGTAAGGATAAAGAACCGGCCAACCGCGCTCGCGGAACAGGCCGAGCAGCGCGGAAATGTTGCCGACGGCATTCCAGGCGATCTCACCGCAGGACGTCGGATATTCCTTGATGGCTTCCCAGAACGGCATCGGCTTCGTACCGACCGTGCGGTACTGCACATCGATGATCAGCAGCGCCGGTCGCTTGCCGAGGCCGGTCGTACGACCGAAGCCTGCGGCATTGTAGGCCTTCTGTTCGTCCTCGGAGATGATTCCATCCCATGGCCTTGCCATCGTCAGTCCTCCCTCATGCGCCGATCCGGTAGCGCGCTTCGAGCGCATCCCATCGATCTTTGGCTACCGCCCGCTGCCGTTCCTCGAAGGACGCGAGACGGTCTGCGACCGCCGTGAGTGTTCCGTCGCGCTTGAGAGCGCCCAGCACCTCATAGGAGGCACGAAGCGCCGCTTGCAGAGCGGCATTGGCGTAGAGCACGATGGAGAAACCCATGTCCGCGAGCTTCTCCCGGCCGGGGTCCGGGGTCCGACCGCCGAAAACGATGTTGGCCACCTGCGGCACGGCGAGCGAGGCCGGGATGCGTGCAAGCTGCTCGGCAGAGATCGGCGCCTCGACGAACGTGGCGTCGGCGCCGGCCTCCACAAACGCCTGAGCGCGCTCGATCGCCCGGTCGATCCCCTCGACGGCCGCAGCATCCGTGCGCGCCACGATCTGTAAATTTTGATCCTGCCGCGCGTCGACAGCGGCTTTGATCTTCTGCACCATTTCGTTGAGCGGGATCACGTCCTTGCCGTTGAAGTGCCCGCATTTCTTCGGAAAGACCTGATCCTCGATCTGAAGCCCCGCGGCCCCTGCGCGCTCCAGCGCGCGCACGGTGCGCACCATGTTGACGGCGTTGCCGAACCCGGTGTCGGCATCGACCAGCAGCGGCAGGGACACCGTGTCGGAGATCGCCGCCACCGCCTCTGCAACCTCGGTCAGCGTCGTCAGACCGATGTCCGGCACGCCGAGAGACATGTTGGCAATGCCGGCGCCGGTCACATAGATCGCCTCGAAGCCAAGATCCTCGATCACGCGGGCAAACATCGCATTGGCGGCCCCAGGCAGGGTCACCGCGGCGCGGCGCGCCATTAAGGCCTTGAGCTGGTCGGTCGAACGCATCCGCACATTCCTAGTCTTGCAACGCCCCGGCGGGAGCGAGCTGCACGGACGATACGCATGCCTCCGGAACTGTCAACAGTTTTCAGGATAATTCAGCTACAGAACTCATCTGCACGAGCTTCTCTCTCTAAGTGGTCATAAATTCGCAGAATATGCGCATCTTTTACGCATGACTGCTTATTGCCAACTGTTTTCACTGTGCGAATCTTGTGCAGCGTGTTACGCCTCTGTGGTCAATCGGGATGTATGAATGAGCGCGCTGCACCCCATCGCTGGTACCTCACTCGCGAGCGAGGCCTTCACGAAGATCGTCGAAGCGATCACTTCCGGAGAGTTCGAGCCGGGGGAGAAGCTTTCCGAGGCCGAGCTTGCGCGGCAGCTCGGCATCAGCCGGGGCCCTTTGCGCGAGGCGCTCGGTCGTCTCGAAGGTCGGCTCGTGACGCGCACCCCCCGGCTGGGCGTCAGCGTCATCACCTTCAGCAAGGCGGATCTCGAACAGCTTTTCCTGGTGCGAGAAGCCCTGGAGGGAATGGCCGCGCGACTGGCCGCAGAGCGCGCGACCGGACGCGAACTCGACCGCCTGGAGGAGATGCTGGCCCATCATGCCGAGCAGCCCGCGCTTGCCGCAGGCGAAGCGTATGTCCAGCGCTCCACGGATGAAGACTTCCATTTCGCAATCGCCAAGGCCGCGCGTTGTGAGCGGCTTGAGCTCTTGCTACTGGACGGGGTCTATTATCAGCTCCGATTAAACCGGCTACGTTCGAGCACGCGTCCAGGGCGGGCGCAGGCCGCATTCAACGAACACAAGGCCATCTTGGCGGCGCTGCAAGGGCGCAATCCGTCGAACGCCGAAGAAGCGATGCGTAACCATGTGCGAAATGCACGTTTCAGCACACTCGCCGCTGCAGAGGACGGTTATCCTTCAACCTCGGCGAAGCGCAGCCGGGGCTAGGCGATCATCCACCCCTGCTTACGTTTTCAGAAGCCCTGGTTGCATTGCGCGGCCAGTGCATGGATCCGCAGCCGCTCACGTCATACATCGCATAGCGGTCAAACCCTTCCGGAAAAGACCAGGATCGCTCAATCCACTTTGATGTTTCCCTTGCGGACGATATCGCCCCATATCTGAAAATCGCTCTTGATAGTCGCATCGAACTCTTCCGGCGTCTTCACCGGCAGTTTCGAAAACCCCAGATTGGTCAGCTTCTCGGCCGTGTCAGGCGCCGACAGAACCTCGTTAATTGCCTTATTCAGCCGATCGATGATGCTCTTCGGCGTACCTGTCGGCGCGACGAATGCATAGTAGGCAGCCACATCAAAATTGACGCCCTGCTCGGACATGGTCTTGACGTCGGGCAGTTGCGGCACGCGATAAGGACCGCTCACTGCGATCGCCTTGAGCTTTCCCGCCTGGACCAGAGGTAGGCTGATCGCGACTGGCGCAAAGGCCGAGTCGAGAACGCCCCCCATCAGATCGGTCAGCGACGCCGGCGACGATTTGTACGGGATATGCTTGATCTGAAGTCCGGTCTGCTGCTTGAGCGCTTCCATGCTCAGGTGTCCACCGGAGCCCGAGCCCCACGAACCATAGGACAATTCATCGGCAGGCTTCGATTTCACATAAGCGATGAACTCACTGAGATTGTTCGCCGGCAGCGTCGGAGCAACAACGAGAAGATTACCGCCGGAGCCGACTTGCGCGATCGGAGTAAAATCCTTCAGCGGATCGTAAGTCAGCTTGGGGTAAAGCGCCGGATTGACCACATGCGCGGCGGTGTACGTGTACAATAGCGTGTAGCCGTCGTTCGGCGACTTGGCTGCGGCCTCTGTTCCGACGATCCCGTTCGCTCCCGGTTTGAAATCGAGAATGAACGGTTGTCCGAAGGCCTTCGTCAATCGCTCCGAGAATATCCGGCCGGAGGCATCGCTTCCGCTACCGGCAGCCGCATTGACGATGATCCGTACCGGCTTGTTCGGCCAGTTGTCCTGTGCCTGCACTTCGGCGAACGGCACAACCAGCGTCAGCAGACTCGCAACCACAGCAAATCGCTTAATCACAACTCTCTCCCACTCGTCACAATCAGATCAACTTGTTCGTGCGCACGTTACAAACGAACTTCAACAGACCTACGCTGCGATCTCGCGTGAAGCGGGTTCGACATTCGCATCACACCTCGCCGCGGTCAAAAATGCGAATGTCAAATCCAAGCGCTCCACTAAGCCACTATGTTTGCCGGCGGTTCTTCGATTCCAACATTTGCAAGCGCCGCTATCGCAATGGGATGCACATGTTGGATCGAACCACTCGATATCTAGATGTATCGTGTCAGGTGATATTCAGAGTCGCCCAACATGGCATCCAGCGAGATCAGAAATTTTGCGTAGTGGCTGATGGGCGTCTCATCCTGGAAACCAATAGCACCATGGAGCTGCAGCACATCATGTCCGATCTGGCGTGCAGCCTTGCCCGCCATCCATTTGGCCGCCGAAACAGCTTTCCGGATAGCGACGCCGTCGCCGTCCTGATCAACGGCGGTGACTGCAAGTCGAACAAGCGATCGAACGTTATACAGCGCAAGTGAATGCTCAACGAGACGGTGACGCAGTGCCTGGAATTCGGAGATCGAGCGCCCAAACTGCTGTCGGGCTTTCATGTAATCGATGGTGATCTTCAACGCCCGCTCCATCGCGCCGACGCCTTCGGCGCACAAGGCCAGCGTCACGAGGTCGACGACCTCGTGCAAGACAGCGGATGCAACATCGCCTCCTGCGACGAGCGCGTCGTCCGCAAGCAGCAGGCCATCGAAGGCAATGTCGGATGTCGAGCGGTCATTGTAAGCACGACCCGGCCGGATCGGCGGCAGTCTCGTCGTATCGACACAAAACAACGCAAGCTCGCCTTGCGACGTCTCAAGACGTGCGCTGACGATCATCACCGAGGAACTACTTGCTCCCCAGACCAGCTGCTTCTGTCCGGTCAGGACCCAGCCCGCGCCCGATCGCCTGGCGACAGTCCTGCAATAGGCAGGATCGAAGCGCGCTCCGCGCTCGAGGTAAGCCAATGCGACACGCTGCTCGCCTGCGATCATCTTCGACAGCGACAGACCCGCTGCTGCGGCGGCCTCTGGAAATGCACCCGCAATCTTAACGCCGGCAACCGCTGTCCAAACGTAAGGTTCGACAGGTATCCCTTCACCCAGACTCTCGGCGACGATGGCGAGATCGCGAATTCGACCGCCATATCCGCCAATCTCGGCGGGTGCGATCAGGCCAACCATGCCAAGATCGGCAAGCCCCTTCCAGGCATCAGCGTCGAACGGTACCGGTTGCGCGACAATGGCGCGACGTCGCGCAAACGGGTAATCGCGCTCAATGAAGCGGCTGACCGTCTCGCGCAGCATCTGCTCATCTTCGGTTTCGGCGACCGGCTGGTCGACTGTATCGCCACGCTCGAAAATCTCGCGTGCCACCAGATCGCGCTGGACCTCGGCCGAACCCGTTCCGAGCGTAATGCCTCGATAACGGAAATGGTGGATATGGATGTTCTCGGCGTAACCGGGCCCCAACGGCTCCGCTGCGGCGGCTCCATCCTCCTCCAGCGATGCAGGATCGACTCGCAAGCCATCGGCGCCAACCACCTCCAGCTGCAAGCCGAACAGCTCCTGCAGCAACGCGCCGCCAATCAGACGCAGCTTCATCACTTCGGCGCCGAGATCGTCACCATGCTGGGCACGCTCTACGGCGCGCCACCAGGCTGCCTCGAAGGCCTGCAGCCGAATCTCAAGCTCGGCAATCCGTCGCCCGAACCACGGCTGCTCCTGCAAGTCGCATCCGCCAGGGCCTGCATGGACCGTCAGCGCCTTTAAGTGGGCGAGCTGCGCCTTGCACTCCGGAACGCGGCCGGTGAAAAGCCGTTCGGTGACGAGCAGGCTCTTGGCAATCGACCAACCTGCCCCTTCTTCGCCGACCCGGTTCGCAGCCGGAACGCGCACGTCGTCGAAGAACAGCTCCGAGTGGAACAGGGTGCCGTTGATGAACTTGATCGGGCGAACGGTGACGCCCGGGGACGTCAAGTCTACGAGCAGAACTGTAATGCCTTCCTGCTTGCGCCCCGTCGTCGCGGTTCGCACCAGAACAAGAGCCCAATTGGCCCAATGCGCATGGCTCTGCCAGATTTTGGTCCCGTTGACGATGTAGTCGTCGTCGCCATCGCGACGAGCAGCACATTTCAACGAGGCCAGATCAGACCCGGCGCCTGGCTCGGAATAGGCCTGAGCCCAATAGTCGTCGAAATTGACAATTCGAGAGAGAAACCGTTCTTGTTGCTCCCTCGTGCCGTGCCGGATGATCGTCGGACCAATCGTGCCAAGCCCGAGACTTTCGATCGCCGGAGCGCCAGACAGAAGGAGCTCTTCCTGCAAGATCGCCTGCTTGACGAGCGGCCACCCGGTTCCGCCAAAACGCTTCGGCCAACTCGGCGCACCCCACCCTTTAGCGCTCAGCGTCCGCTGCCATCGCTGAGCCTGCTCTCGTGAGATCAGTCGCCGCGATCTGACCGTGTCGCGGATATCCGCAGGCAATTGACTTTCGACGAACTCACGAACTTCCGCGCGAAAGCCGCCGAGCCCTTCGCTGGTTTCAACTCTTTGCACTGTCCCGCTTCCTGTTGATGGCTTCCAGTGCGCAAATCGCACTCGGAGAAACTGGTGCATCGAAGATCCCGACCATCATGTCGATGACGTTCGCGATGCGGAGCTCACTGTCGAGCGTCGCCGCGCTGCGCTCTCGTTGGGTCTGCATGATCTCTTCAAGAATCGCCAGCATGCGATTCATCACGAACGACGCGGCGACGAACCGCTGGCGCACGACTGGAATCGGATAGTAAGGCTTGCTCCGCGCCAACTCCTTTACGCACTGAACAACCGCGGTGTCGTGCGGCCCGTCGGAGACGCGCTGGCGCATCGCGCGATCGAGCGAAAGCTGGGTCAAGAACCGAATATAGTAATTGGCTTGAGCGCCGACAGAGATCGACTGAGCAAGCGGCATGACCATGACTTCCGCAAGCGCGGCAGAACTCAGCGGAGCATCTCCTGCCTTGGTTCGCGCCTCGGAGAGCATTTGCAACCGAACCTCGTTAATCGGTCGGGTTCTAAGTTCCAGGATCGCCAGGATCACCGCCTCGCGCGAACCGAAATGATAATGAATGGCAGATTCGTTGCGTTGACCTGCCTCGATATTGATCTGCCGCAGCGACGTCCTTTGCAGACCCTGTTCAGCGAACAGACGCTCGGCCGCGTAAATCAACGCCAGTCGCGTTTGCGACGCCTCAGCGCTGCTCGCTTTCTCCGCGCGTCCTGCACGTCCCATCAGCGGCCTCCGTATCGAATGCCGCGCATATAACTCATATGAGTTAAATAATGCAAGCACCAATTTGAGGGCTAGGTCGAGCACCTTCTAAATAGGCGCAGAATGTAGGATTCTGTGAACGAAGAAGAACGATACCACCCCGCCTTGCGCCCGCTTCGCGCAAGTTCTAATGGATATGAATTAGATACCACTCGTGCGTAAAGCAACGATCCTCCCACTCGAGTGAGGCGTTGAGCGAGAGAACTGCCAATTTTTGCGAGGAGACTTTCTTGAGAGATGAGGTCGGCAAGAAACTCTCACCCCCGGGCTTCGGCGATTCACACCGCTTAGACTCGCGTTGTCGCAAGCGCCTTAAGCCTCTCTGCATAATCCGCCGATTGCGGCAACCGCCGCCGCCAGTTTGGATGGCTATCGACAGTTCCGGGAACGTTGATTTGATCAACCACACCGAGCAGATCGTCCAACGATACCGACAGAATACGGCAAGGTGTCGTGCTCAGGAATTTGACGACACCCATAAAATCCTGTCGGCCGATTGAACTCTCTATCAACCGCTGCTCCAAAGCAGCCACTGCTTGATACCGCTGCTCCTCTGTTTCGCCAGGATCCTGGCCCAGCGCCAGCTTCACCCGCAAGTCATGAAACGAGCGCCAACCCGCGAATGAGGGCAGATCGTGGGTATTGAACGTCACCACTGCGTTCGGCGTATAGGAGCTCGCTTGCTTGAAGCGCCCATCGTGCTCCCGCTCGAACAACATCACCTGATATGACCATATCCCCCATTCCCGCAGGTGTTCGCGGAAGCCGTCGGGGACTGTCCCGAGATCCTCGCCAACGACGATACATCGCGCGATCTGGCTCTCTTGCGCGATCACCGCCAGCGAAGCATCCAGCGGCATCGAAAGATATGCACCCTCTACCGGCGAGAGCCCTGCCGGGATGACGTACAATCTCTGGAGGCCCATGACATGATCCAACCGGATTGCGCCTGCGTACCTCATCGACGACCGGACCATCGCTCGCAACGGCTCGAGACGCCGTTTCAGGAGGCCGGTCGGATTGAACCCAACCACGCCCCAATCCTGCCCCATGGTGTTGAGCAGATCTGGCGGCGCACCGACCGATATTTGCCGCGCGAAGACATGCCGCTCCGACCATGCGTCAAAACCGTCGGCTCGCACCCCGACGGCGATGTCGAGATACAAACCGACTTTCAGACCGAGCTGCTTTGCGAGCGTTGAGCATTCCTGCAATTGGATATGAGCGTTCCACTGCACATACTCAATGAATTCCATCTGCTGCCCGGCGAGTCCGGCTCGCTGAGCGTCGATATCCTGCTCAGACGGATTACGCACCCGCTCCGGCCACTCCCACCATGGCATGCGGAACTGCTTGCGCATAACCTCAAAATAGGCGAAGCGGCGCAGCAACTCGCCGCGATCGCGTCGGAAATCCTCAAACGCCTGCCGCCGGACCGAGGAGCCGTCATTCTGAAAATTGCGGAACGCCCGCCAGAGCGAGGCAAGTTTCCAGCGCGCAACATTCCAGTAATCGATGAGATCCTTAGACTTTTCTTCGGCGATCTCCCGCCGCAAGTCCTCGATCCAATCATGGTCGAACTCAGGGACAGCCAGCACATCGATGTAGAGCGGGTTGAGAAACAAACGGCTATTCGGTGCATAGGGGCTGCAGTCGTTTGGATGCTCCTCGAACAGCACATGCAACGGATTGAGACCGACGCCCGCGCAGCCGATCGAGGCACACAGCTGAAGCAAGTCCTTTAGATCGGAAAAGTCGCCGATGCCCCAGTTGCGGTCGGAGACGAGGCTATAGAGCTGGATGGACAGCACCCAAACGCGGTCGAAATCCCCCGAATAGGCTTCGGCGGGCGCTGCCAGCAACAGCCGCGATGAGACCTGATCATCCCCACCGATCACGTCAAGGTCATAGAGTCCAACCGGCATATCCTCCGGCAAAACAACCCGCTCGTTCTCGACCGTTCCCGTTTCAACAACTCCATTCTGGTTACGAAGTTGCCAGCGTGCTCCCCTGATGCTGGGCAACGGCAATGGCCGGTTGTCGTGGCTACGCCGCACATAGGGGGCGGATGTATGCTCCGCCTGCGGCAACGCCTCCAGTACGCGTCGCAGCGTATCGTCCGAGACGATATGACGCCGTCCATGGACGTCGTGATAGTCGGACTGAATGCCGGCTTTGCTTGCTTCTGATCGAATATCCACCGGCTATCCTGATCACGATCCTCAGAGAAACGCTCATCGACGACTTGGGTTCAATGCGTCGCCCCGACGCCAAGTTCCGCAGGAACTTCTGCTTGATGAGGCGCATTAGTGATGGCAACCAACGAAGCTAGGCCGTCTCGAATGTCTGTCTCTGCACAGAAGAATCTTCCATTGCGTCCAGGCGAGCACGGCGCCACCGCTGGAGCGTTTCATATCGAAGACGTCTATCCCAGCATCGAGGGAGGACGTTATCCGATCAAACGTCCGGCCGGCGAGATGATCGATGTCTGGGCAGACATTTTTCGCAGCGGGCACGATATCCTTGCGGCCGACCTGATTTGGCGGCGGGAGGGTGACGCGCAGTGGCAACGAACACGGATGCAACTGCATGATAATGACCGCTGGGTTGGAAGCTTCACGCCGGCCGAGCCGGGACTCTACGTGTATGCGATCGAGGCTTGGACCGACACGTTCGCAACTTGGAAGCACGGCTTCGAGCTCAAGCTAGAAGCCGGTCAGGACGTGGCAATCGATGGTCTGGAAGGTGCCGCACTGCTGGCGCTTCCACTGAACGCAACGGCGGAGGCCAGCGATCTCATTCGGAGCAAGCTCGATCTCTATCTTCGCACCGGAGCGAGCGACGTTCTGCTTGATGAGGCGCTCAGTGCCGCAATGACAGCGAGCCAGGATCGCAGCGATCTCACCCGCTCTCGTCTCTACCCTCTGACCATTGACCGTCCCCGCGCCGTTGCAGGTGCCTGGTACGAAATGGTGCCGCGCAGCCAGAGCGCCGTCCCTGGACAGCATGGCACGTTTCGCGATTGCATCGCGCGCCTGCCCGATATCGCCGCGATGGGTTTCGACGTGCTCTACTTCACACCGATTCACCCGATCGGAACCACAAATCGGAAAGGCCGCAACAATTCGCTGACGGCTGAACCTGGCGATCCAGGCAGCCCCTACGCGATCGGTTCGGCTGAAGGCGGACATACAGCCGTCCATCCGGAGCTCGGAACGCTCGATGATTTTCACGCGCTGATCCGCGCCTGCGAGCAGCATGGCCTCGAAGTTGCGCTCGACATCGCCATTCAATGCTCCCCTGACCACCCCTGGCTGCGTCAGCATCCTGAGTGGTTCAAGCGCCGGCCCGATGGCTCGATCCGCTACGCCGAGAACCCGCCCAAGAAGTACGAAGACATCGTCAATCCGGATTTCAGTTCGGAAGACGCCGGCTCGCTTTGGAATGCGCTGCGCGATGTATTCCTGTTCTGGGTCGATCAGGGCGTCCGCATCTTTCGGGTCGACAATCCGCATACCAAGCCGCTCAATTTCTGGGAATGGCTGATCCACGAGGTGCAATCGCGGCATCCTGGCGTGATCTTCCTATCGGAAGCCTTCACCCGCCCAAAGCTCATGAAGGGACTCGCAAAGCTCGGCTTTACTCAATCCTACACCTACTTCACCTGGCGTACGCAGAAGTGGGAGATCGAAGCCTATCTAAACGAACTCACCGGCTATCCGGAGCGCGACTATTATCGCCCGAATTTCTTCGTCAATACGCCGGACATTCTGCCATTTCATTTGCAGGGCGGCGACCCCTGGATGTTCAAGTCACGCGTCGCACTCGCTGCAACGTTGTCGGGAAATTACGGCATCTATAACGGTTTCGAACTCCTTGAGCATGAACCTGTCCCCGGCAAGGAGGAGTATCTCAATTCAGAGAAGTATGAGATCCGGACACGCGACTGGAACAAACCCGGCAACATCAAGCCTTATATCACCGCGCTCAATGCGGCACGGCGCGCAAATCCCGCGTTTCTGCAAACTCGCAACCTGCGCTTCCTGCCGGTCGATAATGACAGCACCATTGCCTTCACCAAACAGGATACCGCCGCGACCAATACGGTCGTCATCGCGATCGCTCTGACCCGCGATTATCGGGAGTTCTGGCTGCCACTCGATGGCATCATGATCGGCCCACCCGATCAGCGGCAGCCGCCAATCGCACTCGAAAACCTTTTCACCCGAGAACGGCATGCCGTCGAGTGGGGTGGCGTCCGACTGCGCCTCGACCCGACCCAAGATCCGGCGCTGCTGTTTCGTTGCATCGCATGAGCGCACATCATGAACAAGCTGGCTCCGATTGCCACCGCTCAATACACCGCTGCCGATGCACTCTGGTATAAGGATGCCATCGTCTACCAGCTCCATGTGAAAGCTTTTGCCGATAGCAACAACGACGGCGTTGGCGATTTTCCCGGGCTGACCAGCAAGCTGGACTACCTGCAGGATCTCGGCGTCACCACGATCTGGTTGTTACCGTTCTATCCCTCGCCGGGGCGCGACGACGGTTACGACATCGCCGACTATGGCGCGATCAATCCCGAGTTCGGCACGATGAAGGACTTCCGCCGCTTCATCGCCGAGGCGAAGCGGCGCGGCCTGCGCGTCATCACCGAGCTCGTCATCAACCACACCTCGGACCAGCACCCCTGGTTCCGGCGCGCCCGGCGCAGCCCACCGGGTTCAAGCGCTCGCAACTGGTATGTCTGGAGCGACACCGATCAGCGTTATCTGCAGACGCGGATTATCTTTACCGACACCGAAAAGTCGAACTGGACCTGGGACGCGGAAGCCAAAGCCTATTACTGGCATCGCTTCTTCTCCCACCAACCGGACCTCAATTTCGACAATCCGCGCGTCGTCAGCGCCGTCGCGCAGGTGATGAAGCGCTGGCTCGACGCCGGCGTAGATGGCTTCCGGCTCGATGCGATCCCTTATCTTTGCGAACGCGAGGGAACATCCAACGAAAACCTTCCGGAAACGCACGCAATCATCAAGCAACTGCGCAGTCAGCTCGACGCTTACGCGAGCGGCAAGGTCTTGCTCGCCGAAGCCAATCAATGGCCCGAGGACGTGCAGCAGTATTTCGGCGACGGGGACGAATGCCACATGGCCTATCACTTCCCGCTGATGCCGCGCATCTACATGGCGATCGCCCAGGAAGATCGTTTTCCGATCGTCGATATCCTGCGTCAGACACCCGATATTCCCACAAGCTGTCAGTGGGCAATGTTCCTGCGCAACCACGATGAGCTGACCTTGGAAATGGTCACCGATATCGAGCGTGACTACCTCTGGTCCACCTATGCTGCCGATCCGCGCGCCCGCATCAATCTCGGCATCCGTCGCCGCCTCGCACCGCTGATGGACAACGATCGCCGCAAGATCGAGCTGATGAACTCGCTGTTGATGTCGTTTCCGGGCACACCGATCGTCTACTACGGCGACGAGATCGGCATGGGCGACAACATCTATCTCGGCGACCGCAACGGCGTGCGCACCCCGATGCAATGGTCGCCCGATCGTAACGGCGGCTTCTCCCGTTGTGATCCGGCGCGCCTCTATGCACCGCCCGTCATGGACGCGGTCTATGGCTACGAGACCGTCAACGTCGAGGCCCAATCACGAAGCCTGTCGTCGCTTCTGAACTGGATGAAGAAGCTGATCGCAGTTCGAAAATCCAGCCCCGCTTTCGGTCGCGGCGGCATGACGTTCGTGCGGTCTTCCAACAATGCCGTGCTGGCTTACCTTCGCACCTACAAAGACGAGGCCATCCTGTGCGTCGCCAACCTGTCGCGCTCGGCCCAGGCATCCGAACTCGATCTGTCGCCGTGGAAGGGCCGTTCACCCGTTGAAATGCTCGGACGTACGACATTTCCCGATATCGGCGAGCTGCCTTATCTGATCACGCTCAGCCCTTACGGCTTTTATTGGTTTCAGCTGACGGAGAAACCTGTTTCGCCAAACTTGCCCCCGGTGATCACGCCGGATTTCCAGACGCTGGTTGTTCCCGCCGGTGCGACCTGGGAAACATTGAGCCGCACCCGCACGGTCTTCGAGCGCGACGTCCTGCCGCCCTTCCTCGCCCGCTCGCGCTGGTTCCCCGAGCGATCGGCACGCGCCATCACAACCGCCGTGACCGCGACGATCCCGCTTTCTTCGGCAGAACACGGACGCCCCTGGCTGGTTCTCTTCGAAGCCACCACACATGGCGGCACCGGCCGTTATGCGCTACCGGTGCAGATCGTCTGGGACCGACTGGACCGTCGCAACTTCGACCCGAAGGCTTTGGCCGCGGTCCGACAAGGCGCGCGCGAAGGCACGCTCCTGGACATTGCGAGCAACTCGATGTTCATCTCAGGCCTGCTCGATGACCTGCGGCGTCAAGCCCGTCTTCGGGAAGGCGACCACGGAATGATCTTCGTCCCGACCGAGCGCCTCCTGAGTGCGCCGGTCGAACCAGTCGAGATCGTGCGCGCGGTCGAAACCGAACAAACCAATACGACAGCACTGGTCGACGATCGATATGTCATCAAGTTCTATCGCAAGATCGAACACGGCTTGAATCCGGAAATCGAGGTTGGCCGCTTTCTCACCGACGTTGCCGGCTTTGCGAATACGCCTGCGCTGCTTGGCCACCTCGAAGTCGAAGGACCTGGCCTGCAAAGCGCCGTCGCTATTGTTCATGCCTTCGTCGAGAACCAAGGCGATGCCTGGACCTTGACCAGCACTGCACTCGATCGCTTCATTGAAGAAGAGAAGCTGGTCGGTGCCACTGACGTAACGCCCGCGAACGACGAGAAATCGGCCTATCAACTTTACATGATGCAGATCGGAAAACGCGTCGCAGAGATGCATTTGGCGCTGGCCAGTCGCGACGAGATCGAAGACTTCCGGCCACAGCATACAAGCCAAGCTGACGTCGATCGCTGGATCGACGGCATTCTCTCTCGGGCAGAACACGTTTACGCTCGGCTGGAAGCTGCTCCGTTGAACAGCCGCGATGTGCCCCTCGTGCAAGCGCTGGTCGGTGTGCGCGCCGGCTTGCGGGATCGACTTGTTGCGATGAGCTCCGATCTCACAGCGATCCACTCGATCCGTCATCATGGCGATTTTCACCTGGGCCAGATTCTGATCGTCAAAGACGACGTCTATATCATCGACTTCGAAGGCGAACCGCGTCGGACGCTCGCTGAGCGGCGCACAAAAGCTCCGGCAGCACGCGACGTAGCAGGCTTGATCCGCTCGATCGATTATTCGGTCAATGCGGCCTTGGAGCGCGCACTCAAAATGTCACCGGCGGAGGACACTCGCCTGCGTCAATGCCTGGCAGACTGGCGCGATCTCTCCACAAAGACATTCCAGCAGGCATACCGCGCGACGATGACCGACACGCGGCTCTGGCCAACGGATTCTGCCGGTGCCGACAACGTGCTGCAATTCTTCCTGCTCGAGAAGGCATTCTATGAGATCGAGTATGAGCTCGCGCATCGGCCGGACTGGTTGGGTATGGCTTTAAGCGGTGCGCTCCGCATCCTTGGCGAGGAGCCCCGCCTATGAGCAATCTTCCCGCCGAAGCGCATGCCATTCTCCGCGGTCATCACTCGGACCCGTTCAGCTATCTGGGTCGGCACGAGGAGAACGGTCATAGTATCGTCCGGGCCTACCTGCCAGATGCGTCTCATGTCGAGGTCATCAGCGCGTCGGGCGCGACGTGTCCGATGACGCGCATTCATAACGGTGGTCTGTTTGCAGGTGAGCTCCCGGACGGCGCCGATCGCTACCGCCTACGGGCCCGTTTCGGCAACGAGACCGTCGAGATCGAAGACCCTTACCGCTTCCCGCCCATCCTATCCGATTTTGACCTGTACTTGCTGGGCGAGGGCACACATCAGCGTCTCTATGACAAGCTCGGCGCTCATCCGCTCACACGTGACGACGTGAATGGCATCGGATTCGTCGTGTTTGCCCCGAACGCACGCAGTGTCTCGGTGGTCGGCGATTTCAACCTTTGGAATTCTCACCAGCATCCGATGCGGGTGCGCGGCAAGGGTTATTGGGAGCTGTTCGTACCGGGAGCAAAGGCGGGTGATCGCTACAAGTTCGCGATCCGCAGCCGGGCCGGCAAACACCTCCCTCAGAAGGCTGACCCCCTCGCCTTCGCTGCCGAGGTGCGCCCGAAGACCGCATCGATCGTCTTTGATGTGGAGGCCCTGCCGCAACCCGCTCCAGTACAGGCCGACATCAACGCGCTGAGCTCTCCGGTCTCGATCTATGAAGTTCACCTCGGTTCGTGGCAACGCAAGACCGACAACAGCTGGTTGACCTACCGCGAACTCGCCGAAACGCTGCCAGCCTATGCCAGCGATCTCGGCTTCACGCATGTCGAGCTGATGCCGATCAGTGAACATCCGTTCGATGGATCATGGGGCTATCAACCCACCGGTCTGTTCGCCCCCACCAGCCGGTTCGGATCGCCCGACGACTTTGCTCACCTGATCGACGCCTGCCATCGCGCAGGCCTTGGCGTCCTGGTCGACTGGGTACCCGGCCATTTCCCCGACGATCCGCACGGCCTCGGCCAATTCGACGGCACCGCGCTTTATGAGCACGCCAATCCGATGCAAGGGCGCCACCTGGACTGGGGCACCCTGATCTACAACTACGGACGAACCGAGGTGGTCAATCTCCTGGTCGCCAACGCCCTGTTCTGGCTTGACCGCTATGGCATCGACGGACTGCGCGTCGATGCCGTCGCCTCGATGCTCTATCTCGACTACAGCCGTCCGGCCGGAGGCTGGATCCCCAACAAGTACGGCGGCCGCGAAAACCTGGAGGCGATCGAATTCCTACGCCGCTTCAACCGCGAGGTCTTCGCCCGCTTTCCGCACGCAACCACCATCGCCGAAGAGTCGACCGCCTGGCCGAACGTCTCTCGCCCGATTGAATACGGCGGCCTGGGCTTCGGTTACAAATGGAATATGGGATGGATGCACGACACGCTGAATTACATCAGCAAGGATCCTGTTCATCGCAAGCATCATCATGATCAGATCCTATTCGGCTTACACTATGCCTTCTCGGAAAACTTCATCCTACCGCTGTCGCACGACGAAGTCGTACACGGCAAGCGCTCCATCCTCGGCCGCATGCCGGGCGATGCGTGGCAGCGGTTCGCCAACCTGCGCGCGTACTACGGCTTCATGTACGGCCATCCCGGCAAAAAGCTCCTGTTCATGGGCGCGGAGTTCGGTCAGGAGCGAGAATGGAATCATGATCACTCGTTGGATTGGCACCTGCTTGAGAACGAACGGCATCGTGGCGTGCAGAGTCTGATCCGCGACTTGAACCGGCTCTATCGCAGCACACCCGCGTTGCATGATCTCGATTGCCACCCGACCGGATTCGAATGGCTGATCACATCCGACGTCAACCGCAGCGTCTTCGCATGGATGCGCAAGAGCCGCAACGGTCATGATCAATGTCTGGTGGTTGCGAACTTCACGCCCAATGTCTACCACGACTACAAGATCCGTGTGCCGTTTGCCGGGCAATGGCGCGAGTTGCTGAATACCGATTCCCGGTACTACGGAGGCAGCGACGTCGGCAATCGAGGGAGCCTGCAGACATCTGCCGGCGCGCTCCCTCACCTGCAATTGACGATCCCGCCGTTGGCCGTGATCTTTCTCACACCGGACTCTCGATGATGCGGATTTCAGAAGGCTCACCCGTCCGTCTTGGTGCCACTTGGGACGGTCGAGGCACAAACTTCGCGCTCTTCTCCGCTCATGCCGAGAGGGTCGAGTTGTGCCTGTTCGACGGTCAGGGCCGCCGCGAGATCGAACGGATTGCTCTGCCAGAGCGGACCGAAGACGTCTGGCACGGCTACTTCAGCGAGGTGTCACCTGGCCAGCTCTATGGCTATCGCGTTTATGGCCCGTACGATCCGGAACGTGGGCATCGGTTCAACGCCAATAAGCTGCTGCTCGACCCTTATGCGAAACGTTTGGCGGGACGCCTGGTCTGGAGCGACGCCCATTTCGGCTATCGGACGGGGAGTCCTCGGCTCGATCTTTCTTTTGACCGGCGTGACAACGCCCGCGGCGTGCCGAAGGCCGTCGTCGTCGACGAGACCTTCAACTGGGGCCGTCGCGAGCTGCGCCCCAATATTGCCTGGGAAGACACCATCATCTACGAGGCGCACGTCAAAGGCCTCACGCAACTGCACAAAGATGTTCCACCGGCGATGCGCGGTACGTATCGCGCGCTGGGATCGACAGCATTGATCGATCATCTCAAACGGCTCGGCGTAACGACGATCGAGCTGCTTCCGATTCACGCCTTCATCGACGATCGTCCGCTCGTGGAGCGCAAGCTCGTCAACTATTGGGGCTATAACACCATCGCATTCTTCGCACCGGAGCTGCGCTATGCCCAGAACGGTGCGCTTGATGAATTCCGCACCGCTGTCGCCCGCCTGCATGATGCCGGTTTCGAGGTTCTCCTCGATGTCGTTTACAATCACACCGCGGAAGGCAATCATCTCGGACCGACGTTGTCGTTCCGCGGCATCGACAATGCGTCTTACTATTGGCTGTCGCCGCAGAGCGGCCGCTACTACGACGACTTTACCGGGACCGGCAATTCACTGAACCTCACAAACACGCGGGTCCTGCAGATGGTCATGGATTCGCTGCGCTACTGGATCGAGGTCTGTCACATTGATGGCTTTCGGTTTGATCTCGCCAGCACTCTTGCGCGAGGACCGAACGGCTTCGACCAGCACAGCACGTTCCTGACGGCCGTGCGTCAGGATCCGGTGCTCGCGGCTGCCAAACTGATTGCCGAGCCCTGGGACATCGGGCTCGGCGGCTATCAAGTCGGTCAGTTTCCATCACAATGGTCGGAATGGAACGACCGCTATCGCGGCGCGCTGCGGCGCTACTGGGCCGGCGAAGGCAGCTTGATCGGCGAAGTCAGCAGTCGGATGACCGGCTCATCCGACCTGTTCAATCACGATGGCCGCTCGCCACGCGCGAGCATCAACCACATCACCGTCCACGATGGCTTTACACTGGCCGATCTCTACGCCTACGACACCAAGCACAATGAAGCCAATGGCGAGGACAACCGCGACGGCTCCGATCATAACCACAGCATCAACTGTGGACACGAGGGGCCGACAGACGATCCAGACATCAACGCCTTGCGACGACAATTGCGGAAGAACCAGCTCGCCTGCCTGATGCTGGCCCAGGGGGTGCCGCTGCTGCTTGCTGGCGACGAGGTCGGTAACAGCCAAGGCGGCAACAACAACGTCTACTGTCAGGACAACGAGACCGGATGGGTCGACTGGACCCAACTCGGCACGCCGGACGACATGACCCCGTTCGTAGCGACATTGACGGCATTACGCAGGGAATTCCCCCAGTTAAGGGCCCGCCATTGGGTCACCGGCAAACGGCCGGATGGCAGCTTCGGCGCGCTGTGGCTCACGCCGCAAGCGACGGAAATGACCGAAGCCGACTGGAATTTTCCCGAGGGCCGGTTTCTGTCTTATGCCCTGGGGCCGCTCGATCCGGTCGGTGCCACGCTATTCATCGTACTCAACGCAGCGCCGGAGCCGATTGATTTCACATTACCGAAATTCGACAACTGTCCCACATGGACGCTCCGGCTCGACACCACGTCCGGTAAGTCGGGCGCCGTGTCTCTGAAGGCAGGCACGGTGACGACCGCTGCGCCGCGCAGCGTCATCGTATACGAGAGCAGGCCATGACCCCCGCATTGCATGGCCCGCAACTGACCAAGACCGGCGTCTCGCTACGGCTGTGGGCTCCTGCTGCGCGCAAGATCGAAGCGATCGTGCAAGGCCACGCCCATGTGATGACACGCACGGCCGACCGCCCGGGCTGGTTCATCGTCGATCTCCCCGGCGCAAGCGCGGGCCTGACCTACCGCTTCAGAGTAGATGACGGCAATGACGTGCCGGATCCTGCCTCCGCATTTCAGCCCGAGGATATATCCGGACCGAGCGAGGTCATTGATCACGCAGCATTTCGCTGGCAAGCCAAGAATTGGCGCGGCCGCCCCTGGCACGAGGCCGTTTTTCTGGAATGTCATGTCGGGGCCTTCACGCCCGAAGGAACGTATCGCGCCATGATCGAGCGGCTCGATGATCTGGTCGGGACCGGCATTACCGCCATTGAGCTGATGCCGCTCGCCGATTTTCCGGGCGCGCGCAACTGGGGATACGACGGCGTGCTGTGGTACGCCCCCGATCACACCTACGGCACCCCGGATGATCTGCGCACCTTGGTTGATCAGGCTCACCTGCGGGGCCTGATGGTGTTCCTGGATGTGGTTTACAATCACTTCGGCCCGGAAGGGAATTATCTTGCGCGCTACGCGCCGTCATTCTTCAACGACGCGGAAACACCCTGGGGGCGCGCGATCGACTACACAGTTTCGGAGGTCCGCGCCTTCGCAATCGATAACGCACTGCATTGGCTGCAGAACTATCGCTTCGACGGATTGCGCCTCGATGCGGTGCATGCGCTGCACGAGCCTGGTGGACTTGCCATGCTGGGCGAGCTTAGCCAAGCCGTAGCCAGGCTCGCAGCTGAAACCCGCCGCCACATTCATCTCGTTCTTGAGAATGACGACAACCGTGCATCGCTCATCAGGCCAGCCGAGCCTGCGTCAGCGGCACCATTCAGCGCCCAATGGAACGACGACTATCACCACGCCTGGCATGTTTTGCTGACAGGCGAAACGCACGGCTACTATATCGATTATGCGCGCAGTCCGGAGAGGCTGATCGCCCGCATGCTCAAGAGCGGCTTCGCCTATCAGGGCGAGGCATCGGCCCATCGAGGCGGGCAGTCACGGGGCGAACCAACGAAGGGAGTGCCGCCTGCAGCGTTCGTGACTTTCCTGCAGAATCACGACCAAGTCGGCAATCGCGCCCTGGGCGACCGACTGGAATGGTCGGCGGACCCGAAAGCGATTGAAGCTGCACTCGCGATCACGCTGCTGTCGCCCATGCCGCCACTGCTCTTCATGGGTGAGGAGTTTGGCGCACGTACGCCGTTCCCGTTCTTCTGCGACTTCCACGGCGAGCTGGCAGACGCCATCCGCCGCGGACGGCGCATCGAATTCGCGGAAGCCTATGATGCGTATGGCAACGAGGTACCCGATCCCTTGGCTGACTCCACGTTCCAGTCCGCAAAACTGCATTGGCACCAGCGCGACGCAACGCAGCGGGAGCGGCATGCTTTGGTGACGGCGCTTCTTGCGGTACGCCGCACTGAGATCATACCGCGCGTGAAGGAGGCTAGCTTCGGCGAAGGCGATATCCAACCCGATCGCACGCTGCATGCGGAGTGGCGGCTGGCCAAGGGGGAAGCGCTGACCCTGCTTGCGAATATCTCGCCGAGACTTGCAACACGGATCCATCTGCCCATACGCGGCCGACCGATTTGGGGCGGCCATCCGCCTGAACGGCTGCCGCCGTGGTCTGCGTTCTGGGTGATCGGAGGACAGTGATGCCTCCTGCTGTGCCTATCGCCACATATCGTCTGCAACTCAACGCTGCCTTTCGTTTCGAGGATGCGGCTGCGGTCGTTCCCTATCTGAAGTCGCTCGGCATCAGCCATGTCTACGTCTCGCCATTCATGAAAGCGCGCCAGGGAAGCAGCCATGGCTACGACGTGGTCGATCACACGACGTTCAATCCGGAGCTCGGCGGCGACATCGGATTCGAACGATTCAGTGCGGCGCTGAAGGCCAACGATCTCGGCCTGATCCTCGACTTCGTCCCAAACCATATGGGCGTGCATGGTGCCGATAACGCGTGGTGGCTGGATGTCCTCGAGTGGGGACCGAAGTCGCCTTTCGCCAGTTCATTCGACATCGACTGGGATATGCTGCCGCATCGCACGAAACCGAGGCTGCTGCTGCCGATCCTCGGAGCGTCCTACGGCGAGGCGCTCAACCGCGGGGAAATCGAACTCTGTTTCGACCCCCAGGCCGGGTCCTTCTACGCCCGCTATTATGAAAACCGGCTGCCAATCGCCCCCGAGCGATACGGCGATCTCTTACGCATGATAGTCGCTCACGCGGAAGAGAACACGAGTGATACAGGCCGAGGGTTGCTTTCGCTCGCCGCAGCGTTCGGCGGAAAGAAGCATCCAGAGCGTCGGCAAGTGCAGCTTTTGAAGCAACAGCTTGCCGAGATTCCAGGCGCGGCCAAACTCATCGCCCGCGGCTTGGAAGCCTTTCGCGCGACCGCCGGCATGCCGCAAGTGCTCGCTCTTCATCATGTGCTGGAGCGGCAGCACTATCGCCTGTCCCACTGGCGTCTTGCCAGCAGCGAAATCAACTTCCGGCGCTTCTTCGACATCAATGGCTTGGCGGGATTGCGGGTCGAGGATCGTCCTACCTTCAACCGCGTCCATACACTGGTCCGCAGGCTGATTGCCGAAGATAAGATCCAAGGGCTGAGGATCGATCACATCGATGGTCTGCTCGACCCGACGCAGTATCTTCAACGCATTCGCCGGCTGATTGCGGACGCCCAGGCGCCGAGACCGCGCCCCTTCTATCTCGTGGTCGAGAAGATCGTCGGTCATCACGAAACGCTACAGCCGTTCGCCGCTGCCGACGGGACCACGGGATACGAATGGCTGAACACGATCACGCAGACCCTGGTGGAACCGCACGGGCTCAAGGCGCTGGACGACATCTGGCGGCAAGCCAGCAACTCGGCCCCTGCCTTTGCGCCCGTGCTGGCAGCCGCAAAACGACGCGTGCTCGAAACGATGCTCGCAAGCGAGTTTACCGTTCTCACCCGCCTGCTCGCACGGATCGCCGCGGGCCATTACACCACCCGCGACTACTCTGAAGATAGTTTGCGGCAGGCGCTGACCCTCTACGTCATCCATTTTCCCGTGTACCGTACCTACATCACAGCCAAAGGCCCGTCCGCCGCCGACCGCGCATTGATCCGTGCGACGATCCGCAAGGCACAGGCCGACTGGTTCAACGCCGATGCGGGCGTCTTCGATTTCCTGCATGACGCGTTGACACTTGATCTTCTGCAGCCCGGACGCGCACCCCATAGCCGGTCGCGTGTTCGTCGTTTTGCTTTTAAGATGCAGCAGTTCACGCCACCTTTGATCGCCAAGGCGCTGGAAGACACCGCATTCTACCGTTATCCACGGCTGCTCGCGCTGAACGAAGTCGGTGGCGATCCCGCAGCGTCCTCGCTGCCGATCCTCGATTTCCATCATCGGCTGATCGCGCGAAGCCAACAGTGGCCGCACGGCATGACGGCTACGGCAACGCATGATACCAAGCGCGGCGAAGATGCCCGCATGCGCATCATTGCACTGGCCGAACTCTCCGGCGAATGGACTGCAGCGGTCGGACGATGGAAGTTGTTCAACGCACGCTTCGTGACGGATGTGGGCCCGCATCGCAGCCCATCGATTGTCGACGAGTATATGCTGTATCAAGCCCTCGTTGGCGCGATGCCGTTGGAAGGCCCGGATCAGGATTTCGTTGCACGTTTCCAGGCGTACGCCCAGAAGGCGGTCCGTGAGGCCAAACTGCAGACGAGCTGGCTCAATCCCAACGCAGACTACGAACGGGGCCTCAAGACTTTCATCGACAACATTCTCGATCCGAGGCGCGCCGCCGAGTACTTGGATTCGTTCATGGCATTCCTCAAGCGGGTCGCACTGATCGGCGCGCTGAACAGCCTTAGCCAGCTCACCTTGAAAGCGACGCTGCCCGGCGTTCCTGACTTCTACCAGGGGGCCGAGTTCTGGGATTTGTCGCTGGTCGACCCTGACAACCGGCGACCCGTCGACTTTGGATCGCGGCGGGCGGCCTTCGCCGCTCCGCCAGCCGACCTCGCGGCTGCGACGCGGAACTGGAGCAGCGGCCAGATCAAACTCCTGTGGACACGGCATCTGCTGACTCTGCGGCAGCAGTATCCCGACCTCTTTGCGAGGGGCGAGTACATTCCTCACTCTGTGGACGGCCCTGGCGCCGAGCATGTCGTTGCTTTTACGCGCCGTTTCCGGAAGCAGGCACTGACGATTATGGCGCTGCGTTTTTTCTCGCCGTTGACCCAAGGTGGGACACGTTGGCTGGAACCGGGAACCCTGAACGCGACCGTCACAATTGACCCAATCGGGCGAGTCGGCGTTAGTCAGTTGATCCGCCATGTACCGGCAACAATCATGACGTCGGAAGCACTTCGACAGATTGTCCGGCCCGGCCGCATGGCTTCGCTCATTTGAGCGGCCTGCCTGCGAGGGTCAGCGCATGACGACCAACCGCCTTGTTCAACATGCTGTCGTACAAGCAACACCTCTTGCGCGAGACGTTGCTGAAATTCGTGGAGCAATACTGTCCAAGCTCGCGCTGATGGTCGGCCGAGAGCCGGAACGGGCTACCAAGCACGATTGGTACGTGGCCACGGTCTTGACGCTACGCGATCGCATCGTTCATCGCTGGCTGCAGTCGGATCGCGAGACCCGCCGCGAAGGGAAGAAGCGCGTCTATTATCTTTCACTCGAGTTCCTGATCGGGCGATTGTTCACCGATGCGCTGAGCAACCTGGAACTGATGCCAGCCTTCGACAGCGCACTCAGAACGCTTGGCATTGACCTTGCTACGTTGAAGACCGTCGAGCCGGATGCCGCCCTTGGCAATGGCGGGCTTGGTCGCCTTGCTGCGTGCTTCATGGAAAGCATGGCGAGCCTTGCCATTCCTGCACAAGGTTATGGGATCCGCTACGAACACGGTTTGTTCCGGCAACTGATTTCGCAAGGTTGGCAAGAAGAGTTTCCCGAGCAATGGTTGAATTCTGGCAACCCATGGGAATTTGAACGACCGGACACGGTCTACAATATCCACTATGGCGGACACATCCGCCGCATCGAGCAACGGAGTGGCCACCAGCGAATCGAATGGGTGCCGGCAGAGACGCTGCAAGCAGTAGCCTACGATACGCCGATCGTCGGTTGGCGCGGCAAGCACGTCAACGCTCTGCGCCTATGGTCGGCCCGGGCCGTCGATCCGATGCAGCTCGATACCTTCAATCGCGGCGACCATCTCGGCGCCATGTCTGAGATGGCGCGGGCGGAAGCGATCTCGAAGTTCCTCTATCCGAGCGATGAAACCGCTGCCGGCAAGGAACTGCGGCTGCGGCAGGAATATTTCTTTGTTTCGGCTTCGCTGCAAGACATCATCGAGAACCATCTCCGCACCGACGGAAGCATTCGAACTCTCGCCTCGAAGGCGGCAATCCAGCTTAACGACACGCATCCTGCGCTCGCCGTTCCCGAACTCATCCGTCTGCTGATCGACAAGTATAACGTCAGTTGGAGTGAAGCCCGCGATATCTCTCGCCGAGCCATTTCTTATACCAATCACACCTTGCTGCCCGAGGCGTTGGAGTCGTGGCCGATCGAGCTGTTCGAACGTACGCTCCCGCGTCATCTGGAGATCATCTATCGCCTGAACGTGGACAATCTCCTCGCCGCCGAAATGCGGAGGCCGGATGACAGCCGGTACATCGCGTCGGTATCGCTCATTGACGAAACTGGTGGCCGCCGCGTTCGGATGGGACACCTCGCCTTCATCGGCTCACACCGGATCAACGGCGTGTCGGAAATGCATTCCGAACTGATGCAGAAGACGGTATTCGCCGACCTAAACACGCTGTATCCGAACAGAATCACCAACAAGACCAACGGCATTACCTTTCGTCGTTGGCTGCATCAATGTAATCCAGGCTTGACCGATCTCGTCAAGGAAACATGCGGACCGATCGTGCTCGACGACCCGTTCGCAGCACGTCAACTGGAACGCTTTTCCGAGACACGATCGTTCCAAGACCGCTTTGCGCAGATCAAGCGCCAGAACAAAATACGGCTGGCGGCATCAATCGCGGATAGGCTGAGCATCAATCTCGATCCGTCGGCGATGTTCGACATCCAGATCAAGCGCATCCACGAATACAAGCGCCAGCTTCTGAACGCTTTGGAGACCATTGCGCTCTATCAGGCGATCCGCAACGAACCGCAGCGCGACTGGACACCACGGGTCAAGATCTTCGGTGGAAAGGCGGCCGCGAGCTATCACCAGGCCAAACTGATCATTAAACTGATCAACGATATCGCTCAGCGGATCAATGCCGATCGTTCGATCCGCGATCTGCTCAAGGTCGTTTTCATTCCGAACTACAATGTCAGCGCTGCAGAGGTGCTGATTCCGGCCTGCGATCTATCCGAACAGATTTCCACAGCAGGCATGGAAGCGTCCGGAACCGGCAATATGAAACTTGCCCTGAATGGCGCACTGACCATCGGAACGCTGGATGGCGCCAACATCGAGATTCGCGATCATGTCGGCGAAGAAAACATCTTCATCTTTGGCATGACTGCCAATGAAGTCGTCAAGCGTCGCGGTCTCGGACTGGATGCGACCGACACCATTCGTCATTCGGCAGCTTTGAGCGGTGCCATCGATGCGCTCGATGCCGGCGAATTCTCTCCCGACGATCCATCCCGGTTCGCGCCCATTACTCACGCTCTGCGCCACCTTGATTACTACATGGTGTCCGCAGACTTCGATGCCTATTTCGATGCACAGCGGCGCATTGATCGCGTTTGGGGGACACCTCAATGGCACGCAATGGCCATTCTTAACGTCGCACGCATGGGATGGTTTTCGGCCGACCGCACAATCCGCGAATACGCGGAGGATATCTGGGACGTTTCCAGTGATGGAAACAAGGGCGGCTAAAGCATGATCCGGAGAAGTGCGCAGCGGCTTTCCAAAGAGATCATGCTTAAACAATAAGCTAAAGCGGTGGGACGATTCATCCCAATCTCATCGCGTTTTATCCATCCCATTCCGCTGCGGATGCACGTGGTGATTACCGAGTCGTTGCGCTACGCCTTGTCGGAAGACCTTGCATCAAGCACCAGTTACGCCGAAATCTCAGATGTCATTGTTCATCTGGCGAACTTGCTCGCGCGCTTCCTCTCCCTCTGGAATCGGGCGGCCGCTATCGCGCCACTCAATCGCCGCCTTGAATCCGTACGTCTGCGCGTAGCGTCGGAACCAAAGGCCCTCGGGGTTGTGGCGCGAAATGCCGTCCATGATAGTGGCAAGCGACTGAGTCTGCTCGAGGCCCATGTTGAGCATCACCTGATTCACAACCAGCTTGTGCATGGCCAGGTGACTCTTGGGGACACCGGCAATGCGGTTAGCCAGGCGCATCGTCGCCTCTTCCAGCTCAGCAATCGGAACGGCCTCGTTGGCCAGCCCCCAGTCGGCGGCGCGCCGGCCGTCGATCATATCGCCAGTAAACATGAGCTGCTTGGCACGTGTAGGTCCAAGCCTGAAAGTCCACATCGCCGTCGTCGGGCAGCCCCATACGCGTGTGGGCATGTAACCAATTTTGGCATCTTCAGCCATGATGAGCATGTCGCAGCTCAACGCGATGTCGCTTCCACCGGCAACGGCGTGCCCGTGAACCTTCGCAATGGTTGGCTTCGAGCAGCGCCACAGGCTCATGAATTGCTCTGTGTTCTCCTTCATCGAGGCATAGTCGACCATCGGATCCCAAGGATGGTTCTCCTGCTGGTTAGGATGTCCCTTCTTACGCTCAGCGTAGTGGGCGAGGTCATAGCCGCCGCAAAATCCCTTACCCGCGCCTTCAACAACAATGACGTGAATATCATCGTTCTTCTCCGCCCATTTCACGGCTCGCTGTATCTCTTCAGGCGTTTCATCATTGATCGCATTGAGCCGCTCGGGACGGTTCAGGAGCAGCCGCGCCACCCGAGGCGCGTTCTCGTCGGCTTCAATCGACAGCGTCGAAAACTTCGGCATGAAATTCCCCCATTGAATGACAGACAGTCAGCATTGACTGTAGCATGCATCCTGCTACCGTCAACGGTGACGGTCCAATGGAACATCAGATGTCTGCCAAACTGCACTCGCAAAATCTCGAATCGGCGGGTCAGCAAACTCGCAAGAGACTGCTGAATGCAGCCGTGGAGTGCCTCATCGAGTTCGGCGTAGCCGGCACCACCACACTCGCGGTCCAACATCGCGCAGCGGTCAGCCGCGGCGCCCTGCTCCATCACTTTCCGAGTCATGCCGAGTTGCTGGCAGCTACGGTGACCGAACTGGTGGCGCGAAATGAACTGGCGGTGGGCGCATCGCGTCAGAAATCTCAGGGCATCGAAGATCCGCTTGAGCGCGTCATGCAAGCGCTGGCTTACGCCGCCCGGCAGCCGGCTTACTTGGCTGAACTGGAGCTATGGGCTGTTGCGCGAACGGACCCTCATCTCAAGCGCGTTCTTCTGACCGCTGAGCGGAGGGCGCGGCGAGACAGTGACCGTGTCCATGAGAAGCTGTTTCGCGAATGGAGCGATTCCGAAGCATTCCAAGACGTTATGGCACTAACGCAGTATTTCATCCGCGGCCTTGCCATTTCAGAGAATTTGAGGAGCTCAGCGATCCGACGTGATCGATTGATCGCGATATGGACCAAATCCGCGCGCCTCATGCTCGAGCGCAATGATTCCCACGGCCGCTATGGGGAAACGTCGGCACCAAGGTAAGCGGACCGAAACACTGATAATGCGGGCGCGATATGATGCCCATCCGGAGCGGCAGAAAGCGGGAGAATGCGGCAAGTTATTTCGCGAGACGAAGCAACGATCTCTGGCATCCCGGTGAAGTGCTGCTCGACATGATCAGTCGCGCGTGCTTCCCAACGTGCGAATGATTTTCCGCTGCTCAAGCTGCAGGGTTGGCTCAAACCCAAGCTAGACGACAATAGGGACGCCCGCCCCTGTATTGGGCGATATCGGGGTTCGGTGGCGATCGTTCACTGACTGAATAAATGAAAATGCTCCACCGAAGCGAAACGAGTGATCCTCTGCCCCTTGCCCGCTGTGATCCGCAGCTAAGTTGAGAGACTCAGGTAGCCTTCACCGCCACGCTTGCACGCGTCCAAACGCTAGCGAGCAGAGTTGAACCCGACGATCACCAGTTGAACCGGACGCCGAAAGTACCGGCGGCGGCGGTCTGTTTGCTACGGCCATCGTCGAGCGACCAGCGGTAACTGCCTTGCCCGTAGAGACTCATGTTCTGATTGACGCGCGCAGTGATGCCACCGCCAACCTCGAGCGCCGTACCGCCGAAGCGAGTCTCGATGGCGGGCGAGGACTGACCGAACATCGCGCTGTCGTTGCCGGAGAAGGCGTGCCAAAGATTGATCCGCGCATAGGGCTGCCAGAGAGTGCCTTGCGCGTCCCGATTGGTATACTGCAGCCGGGCTCCGAGCCGTCCCGTCCAGGCGTTGCCCTCGCTCCAGTTCACACCTGAATAGGTGTCGCTGGAGCGATCCACCGAGATCGTTTGGGAGACGATCTGCGCCTGCGGCTCGATCTGCCAACGGTTGCCTTCACCGAAGCGGATTGGGTAGCCAGCCTCAAGCGAAGCGGTATAGCCGGTGGCCTTCGTGGACAGGCCGGCACCGTAGTCCGAGCGCGCGTTGATGTCGTATGAGGTGCCCTGGAACACGGCGTCGACATACCAGCCGCTGGGCCCGAAATGGGTCCAGTAGGCGCCAGCCGAATATCCTGCCATCGAAAGCCGACCAACACGGAGATTCTGAACACCGAGGGCGAAGCCGGAAACTGAGGGCGCGCTGTAATCGGTATAGGCGCCGTAGACGCCGAGATGGTCGCGATGGCCGCCGGCATAGGGATCGGTACGGACGATATCGATGCCAGCTTGCACGCCAATGAGATTGCCGTTGGCGGAGCTGTCGACGGTGCCATCCCAGCGGCTGCGGGTGCGTTCGCCAATGGCGCGGGCCCAGACGCCATTGACGTAACCGCTGCCGGTCAGGGCACGGATATTTTCCTCCTCGCCAACGCGCTCATGCAGTGTGCCGAGGGTCGTGAGCGCCATTTGCCTGCCGATTGCGGGAATGGGCGCATAGAGCGCCACCTCCGGCCGGTAGAGCGGGATTGCGGGAGCGTTCGGCGTTTCTGGCGTTTCCGGCACGCTCGGCGTTGTCGGCGTGTCGATGAGGTAGGAGCGCAGGAACCAGTCATCGGCGCTGGTGCTGCCGCCACGGAAGAGCTGATACTCATAGGCACCAGCGGCGACTCGATGGCCGAGCGTGAAGGCGTCGGTCGCAGTGGTGCCGCCGCCGGTCACCTGCACCAGACGAATGCCATCTGCCACAGTTTGCGCGCCGGGGCCGCCGGCATTGTTGACCAGCACCGAGGTTGTGCCGCTGGCTCGGCCGCCATCGATCACCAGCAGATTGGTCGGCGAGTTGTCTGCGCCAAGAAAGGTATTGAAGCCGATGCGGCTTCCGGCGCTGCCGGTGTAGCTGCCAGCCGTCAGCGTGCTGTAGGCTCCCGGCCGTGCCAGAAACTGGATCAGGCCGGCATTGGTCACCGTGCCAGTTGCGTTGGAATCCCCTGTCACATGCCAGGCGCTGCTGCCATCGATCGCGATCTGGGTTGCGTTCCGAGCCAAGCCGGTCCAGAGGCTGCCCTGCGCCAGCGCAACGCCAGCGGTATTGCCAACATCGGCCAGCAGGTCACCCGTCCATTGCGACGCAGTCAGGCTAACGCTAGCGGTATTGCCCGAGCCAATCAGCGCCAGATTGCCCGCCCAGCGACTGTTGCTGAGGTTGTAGACGAGGGTCGAAGGATCGACGACGATGTCGCCGGTGAGCGCCGGTATGCCATCGATGTTCAGCGTCAGGTTAGCCGGATTGCCCGCAGCATCCTCGGTCACGCGCGCCAGCAATGGCCGGTCGTTCACGACCGCCGGGCTGATCGCAGTGCCGCCGTTGATCGAGACGGTGCCGGTGCCGCCTTCAGCCAAGACGATCGCACCGCTGGCGGCGCTCAAGCTGCCGCCAACAACCGACACAGTGCTCGGAGTGCTGCCTGCAAGGTAGATCGCTGCCGAGCCGGCGCCGCTGACCCCAATCGCGGTGCCGGTGGCAGAAAGCATGCCGCCGTTGATGGCGGTGATACCATGTGCGGCACTGCCTGTGGTGCTGACCGAGCCGCCGGTGACTTGCACACTGCCCGCATTGCTAGCCTGGATGCCGGCGGCGAAATCTCCGGCGGTGGCGATGGCGATACGGTTCAGGGTGATGGCACTACCGGCCCCTTGCGCCTGAGCACCAAAGGCGTTCTGTCCCTGCGTGGCGACCGTGACATCCGTGGCGTCGATCGCGCCGCCCACCATCGCCCGCAGTCCCGCCGCGTTGACGTTCGCGGTGTTTATCGTGGTGCCGTCCAGGACGATGCTGCTGCCGCTGCCAGTCGCCCGGGCGCCATCGGCACCGCCGACGGTGAACGTATCGGCACCGTTGGTCGCGATCGTACCGCCCATCACCAAGGCCGTGCCGCCCTGGCTAGCCCTGATGCCGATGGCACCGTCACCATTGGTCGTGATCTTGCCGTTCTGCACCTGCAGCCGACTACCCGCCCCGGCCACATCCGCGCCATGGGCCTCCAAGCCTACCTCAGCGTCTGGGAACTGGAGAACCGGTGTGGAGCCTCCCGTCACCCGGAATCCGGTACTGACCTCGGTGCCCGTCACGAGGACTGTGCTTCCACCGCGGACAAGCAAGCCGGCGCTGGACGGACCAGTCGTACGGACGATGGTGTCGGTCAGGGTGACCGTGCTGCCCCCATCGGCCTGCGCGCCGGGAGAATTGCGTTGATAGGTGAAGATCCCATAGCCCGAGAAATCAACCCGGCCTCCGGCATCAGCCCATATACCCGGGCTGTTCGCACCATAGGTGGCGGACGTCGCACCATTGCTGACTTGGATTCTGCTGCCGGGTCCTCGAGCGAGGATGCCGGGAGCATCGGCGATGATAGTGCCTCCGAAGTAGTCGCCTGTCACGACGGCACCCCCGTTGAGGACGATCGCTCCCCCGCTGGTGGCGAACAGCCCGACGCTGTCGGCACTCAAGACGTTTACGTAAGTGTTGTTCAACACAAGGCTGCTGCCTACTCCCGAAGCCACGGCGCCGGAAGCATTGGTTGCGCCCATGCTAAAGGTATTCAAGCTGTTGAGGATGATAGAGCCACCGATATCCGCAAAGACGGCCGAAGCACCCGTGCCGTACGTTTGGATATCGGCGCGCGTCAGGGAGACTGTCCCGCCGCTGGCCGCATAGGCACCATATGCGCCATCGCCGAAGGTGTTCACCCCACTCTCAGTCAGCGTAACCCTGCTGCCCGCTCCAACCGCTCCAATGCCATAAGCACCGGCATCGTTCGTGTAGAGAGCCGTATTGTCGGCGGTGATCAGGCCTCCGCCACTGGCATAGAGGGCATGACTGCCCGCACCATAGGTCGTGATCTCGCTGAGCGAGGTGGCGCTGTCGGGCGTGCCGGTCAGGACGATCGTCCCGCCACTGTTCGCGTATGCGCCGTAGCCGTTGCCGGTCACCAGAAGATGGGTGGACGTGGCGCTGTAGCTCCCGGTGCCGGAGACCTCGACCACGGTACCCGGACTTGTCCGATCGGTGAAGGCTGGATCCGTGCAACTGCCGGAGGAGACGCTGACTGCTGCCGGCGGTGGCGGAGAGCACTGCGCGAGCGCCTGCGCGGAAGGCAGCAGCGCTGTCGTTGCAGCGGCCAGGATAATCCGCTGGCAACCAACGGAGCTCGACAGCACGCCTCTCAGCAAGCTGCCGGTTGTCGCGGCGAAACTGGAAGCGGCAATTCGCGTCTCCACGCGGTCAGCAGACAATTGGCGCACTCCTCTTCCGCGAATCACCTCAAGCTGAGGCATCCGGGAATCGTAACAAATACTCTTATAAAATCATTACATGGGATCAGGAGAGACCAACGGCTCCCTCGGGCTCGACGATAAATTGATACTGGATTTGCAGCTCTCACTCCTTGCTGAAGGAGCTCATGGCACAAGAAGGAGGACTGCAAAAATAGATGCAGAAAATGTCTATTCTTGTCGGTCGCGTGAGCGCTACGATCTTCTCCTCAGAGTCTGACTCAGAATGATGTCTGCGGGCTTTCATGGCTTTGCCAGGCGTCTGTGAGGAGCCTGAGATGGGCGACGAGAAGCCAGGGGACTTCTGTGCTGGCAGCACCTTCGAAGTCTCTGGCGAGCCGCCGGCAGCGGCCGAACCAGGCGAAGGTGCGCTCGACGACTCAGCGCCGCGGCAGGAGCTGGAAGCCTTTGACGCCGTGCGGCCGCTTGACGATCTCGATTTGCCACGGACCACAGTGGGCCATGGCATCTGTCAGCTGTTGGCCGCGATAGACGCGATCGGCAAACACATGGCGCAGCTTGGGAAGTTCCTGGCGAATATGCTCGAGCAAAGCGACAGCACCATGGACATCCTGCACGTTGGCCGGATGGACATGAACCGCCGGCAATAGGCCCTCGGTATCGGTGACAATGTGCCGCTTGCGGCCATAGACGCGCTTACCCCGGTCAAAGCCTCGTGGTCCGCCAGCCTGTGTTGTCGTAGCGCTTTGGCTGTCGATGATCGCCGCCATCGGGCTCGGCTTGCGCGTCCCAGTCTGCGACGAGCATACCGAACCAGAACCTTGACGAGCTTGTGCCACAGCCCGTTGTCGCGCCACGCGTAGAAATAGCCTTGAACCGAGTACGGCGGGAACTCGCGCGGCAACGCCCGCAGAACGTACAGAATGGCCTCGATCACGTTGCGAAAATCGACCTTCCGCGGTCGGCTCAAGCGGCGCCGGGGAGGCAGGCGGCGGGCAATCAAACGCCACTCTTCATCCTTCATGTCACCTGCATAGCGCAGGCCGTCGCGCAGATACTGACCACGAGTGATTTTAGTCCATACCATCGTGTTCTCCCTCGAATCTCGCAAATCCGAAGGAATCACAGCCGATCATTCACTGCTTTTTCGGTCAGGCTCTTAGAACGGGGCGCCTCCTTCTTCTCCCTGTCTCGGCTAGTCTTCAGCGATCACCGGATTGCGCAAGACACCGATACCGGAAATCTCGACCTCGACGATGTCGCCCGGCTTCATGAACAGCGGTGGTGTCCGCTTCAGGCCGACGCCGCCAGGGGTGCCGGTGACGATCACGTCACCTGGCAGAAGCGGAAGGATGGCCGAGCAATAGGCAATCAGATCCGGGATGCTGGTGATCAGTTTATCCGTCGTTGTGTGCTGCACCTGCTGGCCGTTCAGTCGCGTTTCCAGCGTCAGCTTCGATGGATCGGGGATCTCGTCGGCGGTGACGAGCCACGGACCGAAGGCGCCGGTGCCGTGGAAAGTCTTGCCTGATAAGAACTGTGTCGTGTGGCGTTGCCAGTCGCGGATGCTGCCTTCATTATAGCAGGCATAACCTCCGACATGTTCGAGCGCCTCATCCCTCGCAATGTGGCGCCCCTCTCTGCCGATTACCACCGCAAGCTCGCCCTCATAATCGAACTGCTCCGAGACCGCAGGCTTGATCATCGGCTGCAGATGACCGACTTGGCTACCGGCAAAACGCGCAAAGAGAGACGGCTTCTCGGTGGCTGTGCGGCCCACCTCGGCTACGTGATCGTGATAATTCATGCCGACGCAGATGATCTTGTCGGGGTCTGGAATAACTGGCACGAGCACGACGTCGGCCAGAGCCATGTCCGCCGCGGACCGAGCCAGGATCGCGTTCGCCTCATCAAGAGCCGCGCTGCCGAGCAACTGGCGCAGCGTTCTTAGCCCATGCCTGCCGAGGCGCTCGCCCAGATCGACGATACCGTCGTCGCCCTTGACGGCACCATAAGACGACTTGCCGTCGCGGAGGAAGGAAACGAGTTTCATCTATGCACCTGTGTTGGTCGTTGTTTGCGCGAAAGGCTAAAGCTGCGCGGCCGACAGGGCTCGCAATGACGTTGATCGCGGAACGGCTTGCAGCAGCGCGGCCAGCTCTTGCGCATTGCGGGCGGCCCCCAGCACATACCGATCAGGCCGGACAAGCACCGCGCTGGTGCCATTTTCTTCAAGCCACGCCTGCAGCGACGTCACTGGATCATCGATGACCCGCAAGCCGTGTTCACGAATACAGGCATGGCTCTCCTGCGGAAGCGCAGCGATGAATGCCGGTGCAGCCAGCAAGGCGAAATCGTAACCGGTCACCTGATCGAGCCGCTGGCCACTGCGCAGCGTCGGCTGCGGCGCCAATTGACCGGTGAGTCGGCTGTCTCCCGCCTGCAGGCCTGGTCCCAACAACGGTTTCGTCGACTTGAGCGTCACCGTTTCGTCGGCTTTGCGGCCAAGCGTCGCCAGCGCGTGGCCCATGTTCTTGGTATTGATGATACCGCCGAGCCGGATCGCACGCTCGATGTACTCGCGCACGTGTGGCGACCGTTCGCTCTCGTAACTGTCGAGCAGATTGTCGGGCGCGCGACCAGTGACGACGTCGGCAAGCTTCCACGCCAGGTTCGACGCATCGCGAATTCCCGCGCACATGCCCTGCCCCAGGAACGGCGGCGTCTGATGCGCGGAATCGCCCGCCAGCAGCAGCCTGCCCGCACGCCAAGCCTCCGCAACCACCGAATGGAACGTGTAGACGGCCGAGCGTTCGATATCGCCATCCTCAGGCGTGACCCACCTCTGCAAAAGCTCCCAGATTCGCTCCGGGCTGGTCACGATATGCGCTTCCTCGCCTGGATGCAGCGTAATCTCCCAGCGGCGTCGGTTACCAGTGCCGCGGACATAGGTCGCGGGACGTACCGGGTCGCAATGCTGCACGCTGAAATCCCCGAGATCGGGGCGCGACCGCCGCAGCATGAAATCCAGCACCAGCCAGCGCTCATGAAAGCCAAGGTCGTCGAGACCTGCTCCCATGAAGCGCCGCACCAGCGAGCGCGCACCATCGCAGCCGACGACATACTTTGCCCGGCAATGCGAGAGCCGTCCGCTCGACAGGCTCTCGTAACGCACGGTTACCCCGTCGGCATCCGTATCCAGCGCAAACACATCGCAACGGGACTGCACCGTCACGCTCGACCAGCGCAGCAAGCCGTCCCGCAGCACGTGTTCAAGGTCCGGCTGATGGAATCGGTAACTCGAATGCCAACCCTGTGGCGTGATCTCCGCCGGTCGCGACCAGTCCATAATCAGCTTGCCGTTGGCATCGATGAAGTGCATGCCAGGTGACAGAATAACGTTCGACGATATCGCCGCACTCAGGCCGATGGTCTCGAACACACGCATGACTTCGTCATCGAAGTGGACGGCGCGCGGCAGATGATACGCCGTCGCTTCGCGCTCAAGCACGACGGTTCGGACGCCACGCAGTCCCAGCAGGTTCGCCAGTGTCGCACCTACGGGACCGTAGCCGACGATGACAACATCGACGTCAGGATCGAGCTGTTGAACTGTGTTTCGCATGCTGCTTCCATCGAACGGCACCATCGTTGCAGCAAGCAACACGCGCTAACTGTCCGCAAGATGGACAGAGCGACCAGAAAATGGACGGAGCCCGAAGAAGACTCCGGCAGCCTTGACGAAGATCGGCATACCCTTGTCCGCCTGTCGGACAAACCCAACGCCACGATGTTTACCCGCACGCCGGCGCGTTATCGCTGATCGGTTCGCCGCCTTGAAACAACGAGCGCAGCACACATGACATTGCCGGTAATCGACGTTCACGCGCATATCCTGCCTAGCCTTTATCTTGAGGCAATGCGTCGGGCGGGTCTCTGCGACCGGGCGGGCAACCCCGTTGGCGATGGCTTCCCATTTCCGACCTGGAGCCTCGATGACACGCTGCGCATCATGGATCGCTACGCCATCCGAGCGTCCGTGCTTTCAATCACGGCACCCGGTGCGCAATTTGAGCGAGGCGCCGATGCCGTAGCCCTCACTCGCGCGCTCAACGATGCCATGGCCGAGATCGTGCGCGCATATCCGCAGCGCTTTGCGGCCCTTGGTGTTCTGCCGTTATCGAACATCGATGCGTCCTTGCAAGAAATCGAGCGCACCCTTGACCAGCTGAAGTTCGATGGCGTCGGCCTGTTCAGCAACGCCGATGGCGCCTATCTCGGCGACAAGCGTTTCGCACCTCTATTCGAGGAGCTCGATCGGCGCAGGGCCGTCGTGTTCGTGCATCCCGCCCAACCGCCATCGTTTGAACGGTTCAGCATCGGCCTTCCTTCGCCGATTCTCGAGTATCCGTTCGACAGCACGCGTATGCTCGCGAGCCTGCTCTACTCGGGCGCGCTCGCACGCTACACCAACATCAAGCTGATCGTGCCGCATGGCGGTGGCACCGTGCCCTACCTTGCCGCACGCATCGCGCGTTCGGCGTCCGCTGTGTTTCAAACAGGCCCAAGGACACCACCGGATGAGGCCATGCAGCTGCTGCGCTCGGTCTACTACGACCTGACTGCCATGAGCGAAGTCGGTAATCTGGCTCTGTTAAGGGAGTTTGTGCCGGCGGATCGCCTTCTGGTCGGTTACGACTATCCTTTCCGCCCCGAGAGCACCATCGCGTCGCAGCGGTCCGCGCTCGACGGCTTCGAGGGCTTCACCGATGAACAGAAGGCAATAATCCGCAGCGGCAATGCGCTTCGTCTGTTCCCGCGCCTCGCCCAATGATCAAGCGGTGTCTCCAAGTGTAATCGCCGCCTCCAACAGCGGTGCAGCGAACTGGCTGATAGCCTCCGGCAGGTCCAGCGCAGTCCTGATCCAGATCACGGAAATACAAGCCAGCACATAGCCGTCGCGCAGGATCGGCACCGCGATGCTTGAGGTCCGCTCGTTATATTCGCCATCGCTGCGCACAGCAAAACCGCGAGCACGGGTGTCGGCAATCATCTGGGCAACGTATTTCGGCAGCAGGTACGGTCGATCCTCCGCCTCGTCGATCCGCGCAATATGCTTGAGGATGATCTCGCGCTCGGCTTCTGGGCAATATGCCAGATAGGCCCGTCCTGCCGACGTCCGCAGCAACGGCAGCCTGCGGCCGATCATACCTCGGTCGATCGATAGCGGGCTGCGTGCGTGGGTCGTCTCCTGGATAACCATCGCCGCGTTCTCATAGGTTGACAGATCGACTGGCCAAACGAGCCGCTTTGAGAGCTCGCCGATCACCGGAGCCGCCGCCTGGCTGACGACAATACCCGGGTCGTATCCATCACCGAGGCTACTGGCGCGGCGCGTCACCCGAAAGCGCTCGTCCGATGCGCTTCGCGCCACATAACCAAGCTCTTCAAGAGTTTCGAGCAGCCTGTAAACGGTCGGCCTTGCCAGGTTTAGCCGCTGCGCGAGCTCGCCAGCCCGAATGCCACCGGAACGGTTCACTTCCAGCAAGACATCGAGTCCACGCTTGATCGACCGAACCCCGTCTATACGCTTATTGCCTTGCTCGGACATTGCCTGCGATCACCTGCGGCCCGCGGTGGATTTCGGTTGTCCGCCTCATGGACAGAACCGGATCGTCAGTTGAGCCGCGTCTAAAGGGAAATGTAAAGATCAATCCTACAGTCCGCCGCTTGCGGCGTTTTACGATGCACGCAGTGTTGTCCGGAGGTCCCATGGAATCGAATACGGGATTGAACACGGAGTTGAAATCGCTCGGCTATATCGGCGTCCGCTCGCCGAAGCTGGATGATTGGAGCCACCTCGCCACCAAGCTCCTTGGCATGCAGCAGGTCGACGACAGCAAAGCCACGCGGGCATTTCGCATGGATGATCGCAAGCAGCGCTATATTATCACTGACGATGGCGCGGACGGTATCGGCTTCATGGGCTGGGAGGTCGACAATCCAGGCGATCTCAATGCACTGGCACGCCGGCTGGAAGCCGCGGGTATCGCTGTTCTGCAAGGTTCACGGGCGCTGGCTGAACAACGGCGCGTGACCGATCTGATCGTCTTCACCGACCCGGCGGGGAATCGTCTCGAGGCGTTCTGGAAACCTGAGATTGCCGATACGCCCTTCGTACCCGGTCGTCCGATCTCCGGTTTCAACACCGGTCCTCTCGGCATGGGCCATGTCGTCATGAACGTAGCCAATGTCGATCTCTTGCTGCCGTTCTATCGTGACCTGCTCGGCTTTCGTATCAGCGATTATAGTCTGCAGCCTTACAAACTCTACTTCTTCCACATCAACGGCCGCCATCACAGCTTCGCCATGGTCGAAACCGGCAAACAGACCCTGCATCATTTCATGGTCGAGCTCGGCAGCCTCGATGATGTCGGACAGGGCTATGACCTCGCACAGTTGCAGGATAACGGCATCGCCTATTCGCTCGGACGGCACACCAACGACTATATGACATCGTTCTATATGCGCACCCCGTCCGAGTTTTTCATCGAGTATGGTTGGGGCGGACGTGTGATCGACCCGAACACTTGGCAACCGCACGAAACTTTCGACGGGCCGAGCTTCTGGGGACATGAAAGGTTCAACCTGCCACCCGACCAGCGCAGTCAGATGCGACAGTTGCGGCTCGACGCCGCCGCACGCGGCATCCGCGCGCCCGTGAACTGCGCCTGGTTTGAAGCCGTCACCGGCCGCGGCTGACTCCTGACGCGTTGAACCTCTTCGTCCTCTCAGTCGATTGGAGACCTCATGGTCGCGACTCCGCGTACCTGCGCCCTGCTTATTGCCCTTGCTTTGTCATTGCCTGCCCTGACGGCCCGCGCCGAGACTCGGGAGTGGCCGACGAAGTATGTTCGACTGATCGTGCCCGGCTCATCAGGCAGTGCGCCGGATGTCATGGCACGCTTCATCGCAGACCGCCTCACCCAGAAGTGGGGACAACAGGTGATTGTCGAAAACCAGCCGGGCGCAGGCGGCAACATCGGCGTCGCGGCGGCGGCGCGAACGGCGCCGGATGGCTATACTCTCCTGTTCAGCCAGGCCGCACCGTTGGCATTAAACCAGCACATCTTCAAGCAGATGCCGTTCAGCATCGAGAACGACTTCGATCCGGTTATCTTCATCGGCGACGGTCCGATGCTGATCGCGGCATCTCCAAAGATTGGCGTCAAAACGATTCCAGAATTGATCGCACGGGCAAAGGCCAATCCTGGCAAGCTCTCCTATGCGACACCTGGCGTGAAGAACGTTCCGCATCTGACCGGCGAGTTGTTCAAGTCGATGACCGATGTGGACATGCAGCACGTCTCCTACCGCACCAACTCGCAGGCGATCACCGATACGATGACCGGCGTCGTCGATCTGGTGATCGACGGCGTCCCGGCCCTGATGCCGCAAATCAGAGCCGGCAACCTTGTCCCGCTTGGCGTGACTTCGGACCGGCATTTGCCGGGGCTTGAAGGCCTTCCCCTGGTGAGCGACACGCTATCGAAATTCGCAATCTCCGGATGGTTCGCGGTGTTGGCCCCTAAAGGAACACCGCCCGCTATTATCGCGCAATTGAATAGCGACATTCAGGCTGCGCTGCAGATAGATGAGCTTTTGGTCCGCATGCGCGACTTGGGAGTTTACCGTGATCTTTCAAATACGACGCCGGAGCAACTTGCCGCCTACATTCGTGCTCAGTCCAACATGTTCGGCAAGATTGCCGAGTCCGCCAAGATCGAGCGGGACTAAGCATGCCTTTCGCGGCTTCAAAATTGAAACAGCTGCGCACTAGATCCTAGGTGCAGGTCCCACAAGCAGCCCGACAAGCGAATCTACACATCGGCCGCACGATCGAGCTCCTGCAGAACCGCGTCGGTCATTGCCGACGTTGTCAGGCTGTCATGTCCCATCGCGATATCCGCAGTGCGCGCGCCCTTCGCAAGCGCCGCCGTCACTGCGCCCTCCAACAAATCCGCGTCACGAGAAGCCCCGACCGTTTCGCGCAAACACAGAGCAAAGCTTAGGATCGCCGCCAGCGGATTGGCGATGCCGCGCCCGGCAATATCGGGGGCACTGCCATGAATGGGCTCATACAGCGCGCGCCGCCGGCCGGTGGCATCGACCCCGGACAACGACGCCGACGCCAACATTCCGAGTGAACCAACAATCATCGCTCCACAATCTGACAACAGGTCACCAAACAGATTGTCTGTGAGCACGACATCGAACTGAGCGGGCCTGCGCACCAGCTGCATCGCGCAATTGTCCGCCAGCATATGATGCAACGGCACGTCCGCGAACTCGCGATCGTGCAAGGACTGAACCGTCTCCCGCCAGAGTCGGCCTGCTTCCATGACATTGGCCTTGTCAACAGAATGCACCACGCCCGGCCGGTCTTGATCGCGGCGCCGGCGCGCCAGTTCGAACGCGACACGCGCCACGCGCTCGATCTCGTCGCTATGGTAAACATGCGTATTCACGCCGCGCCGGCGGCCATCGGCAAGCCGCTCCACCCCGCGTGGCTCGCCGAAGTAGACACCGGCCGTCAGCTCCCGGACGAACACCAGATCAACGGCTTCGATCACTTCGCTTTTGAGGCTCGACATATCGAGCAGCGGCGGAAACGGCCGGATCGGCCGCAGGTTGGCGAAAACGTCGAGCGATTTCCGCAAGCGGAGCAAGCCGCCCCTCTTGCGCTCTTCGGCAGGAATCTGTGCCGTCTGCTGATCGATCGAACCGACTGCGCCAAACAGGATGGCATCGGCCCATTCGATTTCATGCCATGTCTCGTCCGGTATCAAACTGCCATAACGCTGCCAGGACGCCATGCCAAACGGCCGCTCGTGAAGATCCAGCGGCAATGAGCGTACATCGCGAAACCATTCGACAATGCGGCGCACTTCCTGCATCACCTCGATACCGATCCCATCCCCTGGTAAAATGAGCAACCGTACCCGACGCTCAGCAACCATCACGCGTTCGCTCCTCTCTGTATCCGAACCGTGGCTTCAGCTCGCACGAAACCAAATCCACGGCCGCGACCTGCGGTCGGCATCCTGCCAAGCCACAATCTCGTTGCTGTGGAGACGTGTTTGTCCGATTTCGTCGAGCCCCTCAAGCAACGCCCTCTGACGACGATCGTCGATTGCGAATGCCGTCTCACACTTTGCCGGCGACGCCACGATCTTACGCACAAGATCGACGTGTATTGCACCACCGTCTGGCGCCGCCTCGGCCTCGGATGCCATTCGCTGGACGTCGGCTTCGAGCAGCACAATCGGCAACAATCCATTCTGAAAGCAGTTGTTGAAGAATATCTCGCCGAAGCTCGGCGCGATGATGCAACGAACGCCAAGTCCCATCAGCGCCCATACCGCGCCTTCCCGGCTCGAGCCGCACCCGAAATTCGCCCCCGCCAGAATGATCGGGGCACCGCGCCATGGCGGACGATTCAGAACAAAATCCGGATTTTCCGTGCCATCCGGACGATAGCGGAGCGCTTCGAAACAATATGGTCCCAAATGATCCCGGTCGGCTCCGATCAGCCGCTCGATTCTGATGATGACATCGGTGTTGATGTTCGGTACGACCAATGGTGCCGCAACACCCGTCAAAACCGTAAATGCCTGCATTACAGCTTCCTCACATCCGCGATCGCGCCCTTGATCGCTGCTGCCGCCGCCATGGCCGGACTGGCGAGATGGGTCCGGGCTCCTGGTCCCTGCCTCCCGACAAAATTTCTGTTGGATGTCGATATGCAGCGCGCCTGGGGCGGCACCTGCTCGCCATTCGAGGCAAGGCACATCGAACATCCCGCCTCGCGCCATTCGAAGCCGGCCTCGCGAAATACGCGATCGAGTCCCTCCGCTTCGGCCTGGCGTTTGACCCGTTCGGAGCCGGGAACCACCCAAGCCCGGACATGCTCCGCTTTGCGGCGGCCCCGGAGCAACCCCGCGGCATCCTGCAGATCCGATAGCCGGCTGTTGGTGCACGATCCGATGAAGACCCAATCGATTCGAGTGCCTTCAATGGGCTTGCCGGGCTCGAGGCCTTGATAACGCAATGCTTCAGCCCAGGCGTGGCCGCAAGTCGCATCGCCCGCGCGGTCTGGATTAGGGATTACCGCGTCGACAGCGATGACATGCTCCGGACTGGTGCCCCATGTAATCTGCGGCGCGATCGCCGCGACATCAACCACATGCTCGCGATCGAACGTCGCATCTTCTTCCGAGCGCAAGCTGCGCCAATGATCCACCGCACGATCCCACAAAGCGCCTTTCGGCGTAAAATCGCGCCCGGCGAGATACTGCAACGTTACATCGTCCGGAGCGACAAACCCGATCTTCGCGCCCATCTCGATCGAGAGATTGCAGATGGTCGCGCGACCCTCCACGGGCATCGCGCGAATAGATGATCCCGCGTATTCGACCGCATATCCTGTCCCCGCGTCCGTCCCGATCATCCCGATCAGGTGCAGGATCATATCCTTGGCCGTCACGCCTTGTGACATCACCCCCTCAAACCGAATGCGAAGCGCCTTCGGCTTGCGTTGAACCAATGTCTGGGTGGCCAATGCATGAACCAATTCGCTCGATCCGACTCCGAAAGCGAGTGCGCCGACAGCACCATGCGTACAGGTATGACTATCGCCGCAAATGAGTGTTGCGCCAGGCAACGTCAGCCCGAGCTCAAGACCCATCACATGCACGATGCCATGTCCGTCTTCGCCAAGATCGAACACGCGGATACCGTACTCCGACGCCCGCTGGCGCAGCCCCTCCAGCAATTTTGCGCCGGGCGGAAACGTCGCCCCGGTTCGCCCCGGCGCGGTCGAGACTGCGTGATCGGCGGTAGCAAAACACAACTCCGCATTGGCGACGCTGTGTCCCTGCTGCTCGGTGAACAGCAGGGCACGGGCACCCGACAGATCGTGCAGCAGGTGACGATCGATGTGCAGCAGCGCAAATCCGTTGCCGTAATCGCGCACCACATGAGGATCCCAGAGCTTATCCAGTAACGTCAAGTCAGGCATGTTTCAAATCACCCGCGGAAAACGTGATACGCGTTGAATGTCGAGCTCGCGAGGGGACGTCGTTGGAGCCAGGATAACAACGTCCCCTCTCTCGGCTCACACGACTGTCAGCGCCATCAATTCCCCAACATCGTCGAGACGATCCAATGAGTTGACGGTGTCGACGATCCGTTCGATCTGCCCATTCGACATCAGCGGCGCCGATAGTTTGGCGAACTTGTTCTGTATCTCCGCGTCCGTCATGGGATTGCCCGGCGATCCACGCGGATGATCGATCCTCCGCTCGTACACGGCCCCTGACTGCATCGTCACAGTCACGACACACGGTCGAGCCTTGGGGAACATCCGATCGAATTCCGGGTCGACCGAAAAGCTAACCTTGCGCATCAGCTCGATCACGCGGGGGTCGTTCCACTGTTCGCGGATGAATTGAGCCGGCGACAGCTCACGATCGATCAGTGCCATCGCCAGACAGTAAGGAATGCTATGATCGGCTGACTCGCGCGTCTGCGGATAATATGAAGAATCCTTCACCAGAATGCTCGCCCGTGTATTCGCGCGAACATGAATGCTCTTCACCTTGGCGGGATCGATGTCGTTCTCCTTTGCCAGCGCCAGCAGCACTTCGATCGGCGACTGCGACAGATATTCGGACGGGAAACTTTTCAGACTCGTATCAAGAATCTTGAAATGATCATCACCTTTGATGATCGGCGTCAGGTCCTGGTTCTGTGCAACGACGCGGTTGAAGCTCTCGATGATCGTCTTCGGACCCGTGAACCCCTGCTCCGCCAGCATCGCCGCCGTAATGCCGCTCTGCGAACCAAAGCCATAGCCGATCGCCTTCATCATGCTGATCTGGCCGGTGCCAGCCCACCATTCGCCAAGCAGATCGGCCAGAGCATGATTGTGACAACCGCCGATGCCGATCGCATTTGCGATCTGCTCGCGGTCGAGATTCATCAGCTTGCCAGCCACCACCGGCGTGACGTATCCAGCCGCCGTTACATGATGCCAGTCGAGGTGATGGCAGGGAATAGCATCTGCGAACCGCTGCTGGACCTCGAAGCCCAGCACGATCGCAACCAGGAGGTCGCGTCCGTTGCGTTTCTGGCGCTCTGCCACCGCCAACGCAGTCGGGATGTTCTCGCTCGGATGACAACCATCCTTGCTGCGATAGATATCCATGAAATCGAGGTATCGAACCATCACGCAGTTCGCTAATGCGGCATTGGCGCTCGATGTCCGGTCCCCGGTTCCAATGATGGTCGCCTCCGGCACACCACCAAGATTACGCACTGTCGCGCGGGTCATCTGGCTCGGCTCGCTCAGATAACCGCCAAATGCACAGCCCAATGTGTCGAGCAGCAATTGCTTGGCTTTATGCACGACCTCGGGCGGCAATGTCTCATAGGACAGATCGACGGCGAAGGCCGCCAGCGCCTCTGCGGCGGAAGGCATGACTGAAACTCCTGTCATTGGTAATTGATTACGAATGGAAAGCGGCGACCGCCTCCTGACGCGCGCCCGTTATTCGACGCGCGCGCCGGAGCTCTTCACGATCTTGCCCCATAGCGCGTACTCGCTCGCGGCAAACGCTGCGAACTCTTCAGGTGACTCCGATGGGCTCGGCGTGAGACCTTCGCGCGTCAGGATCTCCTGAACGGTCGCGGACTCGATCGCCCCCCGGAACATCGCAAACAACTCGGCCAGCTTGTCGGATGGTACGCCCGCGGGTAACCAAAGCCCGAGCCAGATATACAGATCGAAATCCTGCACTCCGAGTTCGAGCATCGCCGGCACGTCCGGTACCGTTGGCCAGCGCTTCGCGCTCGTCACCGCCAACGGCCGCAGTGCACCGGCCGCAATCTGCGGCGACAGCACCGCGATAGATCCCGCCAGGAAGTCGATCTCACCGCCCAAAAGAGCCATCACCGCAGGCGCACCTCCCTTGTAGGGAACGTGCAGGAACTGGGCACCGGTGGTCTTTTCCAGCCACGATCCAGCAAGATGCTGTGGCGTCCCGTTGCCGGAGGAGCCATAAGTAAACTTGCCGGGCGCAGACTTCGCCTGATCGATTAACTGCGTGAATGAATGAATCGGACTCTCCTTGCGCACGGCAAACAGGAATGGGCCGTAGTTGACGCGCGTCAGCGGCGTGAAGTCTCTCTGCACATCGAATGTCAAATGCGTGTAGAGATGCGGATTGATGGCATGGCTGAAGTTGCCGCCAAGCAACACTGTGTTGCCATCGGGCACGGCCCGTGCCACGGCATCGGAGGCGATATTCGATCCCGCACCAGGCCGGTTTTCGACGATCACCGCCCGGCCGCTTGCTTTGCGGAGCTGTTCAGCCAAGGCACGAGCCACGAGATCCGTGCCACCACCGGGCGGAAAGCCAACCACGATCTTCAGCGTGTCGGCCGCAGCAAACACCTGCATCGCCCCGAGGGCCACAAGCCCGAATGTGGAAAGTGCGAGTGCGCTGCGCCGCGAAAGTCTCGCCGGTATCTTGGTTTTCTGCATCTTTCTCTCTCCCCGGAGATAGTGATACAGCGCTTTGCCGGACGGCATTCTCTCTAATAGAATGCAGATGGTTTTTCGGACGTGTCAGCGATGCTCACCTCATCCCAGCGAAGAAAGGCAGCGCCGTCGAAGGTCGGCGGAGTTGCGGCGGTCGATCGCGCGCTTTCTGTTCTGCTGGCCTTTGGCCCCGGCGACTCGCACCTGTCGCTCGGCGACCTCGCGGCGCGAACCGGACTGTACAAGAGCACCCTGCTTCGCCTTCTGGTATCGTTGGAGGCCGCTCAGTTCATCACGCGCACCGCCGACGGACATTTCCGCCTCGATGCATCGGTCCTGAACCTGGCGACGATCTACGAACGGTCATTCAATCTACGCGAATTCGTCGAACCGGAATTGCAGGATCTGATGGCCAAGACGGCCGAAAGTGCTTCCTACTACATTCGCGACGGCAATCAGCGGCTCTGCCTGTTCCGTGTGGATTCCAAGCAGACTGTCAGGGATCAGCTCAGCATCGGCGAGCGCTTGCCGCTCAACCGCGGCGCTGCCGGGCGCGCCTTCCTGCTCTACGAGCACGGCAAGCCATCGCTGTCGGCATCATGCGACGTCATTCAATCACTCGGCGAGCGCGATCCGGAGATGGCATCGATAGCTGCTCCGGTATTTGGCAAAAACGGCGCGCTCATCGGTGTTCTGAGCATCGCAGGGCCACGCAGCCGGCTCTTTCTCAAACTGAAAAAGCCGGAGACAAGCGATCTTCTGACGCAAGCCGCTCAGCGCCTATCCATGCGGCTGCGCGAATACGACGCGCAACTCCTTGGGCGCAAATCGCACACGAAATAGTAAGGATCGAGATAGAACCGCAATCTGCCCAGGGCGGCGATAAGTTCTGCGCGCGGAATGCGCCGATCCGTCCACATCCATGCTGCTATCAGCGGCTGCGATGGAGTAGACCAAAGCGACTGCAAAGAGGCTAGCGGCTCAAGAGAAGCGGCCGGCCACTCACCGAAGGGCTGACCTCACATGCTCTGGGTCAGACTCGATGACACGCCGGCGGGTCAATCGAGACGTAACCCAAGCTCCTTGACGATAGGCGACCATCGCGCGTTCTCATCGCGCATCAGTTTTGAGATTTCCTCAGGAGACCCGTAGAGCGGTTCGTATGCATTCCGCGACAGTACGTTTGTCATCTCCGGCGACGCAACGGAGGACTCGAGTGCCTTGTTCAGCTTCGTCATGATCGCATGCGGCATACCTTTCGGCGCAAAGAGAATGTACCGAATCGGCACCTGAACGTCCTTGTATCCCGCCTCCACGATGGTCGGCACATTCGGAACCGCAGGATGTCGCTTGTCGCTTAGCACCGCAAGCGCGCGCATGTTTCCGGCCTCGATCTGTGGGAGAACCGAGCCGAGCGTGAACACGCCAAACTGGATGTGACCGGCCACGACATCATTGATGGCCGGGCCGGCACCACGATAGCCCGCCTGATTGATTTTGATGCCGGCGGCACGGCACAACAATTCGAATGCAAGATGCTGCGGCGTTCCGGTTCCGACATTCGCGAAGTTGAGGCTGTCGTTGTCCTTACGAGCCTTCTCGATAAGATCCTGGACAGAATTGACCGGCAACTTCGGATTGATCGCGATCACCATCGGGACGCTGGCTATATAGCCGACCGGCGTCAGATCGTTGATCGGATCATAGGTGAGCTTGGCAAAAAGCAACGAAAGGACCGCCATGGTGTCTGTATTGATCAGCAGCGTGTAGCCATCAGCCGCCGACCGCGCGGCGGCCGAGTTTCCGATGTTGCTGCCCCCTCCGCCGCGATTGTCGATGATGACCGGTTGGCCCAGGTGTTCCTTGAGCCGCTCGACAAGCGGTCTCGCAAGCGTGTCGGTACCGCCTCCGGCCGGAAACGGCACTATCAAGCTGATCGGACGCGTTGGATAAGCCTCAGAAAGAACCGGGATGCAGGAGCCTGCAACCATCGCCAATGCGATCGCTGCGCGAATGCTGTTGACACGCGCCTGCCTGAGCAATCCGTGGCACAATGAAAGCCCGCGCCGTTTCATCACTACTCTCCCCTCGTAGACGAGGCCGCACCGCAGCATCCAACCCAGCGATCGGCAATCTGGAATGATGAAGTAGAAGGTGTCGCAACGCCGGGAAACCTGTGAAACATCAATATCAGTTATATGGTTTGAAGCGTGCGACGCACGCCATGCGCTTCGAGGTTAATATCCGCGCGGCAATCCAAGACGGTGCTCGGCAAGAAACGCCAGGATCAGATTGGTCGAGATTGGCGCGACCTGATAAAGACGCGTTTCGCGAAACTTGCGTTCGACATCGTATTCCGCAGCGAACCCGAAGCCTCCGTGGGTCTGGATACAGACGTTCGCGGCTTCATTCGAGGCATCCGCGGCAAGCAGCTTCGCCATATTTGCCTCGGCGCCGCAGTCTTTGCCCGTCTCATAGAGCGACAGCGCCTCGCGTACCATAAGTTCGGCCGCTCTCATGTTGGCGTAAGCGCGCGCAAGCGGAAACTGAATGCCCTGGTTCTGGCCAATGGGCTTCCCAAAGACGACGCGATCCTTGGCATAGTTCGACGCCCTTTGCAGAAACCACTTGGCGTCCCCGACGCATTCAGCCGCAATCAGGATGCGCTCTGCGTTCATGCCTGAGAGAATGTACCGGAAGCCCTTGCCTTCCTCGCCAATCAGATTTTCGGCAGGCACCCGAACATTGTCCAGGAATATCTCGGTCGTGGCATGATTCATCATTGTGCGGATCGGGCGGATCGTCATTCCCTTGCCCAGGGCTTCGCGCATGTCGACGATAAACACGGATAATCCGTCAGCCCGCTTGGCGACCTGGTCCTTGGGAGTTGTACGAGCAAGAAGAACCATCAGATCGGAATGCTCGGCACGGCTTGTCCAGATCTTCTGGCCGGAGACGATGTAGCAATCGCCATCACGCCGAGCGGTCGTGCGTATCGAGCCTGTATCGGTGCCGCTCGTCGGCTCCGTGACGCCGAAAGCCTGCATGCGAAGCGCACCCGTCGCGACTTGCGGTAGATAGCGCTTCTTTTGCGCTGCACTGCCATAACGCAATATCGTGCCCATGACGTACATCTGCGCATGACACGCACTGCCGTTGCAGCCGGCCCGCTGGACCTCCTCGAGAATAGCGGCAGCCGCCGACAATGGCATCCCGGCGCCGCCGTACTCCTCCGGAATCAATACCGCAAGGTAGCCGGACTTCGTTAGCTCGTGGACGAATTCGGATGGATAAGCCATCCTCGCATCGAGCTCCCGCCAATACTCGCCCGGGAAATGCGCACAAAGCTTGGCCACTTCAGCGCGAATGTCATCGTACTGAGCCGCATCAATCATCCGGCGTTTGTCTCCTGACCAACGCGCGTCGTCCGCGCAGTGCATTATCGGCGTAATCGACGGCGTGGCCGTGAAACGACGCCGCCACAGCCATGAATGATAGTGGTGCAAGCGCACAAGAGATAACTGTTATCACGCGATCCGACCGACTCTTCGTTTGGCCGATTGGCAAACGTCGCGCAGGCTCGTGACCGATGCTCGTCACCTCGGATCAGGAAGGCAACACTCATGCTGAAACTTATGGTGAATGGTCGATCGGTCGACGTGACGGCAGAGCCCGAGACGCCGCTGTTGTGGGTGCTGAGGGACGAACTCGGTCTAACCGGGACGAAATTCGGATGCGGCGCCGGGCTATGCGGCGCCTGCACGGTCCACGTCGATGGCAGCGCCGTCCGATCCTGCCAGATCGCGGTAAAGGACATCGGCAATGACAAAGTTGTCACGATCGAAGGTCTGAGCAAGGCCTCAGATCATCCTGTGCAGAAGGCTTGGGTCCTCGAGCAGGTGCCGCAATGCGGGTACTGCCAATCGGGTATGCTGATGGCCGCAAGTGCCCTGCTCGCGACCAACCCGAAACCAACCGATGCGGACATTGAGGCGACCATGACGAACATTTGCCGCTGCGGCACCTATCCGCGTATCAAGGCCGCTATTCATCGCGCCGCAAATGGTTGAGGCGGGAGACTTCGATGAGCACCATAACCTCCCTCGATCGACGTCTGTTTCTGGCGAGCTCCGCTGCCGGAGAATTGATGATCGCACTCGGATTGCCTATCGGCGCGGCACGCGCTCAAGCAGCTGCCGTCTTTGGGTCTTTCCTTCGCATCGCGCCGGATGGCCAGGTGACAGCCGTCGTCCCTTGCGTCGAAATGGGCCAGGGTTCACATACCGCGCTGGCTATGATCCTTACGGATGAGTTGGGCGCGGATTGGTCGCGTGTGACCGTCGTCGCGCCACCACTCGGCCTGGCCTACCGCACGCCCGGACGCCCGTTTCAGAACACATCAGGTAGCCAGATGGTCCGCCGCTGGGAGACGCCGCTTCGGCGCTCGGCTGCGGCCGCACGAGAGATGTTGGTGCAGGCTGCCGCCAATCAGTGGCGGGTCGAGACCACGGCATGCGCGGTTGCCAACGGCGAGGTCTCCCATCCGCCAAGCGGACGCAGGGCCACTTTTGGCGCCCTGGCGGGCGAGGCTGCGAAACTGCCCGAGCCAAAGGAACCCGCTGTGCGGACAACACGCACGCTCATCGGCAAGAGCTTGCCCCGCGTCGATATCCCCGCGAAAGTAAACGGAAGCGCGGTGTTTGGTATCGACGTCCGCCTTCCCGGCATGATTTTCGCAACCATCCGTCAAGCACCGGTCTTCGGCGCAAAACTGGTATCGGTGGATGACACAAAGGCACGAGCGATGCCCGGGGTCATCGACGTCGTCAAGCTTCCCGATGCGGTCGCCGTGGTGGCCGATAGTTTTTGGCGCGCCAAGAGCGCGGCGGATTTCCTCGAACCAGTATATTCCGGAACAGCGCACGCTCGGATTTCCACTGACGACATCATGAAATCGCAACAGATACAACTGGACTCGCCAGTCGCGTCCGTTGGCATCGAGAGCGGCGACATAAGCACGGTCCATAGCGCGAGCGCAAATCTCTATCGCGCCGACTATTCCGTGCCTTTCATCCATCACGCGACGATGGAGCCGATGTGCTGCACGGCCCACCTCACGGACGACAAGTTCGAGTTCTGGGTCCCGACCCAGAACCATACCGGGGTGCAGCAGGTAGCTGTGAAGGTCAGCGGGATGGCCCCTGACAAGATCGTGGTCAACGCCACGCTCGTCGGCGGTGGATTTGGTCGAAAGTTCGAACAGGATTTCGTCGAACAGGCTGCGCTGATCGCCAAAGCCGTTAAACGACCTGTCAAACTGATCTGGACCAGGGAAGAAGACATTCAGCACGGCTTCTACCGCCCAGCAATGAGCGCGCGTCTCACAGCCGATCTCGATCCTGAGGGCTTCCCGCGCGCATTGATCATGCGCGTCGTGGGACCTTCGGTCGTGGAGCACACGATCGGCCAGCCGTTCGTCAACGGGGTTGATCCTGTCGCATTCCTTGGCGTCTCGACCGAAACGCCGCAATCCCCCTCGCGCATCCAGCAGTATGCCATCAAGAATTTCCGCGGCGAATACGTCTATCAGCCGACGCATGTTCCGGTTGGCTATTGGCGCTCCGTCGGCGCCTCCCAAAACGGCTTCTTTATCGAGAGCTTTATCGATGAGCTCGCGGCGAAGGCCGGCAAAGATCCTTACGCATTTCGCCAGAGGTTGCTGCAGAAGAGCCCCCGTGGGCTTGCGGTTCTCGATCGCGTCGCGAAGGAGGCGGGTTGGGAGCAACCGCTTGCCGCTGGACGCCATCGAGGCATTGCCTTCTCCGAATGCGTTGGAAGCATGTTCGCAGCCATTGCAGAAATCTCAATGACGGGCGGAGTTCCAAATGTTCATCGCGTCGTCTGCGCGATCGATTGCGGCAAAGCCATCCATCCCGAGAATGTCATCAGGCAGACTGAGGGCTGCGTGATCATGGGATTGAGCGCCGCTCTCGCAGAGAGAATCACAATCGCCGACGGCAAGTGCGAGCAGAGCAACTTCCATGACTACCCGCTCCTCGGCATCGCTTCCATTCCGCGGATCGAGGTTCATGTGATCGAAAGCGGAGCGGCTCTCGGCGGCGTTGGCGAGGCCGGCGTACCGCACCGGCCGTGGCCAACGCGATGTTTGCGGCGACTGGGAAGCGCGTGCGGTCACTGCCGCTGACCATCGGGCCGGGAAACCTGAGGTGACCTGGTTCAGGCGAATCGCCCCTCAGGCAACCCCTTCACCGCGACCTCCATCGCAAAGAGCGCCCCTGCATCGGGATCCGCTAGGAGTTCACGCTCCGGCATGCGAAAGCGTGCTGACGTGATGTAAAGGGTTCGCAGCTCGGGACCGCCGAACGTCAAATGTGTCGGCTGGCGTGTTGGCATCGTCCACGATTGATCGATTCTGCCTTTCGGATCGAACCGTACGAGCTTGCCGGCGCCAAAGCGCGCGTGCCAGACAAATCCGTCGACGTCGACGCTACAGCCATCCAGCGTGCCTCCTATCCCGCGCGTGTCTGCAAACACCCGCCTGTTCGTGACGGCCCCTGTTGCGAGGTCGTAATCGAAGGCGAACAAGCAATCGAGGTGGCTGTCGCCGAAGTAGAGAACTCGACCACAGGGACTCCAACAAAGTCCATTCGGCACGAACACTCCGGTATCGATCAACAGCCGTGGCGGCTCTCCCTGCGTAAGGCTCCACAGCCGACCGCTGTCACCTCCGTTCATTCGATCCATGCTGCCGAAGAGGAAACGACCGCGGCCGTCCACGCGGCCGTCGTTCATGATATTCGCCGGACGATCCGCCTCCGGACATGCGATGTGCTCATAGCGGTCGAGCGCGGGCCACCAGCGAGAAACGCCAGAGCGCCCGGTGATCACAACGGAGTCATCTTCCGCGAGGCAGAACGAGCCTATCTTCTCCTTGATGACTGTCGATGTGCTGGCACCGCTGCGATGGTCCCAGCGATTCAGTCGCGGCTTCAGCAGATCCACCCACACGAGGCTTTGGGTTCGTGTATCCCAGAGTGGGATTTCACCAAGCTTGTCTTCTGTTCTTGCGACCACCGTGAAGAGATCGGTATCCACCGGCATGATCAGGAGCTCCATATCCCCTTCGAGACTAGCGGGCTCTGATCCACGACACGCGTTATAGCAGTTATCGTTATTTCGGGCCCCGTCGACCTAAAATCATGGCGAGGTTGGGATTTTCCGGGTATGGGAGATAGTGGATAAGAAACTCAGCCAGGGATGGAACGGGCAGCGGCCGTTTGGCCCCGCAGGCACATGGAAATAAAGCAACTCAAGCAGTTTCTTGCGATCATTAATACGGGGAGTCTCTCGCGCGCAGCCGTGATGCTTGGCGTCGCCCAGCCCCTTCTCACCCGGCAAATAAAACACCTCGAAGAAGAGCTCGGTGAGATGCTTCTTCATCGCAACGGGCGCGGAGTTGTTCCGACCGACGCCGGCCGCATGCTTGAGAAGTATGCGAAGACGATTGTCAGCACATCAACCGAAGCCGAGAGCGCCATCAAGTCGCTGAGTGCTGCCCCAACCGGCGAGGTTGTACTCGGTTTGCCCCCGATGATCGGAGCGACGCTGACAGTTCCGGTGGTCGAATCCTTCAAGAAGGCCTTTCCGAACATCTCACTTCGGCTTGTCGAGGCCTATAGCGGGTACATCTTGGAGTGGCTGACGACGGCACGACTCGATGTCGCCATCATCTACAATGTCGCCCGGCATACCTTCTACAAGGCCGAACCGCTCGTCGAAGAGGATCTTTATCTCGCAGCCGCCAACCAGATGCAGCTTCCGTTTACGGGAGAGATCGTCGGCTTTGCCGAACTGATCACCGTTCCGCTGATTTTACCCAACCGTCCAAACGGGCTTCGCAACCTTGTCGATGCCTATTTCGCCAGGCATGGCGGCAAGCCGAATATCACACTTGAGGTTGATGGACTTTCAGCGCTCCTGCGCCTGGTCGAGCATGGACACGCAGCAACAATCATGTCGAGCGGCCTCGCGCGCCGCTATCGGCAGGAAGGGCGAATGCAGGTGTTCCCGATTACCAATCCGCCCATGACCGGCGAACTTTGTCTCGCCACATCGACCCAACGCCCATCGACCTCGGTTACCCGCGCGCTCGCCCGCATCGTCCGCACCGAAGTAAAGGCGTTGTCGCCTGCCAATGGTTGGCGCCCGATCAAGTGAGATCAGCCGACCAGGCGATGATAACTGTTATCCGTCCCAGCCACATTGCCCGTGGCTGAGCGACAGGATTCAATCGCACCCAAGCAATTAGCAACCGGCGTCAAGCCGCGCCGGAAAGGGGTGACTCTGATGAATGCAATACCGTCTGCGAGTGATCTCCTCGAGACCAGTCCAAAACCCGCGAGCCGAACCATTCCAACGCTGCTTGCGGAGATTTCCGCTCGCTACCCCGACCGCCCGGCGCTGGTCTCTGGCGACCTGCGCTGGAACTACAGCGAGCTTCGCTATTACGTGAAGGGCTACGCCAAAGGGCTGACTGCGTTAGGGGTGGCACGAGGTAGTCGGGTGGCCGTGCTGATGGGCAATAGACCCGAGTGGATCGTTGCGGCACTGGCAATCTGTTCGCTCGGCGCAATCATGGTTGCAGTCAACACCTGGTTAACTGTACGCGAGCTCCGCTACGTACTCGAGCACTCAGACACAGATACGCTAATCTTCACGCCCAGGTTTCTGCGCAGTGACTTCGCCGCTATGCTGAACGAGATCACAGCCAATCCGGCCGCCCTTCCAAAACTCAAGCAAACCATACATGTGGGCCAAGCCGGTTGCGGCGAAAGCATCGCTTTCAATACTCTGCCCTGGCTTGGCAGAAAAATATCCGATGCTGAGATCGGTGAAACGTTTTGCCAGGTTCAGGCGAATGACGTCGCCTACCTGCTGTACACATCGGGCTCAACCGCCGCTCCCAAAGGCGTGCAGATTCATCACGAAGGGCTGATCGCCAACGTGTGGGCGATCGGCGAGCGCATGCACGTGACCACCGCTGACCGGCTCTGGCTGGCCATATCGCTGTTCTGGGGGTTCGGCTGCGAGAACGCGCTGTTCAATGCGCTAACCCACGGCGCATGCTTGGTTCTGCAAGAGCATTTCGATGCCGCCGAAGCGCTTCGGCTGATCGAACAGGAACGCTGCACGCTGCTCTATGCGACGCCGAACATCGTCAAGGCACTCCACGCACATCCCGACCGCGCGCAGCGAAATTTAAGCTCTTTGAGGTCCGGCGGAACATTCGGCACGTCTGACCAGATGAAACTGGCGATTGAATTGGGTGCGCATGAGATCTGCCACATCTACGGGCTCACCGAAGTTTACGGAAATTGTCACGTCACCGATTGCAGGCACGACCCGGTCGACAAGCGCCTCACCTCGGTAGGCCGTCCATTGCCGGGTTTCACACAACGGATCGTCGATCCGGAAACGCTCAAACCTCGGTCTGTGGGCGAAGTCGGCGAGATCCTTCTCAAGGGCCATGTAACGAGCGGCTATTATAAGGACCCGCAGCGGACGCAGTTGGCCTTTACCGCCGACGGCTTCTTCCGAACCGGCGATCTCGGCTTTGTCGATGAAGAGGGATTTCTGTACTTCCGCGGGCGTTTGAAAGAGATGATCAAGTCGGGAGGCATCAACGTTTCCCCGGCCGAAATCGAGGACATTCTCTCCTCTCACCCCGCCATTGAGGCCGCATACGTCGTCGGCATCCCGGACGCAGAGAAGGACGAGGTGATTGGAGCGGTGATTATTGGCAAGAAAGTCGATGCCGACGAGTTGAAGGCATTTTGCCGCGAGAGGCTTGCTACCTACAAGATACCGCACAAATTCTGCTTTGTCTCGGAGAGGGACTTACCGCTCACGACCACCGGTAAGCTGCAGCGGGCGCGCCTCGCCGAGCTTTTCCAATTATAGACATGAATCATCGTGCGAAGAGATCGGTCGATCAATTGTCTTTCGCAATTCCGGGCGGTGCACGGACTTGTTGCGGAAGAACCAATGAGTGAGGAGCAAGCGAAATGACCAAGAGCGCTACCAGGGCTGCTACGGGGTCCGTAGCGCCACACCGACGTGATGGCACAGCAGCAGACGGCATCTCAGATGACGAGCGACACCACGTATGATTTTCCGCCGCGAGAAGTGAGTCGGCTCTGTTTTCCGAGCGAAACAGAGCTCAACAAGGCCCGGTTGTGGCACCGATGACTGCTGCCTCCGCAACTCCTTCATGCCGACATGTCAGCGCGGCCTTGCGCAGACGCGCACAGAGCGTCGCGCGTGTCAGCCAGCGCTCCCGAACAGACGGAAGATCGTCGAACATCGGAGCGTCGGGCCGGCCCATAGATTGCAAAACGCGAGAAAGGATGCCGATCGCGTCCGCCTCGCGTATTGGATTCTCAGGCCGCGCCGCAATGCGCTTTGGCGATCTATCGTGGCGGATGAAATCCCGCATCGGATCCTCGATCCTCACGTCAGACAGCGGAAACACGTCCACGCCGCGCCGCGTCCCAAGATCGTACAGCGCTTCGGCATAGCGAAACGCCCGATGCGTGGGAGGGATATGCTCGAAGTGCGCACCCGTGACGCTAATCGGAAGTTCAAGACACGTGACCGTCGCCTCTACGAACTCCGCCAGCGTCACGATATCGTCCGGGCGGAACGCGAAGTCGTTGTCAGCCGGCACGAAGCCTTTCAGCGCCGCCCACTGAATGTCGGCAAAGGCCAAATGTTCGGCGTCGACGTCGGCAAAATAGGTCAACTGACCTCCGCGCCGAATGACCTCATCCTGGATCGCGCCGACTGGCACGTCGGCCGGCTTGCAGCCGAGATCGAGCACAAGCGCGGCGGCAATACCTGCGGCAATGCCGGTCTGGATGCGGGCCGCCTCACATCGAAGGGCGCTGAAGGCCACATGGGTCGCGCTGACGGCGCCGCAAACCAGCAAGTTGTCGACGCCGCGCGGCAACAGGCAACCGTAAGGAATCTGGAACGGAGCCTGGGTGACGCGGCAGAACAGAAAGCCCTCGGGATAAGGATACCCCGCACGAACCTCATCTTCACACCCCTGCGATTCGATCATCCAATCACCGACCGCGACAGCGTCGGATTTCAACGGCGGCCGCAATCCGTCGCCCGAGACAAAGGGATTGACGTCGCCTTCGCTCAGCTTTGCGATACCGTCGATCCTCCGGCCCTCGCGCACGTAAAGCTGGCGCGGGAAATGGTTGTTATCGACAAACTCATCATCGGCGAGTCCGAGCTCGGGCATTTGGCCGTCATTCTGGATGAAGTAGAGGAAGCCCAGCGAGTGATCCATAAAGGCGCGCCGGATGGCTCCGCGCTCGAGCGGATGTGCAAGGACATAATCCCGCGCCAGGGCGGCAAGGTTGTTGCCGAAAGCCATCCTGTTGAGCAGGCATTTGTTGTTCACGACATTATAGAGGGTGTTGAAAAAGGTCGGCTGCCCCTGCGCATCCCTGCCCGTAGGCGTCCACTTGTAAGCGCCTGCATCGTATCCGGTCGGAGGCGCGATCAGACGGTGGGCAGCGTCACGACCCGTGTCAGGATAGAGCTTACAAATCATCCGGAAGCTGAACGCCATAATAGCGTCACTCGCCTCGCCGGTGCTGCCAGGCAAGAGCGACTGTGCCAGGTAGCCCTCCGGCGCCGCTTCCAAATTATTCGAATAGATGACGCCGGCATGCGGCTCGGCCCGGCTATAGGCTTCGCGGCCGATGGTGAAGGGAGCGCCAGCCCAGGCGGCAATATCTCCCTCATAGCTCGCATCGACAACGATGCGCGCGGCGACGTCCCGGTCCTGACTCGAGTCACCGCCTACGGCGCCCATGGAGTCGCTGGCTGGGCGCCAGGTCACTCGCGCGATCCGCCCCCCGCGCACACTCACGGCGACCGGAACAGCACCGCAAATCGCTGTGATGTGGGGCTCGTCGGCAACGAGTTCGGTCCAGATTCGCGCTGCAACGTGAGGCTCCCACACCTGGTCCGAGCGGCGCTGCTGCAGGGGATCATCAGGAAGGGTCTGCTCATAGTATTTCTTGAACAGCCCCTCGACCTCCTTGGCCAAGCCGCTCAGTGCGGCTGGCCGGGCAGTATCGAACCCGCAGACGCCGTTGGCGTTCATGCCGCCAAGCGTCGAGGTGGCCTCCAGCAAGACCACGCGACACCCGGAACGCGCTGCGGAGATGGCGGCTGCGCAGCCGCCCGGATTGCCGCCGATGACGACAACGTCCGTCTCAACGGCTCTGGTAGTCATGATGGCCCCTTCTCGCGAGGCGTTATGATGTCAGCAGGCTCAGGACGTTGAACTTTCGGTTCAAATCCGCGACGTGCGATCACAACCGTTCGTGCGCACTGAAGCACGATGACACCTTCCTGCGTATAACCGACAGTCTGCAAGGTTATGATCCCTGCGTCCTTGCGGCTTGCTGATGGACGCAGCGCCTCGACCATCGACTGGCTATAGATTGTATCTCCTTCGAAGACCGGCGCCGGCAGGCGCACCTTGTCCCAGCCAAGATTGGTAATGACGTTGGGAGTGAGGTCCGCGACCGACTGGCCGGTGACGAGCGCAAGCGTGAGCGTCGAGTTCACGATAGGACGGGTGTGGCCCATCGCCTTGGCGAAATGCTTGTCGATATGCAGCGGAGCCGGGTTCTGCGTCATCAGCGTGAACAGCATATTGTCGTATTCAGTGATCGTCCGCGACTGGCGGTGCTTACAGACATCGCCGACCGCGAAATCTTCGAAGCATCGATCGCGCCACAGCATCTCGTCCATGTAAACGTCCCGCACATGATGATGATCAGAGCGACTGGTTCGGAACCACCGATACGTCACGTCGACATCACTACCGTCGATACGGAGGCGCCGTCCGTTCCGTTCACAGTGCCACCCTTGCAATAGCCGAGCGCAAGCCGTGCGTTCTCGACTTGACGCCCGCCGGCCTGCCCCGTCAGTTGCCAATATAGCTCACAGACCTGGGCCATGCCGGTGGCGCCGACGGGGTGACCACGCGACAGGAGACCTCCACTAGGGTTGACCGGCAGCGCCCCACCCAACGAGGTTCGCCGCGTCGCGGTCCATCGCCCACCCTCGCCGCGTGGGATAAGCCCGAGACCTTCCATCCTCACAATCTCAGCGATCGTGAAGCAATCGTGCATCTCGACGAAATCAATGTCTTTTGGATCGATCGCGGCAGCGGCATAGGCGAGCTCACCCGCCCGACGCGAGATATCTTCCTCGTTGAAGTCGTAGAGGCCGGTGCGTAGCGTCCCACTGACAAGCCCGACCGCACGCACTTCTGGCAAGTTCGAGGGCCGGTGGAGCCGCGTGAGACCTTTCTCGCTGCAAAGCACGGCCGCAGCCGCGCCGTCGCTGATCGGACTGCAGTCGAGCACGCCGAGCGGATCGGCAATCAAGCGGGCGCTTGTGACGGCTTCGAGTGTCACCGCATGCTGGTACTGAGCGTAGGGATTGAAGCGCGAATGGGCATGGTTTTTTACTGCAACCATCGCGATCTCCTCGCGGGACGCGCCATGATCCTCCATGTAGCGGCGGGCGCTCATCGCATGCCCTGCCGTCATGATGAAGCCATGGACGGCATCAAGGTCCGACGGATCCGGCGCCACGCCCCCTTTCACGCGATCGGTCATCTTTTCGGCGCCGATGACGAGAACGATATCATAGAGCCCGGCAATGATGGAAAGCCAAGCCTCGCGGAGCGAAGTCGCGCCGCTCGCACAGTAATTTTCATGGTTGCTGACCGGCAGGCCGCCCAATCCGAGTTCCACCGCGACGCGTTGTCCGGCGACCGGGCCGCCGAAGACGTGCCCAAGATAGACCGCCTCAATATTGGCACGCCCCGCGCCAGCATCCTTCATCGCCGAAGCCGCGGCGCCGACAGCGAGCTTCTCGAATGTGACGGTTGGATCGTATTTTCCAAACCGGACCATACCTGCTCCCGCAACAAAGGCCCTAGTCATCATGAAGCTCCCATGCTGGCCGGAGCGGGCTCGAACGCATAGATCGCCATGGAGCTCGCATCCGTTGTCCGGATGTAGAATGCCGCCCGGACCTTCATGCCAATATGGACGGCTTCCGGTTCTGCGCGCACCTGCGCCATGATGCGAACGCCCTCATGGAGATCGACGAAGGCGAGCACGTATGGCACCGCATGCCCCGCCGGAGCCTGACGAACGACAGTGAAAGTGAATACCGTTCCCTCGCCCCGAAGAGGTCGCCGTTCAAGCTTGTCTGCGGAGAAACACGCCGGGCAAAATGCGCGGGGCGGAAACGAGAAGTTCTCGCACGCCTTGCAACGCGCACCGACGAGGGCCAAAGGATCGCCGCCGATAAGGTCCCCTCCGATCGCAGTCATGTTGGGAGATAATGCTGTGATTGGTTCGAATTTCATTGTTGCTTCTCACCACGGGCGAAGGCTGGCGTACATCAAATGCCATCGATCGCATCGCGGATTCAACGTCCTAACAGTTATGTTGTCGCGCTATAGGGAACGGCCCTGAACCCTGGTCAGCCACCGGGCCGATGTGACTCGGGCGCTGCAAAAGAAGGTGCCGAAAAGCTCGGAGACTTCGACGGCGCAGCCGGGTTCGCTGCTCAAGTTCAAGGCGATGCGCGCCGGGACCGAGAAAGAAGCGTGCGCGCTCGATGGGAAAAGTTCACCTCCCAACGTGATGTATCTGAAGATCTCCCAGCGCAAATACGGCCCGGCCTCGGTGCTGTCGACGTCCGTGTTCTTCTACGACATGAAAGCCGGCGGGAGATTGCGGTCGAGATCGAGGATGGCAAGACGCTGGTGGTTATGTTCACCGCCCTCGCCAACACGCGCGAGGACGGGCACGTCGAGGTGTTCTTCGGGCTGAAGTCCAGCCGCGCGTCATCGCAGTTTCGAACCACTGGTGCGAGCGTAAACGCGCGACGCAACGAGAAGGACAGTTACGACGCGTACATGGCGGCGCCGATGCCGGCCTTGGTAACGTCGATCAGCGTCGCAGTCGGGCAGAGAATCAGGGTCGCTGGATTAATGCATCAGCCGGACCGCACGCGACCGAACTAACAGCGTCGACCGTCCGCTCCGAAGGCAGTCGCGCTGTACTCTGCCAGAGTCGAGACATATACGAGGAGCAACTCACATGTCTCGATGAGACGCGGCCAAGGTTGCCACGGCCGGAAATGCGAGACCGCAGGAACCTCAGACTTGGTCGACACGGACTTGGTCGAAACTGTCACTGTGTTCCCTGATCCAGGATGCCAAGCATAGCCGTATGGCCGTCGAGATAGCAGGCCGGCTAACGCCGTGCTCGGGGAAAGGCCTACCCAAATCGGGTCGAAGGAGGCGGGAAAGGTGGTAGCGGGGGAGGGACTCGAACCCCCGACCCCAGGATTATGATTCCCGTGCTCTAACCAGCTGAGCTACCCCGCCAACTGTTCGCGGCAGCGAATGCCGAAAGCCGACGGGCGGCTGCGAACGGGCGCATATAAGGAAGCGGCCAAATCCCTGTCAAGCAAAGGAAGCCCCTTCCTGATCATCTTATTTGGGACGGGTTGAAGGATCGCCGCCCGGTTGGCGCGGCGGTGGGATCACCGGCGTTTTACCGACGTCCGGGGCTTCCTTCTGCATCTCCTGATCGAGATGGGCCGGCGGGCACAAGACGCCGTCCGATTGGGAGAGCCGATCCGTCAGCGATCCCGGCGCCTGTCCAACCGTACCAGACGGCGCCCGTTCGCTGCCCTGCCCCGGGTTCTGTGGCATAGGCGCGCAGCGCGCTGTCCCCTGTTGCGGTGGCTGAGCTTGCGCACTGTCCCGCGATGGCGGCATCTGAGCTGTCGCCGCCGTCGTGATGACCAGGAATGTCGTCAACACCATGAGGGTTCGCATGGACGGTCAACGGATGGGACGGCCTCAAGTTCCGGCCTATCCGTGTCGCAGCGCATTCGTGAACGCCTCCGCTCCGCAGCGAGACAGTTGCCTGAACCTTGCTGGTTCCGCTGACGATGTCAGGCCTTGCGGTAGCGGATCAGTGAGAAATGCCCGAGCGGCGGCATCGGCCGGCGTTCGATCATGGTCACGCCACCATGCCGCGACGCCCAATTCACCAGCCGCTCCCAGGGGAATTCCGGCCGCCAGCCAAGTTTGCGCGCCACCGGGGCAAACGCTGTTTCGAACATGCGCCGCGGTCCCGCTTCCGCTCCGATATGATTGACGAGGATCAGCTCGCCGCCGCTCTTCAACACGCGCACGAAGTCGTCGAGCGTTCCCTCCGGATCGGGGACCGTGGTGATGACATACTGCGCCACCACGGCGTCAAACGTGTTGTCGGCGAAGGCCAAGGTCTTGGCATCCATCACCGCCAAGGTTTCCACGTTGGTCAGGTTCATGGTCCTGACCCGCTCCTGAGCCTTGCGGAGCATCGGCTCGGACAGATCGACCCCGCAGATTCGCGTCGTCGGTGCATAGTCGGACAGCGAAAGTCCGGTGCCGACCCCGACGTCGAGCACCCGTCCGCCAACCCTGTCGGCGGCTTCAATCGATGCACGCCGGCCCTTCTCGAACACCGCGCCGAATACGAGATCGTAGACCGGCGCCCAGCGCGCGTAGGCCTTCGCGACGCCATCGCGGTCGATATCGTTGGTCATCCCCCGCCCCAACTCACCTATTCTAGAACTTGCTCAGTTCTGATTGAATCAGAACCGAAGCTCTCGATTCTTGTCTCGACGCGTTTCGTCGCAGAGCGATTCTTTCGGTCCAGGATCGGCCGATCCCGCTGCGGCAGCGGATGACCAACGGCCGCGATCGAACCGCTAAACCGGTGATGCCGCAACCAGCGGCCTCCCCGCAAGGGTCGGCTGCGCCGCATCGGCCATCGCGACTGTTCGGGCGATGAAGCCGCCGCCAAGCACGCGCGCCTGCCCGGCTGGGGCATCGTAGAAGACGCAGGCCTGACCGGGCGAGACGCCCTCCTCGCCATCGACGAGCTCGACCTCGCAACGGCCATCGACTGCGCGCAACAGTGCTGGCCGCGGCGGCCGGGTCGAGCGAACACGAACGTAGATCTCGCGCGCTTCGCCGGCATGCGGCAACGCGCCGTCACCGATCCAGTTGATGTCGCGCAATGCGATCGAGCGGGTGCGCAGTGCCGCGCGGGGTCCGACCACGACGCGATGAGTATCGGCTTCCAGACGGACCACGTACAGCGGTTCGGCCGCAGCAATGCCGAGGCCACGCCGCTGGCCGACCGTGAAATGCACGATCCCCTCATGCCGGCCAAGCACGCGTCCGTTGAGATCGACGATCTCACCGGGCTCGACCGCATGCGGCTTCAGCCGTTCGATCACATCGGTATAGCGGCCTGTCGGCACGAAGCAGATATCCTGGCTGTCGTGCTTGTCGGCCACCGACAGACCATAGGTCCGGGCGAGATCACGCGTCTCGGCTTTCGTCATATCGCCGAGCGGGAAACGGACGGTGGCCAGTTGGTCCTGCGTGGTCGCGAACAGGAAATAGCTCTGATCGCGGTCGGCATCCTTCGCACAATGCAAGGCGCGCGATCCATCCGCCAATCTGCGCGAGGCAACATAGTGGCCGGTCGCGAGCACGCGCGCGCCGAGCTGCCGCGCTGTCGTCAGCAGATCATCGAACTTGATCGAGCGATTGCACTCGATGCACGGCACCGGCGTCTCGCCGGCCGCATAACTCTCCGCGAAGCGATCGATCACCGCTGCGCGGAAACGATCCTCGTAGTCGAGGACATAGTGCGGAATGCCGATCCGCTCCGCCACCATCCGCGCGTCATGGATATCCTGGCCCGCGCAGCAGGCACCCTTGCGATGGGTCGCAGCGCCGTGGTCGTAAAGCTGCAAGGTCACGCCGACCACGTCGTAGCCTTCCGCCTTCAGCAGCGCAGCCGTTGTCGAGGAGTCGACGCCGCCCGACATGGCGACGACGACACGGGTGTCCTGCGGACGGCCTTCAAGATCGAGGCTGTTGAGCATGGGTCCGGCTGGTTTCAGCGGCCTCAGGGCCGCGCTTGAATCGCTGTTTCTGGTGTAGTGCCATGTACTTATAGCCCGCGCCGGGGCTGTGCAATCATGCAAGCCAAGAAACAGCCTGACAGGGTAATTCTTGCCGCTGGGCAAAATGCCGCTGCGCAGGACAACCGAGCGGCCTCCCCTCGATCAGGGTAAGCGCCTGGAAAATATGGACTAATTTTGCGGACCGGGTGGCCCGCTCCTTGCTGAAGACAGGAGGAAATCTCCTTCCCGTGTGAGGCGAGCCTTGTCCAGCGTTGCAGTCGAAGCCAGTTTGAATGGTTCCAATCGGTCCTCCGCGCCCCGGTCGGGCGGCAAACCCGCTGCAGAGCGGCAGGACGGCTTTGCGACCCTGGTCGACAGCAATCTGTCGGCGTCCTCCCGCAACCAGCCGCGATCACCATCGGCCGCCGACGATCCGGCTGTCACCCGGCGACCAGTACCGGCGGAGTCCCCGCAATCCGAGCGGCAAACACAGCCTCCGGCCGAGGGCGGGACGCGGATCGAGCGCAGCCCGCAGGCCGAGAGCTCCGCGAATACAGCCGCGCAGACCACGACCGATGCCACGGACAACAAGGACGACGCGGGCGATCCAGCCGCGAACGCGCCGGACCCGGCGCTCGTCACCTCGGTCGTCAGCGCCGATGATGCGATCCCGGTGGTGAACCCGCCGGCGACGGTGGTGCCAACGCCAGCAGAAACAGCCGCGGCCGCGTTGAGCCGCGTTGCCGCCGATACGGCACCGCCGGTTGCAGCCGCAACCGCCGCAGGCGCCGAAGCCACAACCGAGACCGCCGCGGCGGCACTGCCGACCGAGATCAAACCCGAAGGCGATATCAAGGCCGACACCGTCGCCGCCCAGGTGGACGCAAAGGCGCAGAACGAACTCGCATCGCCAGCCAAAGCGACCGATGCAAAGCCCGGCACTGTCGAGCACGGCCAGTTCATCCGCGCAGCAGAGGACGCCAAGCCGAACGGCGACCCGAAACCGGTGGAAGCCACGCCGGATCCGCGCAAGCCCGGCACGACACCGGATGCCCGCAGCAGCACGCAGCCGCACCTGGCTGCGGACCGATCCGACGTCGAGACGCCGAAGCCGGCCCGAGCCACGGCATCGGATGCGAACGTGACAGCAGCGCCGGCTCATACGCAGTCCGCATCCGACCTGTTACAGCCGAACGGCTTCGGCGTTGCCCATACCACCGCGCCGCAGGTCGCCGCCCCCGCTCAGATGGCGCAGCTTACGGCGGTCGCAGCGTCTTCAGTGCCGGTGCCGCTCAATGGTCTGGCCGTCGAGATCGTCGCCAATGCGCAGATCGGTCGCAGCCGCTTCGAGATCAGGCTCGATCCGCCGGAGCTCGGCCGCATCGACGTCAAGCTCGACGTCGATCGGCACGGGCAGGTCACCTCGCACCTGATCGTCGAGAAATCCTCCACCCTGGACATGCTGCGCCGTGACGCGCCGCAGCTCGAACGCGCGCTGCAGGATGCGGGTCTGAAGACCTCCGACAGTGGCCTGCAGTTCTCGCTGCGCGACCAATCGCAGTCGCAGCGCAACGACGACAACGACACCGGGCGCAATGCCCACCGGCTGCACATCATCGAAGACGACCAAGCCACGCCCGAGCCTGCGACGCGCAGCTATGGCCGTATGATCGGCGCGCGCGGCGGCATCGACATCAGAGTATAAGGACAACGCCCATGGCCATTGACGTCTCGCTGCCCTCGCAGGTGATCTCGGCGCCGTCGACCAACACGTCGTCGTCATCGACGTCGACCGGCTCGATGGGCTCTGGCAGCGGCGCAACGCTCGCCGGCAACTTCCAGACGTTCCTGACCTTGCTGACGACCCAGCTGCAGAACCAGAACCCGCTCGATCCGCTGGATACCAACCAGTTCACCCAGCAGCTCGTGCAGTTCGCGCAGGTCGAGCAGCAACTGAAGCAGAACGATCAGTTGAAATCGCTGATCGACCTGCAGAAGACCTCCCAGGCGACTCAGGCCCTCAACCTGGTCGGCGCAACCGTGGTGGTGGACGGCACCAGCGCTGCGTACAAGGATGGTATGGCCACCTGGACCCTCACCACGCCGAAGGATGTCCGCGCCACCGTCAGCGTCGTCAATGCGAGCGGCCAGACGGTCTATAGCGGCACCTACAATCTCAATGCCGGCAACCACAACTTTGTCTGGGACGGCAAGGGCAACGACGGCGTGCAATGGCCGGAGGGCACCTACAAGGTCTCGATCAAGGCGGTCGATGCCGACGGACAGGCCGTCACCATGTCCGCGGACTCCAAGGGCGTGATCGATTCCGTCGATCTGACATCGACCCCGCCGCTCCTGATCATCAACGGTGAAAGCATCACCCTCGACCAGATCAAGCGCGTGGTCCGCCCGACCAGCAGCGGCAGCGATACCACCAGCTGAGCGGCGGTCAACCTTTTACTTAAATCTTAACGACGCCCCCCGGCGCTCCTGACAGGAGGCCATACACGGGCATGTGCAAGAAGGATCGTATTGCAACCTTGCACTTAGCCAAATTTTAAGCCGCCTAGAGTACCGTCCAACTCACGAGTTCAGTCAGTAGAGTTGTGAGTACGCCATGACAGAGCCCCACCGCCCGAGGGTCAAATACGTCATCGGGCCCGACGGAAGCCCGTTGACCATCGCGGATTTGCCCGCACCAGGTACGAAACGGTGGGTGATCCGCCGCAAGGCCGAAGTCGTTGCCGCCGTCCGCGGCGGACTGCTCTCCCTGGAAGAAGCCTGCAGCCGCTATACGCTGACCGTCGACGAATTCCTCTCTTGGCAGTTCTCGATCGACCAGCATGGTCTCGCCGGACTGCGCACCACCCGGATTCAGCAGTACCGCCAGTAACCGCCTTTAAGATTTCGTTAGGATTTCCATAAGCGCCGGCTCGACCCTCGAGCCGGCGTTTTACGTTTGCGGTGTTTAAGAAGCGTTAACTATATCGAAACCATCCGTAGGCAAATTTTGCCCAGTGGCGCGTGACGCCGAATCGGCAGGGGCTGGTACCGTTGCAAGGGCTGTTGGGATTTTTGCGGAGTCTGGGCGCTGCGCGCCTGGCAGCGATGGTCGCGGTCACCGTGGCCCTGGTCGGCTTCTTCGCCTTCATCATCATGCGCGTCACAGCGCCGCAGATGACCACCCTGTTCACCGACCTCTCCTATGAGGACTCCTCGGCGATCATCAAGGACCTCGAGCGCCAGTCGATCCCCTATGAGATGCGCAACGACGGCGCCGTGCTGCTGGTGCCGAAGGATAAGGTCACTCGCCTGCGCATGAAGCTCGCCGAGTCCGGCCTGCCGAAGGGCGGCGGCGTCGGTTACGAAATCTTCGACAAGTCCGATGCGCTCGGCGCCACCTCCTTCGTCCAGAATATCAATCACCTGCGCGCGCTGGAAGGCGAACTCGCCCGTACCATCCGTGCCATCGACCGCGTCCAGTTTGCCCGCGTCCATCTGGTGCTGCCGGAACGACCGCTGTTCTCGCGGGAAACGCCTGAGCCATCGGCATCGATCGTGCTGCGCGTGCGCGGTGCGCTGGAGCCGGCGCAGGTCCGTGCGATTCGCCATCTCGCCGCCTCGGCGGTGAACGGACTGAAGCCGCAGCGGGTGTCGATCGTCGATGAACGCGGTAATCTGCTGGCCAACGGCGCGGCCGAAGGCACCATTGACGGCATCAGCAGCGAGGAGCGCCGGATCGGCTTCGAACGGCGCCTGCGCGATCAGGTGGAGGCCATCGTCTCCTCGGTGGTCGGCTCGGGCCGTGCCCGCGTGCAGCTCGCGGCCGATTTCGACTACAACAAGATCACCCAGACCTCCGACCAATACGACCCCGAGAGCCGGGTGGTCCGCTCCAGCCAGTCGCGCGAGGAATCGTCGCAAACGGCGGACTCCCGCGACAACCAGGTCACCGTCAACAACGAGCTTCCCGGCGCCCAGCGTCAGGACGGCCAGCCCGCCGCCACGCCGAAGGATCTCAGTAAGAAGACCGAAGAGATCGTCAACTACGAGATTTCCCGCACCACCAAGACCGAGGTGATCGAAGCCGGCCGCGTCAACCGGATTTCGGTCGCCGTGCTGGTCGATGGCGTCTACGGCAAGAACGAGCGCGGCGACGTCACCTATCAGCCGCGCAGCAAGGACGACCTCGACCGCATCGCCGCCCTGGTCCGCTCCGCCATCGGCTTCGACCAGAAGCGTGGCGACCAAGTGGAGGTGGTGAACCTGCGCTTTGCCGACGGACCGATGGAGCTGCCGCTCGCCGAGCCGGCCGGCCTGCTCGGCAAATTCCAGTTCACCAAGGACGACATCATGTCTGCCATCGAACTGGCGGTGATGGCCTTCCTCGGCATCGTCGTGCTGCTGTTCGTGGTGCGGCCACTGGTGAAGCGCATCCTCAGCCCTGAGGCGATCGCCGCCGCGCTGCCCGCTCCTGCAACGCCGGCCGTCGCCGGTCCATCCGACAGCACCGCCGTCGCTCTCCCGGGAACGATGCCGACCAACCTGATCGACGTCGCCCAGGTGCAGGGCCAGGTGCATGCCCAGTCTGTGCATCGCGTCGGCGAGTTGGTCGACCGCAACCCGTCCGAAACCGTATCCATCATCCGCCAGTGGCTCTCCGAGCCCGCGACCCCGTAAACCGTCATGAACGCCGCCAATCAGACCGACATCGCAGGCACCCTGGCCACGCTCGCCACGCGACAGGCCGGGCGGAGCAAGACCACCAAGCTGCCGGGGCCGAAGCGCGCGGCATTGCTGATGCTCGCCCTCGGCGAACAGTACGGCGGCAAGATCTGGTCCTTGCTCGACGACGACGAACTGCGCGAACTGTCCCTGGTGATGTCCTCGCTCGGCACGGTCGAGGCGGATGTGGTCGAGGACCTGCTGCTCGAATTCGTCTCGCGGATGTCGGCGTCCGGCGCACTGATGGGCAACTTCGACGCCACAGAACGCCTGTTGCAGCAGTATCTGCCGAAGGAGCGCGTCAGCGGCATCATGGACGAAATCCGCGGCCCCGCCGGCCGCAACATGTGGGAGAAGCTCTCCAACGTCCAGGAAGAGGTTCTCGCCAACTACCTGAAGAACGAGTATCCGCAGACCATTGCCGTCGTCCTCTCCAAGCTGACGGCTGAGCATGCGGCTCGTGTGCTGGCGATCCTGCCCGAGGAGCTTGCGCTCGACGTCGTCAACCGTATGCTGCGGATGGAGGCGGTGCAGAAGGAAGTGATCGAGCGGGTCGAACAGACCCTGCGCCTCGAATTCATGTCGAACCTTTCCCAAACCCGCCGGCGCGACGCCCACGAGGTAATGGCCGAGATCTTCAACAACTTCGACCGGCAGACCGAGACCCGCTTCATCACGTCGCTGGAAGAGGAGAATCGCGAATCCGCCGAACGCATCAAGGCGCTGATGTTCACCTTCGACGATCTGGTGAAGCTGGACACCGCCTCCGCCCAGACGCTGATGCGCCACGTAGACAAGGACAAGCTCGGCATCGCGCTGAAGGGCGCCAACGAAGACATCCGCGCCTTCTTCCTCGGCAACATGTCGAGCCGCGCCGCCAAAATGCTGCTGGACGACATGCAGGCGCTCGGCCCGGTGCGGCTGCGCGACGTGGACGAAGCGCAGGCGCTCTTGGTCAACCTCGCCAAGGACCTTGCCGCCAAGGGCGAGATCATGCTGGCGAAGAGCCGCGCCGACGACGAGCTGGTGTATTGAGATGGCAGCTCCCGCAAAGTTCCTGTTCGACCTGGACTTCTCCAGCCCCTCCTCGCGCAACGACGCGGCAAGCACAGCCGATGTCGCGCGCAAGGTCGCGGAAGCCGAAGCCCGCGGATCGCGCACCGGCTATGCCGCGGGTCAGGCGGATGCCGCCAACGAAACCGTGCGCCGCAACGCGATCGCCATGGAAGGGCTGGCGCAAGCGATGGCGCGCATCGCCAATCAGCTCGGCGCGGCCGAAACCCGGATCGAGACCGAGGCGGTCGCCGTTGCCGTGGCCGTCGCACGCAAGCTGTGCGGCGAACTGATCAACCACGAGCCCTTAGCGGAGATGACCGCGCTGTTGACCGACTGTTTGCGTCATCTCGTTTCGACGCCGCACCTCGTCGTCCGCGTCAACGATGCGCTCTACGACGAGGCGCGCGGTCGCATCGAAGCAATCGCCAAGCAAAACGGCTTCGAGGGCCGGCTGGTGATCCTGTCCGACCCGGACATCCAGGGCGGCGACTGCAAGCTAGAATGGGCCGACGGCGGCGTCGCCACCGATCGTGCCGCGACCGATGCGAAGATCGCCGAACTGGTGAACCGATACATGGCCTCGCGTAACGTGGCGGAGACTTAAACGATGAGCGATACAGACAGCCAGGTTCCGCTTCCGAATCTGGACGGGCCTCAGCAAGGCCCTCCGGACGACATCGAAGCCTACAGCCCGGACGAGCAGACCGCGCGCGTCGCCGCCGATCTCGAAGCGGTGTTCGACGTACCGGTGCAGGTCTCGGCCGTGCTCGGCCGTTCGCGCATGGATGTCGGCGAACTGCTGCGGCTCGGCCCCGGCACGGTACTGGAGCTCGACCGCCGCGTCGGCGAAGCGATCGACATTTACGTCAACAACCGCCTGGTGGCGCGCGGCGAGGTGGTCCTGGTCGAGGACAAGCTCGGCGTCACCATGACCGAAATCATCAACAACAACGAGCGCGGATAACGATCCGCCGTCGCGCCCGGCGCGACACGCTATGACAGGAGCAAGACATGCGGCTTCTCATCGCCGGTACCCTGAAGGGCCAGCTTACGACCGCAACCAAGATCGCCATGGACAACGGCGCGACTGTCACTCACGCTGCCGACATCGAGCAGACGATGCGGGTGCTGCGCGGCGGCAAGGGCGCGGACCTGCTGATGGTCGATGTCGCCCTCGATATCCGCGACCTGGTGATGCGCCTCGAAGCCGAACACATCCATGTGCCGATCGTCGCCTGCGGCATCACCAACGACGCCCGCGCGGCGGTCGCCGCGATCCACGCCGGCGCGAAGGAATACATCCCGCTACCGCCGGACCCGGAGCTGATCGCCGCCGTCATCGCTGCGGTCGCCAATGACACCCGCGAGTTGATCTATCGCGACGAGGCGATGGCCAAGGTCATCAAGCTTGCCCAGCAGGTTGCCGCGTCGGAAGCCTCGGTGATGGTCACCGGCGAATCCGGCACCGGCAAGGAGGTGCTGGCACGCTACGTTCACTCACGTTCCAACCGGGCCAAGCGGCCGTTCATCTCCGTCAACTGCGCCGCGATCCCCGAGCACCTGCTCGAGTCCGAGCTGTTCGGCCATGAGAAGGGTGCCTTCACCGGCGCCATCGCCCGCCGCATCGGCAAGTTCGAGGAAGCCAATGGCGGCACGCTACTGCTCGACGAAATCTCCGAAATGGACGTACGACTGCAGTCCAAGCTGCTGCGCGCGATCCAGGAGCGCGTCATCGATCGTGTCGGCGGCACGCGGCCGGTGCCTGTCGATATCCGCATCATCGCCACCTCGAACCGCAATCTTGCTGAAGCGGTGCGCGCCGGGACTTTCCGTGAAGATCTGCTGTTCCGCCTCAACGTCGTCAACCTGAAGATCCCGGCGCTGCGCGAACGCCCGGCCGATATCATCGAGCTCGCACAACACTTTGCGCGGAAATACGCCGAAGCGAACGGCCTGCCGCCCCGGCCGTTGTCGACGGAGGCGCGCCGCGTGCTAAGCGGAAATCGCTGGCAAGGCAATGTGCGCGAACTGGAGAACACGATTCACCGCGCGGTGCTGATGGCAAGCGGCGACGAGATCGGCGCCGACGCGATCCTGTCGCCGGAAGGCGACCGGCTCGATCTCGCCAAGACCTCGCCAGTGGTCGCGCATGCCACGCTCGCAGCCGAGCAGGTCACCCGCGCGCTGGTCGGCCGCACCGTGGCCGACGTCGAACGCGACTTGATTCTGGAAACGCTGAAGCATTGCCTCGGCAACCGCACCCATGCGGCCAACATCCTCGGCATCTCGATCCGCACCCTGCGCAACAAACTGAATGAATATGCCGACGGCGGCTTGGCCATTCCGCCGCCAGGCCAGGGCGAACCGCGCTTCGCGCTCTAACGCCTGAAGCCTCCGACGCTCACGATGCCCGGCCTCGCGCCGGGCATCGGCTTTTTTAAGAATGCGTCGTTCTGAAGCAGCCGCCAGCGCAACCGGCTGATGGTCCGCGGCATTGTACCGGTTTTCACCGGAGCCGCGCATGGAGGACGATCTTGGACGACGATCTCGACCTGCTCGATCGGGAGGCGCTGCTGGCTGAGGCCAAGCGCCTCCGCGTCGCGATCCGACAACATCGCGACAGCACTGGACACGACCTGTGCTGGCATCATCCCGATCTCTGGGACCTGCTACCGGAAAAAACCCCACCCCAGATCGAAGTGCCGGAGTGGCCGCAATTCATGCGCGGCTGCATCCGCTATCGCCAGTCGCTCGATCGCGACCGCGCCGGCGCACCGCGCATCTCCGCTGAGTATGACGCCGGCAAGGGCGAGCAAGAATGAAGCTCGCGGGAATGAGGCTAGGTCTTGTCGCGATCGAACGGCCACTCGCGATTGAGCACCTCGACCAGATCCGCCGGCTGAACCGAAGCCCGCTCGTCCGCAGACGGTTCAATCCTGGGCCGTTCACCCTTCGCCGGTTCGGCTTTTGGCCGCTCACTGCGCAAACGTTCAAGCGCCGGTAGTTCGTTTGGCAGCGGCTTGCGCTGCGACGGCGCAGCCGGTCTGGCCGCTGAGGGCCGCGCGATCGCGCGCATTGCGAGGGCCTGGCGATAGTAGCGACGCGCCCACCAGCCCTGATGATCGGCGCCCTCGCGGACAAACGGACTGAAAAAATAGCTGCGCAGCAGGCGGCGGTTGACGATGCGCGCCGGAAATTTCAACGGCTTCTCGAAATCGACGAACAGAACGACCCGCGTATAATCGCTCTCGTTGCGCGCCTCATGCTCGTAGGTGTCGTCGAAGATCAGCGCGCGCCCCTCGTCCCAATGATGCACCTTGCCATCGACGCGGATCGCCACCGCCTCGCGCGGCTCCGGCACGATCAGACCGAGATGCAGCCGCAGCAGGCCGTTATAAGGACCGCGATGCGGCGGCAGCCGCCTGCCGGGCTCCAGCACCGAGAACATCGCACTGACGAGACCCGGCACCTTCTGCACCAGCCGCCACGTCTCCGGACATTGGGCGATGTTGTGCTCATACTGCTTGAAGTAGTTCGCGAGCATGAAGGTGGTCCAGCCGCGATCCTCCCCAATCGTGGCGGACGACGCGGGCGATTGGCCTACCAGCGCCTCACGACGCATCATCAACCTGGCAAGCTCACCACGGATGATCGTCCAGCCGCTTTCGAGATCGGCGGCCCAGGGGAAGATGCGGCTATCATAAACGGATGGATTGCCGTGCACGGCGGCTGCGCGGTTCTTCCGCTCCGCCCACTGCACAGCATTCATGAATTGGCGCATGATCGCGCTCGGCGCGCGGACCGGCGGCACATGCTCCTGCAAAGGCGTATTCTCGTTCGCAAACGGTTGCGCGGGTGTGGCCGATGAAGCCCGCACTGAACTGTTTTGCGCCATGATGTCGTCCCCAACACACGCGCGAGCCGCGACTGATTCGCCACCTTCAACCATTTAAAGGTATCACACGGCGCAATTTCCAGCGTTAATTGCAGGTGATGGCAAGGATGTGGCGCTCCACATCACAGACACAATTCGACCGGGGCACCAACAATGCGCGATCGCTCAAATCCGAGTCGAATGCGGCGCGAATGTTTCGCCCGAGCGCTATCGGACGAAATGGAACTGCCGCCCCGCGGCTAACTCCAAGGGACCGTGGCAATCACGCATGTCGGATGATACCAGGACGCAGCTTCGCGGCTGTGGAGATCGTCGCGTTCCGCCGCACCGCCCCTGCAAGCGCGAACAAAATGACGGAAAATGAGAAGCTGCAGAGGCTACTCTTGATCGCCGCCGGCGCCACGTCCCTGAAAAACAAAAGCCCCGATCTTTCGATCGGGGCTGAATGGTAGTGATGCTCCGGGTTGAGCCCCGGATTGGTATTGATATCGGTCTTACTCCGCGGCCTGAACCTTCGGAGCGATGTTCTTCATGTTGCCGCCGTAGCGCTCCTTGAAGGCCGTGGTGTCGATCTCCTCGAGGTCGATCTCGCGGTTCAGCACCTGCTCCTTCCACTTGAGCAGCTTCGGATGTGCGTCGTGGAACTCCGGCATCACTTCCTTGGCGAACAGCTCGAGCGACTCGCAGATGTGCTCGTGCGTGTTCTTGCCCGCCTGGTTCAGCAGCACGACCTGATCGATGTTGGACGACTGGAACTTGCGCAGCTTCTTGCGGATGGTGTCCGGAGAGCCGATCAGGCCGCCGCGCAGCGCCGCTGCGTGGGCTTCCGGGTTGGCCTTCTTCCACTTGTTGTACTCGTCCCACATGTTGACGGTGCCCGGCGGCGGACGCTGACGGCCCGACGACGCGCCATAGTACTTCAGCGAGAACTGGAAGAAGGTCTCGCCGTCGGCGCGCTCGCGCGCTTCCTCGTCCGTCTTCGCGCACATGAAGAACGACACCAGCGCGATGTTCGGGTTGGTCTGGTAGTCGGCGAGCTTCTTCTGCCGCTTCACGAATGCATTGTAGTAGGCATGCACCCAGGCGTGCGCGGCGTCCGCCGACACGAACTGGAAGCCCAGCGCGCCCATGCCCCATTCGCCGCACTTGGCCAGCGTATCGAGCTGCGAGCAGGCGACCCACAGCGGCGGGTGCGGTTTCTGCAGCGGCTTCGGCAGCACGTTGCGCAGCGGCATGTTGAAGTATTTGCCGTGATGCTCGCTGCCGCCATCCTTGAACATCGGGATGATGGCCTGCACCGCCTCTTCGAAGATCTCCCGCTTGTTCTCCATGGCGACGCCGAACGGCTCGAGCTCGGTCGACGACGCGCTCTCGCCCATGCCGAATTCGCAGCGGCCGCTCGACAGCAGGTCGAGGCAGGCGACACGCTCGGCGACACGGGCCGGATGGTTGGTGGTGAGCTGATAGATGCCGTGGCCGAGCCGGATCTGCTTGGTGCGCTGGCTGGCGGCGGCAAGGAAGGATTCAGGCGACGGCGAGTGCGAGTATTCTTCGAGGAAGTGATGCTCGACTTCCCACGCGTAGTCGTAACCGAGCTTGTCCGCGAGTTCGACTTGGCTCAACGCATTTTGATAGAGCTTGTGCTCGTCACCCTCTTTCCAGGGGCGTGGCAGCTGCAGCTCATAGAATATGCCGAACTTCATTCAGGCGTTCTCCCGCTCGATCACTTGGATTGACACGCATTCTACTCTGCGAAATTCGTTCGTCCATAGCAGGTGAGCCGCAAACACCATGCATTGCTGCCGTAAGCCTGCTCGAAAAATGAAATGATGCAGCGCGATCCTGTATAGGTGTCGTTCGCGATCCAGCACGATTCGCGATGGTTTGCCGCAAATCGCGGCATCGACTAACACTCACGCACCCGTTCGTTCCGAATACTGAAACATGACCGCCTTTACGCCGCATCAGGATCTCGCGTTGAAAGCCGTTGCCGATTGGCTCCGCGCCAAACCGGGCCAAGGCGCAACGCCGCTGGTGTTTCGCCTGTTCGGCTACGCGGGTACCGGCAAGACCACGCTCGCGCGGCACATCGCCGAGAGCGTCGAGGGCCAGGTGAAGTATGCCGCCTTCACTGGCAAGGCCGCGCTGGTGATGCGCAACAAGGGGTGCGATGGCGCCTCGACGATCCACTCGCTGATCTATCGCGCCCGCGAGACGATGGACGAGACGCCGACCTTCGAACTGTGGGACGATGCACCGGCCTCGAAGGCGAAGCTGATCGTCATCGACGAATGCTCGATGGTCGATGCCGAGCTTGGCCGCGATCTGATGTCATTCGGCTGCCCTCTGCTCGTGCTCGGCGATCCGGCGCAACTGCCGCCGATCCAGGGCGCAGGCTTCTTCACCAATGCCGAGCCCGACGCGATGCTGACCGAGGTGCATCGCCAGGCGCAGGACGATCCGATCGTACGGCTGTCGATGGACGTGCGCGAAGGCCGTACGATCGAAGCCGGCCAGTACGGCGAGACCGAGGTGGTGCGCCGCACGTCGCTCGATCCGGACCGCGTCATGAACGCCGACCAGGTGCTGGTCGGCCGCAACAACACCCGCCGCGCCTACAACCTGCGCATCCGCGAGAAGCAAGGCATCACCGATCCGTTGCCGGTGGCCGGCGACAAGCTGGTTTGCCTGCGCAACAACCGCAAGAAGGCACTGTTCAACGGCGGGCTGTGGCGCGTGAAGGCCCGCGCGCAGTCCAAGTCGCGCATCGTCACCATGCGCCTCGTGCCGGACGAGGAGTTCGCCGCCAAGGCCGTGAAGGTATCGGTCCGCGCGGACTGCTTCGCCGGCGGCATCGAGGACCTCGCCTGGGAGCAGCGCCGACCCTACGATGAATTCGATTTCGGTTACGTCTTGACCGTGCACAAGTCGCAAGGGTCGCAATGGGACGATGTGGTCCTGTTCGACGAAAGCTTCGCGTTTCAGGAGAGCCGTGCACGCTGGCTCTACACCGGCATCACACGCGCGGCAAAACGTCTCAGTATCGTGCTATAATCCTTCCTGCGGAGACTAAAAATTGATTCTGGTCCGGAACCAGCCATCAATCATTCGGGTTATCTCCCGATGACTGACACGGCCGTTCGGATCAGTATACTCCGCAATATACGTCCATCTTAGTCCACGGCCCATCGACGTAATCCACCACCGAAGGAGACATCATGAAACTTGCACGAGCTTGTGCGGTCACCCTGTTCGCGGCCTCTACCGCGCTGGCGCTCAGCATGCCTGCGCAGTCCGCGCCGCTGACGCAGGACAAGGCCCTCGCATCGGCAGCCGCCACAGGCGTCGAGACCGTGCAGTGGCACGGTGGTCATCGTCACCGCGGCTATTATGGCCCGCGCTATCACCACCACCATCATCATCGTGGCCCGAGCGCAGGCGCAGTGATCGGCGGTCTCGCCGCAGGCGCAGTGATCGGCGGCATCATCGCCGGCAGCCAGGCTCAGGCGGCGCAGAACAACGCGATCGCTTATTGCTCGCAGCGCTTCCGCTCCTACGATCCGGCCTCGGGCACCTATCTCGCCAAGGATGGTTATCGGCGTCCGTGCCCGTGAGCTGACGACAGATCGTTCGTCCGACTATGTTCGTTTGATTGTGAAGCCGCGGGCAGTGTCCCGCGGCTTTCGCGTTTGTCTCTCGTCTAGATCTCTCGGTCGCGCGCAGCGGATCACTTCTCGACCGCTTCCTTCAGGCCAGCGTCGGCATGCGGGAATTGCCCCGCCGCTTGCAGCTTCACGGCTCGCGCCAGCGTCAGCGCGGCGTTGCGGACGTCGCTCTGAAACGCCTCGTCCTCGTCCAGCGCCTGATGCGAGGTAGCATAGGGTTCGTTGTAACCGACGTAGCCGTCGCACTCGGCGAGCGCACCGGCCGAGATCATCTTGATGTCGGTCAGCCAGTCCGACAGCGACCGCCGCAACGTCTCCGCACCGATCACGTCGCCGTGGACGATGACCGCGAACAGCCGCCCTGCGAGATGGCGCGGATAATTCCAGCCCTTCAGTTCCAGCGCCTTTGCCTCGTCGGGATGTTTGCCGTGCGTCGAGGTCGGATCGGGATTGCCGCCGTCGGCGCAGACAAGCCGGTCGATCATCGCCTTCAGACCGCCCGGGACCTGATACCAGTTGACGGGTGTGACGATCATCACGCCGTGCGCGGCGATCCACTTCGGATAGATCTCGTTCATCCAGTCGCCGGTCTGGCCCAGAGCATGGTTCGGATAGCAACTGCAGGGCCAATGGCACAACGGCATGGCCGTCGAGACGCACGCCTTGCACGGATAGATCACGCGGCCGGCTTCCGATGCGAGCAGCGACAGATCGAGAAGCTCCACCTCGCACCCGGCATCGCGCAGGACCGTCTCGGCGATCTTCACCAGCCGCCAGCTCTTCGAAATTTCGCCGGGACAGGTCTGGTCCGAGCGCGCAGACCCGTTGACCAGCAGGATGCGGCGCTTGGCATTCCTGTCCTGATAACGCGTCTGGGCGGCGGCGATCGCCTCATGCGCCTCGATCCAGTCCAGCGAGAGATCATAGTCCGGATCGGCGAAGCCCGGCCCCGCCTTTCGCGTGCGCGGCGACTTGCGGTACTTGATGTAGCCGTCCCAAGCAACCTCTGCGACGGCTGCGATCTCGCGCGCGACCGCGGCGAACGCCGGATCCTCGAAGTGCCGGCGAAACCGGCGCTCGAACTCCTCACGGGACAATTCGACCGATGGCATTCCCTTGCGAACGTCCGGCTGCGGCATGGCATCGTTCCTCTGGCTGGCATCAGACTGGCTCGTCCATGACCAACTGTCGGGCCGCGGCAATCGATCCGTCCACGGTTTTCACCACCGCATTTTCACGCTTTCGTGTGCGCCGTAACGGGCCCGCAGAAATCGCGTATCTTCAGGGCGTCCGGCCGACGCCGACGCCCCTTTGAGGAAAGCTCCTATGCGCCCCACCCTGAAGTCCGGACTGTTCGCCACAGCCTTTGCGGCTCTTGCTGCGACGAGCTTCGCCCACGCGTCGTCCGAGCCGGTTGCGATTCCGCCGCCGGCGCAAGACCTGCCTGCGGCAAGTGGCCCGCAAACGGCTGTGTTTGCCGGCGGCTGCTTTTGGGGCGTGCAAGCCGTCTTCCAACACACCGATGGCGTGATCAACGCAGTATCAGGCTATGCCGGCGGCGCGAAGGAAACCGCCACTTACGATCGCACGACCGCCGGCGACACCGGTCATGCGGAATCGGTGCGCGTGACGTATGATCCGAATAAGATCTCTTACGGCAAGCTGATGCAGATCTACTTTTCGGTGATCCACGATCCGACCGAGCTCAACCGCCAAGGCCCAGACGTCGGCACGCAGTATCGCTCGACCATCTTCGTCCAGAACGACGCGCAAAAGAAGACCGCCGAAGCCTACATCGCCCAACTCAATGCCGCGAAGGTGTTCAAGAAGCCGATCGCCACCACCATCGAGACCGGCAAGCCGTTCTACAGCGCCGAAAATTATCATCAGGACTATGCGACGCTGAATCCACACAAGCCCTACATCGTGATCAACGACGCCCCCAAGGTCGGCAACCTGGAGAAGTTCTTCCCCGCCAACTTCCGCGCCAAGCCGGTGCTGGTGCGCGACGCCAAGGCGACCAACTGACGGATCGCCGTCCAGCTGCATCGCGCCACAGGGTTGCAGATTTCCGCGCCGATCGTGCTTATATAGCGACGAGACGGCCGATCTCGGAGACCACCCGAACATCGGCGCAGACGAAGCCGGACACGACTGGGACTACGACAAGGAGCAGATCATGAGCGATGCGAAGACTGCCGACAAAGTGCACAAGAGCGAAGCCGAGTGGCGCGCCGAACTCACGCCGATGCAGTACGCCGTGTTGCGCGAGAAGGCGACCGAACGCCCCTTCTCCGGCGAATACGAGCACACCACCGCGAAGGGCACATACGTTTGCGCCGGTTGCGGACAGACGCTGTTTGAATCCGACACCAAGTTCGATTCTGGCTGCGGTTGGCCGAGCTTCACTGCGCCGGCCGTCGAAAGCCATATCGACGAGGAGCGCGATTTCAGCCACGGCATGATCCGCACCGAGGTTCTTTGCTCGAAATGCAACGGCCATCTCGGCCACGTCTTTCCAGATGGTCCTGCGCCGACAGGCCTGCGCTACTGCATCAATTCGGCCGCGCTGAAATTGAAGCCCAAGGGTTGAACGGAAGATTGTCGGGCATTTCTGTGGACGCTCGAGGCGCGCAGATGTTTACGCGAGCGGCATGATAAGCGGGTTCCCGCACGCGTAACATCGTTTCACGTGAACAGGTGAGGCGAACGAAAAGTTCGCCTTACACCGGGCTTTCAACCACACCGCGTAAATTTTCCCGCTTTGTTCCGTTAACCTTTTGCTGCGTCTGTGCGAGACGCATGAGAGGATCGGCTGCCATGCGGCTTCTTTGCTCGCAATTGCAGCATACAACCCTTATATTCCTGTCATGAAAGCCGGGCTGGTTCGCCGCGTATGGCGCGTGCCCGATGTCTCCATTCAGCAGAACAGGATTAGACGAAGGCGTCCAACCATGTCCGCATTCAACTACAATCGTAGCGCAGAACTCTTCCCCGCTCCCATCCGCAACAAGAAGCGCGCCGGCTTTACCTATCGCCGCTTCGACAGCGCAGCCGAGGCGATCCGCTTCGCGGTCGAGCAACTGCCTGCGGATTCGCTGAACGGCGCCTATCTCGAAGTGAACGAGAAGCGTTTCGATCAGGCCGGTATCCGTGCGCTCTACAACAGCCCGGACTTCCCGCTCGAGCGCAAGGCGAAGGCCGCCTGATTACCGAAGACATCGCGATCTGTGCGAATGGCCCTGGACCTCGTCCGGGGCCTTTGTCTTTCAGCGCAGCGTCTTTCAGCGTGTTGCCGTTCTGAGCAGTCGCTTTCGGGCCGCCCCTCACGGCGCTCGCCATCGTCCTCAGCGCCTCTTCATCGCCTGCTTGTCGATCCAGCGCTGCAGCATGCGGATGTTGCGAACGTTGGCCTTGAAGGCAACGTCGAACGCATCGCCGACCAGCGGCACCATGCCGACCACACCATCGACCGCCACGTTGGCGAGCATCCGTGCCACGAGGTAACGCGGCGCTCCGAGCGCGCGGGCTTCACGCACCACCCATAGCGCCAGCGCCGTGGTGATGATGTCGCCGACGATCGGAATGAGGCCGATCAGGCCGTCGAGGCCATAGCGAACGTTGGTGCCCGGCACGATGAATGCCATGTCGAGCAGGTTGCCGATCGCCTCAAGCCGCGCCAAGCGCTGCTCGCGCGTGAGCGGCTGCGCGCCGAAGCCGAAAGCATGGAACGCGAAGTCGTCGCCGCCGAACGCGCCTTGCGAAAAGCCGTCGCGGGCGAAGCGATCGCGCGCGACTTTGCTGTCGCGGAACCCGTCCCCGGCGAGGGTGCCGGGGCTGATTTCGCGGCCGTCCTGATCGATGACCGGCCCGTGGCGGGGGGAGCGATCCTGGCCGCGGGCCTGTGAATGGGGACGTTGCACCATCAGCGTCACATGGGCAGGCGAAGCACGAAAGGCAAGCGCCTGCGTCATCCTGCCAGCGCGGTCGAAACCGCAGCGTGGCGGTCGAGCCGGAGCGTCAGGCACGCCGCCGATCCGCCGCTCTGCAGGAAGGTGTCGAGCAGCGTCTCCACCACGGCGTAGCCACGCGCGGCAAGCTCCGCCCGCAACGCCGCCGAGCAGCGCGACATCACCACGGTCCCGCCGACGCAGACCGCATTCGCCGCGAACTGCACCGCATCGTCCTCACCGAGCGCGATGCGCTGACGCGCCGGCACCTGCGCCTCGATCGCCGCGCGGCCCGCCTCGCTGAACGCCCCCGGATAATAGATGAGATCGCCGGTCGGCAGCGGGCACAGCGCCGTATCGAGATGATAGAAGCGCGGATCGACGAGCTGCAGCGGCACCACCGACACGCCGAAGGTCGCCGCCACGGCCTCCGCCGCGCGCGGGTCCGAACGCGGGCCATGCCCCATCCAGAACAGATCGCGCGCCGGATCGAACAGGCAATCGCCCGCGCCTTCCAGCACCACATCGTCCGGCAGCGCCACCACCCGCGACAACAGCCCACGCGTACGCAGGCCCTCGAACGCCGCGGCGAACACCGGCTCCTCGCCCTGCCGCTCCGGATGGCGGAAACGCGCCAGCAGCGCGGTGCCGTTCAGCACCACGGCGGCGTTGGCGGTGAACACCAGATCCGGCAGGCCTTGCACCGGCGGCACGGTCTCGATCGCCGCGCCGGCCGCGGTCAATGCCGCATGCAGCGCGCTCCATTGCCGGCGCGCCTTCGCCTGGGCCGCGCCGCCGTCACGCACCGCAGCTGCGGCCCACGCGGCCGGGTCCATCCAAGGATTGATGCTGTAGTGAACCGCAAAGTGCTCCGGCGCGCACATCAACAGGCGCGGCACCTCCGCACGCGCCATCCGATCGGCAACCGGCTGATGAACTGTCTGTAACATGTCCCTGCCACCGTCATCGATCACGCAAACAGCTTACGCGATTCTCGTCGCGGATATGGTCCGTCGCGAGCGAAATTCAATGGCAAAAGCAAATCGCCGGGCTTGCGCCCGGCGACTGCGTGTTGCGTCTTCGTGAGACGGCTATCGCGTCAGCGGCAGCGCTGCACCGTCCTGAACGTGACGGTGCCGTTCGGGCGCACGACCCGCTGGCGCTCGGTGAAGCAGCGCGGCCGCGGACGGGTGAAGCCCGGCGTGCAGATTTCGCGCGTGCGCCAGACGACGGCACCGTTCGGCCTGCGGATGCGCTCGCGCACGGTACGGCAGGCGACATGCTCGACCGCCGACGGCGCATGCAGACCGGGATCGGCCATGCGCGCCTGCGCCGGCGCAGAAATGGCAACGGCGCCGCCCAACAGGGCGGCTGCGGCAGCAACGGTGCAAATGAATTTCATCTGTCTTGTTTCTCCGTGATGCAGATGGTGCTTGGGATGCATTTTTGCCCCAAGACGCGAACGGCTAACCGACGATTACGTTCCATGCGCGGAAAGAACAAGGCAATGCATGCCGCAAGCCTGAACATGCATTCACACGTGCAATCCCTGCACGGCCGGCGCAAGCGAGAGACGGCCCGCGCGCCGCGCCTGCGTCTCCGCGGCCTCGCTTTTTAGGCCCTTGCTTTCCCGCCCTTGCTTTCCCGCGCGCTTACACACTTTTGCACCTTCTTGTACGCCTCTTGCACGCTGACAGGCCGCGCCGGATTTCGTCACCGCCCCCTCACGCGCATGAGCGCATCCATCGGCTGTCGTGCTGCTGGTCGACGCTCGGCTTGTTTTCGATCGCGCGCTGCGTCGCGTCCTTCAATGGCGCGCTGCGCCGCTGCCGTCCGCAGCCTCAGCCACGAACGCTGGTCTTCGCCAAGTCTCGCCCCTATCCGGGGCGGCGGAGCGCCGCAAGACGCAACCGTCGTTCAAGGGACGCGATCCGAACCGCGGACCGCGCAACGCCTTTCGGCGCTCCGCACGCGGCGATTTCCGTCCTCGGGACCGTGCTTCCGGCACGGGAGCCGCGCATCGCGCGAGCTGATCCGGCAGGCTTTCGCCCGCTTTCATCCCGCCCCGTCCAGCCATTCAAAGGCAGAGTCCCGTAGTGGACCCGGACGGTGACCCGAGGCCTCCCGAGAGCGTGGATGCGAACCACGCGCGCGGGCGCCGCCGCCCCCGCTCCGCCTGCCGAACGCCTCCGGAAGGCGCCCCGGATGAGCGAGGGTATAAGGACTATAGTCCTACATGCCATTCCTGTCAACCGCGCATGGCAGAAAATCCGACCGCCTTTTGCTTTGACAGAACGTCGCACATGGCGGAAAAGCCGCCCATGCCAAAGAAACCCGGGACCAATCCGAAGGGCGAATTCGCCTTCTTCAACGTCGTCTATGAGGACGGCTCGCTCCGCTCCAACCGGCGCGTGCCGACCGACATCCTCGGCGGTCTCGAAGGCGACGAGCCCGCGCGGGGCTACATCATGGAGCAGGACCGCGAGATCGCCGAGAAATCCGGCAAGCCGCCGCTCGCCATCAAGAGCATCGAGCGGGTCGGCGCGAAGAAGAAAAAGCCGGCCTGAGCCTGCGGCCGCCGACAGCAGCCCGCGTTGGGCCTCGTATCCGCGCCCTCCTTGGTGCTCTGCCGCGGCGATCACGTCGGCAGGCTGTGCAGAAAATCGATCATCGCCGCATTGACCTCGGCAGGGCGCTCCTGCTGGGTCCAGTGACCGCAGCCGGGCAGCATTTTGACCTCGCGCAAATTCGGCACAACCTGACGCATGTTCGCCAGCGCCTCCGTCATGCCCGGCGCCGCGACCACCATGTCGTGGTCCCCCGCCATGTAGAGCGCCGGGACCGTGACCTTGGTGTCGGCGAAGGCCGCCATCAGCTCCCAGTTGCGATCGAGGTTGCGATAGTAATTGAGCGGACCGCGAAAACCGCTGCGGGCGAATGCACCGGCATAGAGGTCGAGCTCGGCCTCGCTCAGCCATGATGGCAGCGGTGGCGTTTCGCCCGCTTGCAGCAGGCCGCCGTGGCGCGGCACCATGCCGATGCCCGGCGCCGCGCCGCCGCTTGCCATCCTCGCGCGGATCACGGCGACGCCTTCACCCGAAGCGCCATAGAGCATGGTGCGCAGGGTCAAGCGAGGGTCCTGCTCGAACTCGGCCTCGGCGACACCGGGCGCCTGGAAATACAACTGATAGAACTGGGCGTCCTCGGTCTGCGGCATCAGGCTGGTCGGAGGCGCCGGGCTCCGCGGCCGGAACGGCACGCTGAGGCAACGATCGCGCGGAAGCGATCCGGCCGGAGCCGCGCCGCCTGCCAGGCGATGTTCGCGCCCCAATCATGACCGACGATGACCGCGTGCGGGGCGCCGAGTGCATCCAAGACGCCGACGAGATCGCCGACCAAATGGAAGATGGTGTACTGGTCGATCGCCGCGGGCCGGTCGCTGTTGCCGTAGCCGCGCATGTCGGGCGCGACAGCATGGAAGCCCGCGGCCGCCACCGCATCGATCTGATGCCGCCAGGAATACCAACCTTCCGGAAAGCCATGGCAGAACAGGACCACCGGCCCCTGCCCCAACTCGGCGACATTGAGGCCGATGCCGTTGGCCTTGATGGTCCGCTCGATCGGCCTGGTCATCGTCCGCGCTCCACCGCTTGCATCCGCAACTCCGCCCCGCATCGCGCCGCTTCGGCTTGCCGCTGGAGAAGGAGCGATTCGAGCAGCCTATGCGCGTCTTAAACCCTCACCGCCCGACCAGCTTGTCGGCGAAGTAGGCGATGGTCTTGCGGTAGACCACCGCCCTATTCCACTCGCGCATCGCCTCGAAGTTGGACGTGCCCTCGCCATAGGGACCGGGCTTCCAGCCATTGGTGCGCAGCAGGTTGGCGGTGGAGGCCAGCACGTCCGGCACGCTGCGGCGCAGATCGACATGGCCGTTGCCGTCGAAATCGACGCCGTACTTGATGTAGGACGACGGCAGGAATTGCGTCTGGCCGATCTCGCCGGCATAGGCGCCGACCATCTCGCCGAGCGGCAGGTCGCCGCGCTGGACGATCTGCAGCGCCGCCAGCAGCTCGCGCTGGAACAACTCGGTGCGGCGGCAGTCATGCGCCATGGTGGCGAGCACGCGGAACACCGATAGCTTGCCCATGTCAGCGCCGTTGTCGGTCTCCAGCGTCCAGATCGCCACCACGATCTGCGGCGGTACGCCGAAGCGCTGTTCGATGCGCGAGAGCAGCGCCGCATGCCGCTGCATCATCGCCGAGGCCCGCTTGATGCGGGCGGCGCCGACGCGGGTCGCCACATACTGCTCGAAGGTCTTGTTGAAGGTGCCGCGCTGGCGCCGATCGAACGCCAGCACCGCCTGGTCCTGCGTAACGTTGCCGAGCGCCTGGCTCAGCACCGCCTGCGAAATGCCCTGCGCCTGCGCCTCGCGCGAGAAGTTGGCGATGAAGGTGTGGAAGTCGCCGCCGCACTGGGCGGCCATGGCCGGAAGGGCGAGGAGGGACGAGAGAACAAGAGCCGCAAGCGTGCGCGCGATCATGAGGATTCCTGCTGTCGTTGCCGTCGTGGGCGCGATCATGGCACGGCAAATGCGACGGAACAACGATGACCACCGGCGGCATCGGCCCGCATCGCACAGGCGCGAGCCGCTTTTTTTGAAGGGTTCTCAGCCGTTTCCGCTGGCGTCCAACGCCGCGCCCTTCTATAAGCCTGCCGATGCTGGCGCCCTGCCAGCCGTAAGCGTCTCACGTCAGGCAACGCATTCCATCCGGCCGTTCCGACCGGCACGAATGCTTAACCATGCCCGTGATCGACCCGGCCGACCTTCCAAGCGAGACCTCCATGACTGACCTGTCCACGCCGCGCCGGCGCGGCAAGCTGCCCGCGCGCTACGCCAGCATCATCATGCCGCTGGTGCTGTCGATCATCATGACCTTCGTGGTCTCGGCGATCGCGACCTTCAAAAGCCTCGGGCCGACACCGGCCTTTCTTGCGACCTGGCCGAGCGCCTGGGCGCTGTCGTGGCTGGTGGCGTTTCCGACGCTGCTGGCGGTGCTGCCGCTGGTGCGGCGGATCGTCAACTGGCTGGTCGAGCCGCCGCACCGCTGACGGGCGGAGCGATCTTGGAGCGGTCGTTCGCGACCGCCTCCCGCGCGGCCTCAGGCTCTGGGCTTCGGCTCTAGCTTCGGCTCCGCCCCTCAGGCGCGCTCCGGCTCGTCGCGCAACGCGGCAAGCGTAGCGAAGGATTTACGGCGCGCAACGCGCGCAAGCACGGACGAAGCAAAAAAAGAGCGGCATCGCTGCCGCTCTCATTCACATCCGGTTCAGATGCGGCGTGCGCCGCAACCTCACGCGCAGCTCAGTTATCGAGGAAGCTACGCAGCTTGCGCGAGCGCGAGGGGTGCTTCAGCTTGCGCAGCGCCTTCGCCTCGATCTGACGAATACGTTCGCGCGTCACCGAAAACTGCTGGCCGACCTCCTCCAGCGTGTGGTCGGTGTTCATGCCGATGCCGAAGCGCATGCGCAGCACGCGCTCCTCGCGCGGCGTCAGCGAGGCGAGCACCCGCGTCGTGGTCTCGCGCAGGTTCGACTGGATCGCCGCATCGATCGGCAGAATCGCGTTCTTGTCCTCGATGAAGTCGCCGAGATGCGAATCCTCCTCGTCGCCGACCGGCGTTTCGAGCGAGAGCGGCTCCTTGGCGATCTTCAGAACCTTGCGCACCTTCTCGAGCGGCATGCCGAGCTTCTCGGCCAGCTCCTCCGGGGTCGGCTCGCGGCCGATCTCGTTCAGCATCTGGCGCGAGGTGCGGACGATCTTGTTGATCGTCTCGATCATGTGCACCGGGATACGGATGGTGCGCGCCTGGTCGGCGATCGAGCGGGTGATCGCCTGCCGGATCCACCAGGTCGCGTAGGTCGAGAACTTGTAGCCGCGGCGATACTCGAACTTGTCCACCGCCTTCATCAGGCCGATGTTGCCTTCCTGGATCAGGTCGAGGAACTGCAGGCCGCGGTTGGTGTACTTCTTGGCGATCGAGATCACGAGGCGCAGGTTGGCCTCGACCATCTCCTTCTTCGCCTGGCGCGCTTCGCGCTCGCCCTTCTGCACGCTGAGCACGATCTTGCGGAATTCGCCGATCTCGAGCCCGGTCAGTTCGGCCAGCGAATGAATCTCGGCGCGCAGGTCGCGGATGCGGTCCTTCTCGTGGGCGACGAAGTTCTTCCAGCCCTTGGCGGACAGCTTCGACACCCGGTTCAGCCAGCGCGGATCGAGCTCCGAGCCCGTGTAGTTGCGCAGGAAGTCCTCGCGGCTGACGCCATGACTGTCGCCGAGGCGGAACAGGCGGCCTTCGTACGAGACGAGCTTCTTGTTGATGTCATAGAGCTGCTCGACCAGGCTGTCGATGCGGAGCTGGTTCAGCCGCAGCGACTTCACCTCGGCGATGATCTCGTCCTTCAGCTTCTTGTACTTGCGCTCCTGGCTCGGCGAGAGCGTCTCGTTCTGCAGCCGGTTCTGGATGTCCTGCTCCTGCAGGCGACGCAGCTTCTTGTACTCGTTGGCGATCTTGTCGAAGGTCTCGACCACCTTCGGCTTCAGCTCGGCCTCGATGGCGGCGAGCGACATCGCGTTCTCGAACTCGTCGTCGTCCATGTCCGCTTCGGCGGCGGCCTCACCCGGATCCTTCTCGGCATCGGCAGCATCGCGCTGCGGTGCCGGGCGGAACGGCGTTGCAGCCGGCGGCGCCGCAGGCGGCGCGACATGGGTCGCCGCAGCCGACAGCGCCTGCGCCGGTGCGTCCTCGTCATCGCCCGCGCTCGCGGCGCCATCCTCGCTCGCAGCAGCCACCGCGCCGCCGCCCTTCGATTCCGGGCCGGCATAGGTCGCTTCCAGATCGATGATGTCGCGCAGGAAGATCTTGCCTTCGTTGAGTTCGTCGCGCCAGATGATGATCGCCTGGAACGTCAGCGGGCTCTCGCAGAGCCCGGCGATCATCGCCTCGCGGCCGGCCTCGATACGCTTGGCGATCGCGATTTCGCCCTCGCGCGACAACAGCTCGACCGAACCCATCTCGCGCAGATACATCCGCACCGGGTCGTCGGTGCGCTCGCCCGGCTCCGACTTCTTGGTTTCGGTGACGGCCTTCTGCGTGACCTCGACGAGATCGGTATCGGGCTCGTCGCCGTCCTCGTCCTTCTCCTCTTCGTCGTTCTCGTCGTCGTTCTCGGAGACGTTGATGCCCATGTCGGACAGCATCGCCATCACGTCCTCGATCTGCTCGGGCGAGGTCGATTCGGAGGGCAGCACTTCGTTGAGCTGATCGAAGGTGACGAAGCCGCGCTTCTTCGCCTGCTTGATCATCCGCTTGACGGCCGCGTCGGACAGGTCGAGCAGCGGCCCGGTGGGGGCGTCGGCGGCCTCCTTCTCGGGAGCCTCGGCGGGCTTCTCCACTCTCGCGACTTCCTTAACCTGCTGCGCTTTCGCCTTCGTGGCCATTCAATCGCTCCTGCAACGTGCGGTCGGCACGTCTACCTTCACTCACAGGGGGCAAGCACCGCGCCCCCAATTTGTTCATCCCAGGCCGCGCCCTTAATAACCTACCGACGCGGATAAACCAGCATGGCGGCAGGCCAGACGCGGAAATGGGCGGTGCCAAGGGCACCACCCCGATTCGATGCCCTCACTGTTTAGGGCTAGCCTCGTTAATAGAACCTTGTCCCGTTAAGCCTCGATTAACCCTGTTCTTGCGGCCAAATATCCATTTTGGCGAGTCTTTTCATGGTCCTAGACCGACAAAAAGCGCACCGCGGCCACCTCTCCTATGAACTTTTCAGCGCCCGGCCGGAGGATTCACCGAAGCCCTCGATCAGCGCTTCGGTTCCATCGACGGTTGCGAGCCGCATCTTCACGTCACGCAGCCAGCCATAATTGGAGTCGGTTGCGTCCTGGCCAAGCGCCAGTTCGGCATCTCTCAATTCCCTAAGTAGGGAATGCCACTGGTGATGCAAGGCGACGAGCTGCTTCCAGGTCGCCAAAACATCCTCGATCGCCGCCCCGCGCTGCGCCCCCCACACCGCGCTGGTCGTGATCGCGCGCTCAACCCTTTGAAGGAGTTCCGAGAATCCAGCCCGGATCAGATCGGCGCGGAGCTGCTCGCTTTGCTCCTCCGGCTCGCCATTGTGGTGATGGTCGGCGGCGAAGGCGGCAATGATCGCCGCCCGCAGCCGATGCGCCTCCGGATGCGCGAGCTCCAGCGCCGCGACCTCCTCCAGGTGCTCGTGCAGCAGCCAGGGATGGTTGATCAGGGTCTGCAGGATCAATGCCTCCCGCCGCGACAGCGCCGAGCGCTGGCCCCGCACCAGCGGGCTTGCCGCGAGCTGCGGGCTCGCCGCCTGATAGGCGCCGGGGCGGAAACCGCCGGGCCCTGGTCCCTGTGCAAAACTCCCGCCCGGACGGCCACGGCCCCCCGCGCCACTGTTCCGGCCGGAAAAACCGCCCGCCGATTCGCGCCGCTGCAGCCGGGCTCCGCCCCAGCCGCCGCCCGCGCCACCGGCGCGGCGATAGGGATCGCCCGCAGGCGCGAACAGCCGCTGCAGCCGCTCCTGCAGGTCCTGCCGATAATACTTCCGCACCACCTCGTCGCGAATGATCGCCGCCAGTTCACCGATGCGCGCCTCCAACGCCGCGCGCCGTTCCGGCGTCGCATAGGCGCCACCCTCGACCTCGCGCTGCCAGACCACGTCGGCGAGCGGCCGCGCCGCCGCGATCACCTCCTCGATCGCCGCGCGACCGCCGGAACGGGCGAGATCGTCCGGGTCCTGCCCTTCAGGCAGCAGCGCAAAGCGCAGGCTCTTGCCAGGCTTCAGCAACGGCAGCGCAATGTCGGCGGCGCGGAACGCGGCGCGCTGGCCGGCCTTGTCGCCGTCGAAGCAGAGGATCGGCTCGTCGGCCATCCGCCACAGCAACGCGAGCTGGTTTTCGGTGAGCGCGGTGCCGAGCGGCGCGACCGCGGCGGGGAAACCCGCGCCGACCATCGCGATCACATCGACATAGCCTTCGACCACCACCGGCGTTGCACCGTCATGCGCGGCCTGGCGCGCCATCGCGAGGTTGTAGAGGTTGTCGCCCTTGTGAAACAGCGGCGTCTCCGGCGAGTTCAGGTACTTCGCCGGCACGTCCTTTTCGAGCGCCCGGCCGCCGAAAGCGATGATGCGGCCGCGCGCGTCAGTGATCGGAAACATCACGCGATCGCGGAAGCGATCATACGGCACTGGAATGTCGTCGCCGTGCACCAGCAACCCCGCCTCGGCCATGTCCTCGACCGGAATGCCCGCGGCGCCGAGATGCTCCTTCAGCGCGAACTTCTCCGCCGGCGCATAGCCCATGCGAAACTTGAGCTGGGTCGCCGGATCGAGGCCGCGATCGGCGAGATAGCCGCGCGCCTTGGCGCCAAGCCGCGAGGCCAGCGTGTCGGCGAAATACTTCGCCGCGAGCTCCATCACGTCATACAGCGTCCGGCGGCGCTGCTCGCGCCGCTCCGCATCGGGCGCGGCCTGCGGGATCGGCAATCCGGCCATCTGCGCGAGCCGCTCCACCGCTTCCGGAAACGACACGCCCTCGGTCTGCATCAGGAAATCGAAGATGTTGCCGTTCTTGCCGGAGGAGAAGTCGAACCACGCCTGCTTCTGGTCGTTGACGAAGAACGACGGCGTCTTCTCCTGCTGGAACGGCGACAGCCCTTTCCACTCGCGACCGGCCTTCTTCAGCTTCACGCGCCGACCCACGACTTCCGACACCGGCAGCCGCGCACGCAGTTCGTCAAGAAATTGGGGCGTAAAGCGCATTCACCTGGCTTGTCAGCTTGGCCCGCCGCGGCAGGGCCGGTCACCAATCATGGATATAGGCTGCCTCTCGCCCGAAGCCGAGCGTTGCCGCGCTTGTCCCCGGCTATTCACAGGGGCCGACCCGCCTTGCCAAGGATTCAGGCGAACCCTGGACAAGGATTCGCACGGCTGCGCGGCAAGGAATCGTTTGCTGCTTTGCAGCATAGCAGCCTCGCGCCCGGCGGTCTTCCCCATCGATCCGCAGGGAACCACATGCAGACGACATGTCTCCGGCCGATCCAGCCCCGCTGGTCTGCTCCTCCCGGTCTGCCTGCTGCCATGCCCCACACGTCCCCTGACGCGGCGCCTGCCCCACGGCCCGCACCAAGTCCAGCTGCACCAAGCCCAACCGTCCTAAGCCGGGGCCTGATCCTGTCGCTGTCGGTGGCGGCCGGCGTCACCGTCGCCAACCTCTATTATGCCCAGCCGCTGGCGGGCCCGATCAGCCAGTCATTCGGCCTCGACCTCGCCGAGGCCGGGCTGATCGTCACAGTGATCCAGCTCGGCTACGTCGCGGGGCTCCTGTTCCTGGTGCCGCTCGGCGACCTGATCGAGAACAAGACGCTGATCATCACGACGCTGGGCGCGCTCGCTGCGAGTCTCTTGCTTGCCGCCGCGGCGCCCATAGCCGCCGTGTTCGTGCTCGCCTCGGTCCTGCTCGGCCTGACGACGACGGCGACGCAGATGATCGTGCCGCTGACGGCACACCTGTCGCCGCCGCACCAGCGCGGCCAGACCGTCGGTACGCTGATGAGCGGGCTGCTGCTCGGCATCCTGCTGGCGCGGCCGCTCTCGACATTGCTGTCGGGCTTCGTCGGCTGGCGCGGCGTCTACGTGCTGGCGACGCTGTCGATCACAGCCATCATCGCGCTGATGGCCCGCACGCTACCGCGCCGTAAGCCGGATGCAACAATGAGCTATGCGGGCCTGCTGCGCTCGCTGTGGACGATCCTGCGCACCAATCCGGTGCTGCAGCGGCGCGCGGCCTATCAGGCGCTGCTGTTCGCAGCGTTCAGCGTGTTCTGGACCGCATCACCGCTGCTGCTGCAGCAGCCGCCATTCGCGCTCGGCCCCACCGCGCTGTCGCTGTTCCTGCTGAGCGGCGTCACCGGCGCGCTGATCGCACCGGTCGCCGGGCGGCTCGCCGACAAGGGCTATGGCCGCACGGTGACCGGCGTTGCGATCCTCGCGGTTGCCTTGAGTTTCGTGCTCGCCTGGATCGGCGGCCACGGCGCAGACAGCTTCGGCACGGCCGGGCGCAACCTCGCGCTCGCCGCCCTGGTCGCCGCAGGCATCGTGCTGGACGCCGGCGTGCAGGCCAACATGGTCGCCGGCCAGCGCGCGATCTATGCCTTGCCGGCGGAGATCCGCAGCCGCCTCAACGCGCTCTACCTCGCGCTGTTCTTCCTCGGCGGCGCGGTCGGCTCCGCCGTCAGCGGCTATGCCCTCGCCCATGGCGGCATCGCCACCGTCAGCGCGATCGGCTTTGCATTCGCGCTGATCGCGGCCGGCCTGTTCGCCACCGAATTCACCGCCGCGCGCAAGCCGTGCCCGACCTGACGAGGTGCCCGGCCTACGATGCCGCTTCAATGCGCCAGGAACCGGCCCGAGGCGATCCGTGGCAGGTGCGCCACTGGACGGTTGTAGAGATAGGTCCAGGCCTCGCTGCGGCTGCCGTCGATCAGCGTGACGGTGCAGCGTCGCCGCACGAACTCGGTCGGTTCCGCGTCGGCTTCACCGCATCCTTCGTAGTCATCGAGCGCGCGCAGCAGCGCCGGCCCGCGCAGCCGGTACAGTTCGCCGAACACCTGCTCGGCGGGATCGTCCGACGGCACCATGCCGGGATAATGCCGCACGAGATAGAGACGGCCGCTGCAGCGCGCCTCGCCGACGCGATCGGCCTCGCGCGCGAGCCTGCGCGCCATCGGATGATCGTAGCCGCTCAACAGCGTACCGAAGACGAACAGGCGATCCTGCATGGTCCCTCCCAACGCGACCTGTCTTGAGGCGGCCTGTTTACAGCGCGCGCAAGCGCGGCACGAGCCAGGAAACCATGCTCCCGCTGCCTAGCAATTGAGCGATCTTTTCCCCCGCCGGGCGGGTATGCCCCGGTTGCATCGCAGCGGGCTTGCCTCAACCGCGCGGCTGCTGGCAAAGCAAAGGTGCAATCACTCGTGCCCCAGGGGACCACCATGTCGAACGCTACCTCACGAAGCCTGCAACAGGACCTGCTCGGTCTGAACAACCGGCCGCTGACCTGGCAGGCCGGCGCCGTCGTGTTCGGCACGGCGTTCCTGACCCTGTCATCCTACATCAGCGTGCCGATGATTCCGGTGCCGGTGACGATGCAGACCTTCGCGGTGCTGCTGGTCGGCGCGCTCTACGGCGCCCGGCTCGGCACCATCACCGTGCTCGCCTGGCTGCTGGAAGGCGCGCTCGGCTTGCCGGTGTTCGCCGGCGGCGCGGCCGGCATCGCTCCGTTCCTCGGCAAGACCGGTGGCTACCTGGTCGCGTTCCCGTTCGCCGCGGCGTTGACCGGCTGGCTGGTGGCGCAAGGCTGGAACGGCAACCGCGTGATGCTCGCCTTCGCAGCGATGGTGCTCGGCCATGTGGTCTGCCTCGCCGGCGGCGCGGCCTGGCTCGCGGTGCTGATCGGCGGCAAGCTCGCCTTCATGTACGGCGTGGTGCCGTTCATCGTCGGCACGGTGCTGAAGTCGGCGCTCGGCGCGGCAACGCTGAAGGCGGTCACGCATCTGACCGCGAAGCCGGCCAAGTAAGCCAACTGAAATCGTAACCACGCGAACCCCGGTGACGATCCGCCTGCGCGCCCACCACCTGCTCTGCATGCTGACCTATGTCGGCAAGGGCTACACGCCCGCCTTCACGGCGAACTACGACGTGATCGCGAAGCGGCTGGGCGGCGGCGAGGACATCCTGATCGTGGCGGGGCCGGACGACGTCTGCGCCCCGCTGCTCGCCGAAGCCAATCCCCACTGCCACCGCGCGAGCGTCATCGAGCGCGACGCGCACGCCGCCCGCGACGTCGGCGAACTGATCGGCCGGCCGGTCGCGCCCGGCACCACGCTGACGCTCGATGCGCCGCTGCTTACGCGCATGCGCGAGGGCTTCGCCGCCGGCACGACGCGGGCCGCCTGCAAGAGTTGCGAGTGGTTCAAGCTGTGCAGCCACGTTGCCGCGGGCGGCTATCCCGATGCGCGGGTCCAGAGCCGCACGCCGTGCTGACCGCCGCTCATTCGATGATGTCGGTGACGTCGTCGGTGAACACCGCGAAACGCTTCAAGCGAACGAATCCGAAACTCGTGGTCAGCGCCACGTCGGCTGCGTCGCGCCCGGTCGCCATCAGGATGCGGCCGATGCGGGGCTGGTTGTGGCGGGCATCGAACGCATACCATCGGCCGCCGAGATAGGCCTCGAACCAGCCCGAGAAATCCATCGGCAGGGCCGCGCGCGGCACGCCGATGTCGCCGAGATAGCCGGTCGCATAGCGCGCCGGAATGTTCATGCAGCGGCAGAGCGTGATCGCGAGATGGGCGAAATCCCGGCAGACGCCGCGCCGCTCGTGATAGGCGTCGCACGCGGTCTTGCCCGGGTGCGCGTGCTGGTAGCCGAACGCCAGATGCCCGTGCACGAAATCGCAGATCGCCTGGACCCGCCGCCAGCCGGGCTCGACCTTGCCGAACAGCGACCAGGCGATGTCGCCGAGCTTGTCGGTTTCGCAATAGCGGCTCGCCATCAGATAGAGCAGGCAGGCATCGGGAAGCTGCTCGACCGGCAGCTGCGGCGCCTCCAGCGCTTCCGCATCCGGCAGTCCGGTATCGGCGACGACGNCATGGCCGCGCAGGCGAATGCCGCCGGCGGGCGCCGTCAGCCGGCCGCAGACGTTGCCGAAGCTGTCGAGATAGCAGCGGATCGGCACCGGTGGATCGGTGACGACCACTTCGCGGCCGATGATGTCACCCCGGCGCGAGGGATGAATGTTGAGCAGGGTCACCAACGGCGTCGGCGCCGTCGTCTCGTAGGCGATGTCGAAGCCCACCTCGATCCGCATCGGCAAGGCATCGCGCGGCATTGCAACGGCGACGGCCGCATGCTCGGCCGCGAAATCCTGCCTGGGCTGCACAAGAGCATTCATCATAACACCGCACTTTCCTTTTCCATCAGCGCAGTTCAATGGTGGACCGTTCCGCCGCTGGACGATCGGCAGGTTGCTGCAAGACTCACCACGCCAAGACTCACCACGACACCAAGACTCACCACGCCGAGGCGAATGATTGAGGCGAATGATCGATGAGCCACCCGATGAAGGCTGATGATGTTTCAAGACTCCTGAGCGCCGACGAAGTTCCTCCAGTGCTTGAGGAAAACGTGCGCGGCGCTTCGCCGCTGCTGCTCACCTGCGATCATTACGGGCGGCTGTTTCCGCGCGCGCTCGGCGACCTCGGCGTGTCGGAGAGCGAACGGCAGCGGCACATCGCCTGGGACATCGGCATCGCCGGCGTCGTGCAGCGGCTGGCGAAGAGCCTCGATGCGCACCTGATCGCGCAGCGCTACTCGCGCCTCGTCATCGACTGCAACCGCCCGCCCGGCGTGCCGTCGTCGATCCCGGTCCTCAGTGAAGCGACGCCGATCCCCGGCAACGAAAACCTCGCGCCGGCGGCAGCCGAGGCGCGCCGCATCGCGATCTTCCAGCCTTATCACGACCGCATCGCGCAGGTTCTCGACCAGCGCGCCCGCGAACGGCAGCCGACGATCCTGCTGGCGATGCACTCGTTCACGCCGGTCTATGCCGGTGTGGCGCGGCCCTGGCACATCGGCACGCTGTACAACCGCGACAAGCGTCTCGCGACGATGCTGCTGCGGCTGCTGCATGCGGAAGGCGATCTCGTGGTCGGCGACAACCAGCCCTATGCGGCGAGCGACGCGACCGACTACGCGATCCCGGTGCATGCCGAGCGACGCGGCCTGATCCACACCGGCATCGAGATCCGCCAGGATCTGATCGCCGACGCGGCCGGGCAGCACGCCTGGGCCGAACGGCTGACGCGCATCTTCAAACAGGTGCTGGAGGAGAGCGGCGAACTCGGCCTGATCGTCGGCGATCCGGCCGATCCCGCACTGTGAGCTAGCGCGCCCGCGTCAGCGCCAGCCAGACGCCGCCGCCGATCATGAACAGGCCCGACATCCGCGACAGCAGCTGTGCCCGCCGCGCCGACAGGAACGCGCGGGCGCGGCCCGCGAGCAGCGCGTAGATCGCATCGGTGACGCCGGCCGCGACCATGAAGGTGACGCCGAGCAGCGCGACCTGGCTGAAGTGATCGCCCTTCATGTCGACGAATTGCGGGATGAAGGCGCCGAAGAACACCAGCACCTTCGGATTGGAGAGCAGCACCAGCAGCCCCTGCAGGAAGAAGCCGCCGCGTGGCGGCGCGGCGTTGTCGTCCGCGGTGAACGTCGCCTTCGCCCGGAGCATGCCGATACCGAGCCAGATCAGGTAGGCCGCGCCCGCAAGCCGCAGCCAGTCGAACCAGTAGCCCATGGTCGCCATCAGCGTCGTCAGCCCTGCGCCGACGATGGCGATGACGATCGCGAGTCCAAGCTGCGTGCCGGCGAGGCAGAGCATCGCCGCGCGGGTGCCATGCCGCAGGCCGTTGGCGATCAGCAGCGTCACGTTCGGCCCCGGCACGATCGCCAGCGCGATGCAGGCCACGACATAGGCGAGATAAAGCTCAAGGGACATTGGCGCGCTCCAGGATCGCACGCGGTTATACGGCGCGGCCGAAGCACGCGACAGCCACCGCCACGCAACGCTGGTTTCCCAGGGCCCGCCCTTGACGCTGTCGTCGAAAGCCGCTTGACATGCAACCAAATGGTTGCATATTATCCAACCCATGGACGAGGTCTTCAGGGCGCTGGCCGATGCATCCAGAAGGCAACTGCTCGACCGGCTGCACGCACGCAACGGGCAGACGCTGAACGAGCTGTGCGATGGGCTGGCGATGACCCGGCAGGCGGTGACGAAGCACCTGGGAATTCTGGAAGACGCCAATCTCGTGGCCACGATCAAGCACGGCCGCGAGAAGCTGCACTACCTCAATCCGGTGCCGATCCATCAGATCGGCGAACGCTGGATCAAGAAGTTCGAGCGGTCGAAGCTGGATGCGCTCAGCGAGCTGAAACGTCAGTTGGAGACGCGTGATGAGTAAGCCTGAATACGTCTACGTCATCTACATCCAGACCACGCCTGAGAAGGTCTGGCGTGCCCTGCAGGACCCCGAGATGACCAAGGACTACTGGGGCCGCCGCACCAACCGCTCGGACTGGCAGCAAGGCTCGCCGTGGCGACACGAAAGCTATGATGACAGCAGCGACGTCGCGGTCGCCGGCACCGTGGTCGAGAGCAAGCCGCCGCACCGTCTCGTCATCACCTGGGCGCGTCCCGACGACGTATCGAAGCCGGAGAAAACCTCCCGCGTCGCCTTCGACATCGAGGACGCGTTCGGCGCGGTGAAGCTGACCGTCACCCACAGCGAATTGGATGCGGAGATGCTGCGCGCCATCAGCGGCGGCTGGCCGGCCATTCTCTCCAGCCTGAAGACGATGCTGGAAACCGGCGCGGCGATGCCGATGACGCAGCGGTCGTGGAAAGGCTGACAGACCGGCCGACGGCCTCGTCAGAACGTTTTCCGGAGATACGCCATGCACAAGCCCGAATTCGTCTACGTCACCTACATCGAAACCACGCCTGAAAAGCTGTGGCAGGCGTTGACCGACGGCCACTTCACCGAACACTACTGGTTCGGCTACCGCTTCGACTCGAGCCTCAAGATCGGCGCGCCGACCGCCCTCGGCAAGGACGGCAAGGTCACCGACGAGGGCGTGGTGATCGAATGCGATCCGCCGAAGCGCCTCGTCTACACCTGGCACCCGCTCTACGACCCGGAGCTGGCGAAGGAGACGCCGTCGCGGGTCAGCTATGACCTCGTGCAGCACGGCGACCATGTGAAGCTCACCGTCACCCATGCAGGCTTCCCCGAGGCCAGCAAGGTGCTGCCGAGCATCGCGACCGGCTGGCCGCTGGTGCTGTCGAGCCTGAAGAGCTTCCTGGAAAGCGGCCGGCCGCTGCCGCTGTCCGTGATGCAGTCCTGACAACGCTGGAGCGTGAGCCGATGGATATCAGCCAGTACAAACCCGGCATCGTCTATTCGATCTATATCGCCGCGACACCTGACCAGGTGTGGCAGGCGCTGGTGTCGGCGGAATTCAGCCGGCAATACTTCTCCGGCCTCGCCGTCGAGGTCGAGGAGAGGATCGGCGGCGCGTTCGTGCTGCGCGCGCCCGACGGCTCGGTCCACATCAGCGGCGAAGTGATCGAGTGCGAGCGGCCGAACAAGCTGACGGTGACCTTCAACGTCAACTGGCCGGGCCTCGTCGAAGCGCTCGGCGTCGAACTGGTGCGCTACGAGATCGCGCCGGCGGGCGACACCGTGAAGCTCACCATGTCGCAACTGCACGCGCAGCCGATCAGCGATGACATCCTGTCGGGCGGCCGCGAGGGCTGGCCGGCGATCCTGTCGAGCCTGAAGAGCCTGTTGGAGACCGGCAAGGCGCTGACGATCCCGATGGCGCCGCCGCAACGCATGCTGGATGCGCTGAAGGCGCTGGGGATCACGATTCCGGGAGAGGCATAAGCCGCTTTAAGGCCAACGATTCGAGAATCGTCATTCCGGGGCGATGCGCAGCATCGAGCCCCGAATCCATATCCCCTGTTTCTGTTGGTCGGCGGGAGATATTCCTAGAAACGGCAACTAGCACCGGGCGTATGGATTCCGGGCTCGCGTCTTCGACGCGCCCCGGAATGACAGCAACACTTGTCGAACCACTTCGCAACACTCACCCCCGCGCGCGCAGCGCGCGGCGGATCACCTTGCTGGTCGCGGTCATCGGCAGGCTATCGGTGAAGGCAACGTAGCGCGGATACTCATGCGCCGAGAGCTGCACCCTGACGAACGCCTGGATCTCGCGCGCGAGATCGTCGCTGGCCGCAAAGCCCGGCCGCAGCACGATCCAGGCTTTGATCGCCTCGGTGCGGATCGGATCGGGGATGCCGACCACCGCGGCAATCGCCACCGCCGGATGCTTGATCAGCGTGTTCTCGATCTCCGAGGGGCCGATGCGATAGCCGGCCGAGGTGATGATGTCGTCGTCGCGGCTGACGTACCAGAAGTAGCCGTCCGCATCGCGGCGGCCGAGGTCGCCGGTCATCAGATAATCGCCGACGAACTTCGCCCGCGTCGCATCCGGATTGTTCCAGTAGGCGAGCAGCGTCGCCGCCGCGCTGCGATGAATGCCGATGCTGCCGGTGTCGCCATCAGCGACTTCCCTGCCCTTCTCGTCGAGGATGCGCACGTCGAATCCCGGCACCGGGCGGCCCATCGAGCCGGGACGGATCGGAAACAGCCGCGGGCAGTTGCCGACCGCGATGTTGCACTCGGTCTGGCCGTAGATCTCGTTGGCATCGATGCCGAAGGTCGCGCGCACCCAGTCCACCAGCTCGGCGCCGAGCGACTCGCCGCCGGAGATGATGCTGCGCAGCTTGACGCCCTCCGCCGTCACGTTCGCCTGCCGCATCAGCTTCAGCGCGGTCGGCGGGAAGAACACGTTGCGCACCTTGTGCTCGGCCATCAGCCGGACCGCCGCCTGCGGCTCGAACTTGCGCGCGCGGCTGGCGACGATCGGCACGCCGAAATACCAGGCCGGAAACAGCGCATCGAACAGCCCACCGAGCCAGGCCCAGTCCGCCGGCGTCCAGTAGAGGTCATCCGGCTTCGGAAAGAAGTCGTGGCACATCTGGATGCTCGGCAGGTGACCGAGCAGCAGACGATGCGCATGCAGCGCACCCTTTGGATTACCGGTAGTGCCGGAGGTATAGACGATGATGGCCGGATCTTCGGCGCGGGTCAGCGCCGGCGTGAACGCCGCCGATGCCTTCTCGATCGCCTGGCGGAACGAGGCCGCGCCGTCCGGCACCCGTGCGCCGGTCACATAGATGCGGGTCAAGGCCGGCAGCCGGTCGCGGATGCGCGCCAGCTTCTCGAAGCCTTCGGCATCGGTGACGACCACCTTCGCCGCGCTGTCGATCAGGCGAAACTCCAGCGCATCCTCGCCGAACAGCGTGAACAGCGGCACCGACACGAGGCCGGAGCGGAACGCGGCGAGATGAACCACCGGCAGCTCCATCGACTGCGCGAGGAACACGCCGACGCGATCGCCGCGCACAAGCCCGTCCGCCTGCAGCACGTTGGCGAAGCGGCCGGACAGCGCCTTCAGATCGTCGAACGAATAGCGCTGTGCCGAGCCGTCGGCGGCAACATCGATCAGCGCCAGCTTGCCGGAGCCGTCCGCATGCGCATCGACGCAAGCGGTGCCGATGTTGAAATGCTCGGGGATGTCCCAGCGAAAATCGCGATAGAGCCTGTCGTAATCGTCGGTCTCGGTGAGCATGCGGGAGAGACTAAAGCAACTGCGCCGACTCTACAATTTGGATCCCTGGCCCCGAGCGGACGGGAGCATCGCAATATCAAACATCGGTCGATCCGCGGCGCCGCAGCTTGTGCGTGAGCGGGCTCTCACGCCCCACAGGCAAAGCGCGGCCCACTCAGCTACCGGACTTCTTGCGCACGCTTCTCAAAGCGAAACATGCCGTCGTCGCCCGGCAGATCAGGTTCATGCGGGCGGTTCGGATCCGGGTGGCCGGCGTGGTAATATTCCACGATGTGGAAGCCGCAGACGTTGACGTAGAAGTGGATGTTGCGCTTTTCGAAGTAGGGAGTGTGGGTCGTCCAGACCGTTGTGTCCGGGTATGTCGCCTCAATCGCGGCCCAAGCCTTGCGGCCGATGCCACGGCCCAATTCATCGGCGCGCACGAAGAAGAAGTCGAGTGAGTTCCGCTGCGTCTCGGTATCGATCGAAACCACGGCCCCACCGACCCATCGGCCGTCCTCGAGGATTCGGTGAGCAACGGCATTCGGGGCCGTGAAGGAGGCGGCCACGTCTTCATCGGGCGGGATCGGCCCATCGTTGACCGATCCGAAGGTTTGCACGACAGCGATCGCAAACGCTTCCTGAAGATCCTTGCGGAAGCGCGGCAGGTCGGCCTTGGTCGCAAGGTCAAGTGTCACATGGCCGGTTGCCGCGGAGGCATTCATCGGCGTTCTCCAAAACTGAAACATGAGAAGGGGCAGGGAAGAGCCGCCGATCATGGCCGGGAGTTGGAAAAGTGGGCATAGCCTAGAGATCAATGACAGCGGCCCGGACGTTCAGCCGGTCAGCGCGGCCTTCACCAGCGCGCTGGCCTTGCCGAAGTCCATCTGGCCCGCATACTTCGCCTTCAGGACGCCGATCACCTTGCCCATGTCCTTCATGCCGGCCGCACCGGTCTCGGCGATGGCGGCGGCGATCGCCGCCTTGACGTCGTCCTCGCCAAGCTGCTTCGGCAGGTAGGCGGAGATCACCGCGATCTCCTCGCGCTCCTGCGCGGCAAGCTCGGCGCGGCCGCCCTTGTCGTACAGCTCCACCGACTCCTGGCGCTGCTTGATCATCTTCTGCAACAGGCCGAGCAGGTCCTCGTCAGTGAGCGGCGGTTTGCCCTGGCCGCGCGCGTCGATGTCGGCGTTCTTGATGGTGGAGTTGACCATGCGCAGCGTGGAGAGCTTGCGCTCGTCCTTGGCCTTCATGGCCTCCTTGACAGCGGTGTTGATGGCGTCGCGCAGCATGACAGTCTCCTTCGTCAGACGCACGCATGTAAGGGGTTTCGCCGCGCTTCACAACGGCTTGCGCGATCAGGGATGGGGCGTGATCCGATCATCTGATCCGAACACTGTCCGCGATCACGCAGCCAGCCAGTCCTCCAGCGCCTCGCTCACCGCTTCCGGCTGCTCGGCCGGCGCCAGATGGCCGCAGCGCGGCACGATCACGAGCTTGGCGCCGGGAATGAGGTCCGCCATCTCCCGCGAATACTCGTTGGAGATCGAGCGGTCCTGATCTCCCGACAGCACCAGCACCGGCACGCGGATGTCCTTCAGGAACGGCCGCGAGTCCTTGCGCGCCATGATCGCCGCCTGCTGGCGTAGGAACGCCTCCGGGCCTGCGTCCTCGCGCGTCAGCCGCGCCATCTCGATCAGCTCCGGGTCCTCCGCGCGCGAGGGATGCACGCTGACGGGGAAGTTCGCCGCCTGCATCTCCGCATAGCGGCCGGCCTTGGTCTCGGCGATCCGATGCAGCCGCAGCGCCGTGGTCTCCGGCGCATCGAGCCGCGCCTGGGTGTTGAGCAGCGCCAGCCGGGTGATCCGCTCCGGCGCCTGGCGGATCATCTCCAGCACGATGTAGCCACCCAGCGAATGGCCGATCAGCGCAAAGCGCGGCGGCGCTTCGTCCAATGCCCGTTTCGCCATCGCCGCGATGGTGTCGTCGCGGGTCTGGTTGATCACCATCACCGAACCGTGCCGCCAGAGCGTCGGCAGGATCGCCAGATGGTTGCGGACCGAGCTGCCCAGGCCTGGAACGAGCACAATCGGCAGGTCGGGCATGGGCGGGCTCCGTTTTCGACAGAAATCGACAAGGTCGCGGTTGCTCCAACGAGCATAGGAGGCCGGAAACTTGTGTCAAATCATGCGTTTTTCATCAGGCATGTTGACAGTTTGCGGCAATGCGGAAAGTCGACATTGACGCAGAAAGTCAACAGGGACTATGAGGTGAGCTCATGACACAAAATGACGCTGCATCAGCCTGGCCGGAACCGAAACCGACCGCGCTCCTCGTGCTTGCCGACGGCACCGTGCTGGAAGGCTTCGGCCTCGGCGCGGAGGGCTTCGCGGTGGGCGAAGTCTGCTTCAACACGGCGATGACCGGCTATGAGGAGATCCTCACCGATCCCTCCTATGCGGGCCAGATCATCACCTTCACCTTCCCGCATGTCGGCAATGTCGGCACCAACGAGGAGGACATCGAGGCGCTGAACATGGCGGCGACGCCGGGCGCGCGCGGCGTCATCCTGCGCGCCGACATCACCGATCCGTCGAACTACCGCGCGACGCGCCACCTCGACCAGTGGCTGAAGGCGCGCGGCATCATCGGCCTCGCCGGCATCGACACCCGCGCGCTGACCGCGCTGATCCGCACCAAGGGCATGCCGAACGCGGTGATCGCCCATGCCGCCGATGGCACGTTCAACCTCGACAGCCTGAGGCAGGAAGCGCGCGAGTGGCCGGGGCTCGAGGGCATGGACCTCGTGCCGATGGTGACCAGCGGCCAGCGTTTCGTCTGGGACGAGACGCCGTGGGAATGGGGCAAGGGTTTCGGCCGGCAGGACAAGCCGGAATTCAACGTGGTGGCGATCGACTACGGCATCAAGCGCAACATCCTACGCCTGCTCGCCGGCGAAGGCTGCAAGGTCACCGTCGTTCCGGCGACCACCCCGGCGGAGGACATCCTGGCGCTGAAGCCGGACGGCGTGTTCCTGTCGAACGGCCCCGGCGATCCGGCGGAGACCGGCAAGTATGCGGTGCCGGTGATCAAGCAGGTGATCGAGTCCGGCGTGCCGACGTTCGGGATCTGCCTCGGTCACCAGATGCTCGGCCTCGCGCTCGGCGGCAAGACCGTGAAGATGCATCAGGGTCATCACGGCGCGAACCACCCGGTGCAGGACATGACCACCGGCAAGGTCGAGATCACCTCGATGAACCACGGCTTCGCCGTGGATAAGGATTCGCTGCCGAAGAACGTGCAGCAGACGCATGTGTCGCTGTTCGACAACTCGAACTGCGGCCTCGCGCTGACCGACAAGCCGGTGTTCTCGGTGCAGTATCACCCGGAGGCTTCGCCGGGCCCGCGCGACTCGCACTACCTGTTCAAGCGCTTCACGGATTTGATGCGCAAGCGCAAGGCAGCGTAAGCGGCTCTTCAGGGCTTGTGCCGCAGGCTCGGCCTTATCCTGGGGAAACCGCTTAGCGGCCGTCGCGACGGATGAGGCCCGTGTGGCCTTGCATCGTCGGCCTCATGGTTCGCGATGGTCCTGCGGACCTCCTCACCACCATGAGGATTGAGCTCAGAATGAGATTGAGGTCGGAGACTGCGTCCTCAAGCTGGGTCGTCACGCCAGCGCCAGCAGCTTCGTCCGCACCGTCTTCAAAATCTCGTCGGACAGCGCACGGTCCGCGATCGTCGCCCGCGCCAGCACCAATGCGCCGACCATCGTTGCAACGTTGGCGATCGCCGATGCGCGCTGCTCGGCCGAGAGCGGCTTGCCGCCACTCATCGCCACCACGCTCAGCATCTGCTCCACACCCTGCTTGAACGCCTGCTGCAACGGCGCGCCGGCGCGCTGCGCCTCGCCGCCGAGCAGCGCGATCGAGCAGCCGGCGCCGGGCTCGTCGCGATGCAGCCGCGAGACATAAGCCTTCATCAGCCGCTCGAACGCGGCCCGTTCGTCCAAGCCCTCGGTCAGCGCGAGCCAGCCGGCCATGGAGTCGGCCAGCGCGTGCGAGACCGCGGCCGCGGCCAGCGCCTCCTTCGAGTCGAAATGGCTGTAGACCGCCCCGTGGGTCAGCCCGGCCGCGGCGGCCACCGCATCGATGCCGACGCCGGCCAGCCCCTCCTCGCGGAACAGACGCGCGGCTGCGGCGACGATCCGCGCCCGGTTCTGCGCGGCTTTTTCCTTGGTGATGCGCATGCAGCCTCCCGCTGGGATGTCGCGTCGCGGCCCCGGCGAGCCCTTCGGGCTCGACCACCGCATGGCTGGCCTTCCGGCAGGCCGATGGACAGGGTGCGATTTATTCGTTACGAACGTAATCATAATCAGCCAGCCAGGATGTTGCAATCATGAACGTGTCGCCGCCGAAGGACATCGCCGCGCTGCTGCAGGAGGAGCGCCGCTACGACGTGGTGCCGCCGCAGGTGCTGGCCTCGATGTCCGGCCTCGCCTTCATGCAGGCGATGCTGGACGGCAAGCTGCCGGCACCGCCGATCACCCGGACGATGAACTTCCTGATCACCAAGGTCGAGAAAGGCTATGCGCGCGCCGAGGCGATCCCCTCGTTCGACTTCTACAACCCGATCGGCTCGGTGCATGGCGGCTACGCGGCAACGCTGCTCGACACCGTGCTCGGCTGCTCGGTGCATACGACGCTGGAGCAGGGCCAGGGCTATACGACGCTGGAGTTCAAGGTCAGCCTGGTGAAAGCAATCACCAAGGACACCGGCCCGATCCAGGCCGAGGGCCGGGTGATGACCGCCGGCCGCCGGGTGGCGACCGCCGAGGCGCATTTGCGTGACGCATCAGGCCGCCTGCTGGCGCACGGCACCACCACCTGCCTCGTGTTCGATCTGCCGACGGGATCGGCCCCCGGCAAGGGTTAGGGCGGATCATTTTCCGGGGCGCGATCCCTCTCACGTCCCGCTTCGCCCGCCGCAAGGCGGGCGCTTTTTTTGTCATAACGCTGCGCGGGTGACCCTGACCAGAACGGCAGCCGCCGGGTGCGATCAGCGCGCGTTGTCTCCTTGGGCGCGGCTCGCCTCGAACAGGAACCACACCCGCTTCTCCGCCGCGTCGATGAAGTTCTCCAGCAGACTCGCGGTGGCGGTGTCGTCGTATTTGTCGGCGATCTCGTGCGCCTCACGCATCGCCTTCACCACCTTCTTGTTGTCGTTCATCAGCTCGCGCAGCATGTCGATGGCCGGCACGAACGCCTCGTCGTTGTCCTCCAGCGTCTGCAGCTTGCCGATCTGGCCGATCGAGCGCAGCGTGGTGCCGCCGATCTTGCGCACGCGCTCGGCGATCTCGTCGGTGGTGCCGAGGATCTCGGTCCCCTGCTCGTCGAACATCAGGTGCAGATCGCGGAAGTGCGGCCCCGAGACGTGCCAATGGAAGTTCTTGGTCTTGAGGTAGAGCGCGAAGGTATCAGCCAGGATGGTGTTCATCGCCGCGCTGATCTTGTCCACGCCCTCCTGCGACAGGTCGGTGGGGGTATCGAGCGCGGCGGCAACCTTTTCTTTCGACGCAAGTTTGACGGGCTTGTTCACGGTGGAAATTCCTTCGGTTGTGACGCTTGCGGTTGTGACGCTTGCTGCCGGTGTCAGCACCGGCGATGGACATAACGCTGCAGGGGCCTTAACGTCGCAATCCTAGCAGGAGTTCCGGCATCGGAACCTGGATTTCCTCAAATCAGGATCCCCTCATCAACCAATCCCGGCCGCGCCGCTAGCACGCCGCCAATCGCATCCGCCCGACCGCCATTCCCGATCATTGCCCCGCACACAACAGCTCCACGACGGCCTTATGTCAGAGAAAGACTGGATCAGCTTCTGGAACTCGCAGCACTCGATTTACGTCAACGCACGCCACCTCGACCTGCACTATCGCGACGTCGCCGACCGCATCCTCGATCTGCAACCGGCCGGCGACGCCAGGGTGCTCGACTTCGGCTGCGGCGAGGCGCTGCATGCGGACCGGGTCGCGGCGCGCGTCGGGCGGCTGTGGCTCTGCGAGGCCGCCTCGCGGGTGCGCGACAGCATGCGGAGCCGGTTCGGCGCAGTGGCAAACATTGCGGTGATCAGCCCGGAGGAGCTTGCGGCCCTGCCGGATGGATCGCTCGATCTGATCGTGGCGAATTCGGTGGCGCAATATCTGACGCGGGACGAACTCGACGCGCTGTTGCGGCGCTGGCGGGTGCTGCTCGCGCCGCACGGCCGGCTGGTGCTGGCCGACGTGATCCCGCCCGGCGTGAGCCCGGCCTCGGACGCGCTGGCGCTGCTGCGTTATGCGTGGCGCAACGGTTTTCTCACCGCGGCGATCGGCGGACTGATCCGCACCGTGCTGTCGCCCTACCGCCGCATCCGCGCCGAGCTCGGCGTCACCACCTATTCGGAACAGGAGATCGTCGGCCGCATCAATGCGGCGGGCTTCGCCACCGCGCGGCTGCCGTTCAATTTCGAACATCAGCCGGCGCGGCTGTCGTTCGTCGCGACGCCTGCGCCTCCAACGGTCAAGGGTTAACCATAGCCGCAGGTCACCCGTCGCCCGGGTAGCGACTCGTTAGGAGACGCGAGTAAAAATAAAGACGGCCCGGTGGCGGAACGTCTACGCAAAGAGCCCTGCACGGTTCTTAATCCTGGTTAAACTCCAGGCCGGGCCTCCAACTCCCTTCCCATCCTCCCCAGGCGCTGGCCGGCGCCGGTGAACATGCTGAACATGCTGGTGGATTGGCCGTTTTAGCCCTTCCCCACCCCGCCGTTCTGGTCTAGATACGGCCCGCGCAAGGTTCGACCCTGGCGCGGGGGTTTCGCAGGGGACGCGCGGCAGGCGCGCCCTTTTTTTGTGCGCCGTCATCCCCTTCGTGTGGTGGTTCAGACCGGCACTTGCGGCCGCAGGACGCTTCCGGATCGAAACCACCCAAAAATCATGGGCTTGCGGTATCCCAGGTGAACCCAGCGTTCACCGCGGAGCCGGCCACCCAGCCAGACGAGTTTCGGGTTAGAACGAGAGCCAATGCCGAAAAGAACTGACATCTCCACCATCCTGATCATCGGTGCCGGTCCGATCGTGATCGGCCAGGCCTGCGAGTTCGACTACTCCGGCACCCAGGCGGTGAAGACGCTGAAGGCCGAAGGCTACCGCGTCGTGCTGGTGAACTCGAACCCGGCGACGATCATGACCGATCCGGAACTCGCCGATGCGACCTATATCGAACCCATCACGCCGGAGATCGTCGCCAAGATCATCGAGAACGAACGCCACGTCATTCCCGGCGGCTTCGCGCTGCTGCCGACCATGGGCGGCCAGACCGCGCTGAACTGCGCGCTCTCCTTGCGCAAGCAGGGGACGCTGGAGAAGTTCGACGTGGAAATGATCGGCGCCACCGCCGACGCCATCGACAAGGCGGAAGACCGCCAGCGCTTCCGCGACGCGATGACCAAGATCGGCCTCGAGACGCCGCGCTCGCATCAGATCAAGACACTGCCCGACGCGCTGCGTACCCTCGACGAGATCGGCCTGCCGGCGATCATTCGCCCCTCCTTCACCATGGGCGGCACCGGCGGCGGCATCGCCTACACCAAGGCGGAGTTTATCGAGATCGTCGAGCGCGGCATCGACGCCTCGCCGACCAACGAGGTGCTGATCGAGGAATCCGTGCTCGGCTGGAAGGAGTACGAGATGGAGGTTGTCCGCGACAAGAAGGACAACTGCATCATCGTCTGCTCGATCGAGAACGTCGATCCAATGGGCGTTCACACCGGCGATTCGATCACGGTCGCGCCGGCGCTGACGCTGACCGACAAGGAATACCAGATCATGCGCGACGCCTCGCTGGCGGTGCTGCGCGAGATCGGCGTCGAGACCGGCGGCTCGAACGTGCAGTTCGGCGTCAATCCAGCCGACGGCCGGATGGTCGTGATCGAGATGAACCCGCGCGTGTCACGCTCCTCCGCGCTGGCCTCGAAGGCGACCGGCTTCCCGATCGCCAAGGTCGCAGCCAAGCTCGCGGTCGGCTACACCCTGGACGAGATCGCCAACGACATCACCGGCGGCGCCACGCCCGCCTCGTTCGAACCGACCATCGACTACGTGGTGACGAAGATCCCGCGTTTCGCGTTCGAGAAATTCCCCGGCGCCAGCACGACGCTGACCACTTCGATGAAGTCGGTCGGCGAGGTGATGGCGATCGGCCGCACCTTCCAGGAAAGCCTGCAGAAGGCGCTGCGCGGACTCGAGACCGGTCTCACCGGCCTCGACGAGATCGAGATCGAGGGCATCGGCCGCTCCGACGACAAGAACGCGGTGCGCGCCGCGCTCGGCACGCCGACGCCGAACCGGCTGCTGCAGGTGGCGCAGGCGATGCGGCTCGGCTGGAGCGACGAGGACATCTTCGCCTCCTGCAAGATCGATCCCTGGTTCCTGGCGCGGATCCGCGACATCATCGAAACCGAGGCGAAGGTCGCCAAGCACGGCCTGCCGCCGCACGCGCCCGGCATGCGCGCGCTGAAGGCCAAGGGCTTCTCCGACGCGCGGCTCGCGGTGCTGGCGAAGAAGAGCGAGGCCGAGGTGAAGGCGCATCGCCGCGGCCTCGGCGTGCGGCCGGTATTCAAGCGCATCGACACCTGCGCCGCCGAATTCGCATCCCCCACCGCCTACATGTACTCCACCTACGAGGCGCCGTTCGCAGGCCCCGCCGCGGACGAGAGCGCACCGTCGGACGCCAAGAAAGTCGTCATCCTCGGCGGCGGCCCGAACCGCATCGGCCAGGGCATCGAGTTCGACTACTGCTGCTGTCACGCCTGCTTCGCGCTCGGCGATGCCGGCTATGAGACCATCATGGTCAACTGCAACCCGGAAACGGTTTCCACCGACTACGACACCGCCGATCGCCTCTATTTCGAGCCGCTGACGGCCGAAGACGTGCTGGAGATCATCGACACCGAGCGCTCCAACGGCACGCTGCACGGCGTGATCGTGCAGTTCGGCGGCCAGACCCCGCTGAAGCTCGCGCACGCGCTGGAAGAGGCCAAGGTGCCGATCCTCGGCACCTCGCCGGAGGCGATCGACCTCGCCGAGGACCGCGACCGCTTCAAACGCATCCTCGACAAGCTGCAGCTCAAGCAGCCGAAGAACGGCATCGCCTACTCGGTGGAGCAGGCGCGGCTGATCGCCGGCGAGCTCGACTACCCGCTGGTGGTGCGCCCCTCCTACGTGCTGGGCGGCCGCGCGATGCAGATCATCCGCGACGAAGGCCAGCTCGGCGACTACCTGCTCGGCACGCTGCCGGAGCTCGTGCCCGCCGACGTCAAGGCGCGTTATCCGAACGACAAGACCGGGCAGATCAACACCGTGCTCGGCAAGAATCCGCTGCTGTTCGACCGCTACCTGTCGGACGCGGTGGAGGTGGACGTCGACTGCCTCGCCGACGGCAAGGACACGTTCGTCGTCGGCATCATGGAGCACATCGAGGAAGCCGGCATCCACTCCGGCGATTCCGCCTGCGCGCTGCCGCCGCATTCGCTACCGGCCGCGACCGTCGCCGAACTCGAACGGCAGACGCGCGAGCTCGCGCTCGGCCTCGACGTGGTCGGCCTGATGAACGTGCAGTACGCGATCAAGGACAGTGAGATCTACGTGCTCGAGGTCAACCCGCGCGCCTCGCGCACGGTGCCGTTCGTCGCCAAGGTGATCGGCCGCCCGGTGGCGAAGATCGCCGCGCGCGTGATGGCCGGCGAGAAGCTCGCCGACTTCAAGCTCGCCCCGCGCAAGCTCGACCACATCGGCGTCAAGGAATCGGTGTTCCCGTTCGCACGCTTCCCCGGCGTCGACACCGTGCTCGGCCCGGAAATGAAATCGACCGGCGAGGTGATGGGCCTCGACAAGTCGTTCGCGATCGCCTTCGCCAAGAGCCAGCTCGGCGGCGGCACCCGCGTTCCACGCAAGGGCACCGTGTTCGTCTCGGTGCGCGACGAAGACAAGGTGCGCATCCTCGACGCGGTGCGGCTGCTCGCCTCGGCCGGTTTCAAGATCATCGCCACCTCCGGCACCCAGCGCTTCCTGGTCGACAACGGCGTGCCGACCGAGAAGATCAACAAGGTGCTGGAAGGCCGGCCGCACATCGTCGATGCGATAACCAACGGCGAGATCCAATTGGTGTTCAACACCACGGAAGGGCCGCAGGCGCTGGCCGACAGCCGCTCGCTGCGGCGTGCCGCCCTCTTGCATAAGGTGCCATACTACACCACCCTGTCCGGGGCCTTGGCCGCGGCGCAGGGCATCAAGGGCTATCTGGGCGGCGATCTCGAGGTCAGAACCCTGCAGAGCTACTTCCCGGCGGCGTGATCTTCCGGGACTTCTGGTATATAGTTGGAACCGGTGCGCCTCTGCGCTGTTCTGTTCCCGCATCATGAGATGAGTACCGGCGCTCCTTACGGAGGCCGTAAACTGTACGCAAGACACGGGACTCGCGCTCTGGCGTACAACGTGAAACGCTGCGTGGCGTGAATCCGAACGCGTGACTGAAGCACGCAACACTAACGGGTTTTGTACGGCCGGTGCGAGACCGGACCGCACGGAACTGAAGGAAGACGAAGAATGGTTGACAAGATTCCGATGACCCAGGCTGGCTACGTCGCTTTGGAGAGCGAACTGAAGCATCGCCAGCAGGTCGAACGGCCGCGGATCATTCAGCAGATTTCCGAAGCGCGCTCGCACGGCGATCTCTCCGAGAATGCGGAGTATCATGCCGCCAAGGAACAGCAGTCGCACAACGAGGGCGTGATCGCCGAGCTCGAAGACAAGCTCGCGCGCGCCGACGTGATCGACGTGTCGAAGCTGTCGGGCGACACCATCAAGTTCGGCGCGACCGTCACCCTCGTCGATGAAGACACCGAGCAGAAGAAGGTCTGGCAGATCGTCGGCGAGCCGGAAGCCGACGCCAAGAAGGGCCGCATCTCCGTCACCTCGCCGCTGGCGCGCGCGCTGATCGGCAAGAAGAAGGGCGCCTCCGTCGAGGTGGTCGCCCCGGGCGGCGCCAAGGCCTACGAAGTCGCCAAGATCGAGTGGAAATAATCGAAACTGGCGCATTTGTGATCGCATCCGTGCTTTGCGTGTCACGCATCGCAGGTTAACCCTCCGGCTTCAGACCCTGAAGCCGGAGTTCCTTTATTATGAATCTCGATCGTTTCAGCGCGGCCTGGTCGCCGCGCGTCCTCAGCGTGCTGCGCATCATGTCGGCGCTGTTGGTGCTGCAGCATGGCACGGCGAAGCTGCTCGGCTTTCCGATCCATCCGCAGATGAACAACGCGGCGATGTTCTCGATGAGCTGGAATGCCGGCGTGATCGAGCTGATCGGCGGCGCGCTGTTGGTGATCGGGCTGTTCAGCCGCGCGTCGGCGTTCATCCTCTCCGGCATGACCGCATTCGCCTACTTCATCGCGCACGCGCCGAAGGGCTTCTATCCGCTGCTGAACGGCGGCGAGCTCGCCGCGCTGTACTGCTTCACCTTCCTGTATCTCGCCTGCGCGGGCGGCGGCAGCTGGAGCGTCGATGCGCTGCTGAAGCGCAAGTAACGGGAAGCAAGAAAGCACCGCCCATCTTCGGCGCGGTATGCGACGGGTCGCAGTTCAGCGCGCGCTGAACCAGCCCCGTTGCATGCGCTACACGACTCAACCGCGCACAAAGAAGACCAGCGTGAGCACCGCGCCGACCGTCACCACGGTCGCGCGGATCACCGGCTGCGGCACCCGCCGCGCGACACTGACGCCGAGATAGCCGCCGGCGATCGAAGCCAGCATAGTGATCACCGCGTGCGGCCAATGCACCAGGCCGCCCGCGATCAGCAGCGTTGCCGACACCGTCTGGATCAGAAACGCCACCGCATTCTTGATCGCGTTCGACTTGTGGAAGTCGCCGCTCTCGATGATCGCCAGCGCCGCCAGCATCATGATGCCCATGCCGGCACCGAAGAAGCCGCCATAGATGGCGACCACCGCCATCAACGCGAAGGCCGCGAACTTGACGCCCGCCCCGCCCTTCGCCGCGAACGGCGCGATCGCGCGGTTGATGTGGCCCGACAGCGCGAACAGCACGGTCGCCAGCAGCAGCAGCCACGGCACCGTCGGACGGAAGCCTTCGTCGCCGATCGTGATCAGGAGCCACGCTCCGATCGCCCCGCCGGCGATGCCGATGACGAGGAACGGAATCATCTCGCGGAAGTTCTTGCGCACCTCCTCGCGATAGCCGACCACGCTGGCGAGGTTGGCCGGCGTCAGCGCCACCGCGCTCGTGGCATTGGCATCGAGCGTCGGCAGGCCACCGAACACCAGCGCCGCGAAGGTGAAGAACGAGCCGCCGCCGGCGACGGCATTCACCGTGCCTGCGGCAAAGCCCGCAAGGGCGATCAAAACGATCTGAAGAACGGTCACGCGCGGCTCCGGTAGATCATCGGCCCGCCATGGCGCGCCGACGTGAGGGAACGAGGACGCGCGGCCTGCGGCCGCATCTCAATCAGGGTGTGGTCAATTCCATCGGCACCGCGGCCGCGTCCTTGGAGTTGTGCAGCACCAGCGAGGTGCGCACGTTGCGGACGTGCGGCGCAGCCGTGAGCCGTGACACGAACTCCTGGAATTTGTTCATGTCGGGGGCGACGCATTTGAGGATGAAATCGACATCGCCCGACAGCATCCAGCACTCACGCACCAGCGGCTCGGCGCGCACGAACGCTTCGAACGCGCGCAGATCGGCTTCCGCCTGGCTCGACAGATGCACCGACGCGAACACCGTCACGTCGAAACCGAGCTTGCGCGGATCGAGCAGGCCGCGATAGCCGACGATGTAGCCGGCCTCCTCCAGCGCCCGCACCCGCCGCAAACAGGGCGGCGGCGAAATCCCCACCCGCCGCGCGAGTTCGACATTGGTGATTCGCCCGTCGGCCTGGATTTCGGCCAGGATTTTCAGATCGATGTCGTCGAGGTTCTTACTCATTGCCTTCGGGCCGTCCCAACCCGTCGTCCGTACTGCATTGCAAAATATGCAACGAAATCGCGCCCTTCATACCCCAAAATGCGCGCGGTGAAGCAACTTTATTGCTGAAATTAAGGTATTTTAGTCCCGGGGGCGCAACTCCCAAGATTGTGAGTTGCGAAACTTGCATGGCTCCTCAGATGACTTAGAATGAATTCAGGTACCCTCCATGCGCTGCGGGGGGTTGAGCCTGTACAGGCTGCATAACCCGCAACGTCGCATCGAAGCCAGTTTGAGGATGTTCAGGCAATGGCCCAGCCCATTCACGCCAAAGTCGTCATTATCGGTTCGGGACCGGCCGGTTATACCGCCGCGATCTATGCAGCACGGGCGATGCTCGATCCGGTCCTGATTCAGGGCGTGCAGCCTGGTGGCCAGCTCACCATCACCACCGATGTCGAGAATTATCCCGGCTTCGCCGACGTGATCCAGGGCCCCTGGCTGATGGAGCAGATGGAGAAGCAGGCCGCCCATGTCGGCACCAAGATCGTCACCGATCTCGTGACCAAGCTCGAGCTCGGCAGCCGTCCGTTCCGCCTCACCTGCGATTCCGGCGATGTCTACCTGGCCGACGCCGTCATCCTCGCCACCGGCGCGCAGGCGCGCTGGCTCGGCATCCCCTCGGAGGAGACCTTCAAAGGCTTCGGCGTCTCCGCCTGCGCCACCTGCGACGGCTTCTTCTACCGCGGCAAGGAGGTGGTGGTGGTCGGCGGCGGCAATACCGCCGTCGAGGAGGCGCTGTTCCTCACCAACTTTGCCACCAAGGTCACCGTCGTCCACCGCCGCGACAGCTTCCGCGCCGAGCGCATCCTGCAGGACCGCCTGTTCAAGAACCCGAAGGTGCAGGTGGTCTGGGATTCGGCGGTCGAGGAGATCTGCGGCGCCGACAACCCGCGCAAGGTCACCCACGTCCGCCTCCGCAACGTGAAGACCGGCGCGATCAGCGAGCTTCCAACCGACGGCGTGTTCATCGCCATCGGCCATGCGCCTTCGACCGAACTCGTCGCCGGCCAGATCAAGATGAAGCCGTCCGGCTATGTCGAGATCGCGCCGCACTCGACCGCGACCTCGGTGCCGGGCCTGTTCGCCGCCGGCGACGTCGCCGACGAGACGTACCGCCAGGCGGTCACCGCCGCGGGCCTCGGCTGCATGGCGGCCCTGGAAGCCGAACGTTTCCTCGCGCTGCACGCCACCGAGCGTGCCGCGGCTGAGTAACGATGATCAGATTTCGCAACGGGTTTTGGGACATGGACTGGGACAAACTGAAGGTTTTTCACGCTGCCGCCGAAGCGGGCAGCTTCACCCACGCCGGCGAACAGCTCGGACTGTCGCAGTCGGCCGTGTCGCGCCAGGTTTCGGCGCTGGAGCAGGAGCTGTCGGTCTCGCTGTTTCACCGCCACGCCCGCGGCCTGATCCTCACCGAGCAGGGCGACCTTCTGTTCCGCACCGCCCATGACGTGTTCATGCAATTGCAGGCGGCCCGCGCCAAGCTCACCGACAGCCGCGAGCGGCCGAGCGGCGAACTGAAGGTGACGACCACGCCCGGCGTCGGCATCCACTGGCTGATCCCGCGGCTCGGCGAGTTCACCCAGCTCTATCCGGACATCCGCATCCAGCTGATGGTGACCGACGAGGAGCTCGACCTGTCGATGCGCGAGGCGGACGTGGCGATCCGCGTGCGCAAGCCGACCCAGCCGGACCTCATCCAGCGCAAGCTGTTCTCGATCGGCTATCACGCCTACTGCTCGCCGGAATACATCAAGCGGATGGGCACGCCGCGCACGCTGGAGGATCTCGACAACCACCGCCTGGTGGTGCTGAACGACCTGCATGCGCCCGCCCACCTGCAGAACCGCTACTGGCTGATCGAAGCCGGACGTAACGGCAAGGGCCCGCGCGAAGCCTACTTCAAGGTCAACCACGTACTCGGTCTCGCCCGCGCCTGCCAGCAGGGCCTCGGCGTCGCCGCGCTGCCGGACTACCTGGTCGAGGAGCGGCACGGACTCGTTCAACTTTTCGAAGAAAAGGATTCGATCCAGATCGATACCTACTTCGTCTATCCGGAAGAGTTGAAGTCGGTGGCGCGCGTGCAGGTGTTCCGCGACTTCATCGTGAGCAAGGCGCAACGCTGGTCTCCCAAAGAGTAATACCTGGAAGCGTTCAGAGACGCCGCATGTCTGACATGCGGAAGCTGTGCTTGCCGCGCATGACTTGCACATCCCATAGTGGGTGCAAGCTGAACGCTTGGCGTTGCGCATTGTCCCCCTCCTCCTGCAACTTCGAGAGTTCAGTCATCCCTCTTGGAAGGTGATTGTGTCGGCCTCTCGTGGCCACAACTGCAAAAGCCGGGCACAAAGCCCGGCTTTTTTTTAGCTGCTGAAACGCGTTTCACACCTCAAAGCTTGGCGCGCGCCAGCCGCAACGCGTTGGCAACCACCGACACCGACGACAGCGCCATCGCCGCCGCACCGACCATCGGCGACAGCAGCATGCCGAACAGCGGATACAGCACGCCGGCCGCCACCGGAACGCCGGCCGCGTTGTAGACGAACGCGAAGCCGAGATTCTGGCGGATGTTGCGCATGGTCGCCCGCGACAGATGTCGGGCTGTCACAATTCCGTTCAGGTCGCCGCGCAACAATGTCACCCCAGCGCTCTCGATCGCCGCATCGGTACCGCCGCCCATGGCGATACCGACGTCGGCGGCTGCCAGCGCCGGTGCGTCATTGATGCCGTCGCCCGCCATCGCCACGCGCCGGCCGGCGGCGCGCAGACGCGCAACCACCTCGCCCTTGGTCTCCGGCAGCGCATCGGCCTCGACCTCGGCAATGCCGAGTTGCGCGGCCACCGCCTTCGCCGTCACCGCGTTGTCGCCGGTCAGCATGACGATGCGGATGCCGTCGGCGGCGAGCGCCTTCAGCGCCGCGGGCGTCGTCGGCTTGATCGGATCGGCGATCGCGATCAGCCCGGCGACGCGGCCATCAACGGCCATCGCCACCACCGTCGCGCCGCTCTCGCGTTGACGCTGCGCATCACTCTGTAGCGCGCTCGCATCGATGCCGCGCTCGGCCAGGAACGCGGCGCTGCCGATCAGAACCTCGCGGCCCTCGACCGAACCCAGCGCGCCCTTGCCGACCGGGGAATCGAAGTCGCGCACGTCGGCGAGCGCGAGGCCCTTCTCCTTCGCCGCGACCAGGATCGCATGCGCCAGCGGATGCTCGCTCGCGCGCTCGACGCTCGCTGCAAGCCGCAGCACCTCGTCGGCGGCGAAGCCCTGTGCCGGCACGACGGCGACCACCTTCGGCCTGCCTTCGGTGAGCGTGCCGGTCTTGTCGACCACCAGCGTATCGATGGTCTCGAGCCGCTGCAGCGCCTCGGCGTCGCGGATCAGGATGCCCATGCCGGCCCCGCGGCCGACGCCGACCATGATCGACATCGGCGTCGCGAGCCCGAGCGCACACGGGCAGGCGATGATCAGCACAGTGACGGCCGCAACCAGGCCGTAGCTGAAACGCGGCTCCGGCCCGAACATAGCCCACGCCGCGAATGCGGCGAGCGCCACCGCGATCACCGCCGGCACGAACCAGCCCGCGACCTGATCGGCGAGCTTCTGGATCGGCGCGCGCGAGCGCTGCGCGCGGGCGACCATATCGACGATGCGCGCGAGCAGCGTGTCGCGGCCAACCTTCTCGGCGCGCATGACGAAGCCGCCGGAGAGATTCAGCGTGCCGCCGATCACCTTGTCGCCCGCGCTCTTGGCGAGCGGCATCGATTCGCCGGTGACGAGTGACTCATCGACCGTCGAACGGCCCTCGGTGACGACGCCATCCACGGGAAGCTTCTCGCCCGGCCGCACGCGCAGCAGGTCACCGACCGCGACGTCATCCAGCGCGATATCCTCGTCGCCCGCCGGCGTGATGCGCCGCGCCTGCGTCGGCGCAAGGCCGAGCAGAGCCTTGATCGCGCCGGAGGTGCGCGCCCGCGCCCGCAGCTCCAGCACCTGGCCGAGCAGGACCAACGTGACGATGACCGCCGCCGCTTCGAAGTAGACCGCGACGTTGCCATGCGCATCGCGGAACGCCGGCGGAAACAGATGCGGCGCTGCGATCGCCACCAGGCTGTAGACCCAGGCGACGCCGACGCCGAGCGCGATCAGCGTGAACATGTTGAGGTTGCGCGAGACCAGCGAATTCCAGCCGCGCACGAAGAACGGCCAGCCCGCCCAGATCACCACCGGCGTCGCCAGCGCGAGCTGGACCAAGTTCGACAGCTGCGGCTCGATCCAGTGCGTGCCGGTCAGGTGCTGACCCATCTCCAGCACGAACACCGGCAGCGTCAGCACCAGCGCCACCCAGAAGCGGCGGGTCATGTCGATCAGTTCGGGATCGGGCTTGTCGTCGAGGGTGACCGTCTCCGGCTCCAGCGCCATGCCGCAGATCGGGCAGCTGCCGGGGCCGACCTGGCGCACCTCGGGATGCATCGGGCAGGTGTAGATCGCATCCGGATCGGCCGGCGCGCGCTCGACGCGCGGCTTTTGCTGCGGCGGCGTGCGCGCGAGGTACGTCTCCGGCGCCGCCTCGAACTTGGTCTTGCAGCCGGCCGAGCAGAACAGGTGCTCCTCGCCCTTGTAGCTGAAGCGGTGCTTGGCGGTGACAGGATCGACGCTCATGCCGCAGACCGGGTCGATCGCCTTTGCCGCAGCGGGCGCCCCGTGCGCGTGACACGCATGCGCGGGTCCCGAATCGGCATGGTCATGCTGATGGGCCCCACCCGAGCAGCAACTCTCGCCATGCTGATGGTTGGCGTGTGCGCCGTGGCCCGGCGTCTGCGGTGGTGGATGGCTCATGGGACGGCTTTCCAGTTCGCTTGATTTACATACCCCATGGGGGTATATAGACGGGATGCGAACCGACATCAAGTCATCCTGTCTGAAACGGCTGAAGCGGATCGAAGGCCAGGTGCGTGGACTGACGCGCATGGTCGAGGAGGACCGCTACTGCATCGACATCGTCACGCAGATCGCGGCCGCGCGCACGGCGCTGCGGCGGGTCGAAGAAGAGATCCTGCGCGATCACGTCGCCCACTGCGTCGACCACGCGATCGCCTCGGGCGACCGCGAGGAACAGCGCAAGAAGATCGCGGAATTGATGGACGTGGTCAGCCGCGCCGACCGCTAGAGCATGATCCGGAAGCGTGAAGCGGTTTTCCGAAACGATCATGCTTAAGAGCTAAAGCGCGAGGATAGTCATCCATCGCGCTTTAGGCCGGCCGAGGCGTGACGAACGACATGCATCGCCCCGGCGACAGGCCGGGCGATGACGGCTGGCCTGATGCAGGTTCAGCTCACACGATACGAAGAGCTGATACGGAGATGTCCGCGCGGGCGCGGAACGGCCGCGCCTCTGCCCCTCCGATGCCGATCGGAGGCAGGAGCGATCGGTGCGGCTGAATGGATTAGTACGGCTGATACTGCTGCCGGCGCGGCTTCTTGTACCGCTTGTACGGCCGCGGCGACGCCGCCTGCGCGCGCTGCGCCTGCTCCACCGCCCACGGGCTCGGCTCACAGAAGCCGATGTTGCCGGCGGCGGTCGCCTGGCATTGCTCATAGGTGTAGTAGCGGCAGTCGTAATCGCCGCGCGCATAATACGGACGCAGGCACCAGGCGGTGCCGCGATCGAAGCCGCGGTCATCGCGGAATCGCAGCCCCTGCTGCGCGTCGGCGGTGCTGGACACCACGACCGAGGCGGCAAGCGTGCAAAGAACGATCATCAGCTTACGCATGGTCATGAGTCTCCCAAAAGCTGCCGCAGACTAGCAGGACTGCGGCTGCGATGACATCGCCGCTGACCGCGCGCGTGTCAATTCCTCGTCACTCGCGCGCCATGAGCACACAGGATTACGCCCATGCGCGCAGCACACCGCGACCGCGGGAGCGGGTCAGCTTACGATCATCGCGACAGAATGCGGAGATACGAAGGACGGTGCGGTTGGATGGTACAGTTGAATGGTACAGTTGGGTGGGCTCGAACCACCGACCTCCTGTTCCACAGACAGGCGCTCTAACCAACTGAGCTACAACTGCACGATCATGCCCGCAGCGGGGCTGCGAGGTGCGCGGAAACTATGGGCAACGCCCTGTTTTGGCAAGACTCCAGTGCCGCTTTCGGTTGGGGAAACGGGACAAATTGCGCCCCGCCGGCTCCGGCAGCCGCAGTTCCCGCCGCCGCGCCGGGACAAACCCGAACAGAGCAGGCCACCGGCCAGAAAAAAGCCCGGACCATGCGGCTCCGGGCCTTCCCTCATGCAATCAATCGTCAGCCGCGCGGCCACCCGCCGCGCGCCGAACGACGCGACTTACGCAACCTTGTTGAAAACCTTCGACGCCGTGGTCTTCAGCGGCTCGACGGTCTCGGTGGCGACCTTCTGGCCGAGTTCGGCCAGCTCGCGCGCCTGCGACGAGAAGCTCTCGTACTGGGCGCGGGCATAGCTCGCCCAGATCGACAGCGCTTCCGACGGGGTCTTCACCGCGATCAGCTTCTCGGCGACGTCGAACGCCGAATTGGCGTTGGCGCGGGCGATGTCGATCAGCTTGCCGGAATAGTCGGCCGCGCCCTTGGTGGCGGAGGCATACACGGCTTCGATGGTCTCGTTGCTGGACTGGGCAACGTCCTTGAACTTCTCGTAGGTCTCACGGGCCTGCGTCACGCCCTTCTCGGCGATTTCGCGGATGGAGCCCGGCACTTCAAACGGAACGACGGTGGAAAACGGATCCTGCGACATAGGTTCACCTGTTGAGGTCAGAAAGACTGGTTCGACTGGATGTCAGTATTCGACCGCCCGGACATGCCTCCGAGCAGCTAACGCCTTCGATGGGTGATGCATGGTTATTATGCACGCCAGCTTGTGCATTGCAACATAAATATTGCAATGCAGAACCGGGATCTTCAATGCAGGGGCCGGCGAGGCCGATCATCCGGTCGGAGTGTCAGGCCCGCAGGTCCGGCTGTTTAGAATCGTCGGTCGAGAACGTCGGTCAGGATTTCGGCTTGGTCGCATCCATCGCCGCACGGGCAACGGCCTGCCCCATCTCGCTCGCCTGTTCGGCCAGGGTCCGCATCTGGCTCTGCACATGCTCGCTGTGCAGCTTCAGCACCTCGCTCATGTCCTTCGCCTTCAAAAGCTTCTCGGCATAGTCGAGCGAGGAGCGGATGTTGGTCTCGGCGAAGCCGATCGCCTTGTTGCTCAGCTCCTTGGCGTTCGCCTGGGCCGCAGCACCCTGCCCTTCGATCGTCGTCGCTGTCTTGTGCGCGGCGTTCATGAAGTTCTCGAACGCCTTGCGGGCCTGATCGAAACCGGCCTCCGCCATCGCCTTCATGTTCGCCGGGATCTCGAAGTTCTGCGGCATCTCGAAACGGTCGCGCTGCTCGCTCATGGTCCACCTCCGCGTTCTAGTCCGGCCTTGTCCGGCCGCTGTGATGTCCTGTGCCCTCGACCCTAGCCTCGGCTCTTGATCCCATCGTGACGCCGGGCGGCGGATTTGCAATTGTTTTCGTGACGCACCTCGCGGCGACCTTCCACGCGCCATTGGTTTTCGATTAACGCTATTGACGGGTTACTGCCTCGAAGCGCCCTGCGGTTAACGGGCGGACCAGCAGGACTTCGTAATCTGGCCCTCCTTGCAGCTATCATGCGCTCGCTTATGAAGACGGCGACGCTTGCCGAGATCAATGCCAATGGGTGACCCAGAGTTCCTGCGCGCCATGGTCGCAGACCGCCGACTGGCGCAGCTTGCGATCGGTGTCCGTCCCGCCTGGCTGTGGTCCACCGATGGCAGCCGTATCCTGTGGTGCAACGCTGCGGCGGCGGCCGCCCTCGGCATCGCCGAGGCCAGCGCGCTGGCGAAACCGCGCAGCCCCGCCGACCCGCATCGCCGCCAGATCGCCCAGCTCGCCGGCCGTCTGCCGCTGACAGGAGCAACGCGGCTCGACCGGCTGCGCGGCTTCGGCGCCTGGCTCGGTCAACTGACGACCTGTGCGTGCAGCCGCATTGCGCAGGCGACCGGCGAGGCCGCCGTGCTGGTGATCGCCATGGATAGGCCGGCGCGGCCTCTGCCGCGCGACGCGCGGCTGCGTTTCATCACCGATGCCATCGAAAAACCTGCCTTCGTCGTCACGCCGGACGGCGTGCTGCACTCCAAGAACCCGGCCGCCAATGCTGCACGCGGCGCGGCGCGTACGGTCGCCGACCTCGGGCTCGCAACGTCGCTCCTGGCGGAGACCCCGGCGATCGCCGGCGGCGGCTGGCAGATTGAACTCCACCGGCTCGGCGTGGGCCAGGAGAGCGCCACGCTGGCGGTGGTGACCGCGCAACCGCAGGCCGCGGAGGCACCGGTTCCCGCCGACATGGTTGCCGCGAACGACCGAATCCTGAATGAACCAGTGATCGACGAGCTGGTGTCCGATACCGCGCCCGTCGCCGCGTGCGCTGAGGCTGGCGATGCCGGCCTCGACCCGGAGACCTTGATGACCGAAGCAGGCCCAGGCGGTGAAGGGGATGGACGGCGCGCCGAGCCGGACAGGACCGCTCCCGTTGGCCAGGACAACGCGCGCCCCAATCCCTCGAGCCAGGATATCCGGAGCCAAGGTGCCCCGGATGAGGAAGCTTTAGGGCAAGAACGCCAAGGCGCTTCATATCAAGGCGCCTCATATCAAGACGACCCGCATCAAGACGCCTCGCGCCAAGACACGTCGCGCCAAGACATGTCGCGGCACACTCCTCCGCTCTCCGACACCCGGCGTCACGACACGCCGCCTCAAGACACGCCGTACCGTGACGCGGAGCCCGCGACGCGAACGGCGCCTGGTCCGGTTTCCTCCGTTGCGCCGCAGCCGATGAGCCACGCACCGCTGCGTTTCGTCTGGCAAACCGACCCGGACGGCCATTTCACGCTGACATCGGAGCCGTTCCTGCGTGCCGCCGGCCCCCGCACGGCCGCCGTCCTCGGCCGCGCCTGGAGCGAGATCGCCGACGCGCTCGGCCTCGATCCGCACAACAGCGTCGCGCAGGCGATGGACCGTCGCGAGACCTGGAACGGCCTCGCCGTGCCATGGCCGCTGGCCGATGGCTCCGTCACCACGGTCGAATTGTCCGGCGTGCCCGCCTATGACACGACGCGAGCCTTCGCAGGCTATCGCGGCTTCGGCCTCTGCCGCAGTCCGCTGCCGCAGCAGGCCGCGGCCGCGCCGGCCGAGCATGAAACGCCACCGCAATCCCCAGCCGCGTCCGAGCAGGCGACGCCCACATCGGTCGCACCGCCTGCCCCCGCAGAGCAGACCGCCTCGCCGCCACCGATGCCCGAGCCGCCGCCCGAGGCCGAGCCGGCGCCGAACGTGGTGCAATTCCGCCCCGCCACCGCCGAACCGCGAACGCCGGTGCTGAGCGCGGTGGAGAACCGCGCGTTCGACGAAATCGCCCGCCGCCTGACCCAGAGCTTCGACATCAAGCCGCGGCAGGCGGAGCCGGCATCGCCGCCCGATGAGCGCCATGGCGACCACGAGCGTTCTGACGCACGCGACCCGTCTGAGAGACAGCCACTCGAATTGCCCGCTGTCGCGCACCCGCAATCGCCGGCCTGGTTCGCCGACGCGGCGCCTGCGCCGCATGGCGACAGCGGCCGGGACAAGCCGCTGCTCGACCTGCTGCCGAGCGGCATTTTGATCTACCGGCTCGACAGGCTGCTATACGCCAACCAGGCGTTCCTCGACCGGACCGGCTTTGCCAGCCTCGCCGCCCTGCAGGACGCCGGCGGCCTCGACGCCCTCGATGCCGAGCCCGTATCCACTGACGCCAGCAGCGTCGCCGAGGCCGGCCTGCCGCTGACGATCACCACCGGCGCACGCGCCACGCTGCAGGCGCGGCTGTTCACCATTCTCTGGGACAACGAGAGCGCGCATGCGCTGATCGTGCCCGAGACAGCGCCCTCCGCTGCTGACCCGAGCCATGCCGCGTCCGCCGGACCGGCCCCGGAGCCTCCACCATCGCCGCGTCCGGCCAGCGAGCTCGACGCGGTGCTCGACAACGCCACCGACGGCATCCTGCTGTTCGACCGCTCCGGCGCGGTCACCCTGGCGAACCGCGCCGCACAGGTGCTGTTCAACATTCCGGCCGCCGACTTCCTCACCCAGAACGTCGCCGACCTGTTCGCGCCCGAGAGCCAGCGCATCGTGCTCGACTATTTCGAGAGCATCGACCAGCCGGCGGCGACGGCGCCGCCCGACCACGGACGCGAGGTGGTGGGCCGCACCCGCATCGGCGGCCTCGTGCCGCTGTCGATGACGATGGGCAAGATCGGCGATGACGGCGAGCGTTTCTTCGCCGTGTTCCGCGACCTGTCGCCCGCGCGCCGGACCGAATCCGAGCTGCTCTCCGAGCGACGCAAGGCGGAGCGCGCCCATGAGGCCACCGGCGACGCGCTGGCGCGCATCAGCCATGAGGTGCGCGGCCCGCTCAACACCATCATCGGCTTCGCCAACATGATGCTGGAGGAGCGCTTCGGCGCGCTCGGCAACCAACGCTACGCCGACTATCTGAAGGACATCCGCGCATCCGGCGAACGCGCGATCGCCATCGTCGACGACCTCGTCAACATCACCAGCATCGAAGCGGGCAATGTCGAGCTCAAGCTCGCGAGCCAGAACCTCAACGCGCTGGTCGAGCAATGCGTCGGCGCCTTGCAGCCGCAGGCCAACCGCGAGCGGGTGATCATCCGCACCTCGCTCGCGCACGCGCTGCCGCAGGTGCTGGCGGACGGACAGGCGCTGCGGCAGATCACCATGAACCTGATCACCTCCTCGATCCGCTTCTCGCGCGCCGGCGGTCAGGTGATCGTCTCGACGGCGGCCGCGGACAACGGCGGCGCGATCCTGCGCGTGCGCGACACCGGCCGCGGTTTAAGCGAGGCCGAAGTCGCCTCGGCAATGGACAGCCAGCGCATCGCGCCGCCGACCGACCATCTCGCCGCCGAGCGCTCCAGCATCGACCTGTCGCTCGCGCGAGCGCTGGCGGAGGCCAACCGCGCCCGCTTCCAGATCCGCAGCACGCTGCAGAACGGCACGCTGATCGAAGTCCTCTTCCCCGGCGCGCGAGCGCTTGCCGGCTGAGCCATGCCGCAATCTAGAATCATCCTAAACTGGAATCCGTCTAAAGGCCGCCTTTAGCGGCCTTCGGTCGCGGGGAGCGCGTTCGTTTCTGCGTTAGAGAACGCGCGTGCCGCCTCCCCCGCGTGAGGCGCGCGTCACGCCCTACAATCTGGAGCCCTGCATGTCCCGTTTTCGCGACCTCTCCATCGCCGCCGTCGCCGCCGGCGCCACGACGCTCTCCGCTGCAGCCGCATTCGCGCAGGCCGGCGAAGTCAACGTCTACACCTATCGCGAAAGCAAACTGGTGCAGCCGCTGTTCGACGCCTTCACCAAGGACACCGGCATCAAGGTCAACGTCATTTCGGCGAGCTCCGGCCTCGAGCAGCGCATCAAGACCGAAGGCGCCAACAGCCCCGCCGACGTGCTGCTCACCGTCGACATCGGCCGCATGGACGATGCGGTGAAGGCGGAGATCGCCCAGCCGATCAAGTCGGCCAAGCTCGACGAGACGGTGCCGGTGCGGTTCCGCGATCCGAACGGCTACTGGTACGGCATCTCGATGCGCGCGCGCGTCGTCTATGCCTCCAACGAGCGGGTGAAGCAGGACGCGATCACCTATGAGGAGCTGGCCGACCCGAAGTGGAAGGGCAAGATCTGCATCCGCTCCGGCCAGCACATCTACAACAACGCGCTGTTCGCCGCCTACGTTGCCAAGCACGGCGAGGCCAAGGCCGAGGAGTGGCTGAAGGGCCTGAAGGCGAACCTGGCGCAGAAGCCCTCCGGCGGCGATCGCGAGCAGGCGCGCGATGTCGCGGCCGGCAAGTGCGACATCGCCATCGGCAACACCTACTACTGGGCGCTGATGAAGAACGTCGACGCCGACAAGAAGCCGTGGGCGGATGCGACCAAGGTGATTCTGCCGACCTTCGCCGACGGCGGAACGCATGTGAACCTGTCCGGCGTCCTGCTCGCCAAGAACGCGCCGAACAAGGCCAACGCCATCAAGCTGATCGAGTGGCTGGTCGAGGACAAGGCGCAGCACATGTATGCCGACGTGAACTACGAGTATCCGGTGCGCGCCGGTGTCGCCGTCAACCCCACCATCGCCGGCTACGGCAAGCTGAATCCGGACGCGCTGCCGATCGCCAAGATCGCCGAGAACCGCAAGACCGCGTCGACGCTGGTTGACAAGGTCGGCTTCGACAACTGATAGCGGCACAGCCGCAACCCTCTCTCACCTCTCAACGATCAACGCGCGGTCCGCTCCTTTGGGCCGCGCGTTTCGCCGGACCGCCGCGTGAGCACCAGCCGACCGATTTCCCTGCGCATCACCGGCACCGTCACGTCCACGCTGGCCGTGCTGACCGGCGTGGCGGTCGTGCTGCCGGTGATCAGCATCGCGCTCTTGGCGATGCAGCCGGTGCCGGACCTCTGGCCGCACCTGATCGCCTACGTGCTGCCGCAGGCGACCCGCGATACCGCGCTGCTGCTGCTCGGTGTCGGCTCCGTCGCGACCGCGCTCGGCGTCGGCGCGGCGTGGATCATGACGGCCTACGATTTTCCCGGTCGCGGCTGGCTGATCTGGCTGATGCCGCTGCCGCTGGCGATCCCGACCTATATCGGCGCCTACGTTTACGTCGAGATCTTCGAGCCGCTCGGGGTCGTGCACAACGTGCTGTCGCTGTGGCTGCCGCGCCGCGAGGCGCTGGCGCTGCTGCCCGGCATGCGCACGCTGGCCGGCGCCATCGTCATCATCGGCCTCGTGCTCTACCCTTACGTCTATCTGTCCGCGCGGGCGATGTTCCAGACGCAGAGTGCGGAGTTCATCGAGGCCGCGCGGCTGCTCGGCGCCAACCGCTGGCAGCAGTTCATGCGCGTCTCGCTGCCGATGGCGCGGCCGGCGCTCGCGGTCGGCCTGTCGCTCGTGCTGTTGGAAACGCTGAACGACATCGGCGCCAGCGAGTATCTCGGCGTCCGCACCATGACGGTGTCGATCTTCACCACCTGGCTCAACCGCGGCAGCCTCGCCGGCGCTGCGCAGATGTCCTGCCTGATGCTGTTCGTGGTCGCTGCGCTGGTGCTGCTCGAACGCCACGGCCGCAAGGCGCGCGCATTCGCCGCCTCCGCCGAAAGCCCGCGCCTCGCCGAGCGCGTGCCGCTCGCGGGGGCGAAGGGCTGGATCGCAGGCCTAATGTGCCTGCTGCCGCCGCTGTTCGGTTTCGTCATCCCGTTCGTGTTCCTGCTGTACGAGAGCGTGCATCGCAGCCTGTTCGGCGCCATCGATGCAGAACTGTTGCATGCACTGGGCAACTCGGTGGTGCTGGCGCTGACGGCGACGGCGATCGTGCTGGCGCTCGGGCTCGTCATCACGCTCGCCCATCGCTGGCAGAGCAGCAAAGCCACCACCGCGAGCCTCGGCGCCTCGCAGGCCGGCTACGCGGTGCCGGGACTGATCCTCGCGCTCGGGCTGCTGACGCCGCTCGTCGCCTTCGACAGCGTCGTCAATGCGGCGGCGCGCGGCCTCGGCGCATCCACGCCCGGGCTGATCGTCGCCGGCTCGAGCGCCGCGGTCGTGATCGCCTACGTGATCCGCTTCATGGCGGTGGCGAGCGGGCTGACGCAGGCCGGCTTCGAGCGCATCCCGCGCGACTACGACGACAGCGCCCGCATCAGCGGCGCGTCGCAATGGGTCTGCGTCGAGAGGATCTACCTGCCGCTGCTGCGCCCGGCGCTGTGGGGCGCGGCAATCCTGGTGTTCGTCGATTGCCTGAAGGAGCTGCCGGCGACGCTGCTGCTGCGGCCGCTGAACGTCGAGACGCTGGCGACCTCGATCTATCAGTACGCCAGCCGCGGCAGCTTCGAGCAAGGCTCGCTGGCCGCGCTGTTGATCGTCGCGGCCAGCATCATTCCGGTGGTGTGGCTGACCCGCTTCGCCGACGTCCCGAACGGGCCGGCATGATGCGTTCGCGTCACGTGCCGTGTCAGCCGCTCTCTCCCCGCCCCGGGAAAGGTGAACTCACGCGTTCGCGAGCGCGACGCGGAAATTCGCCTCGGTGCTGGCCTTGATCTGGTCGAGCGTGACGCCGTCGGCAAGCTCGATCAGCGTCATGCCGTCGTTGCCGTGCTTGTCGATGGTGAAGACGCCGAGATCGGTGACCACCATGTCGACGACGTTGGCGCCGGTGAGCGGCAGCGTGCAGCGATGCAGCAGCTTCGGACCGTCCTTGGCGACGTGCTCCATCACCACCAGCACGCGCTTGACGCCGGCGACGAGATCCATCGCGCCGCCCATGCCCTTCACCATCTTGCCGGGCACCATCCAGTTGGCGAGGTCGCCGTTCTCGGCCACCTGCATGCCGCCGAGGATCGACAGGTCGATGTGGCCGCCGCGGATCATCGCGAACGAATCCGCCGAGGAGAAGTAGCTGGTGGACGGCAGCTCGCTGACCGTCTGCTTGCCGGCGTTGATCAGGTCGGCGTCTTCCTCGCCTTCATACGGGAACGGCCCCATGCCGAGCATGCCGTTCTCGCTTTGCAGCTGAACGTTGACGCCATCGGGGATGTAGTTCGACACCAGCGTCGGAATGCCGATGCCGAGATTGACGTAAAAGCCGTCGCGCAGCTCCTTCGCTGCACGGGCTGCCATCTGTTCGCGGGTCCAGGCCATGATTGCCTCCAAAATCTCGAAATGCGTTACGCGGCCGGCCGCGGGCGCGTGTTGCGGAACTCGATCCGCTTCTTGGCGGTACCGACCTCGATCATCCGCTGCACGAATACGCCGGGCGTGTGGATGTGATCGGGATCGATCTCGCCGGCCGGCACCAGATGCTCGACCTCGGCCACGGTGATCTTCGCCGCGGTCGCCATCATCGGATTGAAGTTCCGCGCGGTCTTGCGGAAGACGAGGTTGCCGGCGGTATCGCCCTTCCAGGCATGGACGATGGCGAGATCGGCGAACAGGCCGCGCTCCATCACGTACTTTTCACCGTCGAACTCGCGAACCTCCTTGCCTTCGGCGATCAGCGTACCGACGCCGGTCTTGGTGAAGAAGGCCGGGATTCCCGCGCCGCCGGCGCGAATCCGCTCGGCCAGCGTGCCTTGCGGATTGAATTCGAGCTCGAGCTCGCCGGAGAGGTATTGCTGCGCGAACAGCTTGTTCTCGCCAACATAGGAGGCGATCATCTTCTTGATCTGCCGCGTCTCCAAGAGGCGGCTGAGGCCGATGCCGTCCACGCCCGCATTGTTGGAAACGACCGTCAGATCCTTCACGCCGGATTCGCGGATCGCGTCCGACAGCGTCTCGGCGATGCCGCACAGGCCGAAACCGCCCGACATGATCATCATGCCGTCCTTCAGCACGCCTGCGAGTGCCGATTTCGCGTCAGGAAAAACCTTGTTCATGTCGATGAAACCCGAATGGCCGTGAGAATGGGTGAGCTGGCAAGCGGCCGCGCCAGCGCCGCTCGGTCCACTATTAGGCGGTTTTGCAAATGGGCGTCAATCAGTGCACAGCCCCTCCTATGGCCTTGAAAGCGTCAAGAAAACCGACCAAGTTGCGGCCCAACTGATGCGGCCTGCGCCGGGTGCGCGGCATGCACTTATCACGCACCTATCACGTTCCTGGGACGCTCCGTTTGACGACATCCCCTGGTCTGCACCGCTTGGGACTCAAGCGCCTGGGACTGACGATCGCCGCACTATGCGGCGCGATCCTGGTCGCGGCGCTGGCGGTCACCTTCCTGCTCGATCGTGGCGCGATGCGCGCGGCCGTTGAGGCGCAAGTGCGCGCGGCCACCGGGCTCGAGCTCGCGGTGCGCGCCGACACCACGATGTCGCTGTTCCCGACGCCGTCGGTGACGTTCCACGACGTGAGCCTCGACACCTCGGGCAGCCGCGCGCTGAACGCCGACGCACTGACGGCCAATCTGCGGCTGGTGCCGCTGCTGCTGCAGCGGTTCGAAATCGCCGACCTCGTGCTCACGGATGCGCGCATCATCGTCAAACGCGCCGCCGACGGCCTGTCGAACTGGGAGCCGCTGGTGCAGCGGCTGGAACGGCAGCTCAAGAGCGGCACCAAGGACGCAGTGTCGTTCTCCGAAATCCGCATCGAGAACGGCGTCCTCATCTATCAGGACGAGGCCCACAACATCGCCGAGACCGCGACCGGCATCGACCTCTCGCTCGCCTGGCCGTCGATCTCGCGATCGTTCGCGGCCACCGGCGCATTCACCTGGCGCGGCGAGCGGATCGACTCCAGTGTCAACATCGCCGACTTCGCCGCCGCGCTCGCCGGCGAGCGCTCCGGCCTGCGCGCCCGCTTTGCCAGCGCGCCGTTTCGCCTGGTGTTCGACGGCGTCGTCACCAACCGCTCGCACCTTGCGCTCGACGGCAGCCTGAGCGCCGACTCGCCGTCGCTGCGCGAGGCGCTGCGCTGGACCGGACACGACCTGCCGCGAGGCGGCGGCTTCGGCCGCTTCGCACTGAAGGCCCGCGCGAACCTGGCCGGCCAGGCGCTGGCGCTGACCGACGTCAATGTCGAGCTCGACGGCAATGTCGCCGAGGGCGTGATGAGCTATGGCGGCGACGGCCGGCAGACCGTGCAGGGCACGCTCGCCGCCGAAGCGCTCGACGTCACTCCCTACGTCTCGACGCTGCGGCTGATGGCAGGCTCCTCGCGCGACTGGAGCCGGCAGCCGTTCGACCTGCGCAGCCTGACCGGCAACGATCTCGACCTGCGGCTGTCGGCGCAGCGGGTCTCGATCGGCAACACCAAGATCGGCCGCACCGCGCTCGGCCTCAACGTCCGCAACGGCACGCTGATGCTGAGCGTCGGCGAGGCGCAGATGTTCGGCGGCATCGCCAAGGGCTCGTTCGGCGTGGTCCGCTCCGGCACCCTTGCCGACGTCAAGGCGCAATTCCAGCTCGCCGATGTCGATCTCGAAGCCTGCCTCGGCCAGCTGTTCGGCATGCGGCGGCTGTCCGGGCGCGGCACGCTCGGCATGCTCCTGGAGGCGTCCGGTCCCAATCCCTTCGGCCTCGCGCAGTCGGTCGACGGCCGCGCGACACTCACCAGCAGCAACGGCGCGCTGACCGGTTTCAACGTCGAGCAACTGCTGCGGCGGCTGGAGCGGCGGCCGCTTTCCGGCGCCGGCGACCTGCGGTCGGGCCGGACGCCGTTCGACAAGCTCAATGTCGCGATCCGCCTCAACGACGGCATCGCCACCATCGAGGACGTCAAGCTGGAAGGGCCGACCGTGCACCTGACGCTGGCCGGCACCACCTCGCTGCCCTCGCGCGAATTCGATTTCAAGGGCGTCGCCGGCCTCGTGCCCGCGCCGGGGACGACGAATGCGTTCGAGCTGCCGTTCGTCATTCAGGGGCCGTGGGACGATCCGCTGGTGTTCCCCGATTCCGACAGCCTGCTGCGCCGCTCGCCGGCGTCGGCGCCGTTGCTCGACGCCGTCCGCGACAGCCGCGCGCGCGAGGCGGTGAAATCGGCGATCGAACGGCTGACCGGCAGCCGTGGCTCACCGTCGGCCGCTGGCACGCCGCCCGCGACGACACAGCCGAACTGAGCGGGCCTTGCGCGCGCTCATCCCGCGTTCTGCGCCCAGGAATCCGTCAAGCCTTGATAGTTCTTGACGATGGCGACCGCGACGGACGCGTCGCCCCCCTGCAGGGTCGCACGATCCGCCCCGCACAATTCGCAGAACAGCGCCTGGTGCGCGACCGAGACAAAATAGCCTCTGGGAGGCGCGGGCATTTTATCGGCCGGCACGGCGGCCGCGAGCTCAGACACCGCGGCAGCAAACGCGGAATCGATTGCGCGTGCGATCTCGGCATGCAGCGTCGCCTCGATGCGCGACAGGATCGCGGCGTACTTTGCTTCCTCCGGCGTCGGGATCGGGCAGGCTTCGACCATGCCAGCGTTTCCTTTGTTCAGCGGACAGACCCATGGGCAGCGCGCAGCCTCAGAGCGGGGCCGCGCTCTCGCCGCGCGCGTTGGACAGCTTCGACACCAGCGAGGCCATCACGATCGTCACCGCGACGAAGGCGACCATCAGCGTGCAGATGGCGTTGATCTGCGGCTTCACGCCGAGCCGCACCTCCGAATAGATGCGGATCGGCAGGGTCGATGCGCCGGGCCCGGTGGTGAAGCTCGCGATCACCAGATCGTCCAGCGACAGCGTGAACGCCAGCATCCAGGCCGCCGCGATCGCGGGCGCGATCATCGGCAGCGTCACCGCGAAGAACGCCCGCGCCGGCGAGCAGCCGAGGTCCATCGCCGCCTCCTCCAGGCTGCGGTCGAGCCCGTTCAGGCGCGACTGCACGATCACTGCGACGAAGCACATGGTCAGCGTGGTGTGCGCCGCCGTGACCGTCCAGAAGCCGCGCTCGGCCTCAATCGCCACGAACAGCAGCAGCAGCGACAGGCCGGTGATGACTTCCGGCATCACCAGCGGCGCATGCAGCATGCCCGAGAACAGCGTGCGGCCACGGAAACCGTCGCCGCGCGACAGCGCCAGCGCCGCCAGCGTGCCGAGGATGGTGGCGAGCGTCGCCGACATCACGCCGACGCGCAGGCTCATCCACGCCGCCTCCATCATCGCCGGATCGTTGAACAGCTCCGCGTACCAGCGCGTCGACCAGCCGCCCCAGACCGTGACCAGGCGCGAGGCGTTGAACGAATAGACGATCAGGATGACGATCGGCAGGTAGAGAAAGGCAAAGCCCCCCGCCAGCGAAACCACATTGAACGGCGACAGCCGCGTCAAGGCGCGCGCACTCATGGGCGTCCCTCCAATTGGCGACGCTGCAGCCGATCACAAGCCAGGAGCGGCACGAGCAGCACCACCAGCAGCACGACGGCGATGGCCGATGCCACCGGCCAGTCGCGGTTGGTGAAGAACTCGCCCCACAGCGTCTGGCCGATCATCATCTGCTCGGAGCCGGCGAGCAGATCCGGGATCACGAACTCGCCGGTGATCGGAATGAAACAGAGCAGCGCGCCGGCGCCGATGCCGGGCAGCGACAGCGGCAGGGTCACGAGCCAGAACGCCTTCAATCGCGAGCAGCCGAGGTCGGCCGCCGCCTCGAGCAGCGCCGCATCCATCCGCGACAGCACCGCGAACAAGGGCAGCACCATGAACGGCAGGTAGGAGTAGACGATGCCGATATACATCGCCGTATCGGTGGCGAGCCAGACCACCGGCGCGTCGACGATCTTCAGGGCGATCAGGACGTCGTTCAGAAGCCCGTCGCGTTGCAGGATGTTGATCCAGGCATAGATGCGGATCAGGAACGAGGTCCAGAACGGCACGATCACCAGCATCATCGCCACCGGCTGCCAGCGGCGCGGCAGCCGAGCCATGCCGTAGGCGATCGGATAGGCCAGCAGAACCAGGATCAGCGTCGAGACCGCCGCCACCATGACCGAGCGGAGATATGACGCCACATAGAGGCTGTCTGACAGCAGCAGCTTGAAGTTGTCGGCCGAGAGCTGCGCGAAGGCGGTCTTCAGCCCCTGCAATCCTTCCGCGAGCGTGAACGCCGGCGCATAGGGCGGCTGCGCGATCACCGTCTGCGACAGGCTGATCTTGAGAATGAAGACGAACGGCACCAGGAAGAATGCTGCCATCCACAGATAGGGCGCGATCGCGGCGATCCGGGCCGGCCGCGAGAAATTGCGTTCGGCGCTCATCGTTACTTGTCCAGCACGATGCAGGCGTCAGGCGGGAACGACAGCGAGACGTGCTGCCCGATCGCAAAGAACGCGGCTTCCGACCGCACCAGGTTGGCGGCGGTGACGCGCAGGATCGCCCCCGAGGTCAGCTTGATCCGATAGACCGAGACGCCACCGAGGTAATCGATATCGACCACATCGCCGCGCAGAGCGTTGGCGAGTTCGCTGGAGGCGGTTTCGGCGGACAGGCGGATCTTCTCGGGACGGATCGCGATCGGCACGGTCATGCCAGCCACCGGCTTCGCCGTGCCGGTGACGATGACGGTGCCGGCGTCTGCGGTCTTCACCGTCAGCAGGCTGCCCTTCTGTGCGACCACGATGCCTTCGATGATGTTGATGTCGCCGACGAAGCTCGCGATCCAGCGCGAGTTCGGCGATTCATACAGCTCACGCGGAGTGCCGACCTGCACGAGACGTCCCTTGTCCATCACGCCGATGCGGTCGGCGACCGTCATCGCCTCCTCCTGGTCGTGGGTGACGATGATGAAGGTCATGCCGAGCTTGCGCCGCAGCGCGATCAGCTCCGCCTGGGTGCTCTGGCGCAGCTTCTTGTCCAGCGCGGCGAGCGGCTCGTCCAGCAGCAGCACGCGCGGACGCAAAGCGAGCGAGCGGGCGAGCGCGACGCGCTGGCGCTGCCCGCCGGAGAGCTGATCCGGCCGCCGCTTCTCCAATCCCTGCAGCTGCACCAGCGCCAGCATCTCGCCGACGCGTTCGTCGATCGCCGCCCGGCTCATGCCGGCACGCTTGAGGCCGAAGGCGATATTGCCGGCGACGCTGAGATGCGGAAACAGCGCGTAGCTCTGGAACATCATGTTGATCGGCCGCTGGTGCGGCGGCACGGCGGCGATATCGGCGCCATCGAGCAGGATACTGCCCGCATCCGGGCTCTCGAAGCCGGCCAACATGCGCAACAGGCTGGTCTTGCCGCAGCCCGACGGCCCAAGCAGGGCGAAGAACTCACCGGGTTGAATATCGAGCGACAGGCCATCGACAGCGGTGACGCCGCCGAACCGCTTGGTGACCGAGGCGATCCGCAGCAAAGGTGCGCGAGCGCCGGTTAGCTTTTCCGTGACCGATCCATCCGTCGTGAGCAATTCCTGCTTCGTCTCCTGTCTTCAAACGGCGGCGCTGCCGCCTTGCGCGGGCCCATAGGTAGCCGCGAACGGCGGCAGGCTCAACTCCGCCACCGCCGAGGCCACAGGGATTTCCAGACATCGCATCGGGCTGGCAGCCTGCGGCTGCGGCAAATCAGCCGGCCTTGCGAACGGGAGCGACCGCGCCGCAGACGAGATCCGCATAGTGCTGGATCGGCGCAGGCTTGCCGATGAAGTAGCCCTGCACCTGATCGCAGGCCTCGCTGGCAAGGAACGACAACTGCTCCTCGGTTTCCACGCCTTCGGCGACGATCGGCACGTCGAGGCCGCGGCCGAGCCCGATCACCGCACGGATGATCGCCGCCGACTGCACGTTGCGACCAAGATTCATGACAAATTCGCGATCGATCTTGATCTTGTCGAACGGGAACGACTGCAGGTAGGCGAACGACGAGTAGCCGCTGCCGAAGTCATCCATGGCGATACGCACGCCGAGTGCCTTCAGCCGCCGCAGGATCGACAGGCCCCGGTCGAAATCGCCGATCAGCACGCCTTCGGTGATCTCCAGTTCCAGCCGCCCTGGCGCAAGGCCAGTCTCCATCAGAATCGCATGCACCAGCGCGACGAGATCGCCGTGCAGGAACTGCACCGGCGAGAGGTTGACCGCGATCTGCAGCGGCTTGTCCCACGACGCCGCCTCGCGACAGGCCTCGCGCAGGATCCATTCGCCCATCTCGACGATCAGGCCGCTCTCCTCGGCGAGCGGAATGAACATGCCCGGCGACACCACGCCGCGCAGCGGGTGATGCCAGCGCACCAGCGCCTCGAAGCCGACGACGGCCTGGCCGATCTTCGCCAGCGGCTGGTAGTTCAGCACCAGCTCATTGTTGCGGATCGCCTGGGCGAGCTCCTGATGCATCGCGCGCCGGTCGCGGATCTGCTGGTCCATCTCGGCTTCGAACACGCAGACCGACCCGCGTGCCTGCGCCTTGGCACGGAACAGCGCCACGTCGGCATTGGCGAGCAGCTGCGCCGGATCATCGCCGTTGCTCGGGAACACGGCGATACCGGTGGTCAGACCGAGCCGGATCGTCTTGTCGTCGATCACGAACTCCTTCTGCATCGCCCGCATCAGCCGCTCGGCCAGCGCCCGGCCGGCGTCGGGCTGAACGCCGTCGATGATCATGCCGAACTCGTCGCCGCCGAGCCGCGCCACCACCGCGCCCTGGGCCGCGGCTTGAATCCGGCGCGAGGCTTCGATCAACAGCTTGTCGCCGACCGCATGGCCGAACACATCGTTGACCTCCTTGAAGCGGTCGAGATCGACCGACAGCACCGCGAACTGATCCGCCCCCTTGCAGGCATCGATCATCTGCAGCAGCGCCTGCATGAACGCGACGCGGTTCGGCAGATCGGTCAGGCCGTCGTGATAGGCCATATGCGCCATGCGCGACTCGGCGCGGCGGCGCTCGGTGATGTCCTCGTCGATCTGGATCAGGTATTGCGGCGCGCCTGCGTCGTCGAGCACGGCGACGCGGCGAGCCATGAACAGCCGCAGCTCGGCGCCCACCTTCGCCGGATACTCCTCGCTCAGCACCTCGCCTCGCATCCGGATCGCGTCCTGGTCGCGGTGGTCGACGAAGGCGGCGCGGTCCGGCGGGAAGACCTGGTCGATCCGCTTGCCGATCATGTCGCGGCGCGGACGCTCCATGAACGCCTCGGCATGGCGGTTGACGAACAGATACTTGCGATCCGCGACCCGCTTCACCAGGATCGCGGTCGGAATGTGGTCGAGCACCAGTTCGAGGAACTTCTTGGTCTCCTCCAGCTCCGCCGACAGCGCCCGCCTCTCGGTGATGTCCTCGAACAGCGCGATCAGAAACTTCGGCTCGCCGTATTCGTCGTGCGCGACCACCCGCCGCGAGCCGAGCACCCGCCGCTCATCGCCGCGCTCGACCACCACTTCGAGCGTGACGTTGCCGCCCTTGGAGGCGATCGCATCGGCGTCCGCCTTGAGCACCGCCTCCGCCGATTGCAGCGTGAAGATGTCCTCGGGCCGGGCGCCGACGATCTTCTCGCGCGGGAAGCGGCTGAACTGCTCGAACGCGCGGTTGGCCAGGATGTAGCGGCCGTCCTCGATGCTCTTCACCGCGACGCAAACCGGGATGTTGTCGATCACCGATTCCAGGAAGCCCTTGGTGGTCGCAAGTTGCCGCGACAGGTCGCGATGATCGCTGAAATCCTCATGCAGCGAGACGAAACCGCCGCCGGGCAGCGAACGGCGGGAGATCCGGATCGCCCGTCCGCCGGCGATCTCGCGAATGTAGTTGTCCGAGCTTCCAGGCTTGACCCGCCAGGTCACGTCGCCATCGAACGTGCCGCGCGCGCCGCAGCGCGAGCAGCTCGGAGAACGGCATGCGCGGCCGCACGTCGGCGCGCGTCAGGCCGTAGATGGCGAGGTACTGGTCGTTGCAGAATGCCATCCGATGCTGGGAATCGACCATGATGATCCCATGCGGCATGTTGTTGAGCGCCGCCGACGCGAAGCGGGTGCGTCGGCGCTCGCGCAGCTTCAAGCGCCGGTGCCGCGCATAGACCCACAGCAGCACCGAGGCGAAGAACAGCGCCAGCACGCCGGCGGTGATGGCCAGATCGAACTGCGGCTGCGACATCGGCGCGGTCAGGCCGAAGGCCGATGCCGCCGGCGACGGACAAGCGGATGCCGCGAGACACGCGGCGAGTGCTGCGGGCTTCTGCCCGCGCCTGACGATGCTATTCTGCATGACTGCCGTGACGAAGTGGCCAGAGTTGGCGCGCGGATTGTCACGATGCACATCTTTTAATCGGGTAAATTTGTACCCTTGAACTCCCTGTAAGTTGAACACTGGGACGGGGTTCAATCTACGATGGCTAACGCAAAGTAAAACTGGCCCTCTGCCACGACCTCTTGTTAACGGTGCGCGGGACCGGTGTCCGCGCGCGTGTGCACGCCCTCGCGGCGCGCAGCCGTCGCAACGGACGCCGCATCCAGAACCATCCAAGCGGGCGAGAGTGACAATTCATGGATCACGTCGAGTGCGTCGTCGCCGGTGCAGGTGTCGTCGGCCTTGCCATCGCGCGGCAGCTTGCGGACGCAGGCCGCGAGGTGGTCGTGCTGGAGCGCGAAGGCGAGATCGGCACCGTCACCTCGTCGCGCAACAGCGAGGTGATCCACGCCGGCATCTATTACCCGCGCGGCAGCCTGATGGCGCGCTTCTGCGTCGAAGGGCGCAAGCAGCTCTACCGTTACTGCGCCGAACGCGGCGTCCCGCACAACGCTTGCGGCAAGCTGATCGTCGCCACCACGGCTACGGAGACCGAACAGCTCGCTGCCATCGCCGCGCGGGCAGCCAACAACGGCGTCGACGACCTGCGCCAGCTGAGCGCCGACGAAACCCGCGCGCTTGAACCGGCGCTCGCCTGCACCGGCGCGCTGCTGTCGCCCTCCACCGGCATCATCGACAGCCACGCCTATATGCTGGCGCTGCGCGGCGACGCCGAGAGCGCAGGCGCGGCCTTCGCCTTCCACGCGCCGTTGCAGAACGTCGCCGTTACCGGCCATGGTTTGACGCTGACGGTCGGCGGCGAAACGCCGATGGCGCTCGGCTGCAAGCTCCTGATCAACGCCGCGGGCCATGACGCGCCGGCGATCGCGCGGACCATCGCGCAGATGCCGGCGGAGCGGGTGCCGACGCCCTACCGCGCCAAGGGCAGCTATTTCAGCTGCGCGGTGCGGGCGCCGTTTTCGCGGCTGATCTATCCCGTGCCGGTGGCGGGCGGCCTCGGCGTTCACCTGACCCTCGACATGGGCGGCGCGGCCCGGTTCGGGCCGGACGTCGAATGGGTCGATCGCTTCGACTACGCGGTCGATCCGCAACGCGCCGCGCAGTTCTATCCGGCGATCCGCAAATACTGGCCGGCGCTGCCCGACGGCGCGCTGATCCCGGCCTATTCCGGCATCCGGCCGAAGATCGTGCCGCCGGAAGTGGCCTCGCAGGACTTCGTCATCGAAGGACCGGCCGATCACGGCATCGCCGGCCTGATCAACCTGTTCGGGATCGAATCGCCGGGGCTGACCTCGTCCCTCGCGATCGCCGAGCATGTGGCAGCACTCGCCGCGGCGGGCTGAGCGGCCTTCCTTGTGAGGGCCGCCGACGATGATTGACCGCTGCCGGACAGTCCTCTATAGCTCACTTTAGAATTATTCTAAAGTGAGCCTGTTCATGAAGGCCTTCGCCGATCTGACCGAGCGGGAGGTGCTGGCCGTCGCCATCTCCAGCGAGGAGGAAGACAGCCGCATCTACCGGAGCTTCGCCGAGGATCTTGCCGGGCGCTATCCGGAGTCGGCCAAAATTTTCGAGGAGATGGCGGAAGAGGAGAACGGCCACCGCCGCATGCTGCTCGACATGTACGAGCGCCGCTACGGGCCGCACCTGCCGCCGATCCGCCGTGGCGACGTCAAAGGCTTCCTGCGCCGACGTCCGATCTGGCTCACCAAGAACCTGCCGCTCGACACCATCCGCAAGGAAGCCGAGACCATGGAGTTCGAGGCCGAGCGGTTTTACGCGAAGGCGGCCGAGCAGGCGGAGGACGTCGGCGTGCGCAAGCTGCTCGGCGATCTCGCCACCATGGAGAAGGAGCACGAAAGCCTCGCCGCGCGGCTGACCAACACCATCCTCAACGATGACGCCCGCGCCGAGGAGGACCGCACGCGCAAGCGGATGTTCGTGCTGCAATACGTGCAGCCGGGACTCGCCGGGCTGATGGACGGCTCGGTTTCGACGCTGGCGCCGCTGTTCGCCGCCGCTTTCGCCACTCAGCACAACTGGCAGACGTTCCTGGTCGGCCTCGCCGCCTCGATCGGCGCCGGCATCAGCATGGGATTCGCCGAAGCGCTCTCCGACGACGGCTCGATGACCGGCCGCGGCTCACCCTGGCTGCGCGGCCTCACCTGCGGCGTGATGACGGCGGTCGGCGGCCTCGGCCATACCATTCCCTATCTCGTGCCGGACGCATGGCCGAACGCGTTCTGGCTGGCAACCTCGATCGCCTGCATCGTCGTGTTCTTCGAGCTGTGGGCGATCGCCTATATCCGCGCGCGCTACATGGACACACCGTTCCTGCAGGCGGTGTTTCAGATCGTGCTCGGCGGCGCGATCGTGCTTGCCGTCGGAGTCCTGATCGGCGGCGCCTGAGGCGGGGCGCAGCACAACAAGCGGCGCAGCACGCTGCGGCGTCGGTTCACACGTCGCTCATCCGCGTGCAAACCGACGCAAGGCAGCATAGCGATGCGCTTCGCCGGCCGGCGCGCGGTCGCGCTCAAACGAAGTGGGATGTCAGGTAGCTAGTGAACGGTACCGTCCGCGACCGAGCGCAGGCGTTCGATCTCATCCTTGACCTGCAGCTTCCGGCGCTTGATCTCGATGATGGTGATGTCGTCGGTGGACGGGTGATTCATCGCGTCGTGAAGCTGATTTTCGAGAGCTTCATGCTTTCGTTCCAGTTCCGCAAGGTGAGCCTGGATCGCCATTGGCACCTCCATCTGACTTCGTTCTGGACAGCCGATTGTACATAACTGCGATGCGCTGTCGACTGCGGCTTTGCGCAGCGTCGTTAATATTGAACCAACAATATTGAAGCGACCGCGCGCCGCGATGGCTTGCCACAATCGACGGAACCGCAGATAATTTCGAAGCAATTTGCTGCCTGGGTGGAACCGGCATGCGCCGCAGGGTCCGCTGCATGCGGCGTAACACCGCTCCACGTCGACATTCTCATTGCGCAGGCGGCCGGCTGCCCGGCAGACCGCCGCTGCACGGGTCACACGCTGCGAGCAACACGACGACCATGACCGACGAAGACGACGTTGAGTTTCGGGCCGAGCTCGTGCGCCTGCAGCAGGAACATCGTGACCTCGACGCGGCGATCGCCGCGCTGCAGCTCTCGCCGGCGCGCGACCTGCTGCAGTTGCAGCGGCTGAAGAAGCGCAAGCTGCAACTGCGCGACCGCATCGCCTTCATCGAAGATCAGATCACGCCCGACATCATCGCGTGAGACGCGGACTCTGCTTGCGCGGTTTGCGGCTGCGGCCACGCGCCTGCTTGCGCGCGTACATCGCCTGATCGGCGCGCTCGAGCACCGCCTGCACATCGTCGTCGGCACCCAGCATGGTGATGCCGAGCGACACGCCGAGCCGCAGCACCCGTCCGCGGTAGTCGCACACCGCGCCATCCACGGCCCGCTCCAGCGCGCTCGCCTTCGCCTGCGCATCCTGCTCGCTGAGATTCCACAGCAGCATCGCGAACTCGTCGCCGCCGAGCCGGGCCAGCACGTCCGACTGGCGGGTGTTCGCGGCCAGCACACTGACGATCGCCTTCAGCATGTGGTCGCCTGCGGCATGCCCGAAGGTATCGTTGACCGGCTTCAGCCGATCGACATCGGCGATCAGCAGCGCCGCCGACGCGCGATACCGCCGCAGATAGGCAATCGCCCGCTTCAGTTCGCGCTCGAAGCCGCGCCGGTTCGGAATGTCGAGCAAGGCATCGGTATCGGCCCGCGCCTCGAGCGCCGCGATCTGCCGCCGCGCCCGCGCCAGCCGGCGGGTCAGCGCCTCGATCACCGCCGCCGGGTCGCGTCGCGAGGCCGCGGCAGAAGAAGCCTTCGGCGCGCGCGTCGCGGCCGGCTTGCCCGGCGCCTTGGCGGCGCGGCCGCGGCGTGCGGGGGAACGGGGGGAGGATGGAGCAGCTTTGCGGGGCACGGGCGTCTTGAACCTTCGGCCAGAGCCATGCCGCGCCCCCGCGCGCGGCGCAAGCGCGTTGACCATCCGCATTGACCATGCGCGCCATTACCGGCTCCGCCCGCTTGCCTCGCATAGGTCGATCCCTATAATCCGCGCTCTTTTTTGCACTTGATGCGTGCACACCAACGAGGCAGCCACAGGCCACATGAGCGCACTTGTCGCCATCATCATGGGTAGCCAGTCCGACTGGGAAACGATGCGTCACGCCGCCGACACGCTGGAGGCGCTGGGCGTCGCCCATGAGTGCCGGATCGTCTCGGCGCATCGCACGCCGGAGCGGCTGTTCGCCTTCGCCAAGGGCGCCAAGGCCGCAGGCTTCAAGGTGGTGATCGCCGGGGCCGGCGGGGCCGCGCATCTGCCGGGCATGGCCGCCTCGCTGACCGAGTTGCCAGTGTTTGGCGTGCCGGTGGAATCGAAGGCGCTGTCGGGGGTCGATTCGCTCTATTCCATTGTGCAAATGCCGGCCGGGATCCCGGTGGGAACATTGGCAATCGGCAAGGCGGGCGCTATCAACGCGGCCCTGCTCGCGGCCAGCGTGCTGGCGCTGAACGACGCGGCGCTCGCGGAACGGCTCGCCGCGTGGCGCCAACACCAGACTGCGGCCGTTGCCGAGCGGCCCGAGGATCGTTCGTGACTGCTCCAAGCAAAGTGAAGCTCAATCCTGGCGACACGATCGGGATTCTGGGTGGCGGCCAGTTGGGGCGCATGCTGGCGCTTGCCGCCGCGCGTCTCGGCCTGAAGTGCCACGTCTATTCGCCCGATCCGGATTCGCCCGCATTCGATGTGGTGCAGCGCGCGACCTGCGCCGAATATGCCGATGTGGCCGCGCTCGAACTGTTCGCCGCCGACGTCGATGTGGTGACCTACGAATTCGAGAACGTGCCGTCGGGAACCGCAATGATCCTCGCCGCGCGGCGGCCGGTGCTGCCGGATCCCGCGGTGCTGCAGATCACCCAGGACCGGCTGGCGGAGAAGGATTTCGTGCGCAAGCTCGGCATCGGCACCGCCGACTATGCCGACGTCACCTCGCTCGAGGGCCTGAAGCAGGCGGTGCTGAAGATCGGCCTGCCGGCGGTGCTGAAGACGCGGCGCTTCGGCTACGACGGCAAGGGCCAGGTGCTGATCCGCGCCAGCAACGGGCTGAAGGAAATCTGGGACGAGCTGGGAACCCACGCGGCGATCCTGGAAGCGTTCGTGCCGTTCGAGCGGGAAATCTCCGTGGTCGCCGCGCGCGGCTTCGACGGCCATGTGGAGTGCTACGACGTCACCGAGAACGAGCACCGCGACCACATCCTCAAGTTCTCGCATGTTCCCGCCAACATTCCGGACGAACTGGCCGCGCAGGCGCGCGACATCACCCGCCGGATCGCCGACGCGTTCGACTACACCGGCGTCCTCGCCGTCGAGATGTTCGTGCAGAATGGAACCGAACTGCTGGTCAACGAGATCGCGCCGCGGGTGCATAATTCCGGCCACTGGACGCTGGACGGCGCCTCCGTGTCGCAGTTCGAGCAGCATATCCGCGCCATCGCCGGCTGGCCGCTGGCGCCGCAGCAGCGGCATGGCGCCGTCACCATGACCAACCTGATCGGCAGCGACATCGAAGGCTACGCCGACTGGCTCGCCAAGCCCGGCGCCACCGTCCACCTCTACGGCAAGGGACCGGCCCGGGAGGGGCGCAAAATGGGCCATGTCACCGAGGTCCGCCCCGCCGAAAAACCGGCCAAAACCCCGGTTTAAAAGCCTCCCATTGGCCGTCCGGACCTTGCGGCCCGGTAGACAATTCCTTTTCGATCTGGTACATCCGCCCGCCTGACGACAAGTGTTCCGCCATTTGAGGCGCCTTTTCGTCTCCCGTTTTCCAAACCGATCACCCGTTCGGCTAAAGCAAAGGATGCTGCGTGCAGGTTCTCGTTCGCGATAACAATGTCGACCAGGCTCTCAAGGCGCTGAAGAAGAAGATGCAGCGCGAGGGTATCTTCCGCGAGATGAAGCTTCGCGGACATTACGAAAAGCCCTCCGAGAAGAAGGCCCGCGAGAAGGCGGAAGCCGTTCGCCGCGCGCGCAAGCTCGCCCGCAAGAAGCTGCAGCGCGAAGGCCTGCTGCCGATGAAGCCGAAGACCGACGCGCGCGCCGGTGCCGGCCGTGGCCCGGGCGCAGGTCCGCGCGGTCCGCGCGCCTAACGCTTACCGAATTCGTTTCGATACGAAAAACGCGAGCCGGCCGGCTCGCGTTTTTGTTTGCCTCGTCTTGACGCCTCACCCGTCGACCTGAGCGGCGGCCGCGCTCGTCGCATCGCGCCAGTCCCGACATCGATCAGGTCCGGCTGCGGCTCCTGTCAGTTCGGCGTGATCGCCCGCAGCAGCGACTTGGTCGCGGTCAGGGTGGCGGAGAAGAAGTCGTCGTTGGTTGCGCTGTTGCTGGCGGTGTTGGTCGCCCGCAGATCGAGCGGCGCCCGGGCAGCCCGCATCGGCACATCGACCGGCGGCGTCAGCCGTCCCGGATCGCGCGCGCGCTCAGGATCAGCGGCCGAGGCCGTGATCTCGTCGGTCTGCGGATAGCGCGGCGCGGCGATGTCGATCGCCGGCGGCAGCGGCGGCGCGGACGCCGGGATCAGCGCCGGGGCAGTGGTTTGCGGCTGCGGCTCAGGCGCCAGTCGGACCTGCTGCGGCGCGCGCGGCAACGGCGCGGTCCGGACGCTTTCCTCGCTGCGGCTGGCTTCCTTGGTTTCCGGCTTCGTTTCCGGAGTGCTGCGCAGGCGCTGGATCGCCGCGCGTACCAGATCGTTGGCGCTGCGCGCCTCGGTGGCGGCCGGCTGCGCTTGCGGCGAGGCCGGGCTCGAAACCTGGTTCTGCGCTTCGCCGGCTGCGGCCGCGGGCTTCGCGAGCGAGATCATGCGCACATCTGCAGACGCCGCGGCCGGGGCGGTCGCGCCTTTCACCGGCTTCGGCTTCTCGGTCCTTTCGGCCGCCTCCACCGGCTTGTCGTCGGCCGGCTTCGCGGCGGGCTGGATCGCCGCCTGCTCGGCACTGGCTGCAGGACCTGCGTCGCCGGACGCCGCCTTCGCCGCGGCGGGCTTGCTGGCCTGTTGCGTCTGGGCGGCCGTGCGGGCGGACTCCGGCGGGGTCCTCGGGTTGATGTAGGTCGCGACAATGTATGCGCCGACCACGGTCGCCGTGATCGACGGCAACATCTGCAGCACAAATTGCGACAGGTATTTCACCATTCCGAACATCGACGACTCCCCTGCCCCTCCGGGGGAACTCAGTGCGCGACATTTTGGGCCGATTGAGGGATCAACTGCGACGGATCGGTGGCAAAGCACCGATTGGGCCTTGCGGATAGTCCCGCCGATGCTGCGCCATTGCATCGCACCGGTTCGTAACCTGCCGCTAATCATGCGCTGGTTTGGTCGAGGACCGGCGCGAACGCGCGCCCCGTTCTGCTGAAGGCCCGCATGCCGCTCCCCCGCCCCCTCCCAGCCTCGCACCGTCCGCACGGCGCCGCCGTGTTGTCGCTAGCGGCAGGCGCCGAGGCGGCGGCACTGCTGCGCCAGGCCGACGACATCGGCCGTGGCCATCCGCGTCCGGGAACGGTGTTTCACCAGACGGATCTGCTGCTGGCGGCGCTCGCGACCGCGCCGCAGGCGCTGGTCGCCACCGTCACGCGCGCAGGCACGGCCCGGACGCTGTGGCCGCTGCGGCTCGAGCGCCGCTATGGCGTGCTTGTCGCCACCGACCTCGCCAGCCCCTTCACCCAGTACAGCGACGTGATCGGCGAACCGCTCGATGACGAGACGTTCCAGACCCTGTGCCATCGGCTCCAGACCCAACACCGCGTCGATGCGATCCTGTGCCGGGCGGTGCGCGCGGACTCCGGTCTGGCTCCGGCCCTCACCGCCATGCCGAACGCGGGCATCGGCCACGACGGCGCGCCGTTCGTCGATCTGCTGGCGTTCGACAGCTTCGACGCCTACGAGGCGCAGTTCAGCAAACATACGCAACGGATGCGCCGGCAGCGGCGGCGCAAGCTCGAGAAGGCGCATGGGCCGCTTCGCTTCACGGTGCTGTCCGGGGCGGCGGGACAGGCGGCACTGGCGACGGCCTTGCAGTGGAAACGGCAGTGGCTGCGCGACCAGGGGCTATCCAGCCGCGTGATCGGCGCCGAGGACCACGAAGCCACGCTGATGGCGGCGGCGAACGGGCCCGGCGTGCATGTCAGCGTGCTTTCGGCCGGCGCGGCGCCGGTGGCGATCGAGCTCGGCTTCGCCAACCAGCATCACTACGCAGCCTTCATGGGCGCGTTCGATCCCGCACTCGCCGCCTTCAGCCCCGGCCAGGAGCAGATGATGCTGACGCTTGCATGGTGCTTCGAGCTGGGCTTCTCGCGCTACGACCTGCTGCCGCCGCGCGATGCCTACAAGCTGCGCTGGACCCGGGGCCACAGCGAGGAGCCGGTGCAGGACTACTGCGTCGGGCTGACGGCGATGGGCACGCTGTACAAGATCGCCCGGCAGCATGCGCGAGCGCGGCTCAAGCAGGCGGTGCTGGCGCTGCCGAAGGACATCCGCGCCAAGGCGCTGCGTTACGGACCGCTCGCCGCCGGCGTCGGAGCGACGGCAGCGGCGTTCGGCGTCCTGATCGACTGATCACGCGGGCAAGCGTACCCGAGCAACGGCCGCCGGCGGGGCCAAGCCCCGCCGCGGGTTACATCGCCTTGACGATGCTCTCGGTGACCTTCTTGGCATCGCCCAGCAGCATCATCGTGTTGTCGCGATAGAACAGCGGGTTGTCGATGCCTGCATAACCGGACGCGAGCGAGCGCTTGATGAACATCACCGTGCCCGCCTTCCAGACCTGCAGCACCGGCATGCCGTAGATCGGCGAGGTCTTGTCCTCTTCCGCCGCCGGGTTGGTCACGTCGTTGGCGCCGATGACGAAAGCGATGTCGGCCTGCGCGAACTCGGAGTTGATGTCTTCGAGTTCGAACACCTCGTCGTAGGGCACGTTGGCCTCGGCGAGCAGCACGTTCATGTGGCCGGGCATGCGGCCCGCGACCGGATGGATCGCGTACTTCACCTCGACGCCTTCCTTCTTCAAAAGGTCGGCCATCTCGCGCAGCGCGTGCTGGGCCTGCGCCACCGCCATGCCGTAGCCGGGGACGATGATCACCTTCTGCGCGTTCTTCATGATGAAGGCCGCGTCGTCGGCGGAGCCGAGCTTCACCGGTTTCGCCTCGCCGCCGCCAGCACCGCCCGCAGCCGCCGTCTCGCCGCCGAAGCCGCCGAGGATCACCGAGATGAACGAACGGTTCATCGCGTGGCACATGATGTAGGACAGAATCGCGCCCGAGGAGCCGACCAGCGCGCCAGTGATGATCAGCGCCGAGTTGCCGAGGGTGAAGCCGATGCCGGCCGCGGCCCAGCCCGAATACGAGTTCAGCATCGAGATCACCACCGGCATGTCGGCGCCACCGATCGGGATGATCAGCAGCGCGCCGAGCACCAGCGCGATGATGGTGATGAGCCAGAAGTCGATCGCGCTCTGCGAGACCACCAGGCCGTAGATGAAGAACACCAGCGCGAGGCCGAGCACGATATTGATCAGATGCCGCGCCGGCAGAATGATCGGCGCGCCGCTCATGCGCCCGGACAGCTTCAGGAACGCGATCACCGAGCCGGTGAAGGTCAGCGCGCCGATGGCGACGCCGAGCGACATTTCGACCAGGCTCGACTTGTGGATGGCGCCGCGGACACCGATGTCGAAGGCGCCCGGCGCGTAGAACGCCGCCGCCGCCACCAGCACCGCCGCCATGCCGACCAGCGAGTGGAAGGCGGCGACCAGTTCCGGCATCGAGGTCATCGGCACGCGGCGGGCGATCACCGCCCCGATGCCGCCGCCAATGGCGATGCCGCCGAGCACCAGCAGCCAGCCGATGCCGCCGGACGGCGGATGCGCGGCGAGCGTGGTGGCGATCGCGATCGCCATGCCGATCATGCCGAGCATGTTGCCCTGACGCGACGACGCCGGGCTCGACAGCCCGCGCAGCGACAGAATGAAAAGCGATCCGGCGATCAGATAGAGCAGCGCCTGGAGATTTGCGTTCATGGCCCCCGCCCCTTCTTACTTCGTCTTCTTCTTGTACATCGCCAGCATGCGCTGGGTGACCAGAAAGCCGCCGAAGATATTGATCGAGGCGAAGATCAGCGCCACGAAACCGAAGATCCGCGACCACAGCGGACCGTCGTCGTTGCCGGCGAGCGCCACGCCGACCGCGAGCAGCGCGCCGACCACGATCACCGAGGAGATCGCGTTGGTCACCGACATCAGCGGCGTATGCAGCGCAGGCGTCACCGACCACACCACGAAATATCCGACGAACACCGCCAGCACGAAGATCGACAGGCGGAACACGAACGGATCGACAGCTTGAGCGAGATGATCCATGGCGATGCTCCTTATGCGCCCTTCGGCTGGAAGTTCGGGTGGATGACGGCGCCGTCGCGCGTCAGCGCGGTGGCCTTGACGAGTTCGTCGTCCCATTTCACCGCCACCGCTTTGGTCTCCTTGTCGATCAGCGTTTCGACGAAGGCGAGCAGGTTCTTGGCGTAGAGGCCGGAGGCGGAGGCTGCGACCCGGCCAGCGACGTTGGTGAAGCCGACGATCTTGATGCCGCCGACATCGGCGACTTCGCCCGCCTTGACGCCCTCGACGTTGCCGCCGCGCTCGACTGCGAGATCAACCAGCACCGAGCCGGGCTTCATCGACTTGACCATCTCGGCCGACACCAGCCGCGGCGCCGGACGGCCCGGAATCAGCGCGGTGGTGATGACGATGTCCTGCTTCTTGATGTGCTCGGCGGTCAGCGCGGCCTGCTTCGCTTGGTAGTCCTTGGACATCTCCTTGGCGTAGCCGCCCGCCGTCTCCGCCTGCTTGAACTCCTCGTCCTCCACGGCGATGAACTTCGCCCCGAGGCTTTCCACCTGCTCCTTCACCGCCGGGCGCACGTCGGTCGCCGTGACGATGGCGCCGAGCCGGCGCGCGGTAGCGATGGCCTGCAGGCCGGCAACGCCAACGCCCATCACGAACACCTTCGCCGCCGGCACCGTGCCGGCCGCCGTCATCATCATCGGGAAGGCGCGGCCGAACGCCTCGGCCGCCTCGATCACCGCGCGATAGCCGGCGAGGTTGGCCTGGGAGGACAGCACGTCCATCACCTGGGCGCGGGTGATGCGCGGCATCAATTCCATCGCGAACGCCGCAACGCCGGCATCGGCCATCGCCTTCAGCGCCGCGTCGTTGCCGTAAGGGTCCATGATCGCGATCGCCAGCGCGCCGCGCTTGTACTTGCCGAGTTCGGACGCCTCGGGACGGCGCACCTTCAGCACGATGTCGGCGTCCTTCACCGGATCGGCGCTGATCGCAGCGCCCGCGGCCTCATAGTCGGAATCCAGGATGCCGGACGAGACGCCCGCGCCGGCCTCGACCAGCACCTCGGCGCCGAGCGCCTTGAATTTCTTCACCGTATCCGGAACGGCCGCAACGCGCGGTTCGCCCGCCGCAATTTCCTTAGGGATTGCAATTTTCATGACGCCTCCCGTGGCGGGATCGACCGATCCCAGCCACATCCGACCTAAAGCCCGACCGGATTAGAGCACGAAACTTTGTCAGTCGTGCATGACCAATCGCAATCGGGATCGATGATTCCGATATCGTTCTTGGGGCCGCGCGTCGTTGCGCGGGCCCGGCTTGTCGTCAAAACGTTTGGGAAAAGAAAATCAGGTGAGGAAGATGCCCATCAAGGCAACGATGGCGATGACGGCGATGGTGCCCCATTTCACCAGCGCGAGAAACCCGAGATAGGTCTGCTCGTGGGCAACGTAGTCATTGCCGTCCGCCGTCGTGTACGCCACTTCGCTATGGTCCGCCATCAGTCCCTCCAGCTAACGATCGATTACCGCCGCCATTAGCGCAATCGCACCGCGAGAGCAACGGGTGGGCAAATCGGACGCATGACTAAAGCGCAGGCATCATCGCATTAAAATGCAGGCACAGTCCTGGCCTGTTCGAGTTTGGTTCAGGATTTGGGCCAGTTGTCACCGATCCAGCGCGCGAGATTCTCCCCGCTGACTTCGCCGGCCGCCAGAGCGAGGATGATGGCGGCGGCTTCAGCTTCCGGAACGATGAAGTCGACGCCGTTAACTCCGAGGAATGTACAGAGGGCGAGCAGCGAGGTTCGCTTGTTGCCGTTTATAAATGGAGGGTTACGCGCCAAACCGAATGCGTAGGCCGCAGCGAGATCGGCCAGTTTCGGTTGCTCATAGAGCCATCTGTTACGCGGACGCTCGATTGCCGAAGCGAGCATGCCTTCGTCACGCAGGCCGCTCGCTCCGCCGTGGATGGCAAGCTGCTCGTCATGAATGGCGACAATGATCTCGCGGGTCAGCCAGAAGGGCTCGTCCATGCGAACCGCCGGACTTCGTAGCAGAGCTAGCGAGCGGGCTATTTGGCGAGTTCGGCCAGGGCGTTGTGATAACGTTTCATGCCCCGCCGTGCGACTTCCATTGCCTTTTCGAAATCTGGATCGTGGAGCGTCAGCAGCAGCCCGCCATTCGGCTGCTCTACCGGAAAGAGCTTATCGCCTTCCTTGAGATTGAATCGCGCCAGCAAGTCCTTCGTCAGGATAATGCCGACGGAATTTCCGATCTTCTTGATCTCGATGGTCATGATCGCGGGTCCTTTTGATTGGCCACGATTGGCTGCGATTGGCCGCGCGGCCTAGCCTCATCAACACCGCCGTTATACAATCTGTATAACGCCGTTTTACAGATTGTATAACGGGAGTTCAGGCCCGATCCGGCCTTTTCGCCTTACGTCCAGCCCCTACCCAATTACCTCCAATTCGGTGATCAGGCCCTCGATGACCGACAGGCCGCCGTCCCAGAACGACGGATCGCGCGCGTCGAGCCCGAACGGCGCCAGCAGTTCCGAATGGTGCTTGGTGCCGCCGGCCGAGAGCATGGCGAGGTAGCGCTCGGCGAATCCCTCCGCCGCCTTTTCGTAAACCGCATAGAGCGAGTTCACGAGGCAGTCGCCGAACGCATAGGCGTACACGTAGAACGGCGAGTGGATGAAGTGCGGGATGTACATCCAGAAGGTCTCGTAGCCGGCCTTCAGCTCGATCGCCGGCCCCAGGCTCTCGCTCTGCACGCCCATCCAGATCTCGCCGAGCCGCTCGGCGGTCAGTTCGCCGTTGCGCCGCTCGGTGTGGACGGCGCGCTCGAAGGTGTAGAACGCGATCTGCCGCACCACCGTATTGATCATGTCCTCGACCTTGCCGGCCAGCAGTGCCTGGCGCTGCTTCTTGTCCTTGGTGGTGGACAACAGCCGCCGGAACGTCAGCATCTCGCCGAACACGCTGGCGGTCTCCGCCAGTGTCAGCGGCGTCGGCGCCATCAGCGCGCCGTTCGGCGCCGCCAGCACCTGATGCACGCCATGGCCAAGCTCATGCGCGAGCGTCATCACGTCGCGCGGCTTGCCCTGGTAGTTGAGCAGCACGTAAGGATGCGCCGACGGCGTGGTCGGATGCGAGAACGCGCCCGGCGCCTTGCCCGGACGCACCGGCGCATCGATCCAGCGGTCGGTGAAGAAGCGCTTGGCGATCGCAGCCATCTCCGGCGAGAACGCGCCATACGCCGTCAGCACCAGCCTCTCCGCCTCCTGCCAGGCGATGGTGCCGGTGGTCGCGAACGGCAGCGGCGCGTTGCGGTCCCAGTACGCGAGCTTCTTGCGCTTGAACCAGCGCGCCTTCAGCGCGTAGTAGCGATGCGACAGCCGTGGGTAGGCCGCGCGCACCGAGGCCACCAGCGCGTCCACCACCTCGCGCTCGACGCGATTGCTGAGATGGCGCGAATCCGCGACGTCCTGGAAGCTGCGCCAGCGGTCGGAAATCTCCTTGTCCTTGGCGAGCGTGTTGGTGATCAGCGCGAAGGTGCGCTCGTTCGCCTTGAAAGTCTTCGCCAGCGCCTCCGCCGCCTGCTTGCGCTTGGCCTCGGAGCGATCGGCCAAGAGGTTCAGCGTCGGCTCGATCGCCAGTTCCTTCGGCCCGACCTTGAAGCGCAGCGACGCGATGGTCTGATCGAACAGCCGGTTCCAGGCGCCGCGGCCGGTCAGCGACTTCTCCTGGAACAGTTGCTCGATGCGATCCTCGAGCTCATGCGGCTTGTCCTTGCGGATGTCCTCCAGCCATGGCCGATAGTGACCCAGCGCAGGCGTCTGCATCGCCTGCTGCAAGAGCGCGTCGTCGAGCCGGTTCAACTCCAGCGTGAAGAACAGGAGATGCACGGACGCGGCCGTCAGCCGCTCCGAGACGTCGCCGTAGAATTTCGAGATCGCCGGATCGACGGTGTCCCCCGCATGGATCAGCCCCGCATAGGAGCCGAGCCGCCCCATCAGGTCGTCGATCGCCTCATAGCGCTGGACCGCCGCCGCAAGCCATGCGCCGCCGCCCTCCTTCGCGGTCTCCTCGGCGAGCTTACCCTTGTAGGCAGCCTCGAAGGCGACGCACTCCGCGTCGAGCCGGTCGAGATCGCGCGTCACCTCCACCGCATCGATCGCCGGATAGAGATCAGCCAGATTCCACTCCGGCAGCTTGCCGATCTTCAGCGCCGCGGTCTTGAGCGTCGCGGTCTTTGCAAGCGCGACCTTGGGCTTCGCGGCCTTAGGCTTGGTTGCAGCTTTGGCCTTCGCGCGGGATTTCACTTGGGATTTCGCTTGGGATTTCGCTTGGAATTTCACAGGCGGTTTGCGCAGAGCGGAGGAACGCGGGGCCATGAACGTCTCAATGTTGTCTTGCGGGCACCGCCGATAGATAAGCCCGAATGACGTTGCCTGCAACGACGCGCAATGCCGCGCAGGTTCCTGCCGCGCAGCGCCAAGGCATTTTCAAGCGACGTGACGCCGTTCGCGGGACGACAACGCCGCGAACAAGACCCGCTCGTTGCAAGACGCGGCTTGTTGCAAGATGCCCTCATTGCGAGACGCCCTAATTGAATGGCAACCGCAGCGAGGCCCGCACCGCCAGCGGCTCGACCGGGTGGACGTGACGATCCGCAACCGCGGTTGCTTCCGCAAACAGTCGCGATTCGTAGAAGTATTCGATCTGGTTGGTCTTGGCGTTGAACAGGTTGAGCACGTCGAGTTGAAGCTGGGCGCCGCCTTCGAACCGGTAGCCGAGCCGGGCGTTGACCAGCGCCGACGCCTTCGAACGCACGCTGCCGTCCTCGACCAGCGGCCGTGGACCAAAATAGCGCAGCTTGATCGAGCCGAACCAGCCGAGCGGCTCGCCGAACACCACCGCCAGCGAGGCCACCGCATTCGGCGCGCCGGGAATGAAATTGCCCGCCGGATCGGCATCGGTGAAGCGGGCACGGGTGAATGTCACATCGGCGTCAAATGCGAGCCAGGAATTGACCCCGTAGCGGTTGGTCCACTCGACGCCGACGCGGCGGCTCGGACGGCTGGCCTCGGTGGTACCGGCATCGCCGACGAACAGCAGTTCGGAATCGAAATCGAGCACGAAGAACGCCACCGCGCTTTCCAGACCCGGCACGATCGTCGTGCGGGCGCCGATCTCCGCGCCCTTCGAGCGCACCAGCAGCGGCGAGCGCGGCAGCGGATCGATTTTCGTCACCGGATCGACGGTGATGGTCGAACCGCGCGCATCGTTGCTGTGCAGGCCAGTGCCGGCATTGAAGAACAACTCCGTCGCCTTGAACGGACCGATCACCAGGCCGAACTTCGGGCTGGTCATGCCCGACTGCACCTTGCCGGAATTCGCCGGCGTATCGCTGGCCACGTCGGCGGCGAACCAGTCGTGCCGGACGCCGGTTACGGTGCGCAGCCAACTGGTCCAGCGCAGCGTGTTCTGCGCATACAGCGCGACGCTGCCCTCGCGCACATGATCGTCGCGCACGGTCGAGAGATACTGCCGCGCCGCGGTCTTGGTCAGGCCGACATGGATGTCGTCGTAGCGCGATTGCAGGCCGATCACCGTCTCCGACGGCAAATCGCCGAGGCGATGATCGAAGGTATGACTGGCGTTGAGCCCGGCGAGCGTGCGGCGGTCGCTCTGGCTGAACTGGTCGCCGTTGACCGGATCGTCGAGGAAATAGGTGAAGTTGTTGAACAGCCGCAGCCGCGAACGAATGCCGTAGGCTTCGACCCGCGTGATGCCGGCCTCGTGCGTCTTCGCCCAACGCGCCGACAGCGAGTAGCGCTCGGCGCTGCCGCCGTCGGTCGGATCGAGCGAGCCGAAGCGGCCGATGATCCCCTCGTCGATCGCGCGCTGCGCGACCTGATCGGTCGAGGTCCACTTGTTGCGATAGACCATCCCGGTGACGGAGAGGCCGTCGTCGCGACTGCCTTCGCTGTAGCGCAGAACGCCATTGATCTTGCGCACGTCGTCGGGCACGTCCCACGGCCCGTTGTAGCCGGTCACCTCGAGCGCCGCGAGGATGTTGCCGCTCCAGGCCGGCAGCGAGCCGACCGCAAGCCCGCGGCGGTAGCCGAAGCTGCCGACGGTCAATTCGGCGAACGTCTTGTCGACGCGGTTGATGTAGTCGATATGCGCAGCACCCGCGGAGGAGAAATCGCCCTCGTCGGCGAAGTACGGCCCCTTGCGCACACGCATCGCCCCGATCAATTCGGGAATCAGGAAGTTGATGTCGGCATAGCCCTGGCCGTGCCCGTGCGTGCGCATGTTGGCGGGCATACCATCGACGGTGATCGCGAAATCGGTGCCGTGGTCGAGATTGAAGCCGCGCAGGAAATACTGGTTGGCCTTGCCCTCGCCGGAGTGCTGGGTGACGATCAGCCCCGGCACGGCTTCGAGCGCCTCGCCGGGCCGCGTCACCGCGACCGCGTTGACCTCGCCGCCCGTGACATCCATTTCGCTCGCCGTCTTCGGGGCCTCGCGCGGCGGCCCGAACGCGGCCGGCACCGGCGCATCCGGCGCCCGCTGCTGCTCCGTGCTGACGACGATCGGCGGCAACGTGCTGTTGCTTTGTGCGATGGCCGCGCGCGGCGCCAGGAGTCCTGTTGCAACAAGCGCCGTCGCCACAATGCCGCTCGCAAGAATGGCACAGACATGCGCGGCGCACGGAAAAATTGCCCGCGCGCTGCGGTTCGCTTCACGATAGAACATTTCAAGCCCCCGGACCGAGCCCGGCGGCACTGTCCGTTGGCACCATCATCCACCAGTATGATGATGTCAATAAAACAGCATACTGGAATCGCGACCTGTGGACGTTCAACCGGAGTTGTCGGAGGCATCATGCAGCGGATCACCATCACCCTCGACGACGATTTGCTGACCGCGATCGATGCGATCGCGACAGAGCGCGGCTATCAGAATCGGTCCGAGGTGATCCGCGATCTCGCGCGCAACGGGCTTGCGCAGATGCAGGCCGATGGCGACCAGGCCGAGCCCTGGGCCGGCGCGCTGGTCTATGTCTACGATCATGCGGCCCGCAACCTCTCGCACCGGCTGGTGGAGACCGCGCACGAACACAACGACATCGCCGTCGCCACCATGCACGTGCATCTCGACGACGCATCGTGTCTCGAGATCACCGCGCTGAAGGGCAGCCGGGGCGAGATTCAGCACTTCGCCGATCATGTAATCGCCGAGCGCGGCGTGCGTTATGGCCGCGTGGTGATGATCCCGGCGCGCGAGCGCGGCGGCAAGGCGCACGCTGCCCACACACACCCGCACGCACATTCGCCGGCAAAGCGCTGAACGGCGCAGCCGGATTAATGCCTCGTTAATCCGCACCCGGCACAGTGCCTCGATTCGGGACATCTGAGCGCGAAAGGGACTGCCGCAAATGGCCGCCACGATTTTGATTGCCGACGACGATCCGGTGCAGCGGCGGCTGATCGAGAACATGGTGCAGCGCTCCGGCTATCAGGCGCTGGCGGTCGAGACCGGCGATGCGGCAGTCGCCCACCTGACTTCGGATGCCGAACCGCGCATCGATGCGGTGGTGCTGGACCTCGTCATGCCCGGCCTCGACGGCATGGGCGTGCTGGCGAAGCTGCGCGAGGCCGGCATCGTCGTGCCGGTGATTGTCCAGACCGCCCATGGCGGCATCGACAACGTCGTCTCGGCGATGCGTGCGGGCGCGCACGACTTCGTGGTCAAGCCGGTCGGCCTCGAGCGGCTGCAGGTGTCGCTGCGCAACGCGCTGACCGCCAGCGCGCTGAAGGGCGAATTGCAGCGCATCCGCCACGCCCGCGAGGGCCGGCTGACCTTCGCCGACATCATCACCCGCAGTCCGGCGATGGACGCGACGCTGCGGATGGCGGAGAAGGCGGCGAACGCGTCGATCCCGGTGTTGATCGAAGGCGAATCCGGCGTCGGCAAGGAACTGGTCGCCCGCGCCATCCATGGCTCGAGCGAGCGTGCGACCAAGCCGTTTGTCGCCGTCAACTGCGGTGCGATTCCGGACAACCTGGTGGAATCGATCCTGTTCGGTCACGAGAAGGGCGCCTTCACCGGCGCCACCGAACGTCACACCGGCAAGTTCGTGGAAGCGTCCGGCGGCACGCTGTTCCTCGACGAGGTGTCGGAACTGCCGCAGGCCGCACAGGTGAAGCTCCTGCGGGCGCTGCAGGAAGGCGAGGTCGAAGCCGTCGGCGGCCGCAAGCCGGTCAGGGTCGACGTCCGCATCATTTCGGCCACCAACCGCAACCTCTTGGAACGGGTGAAGCAGGGCCACTTCCGCGAGGATCTGTTCTACCGCCTGCATGTGCTGCCGCTGACCGTGCCGCCCTTGCGCAACCGCCGCGAGGACGTGCCGCACCTGCTGCGTCATTTCCTGGCCCGCTTCTGCGCCGAGGAAAATCGCTCCGGCGCCTCCGTCAGCGCCGAGGCGATGGCGGCGCTGACCGCCTTCTCCTGGCCCGGCAACGTGCGCCAGCTGGAGAATGCCGTGTACCGCGCCGTGGTCATCAGCGACACCGGCGCGCTCGGCACGGCCGACTTCCCGCTGCTGGCGAACGCCGCCGAAGCGGCGCTGATGCCGTCGCCGGCGCTCGCGCTCGACATGCCGGCCGAGCTCCGGCCGATGCAGCCGGCGATGATCGAGCAGGACATCCCGATCGCCCCCGCCGCTCCCGGCGCAATGCTGAACCTGCTCACCGCCGACGGCGAGACCAGGCCGCTCGAGGAGATCGAGACCGAGGTGATCCGCTTTGCGATCGCCCACTACCGGGGCCAGATGTCGGAGGTCGCACGCCGGCTGAAGATCGGCCGCTCCACGCTTTACCGCAAGCTCGAAGCGATGGACGACAGACCGACGGAACCGGCGACGGGCGACTGAGCGCATCGCAGCTTTTCGGTTGCCTTGCACCGCCTCGCGACAGATCAGCCGTGCAGCCGCCTGCGCGCGGCGCACGATCTCGCCACAATCCGTTGCAGTGCGGTGACAGCGTTTGGAAAAGCGCCGGCGGACTTGGCGCAAGTCATTGCAAAACGGGGCAACCTACAGTCAGTTTCCCGTGAATGACGGGCGCGGAGACTGGCCGCTGCACCGTGCTGTGTTATCGTGGAAAGCGAGAGTCGCCTGCGTGCGCAGACCGTGCGGGCCAGGCGACGGACGGAACCGGCAGGCTTCAATCATCGTTGCCGTCGCGCAGCGTCCGCCGCAGGCTTCCGGCCCGCGGGAATTCCAAGGCAGGGGGCATCCCGATTGGGACGCTTCGCTTCAAGGGGTGTGAGAATGCGAGACCATCGAACTGACCGTGGCGGATATGATCGCATCATCGCCGCGGCCGTCGCCGCCTTCGTCGGCGTTGCCGCCAGCAACGCCTCGGCGCAATCGGCCTCCACCCCGTCGAACCCGGCAGCGTCGGCCTCGGAACTGGCGATCGACGCCGCTGTGCCGATGCCCGAGCCGGCCAATGCGCCGCCGCCGTCACCAACCGATTTCAAGGCCCAGGCGATGGGCCTTGCCAACGGCGATGCGTCGAAGCCCTCCGCCACGACCGCCGCTGAAACGAAACCCGCCGACGCCAAGCCCACGGACACCAAGCCCGCCGAGATCGTCACCACCGCGACGGCCCCTGCTACGCAGGCGAACGAAACCAAGAGCGACAGTGCCAGTGCCAGCGCCGCTCCGGCCGCGATGCAGCCGCCGGCGACGACCGCTCCGGCCGAAACCTCGCCAGCCGCAACGGCGACGGCTCCGGCGGCCGCAGCCCCGGCCCAGCCTGCCGTGGATCAGGCCCAGGATCAGAGCGCACCGAAGGCTGTGGCCCCCGTCGCTGCGGCGGATCACCCGGTGGCAGACAAGCTGCAGGAGCTGATCGCGACCAAGGCGCAGCGCTTCTTCGACCGCAAGGCCGAGCGCGCCGCCGCCGAAGCCTTCTACAAGGAACGCAACTACGCGCCGCTGTGGAGCGCGAGCGGTGTCGCCACCGACAAGGCCAAGGCCGCGATCGCGCGGCTGAAGGCGGCCGAGACCGACGGTCTCTCCCCCGACGACTACCCGACCCCCGACTTCGCAGCCGCCACCTCGCCCGACGCGCTGGCGGAAGCCGACCTGAAGCTGACCGAGGCCGTGCTCGACTATGCACGCCACGCCCAGGGCGGGCGACTGCACCCCTCCCGTGTCAGCGCCGATATCGCCTATCCCGACCACAATCCGGACCCGGCGGAGGTGCTGGCCAACCTCGCGACGGCGCCGGATGTCGCCGCCACGCTCGATTCCTACAACCCGCCGCACAAGGGCTACAAGGCGCTGAAGGCGAAGCTCGCCGAACTGCGCGGCACCACCGAGACCGCCCCGGCGAAGATGGAAGAAGGCGCCGTGCTGCGCTTCGTCAAGCCGAAGAAGAATGCCAAGAAGACGGTCGAGCCGATGGAGGACCCACGGGTGCCGGCTTTGCGCGCGCGCCTCGGCATCACCGAAAATCCCGACGATACGAAGTACGACGAAACGGTCGCCGCCGCGGTCCGCAAATTCCAGGCCGATTCCGAGTTGAAGGCGACCGGCGTGCTGGATGCCCAGACCGTCCGCGCGATGAACGCGCCGAAGCGCGGCCGGACCATCGACCTGATCATCGCCAACATGGAGCGCTGGCGCTGGCTGCCACGCCAGCTCGGCGAACCGAAGCTCGGCAACGCCTACGTGATGCTGAACATCCCCGAATACACGCTGCGGGTGATGCACAACGGCGCCCAGGCGTGGACCACGCGCGTCGTCGTCGGCAAGCCCGGCAAGCACGCGACGCCGGAACTGACGGAGACGATGAAGTACATCACCGTCAACCCGACGTGGAACGTGCCGCCGTCGATCGTCTACAACGAATACCTGCCGGCGCTGCAACAGGACCCGACCGTGATGGAGCGGATGGGCATGAAGGTGGTGCAGCGGCGCGACGGCAGCGTCCACATCTCGCAGCCGCCGGGAGCCGGTAACGCGCTCGGCCGCATCCGCTTCAATTTCCCGAACAAGTTCCTGGTCTACCAGCACGACACGCCGGACAAGCACCTGTTCGCCCACGAGACCCGCGCCTACAGCCACGGCTGCATGCGCGTGCAGTATCCGGACGTCTACGCCGAGACGCTGCTCAACATCACCATGCCGGGCCAGAACTACACCGCCGCGCGCATCCGCGGCATGTACGGCTCAAGCGAGGTCGACCTGCGCTTCCCGACGCCGCTGCCGGTGCACCTCGTCTATCACACCGCCTACGTCGATGACGCCGGCCACCTGCAGACCCGCCGCGACATCTACGGCCGCGACGCGCGCCTGCTCCAGGTGCTGCGCGGCAACGACCGGCAGAGCATGGAAGTCGCGGTCAACCACGCCCAGCCGAACTACAGCCGGCCGGCGGCGAACCTGCCGCGCGGCGTGGCCGGCGCCTCGTCCGCCCCGTCCGGCGGCGACGGCCGCAACTTCTTCGAGATGCTGTTCGGCATGCCGGCCAGCCAGCCGGCACACCCGCCCCGGCCGCAGCGCCGGGTTCAGCAGCGGCAGGCCGCCCGCTAAGCCTCTCAGCCAGCTAACCGACTGATTATCCAGGCCATTTAAACAACCCCGCTGCTGCGGGGTTGTTTTTTTGTTAACGATCGTCCACGGGCTGCGATCACAAGGTTACGCGGCGGCTCTTTTTTGCCATACTCGAAACCTACTGCGTGGGAGGTCACTTGGGCGGGTTGCGTTGGGGAACGTAAATCTCGATTAACCCTCCTGATTTAAGACTGCGTTCATCTCATCCGCCGTGACGGGCGACGGGCGGGATTCCTCGACTGTTCTTTGACGGGAATGTATGTGACGGTTCGCGACACGCGACGAATTGGTGTGGGGACGTTCTCGCGGCTCGGACTGAAGATCAGTCTGACATCGCTGCTCCTCGTCGCGGCCGGAGGCTCGGTCAAAGACGCCACGGCGCTGAACGAGACCCGAACCCTCTCCTTTCATCACACCCATTCCGGCGAAGACCTCACCGTCACCTTCAAGCGCAACGGCCGCTACGACGAAGCCGCGCTGAAGAAGCTCAATCACTTCCTCCGCGACTGGCGCAGCCAGGATTCCACGACGATGGATCCGAAGCTGTTCGACATCGTCTGGGAGGTCTATCGCGACGTCGGCGGCAAGCAGCCGATCAACATCATCTCCGCCTACCGCTCGCCCAAGACCAACGCGATGCTGCGCCGCCGCTCCTCCGGCGTCGCGCGCTTCAGCCAGCACATGCGCGGGCACGCGATGGACTTCTTTATTCCGGGCGTCGCGCTCGCCGATATCCGCGCCGCGGGCCTGCGGCTGCAACGCGGCGGCGTCGGCTTCTATCCGACCTCCGGCTCGCCATTCGTCCACCTCGACACCGGCAGCATCCGCCACTGGCCGCGCATGACCCACGACCAGCTCGCGCGCGTGTTCCCGGACGGCCGCACCGTGCACATCCCCTCCGATGGACGGCCGCTGAAAGGCTACGACCTGGCGATGGCCGATGTCGCGCGTCGCTCCAACGACCCGGATGCGCAGTCGGGCCGCGGCGTGAAGGGCTTCCTGGCCTCGCTGTTGTCCTCGAAATCCAACGAGGAGGATGACGAGGCTCCGGCCGCGAGCGCAGCGCCTGCGGCGAAGGAGATCAAGGTCGCGCAGGCCGAGCCGCCGGCGAAGAGCGCCGAGCCGGTGCCGCTGCCGCGCGTGCGCCCGGCCGCCGCGTATCAGGTCGCATCCGCCGCAGCACCGACCGTCAAGCGACCGGCCGACGCCAAGCCGCAGAGCGTCGCCGACATCATCAATTCGCGCGGCTTCTGGGACGACATCCCGGCGCCGAAGCAGGCGTCGGCGCAGCAGGTCGCGGCGCTGACCGCCCGCGCCGCCGTGCGTGACCCGCGCGCAAGCGCCAGCGTGCCACCGGAGACGGCCCGTGCCATGGCCTTCGCACCGGAGATCCCGCTCGACGAACGGCCGAAGGTCGTCACCGCCAGCGCGCCGATGCCGCGCAGCGTCCGTCCCGCCAACGCCGGCGCGAGCCCGATGGCATCCGCGGTCTCAGTAGTGACGAAGGGCCGGCAGCCGGTGCCGACGCTGGTCACCCGCGCCAGCACCGCCAAGCCCGAGGACGATCCGTGGACGCGGGCGATGGTGGTCGCGCCGAACAGCTACCGCTTCATGCTCTCGACAGTGCTGGGTGAACCGGACATGACCGCGATGCGCACCCATTTCGTCAAGCCGCAGACGGCGATCGCCATCACCTTCGCGGCCGATGCGACGCCGGGCCTGGTTTGCGATCGCTTCACCGGCTCGGCGATGGCGACGCTGCCGATGATGACCTTCCGCCTGCAGACCGCAGCGCTGCGCTGAGCGCGACGGCGTCCACTTCCACGCCGTCGTCTTCCCGACACCATCATCTGGTTTGCGCGCCTGTGGCGGGCTTGATGCGCCTACGGTGAGGCGCGGACGTATCCGCGCATCACCGTCAAAGCATGTGTTGCACAGCAAGTCTCGTCAAAGCTTGTCGTGCCGAGCGCGTCTTGCTCCATCACGTCGTGTCAAAGCACGCTCATCAGAGCATGCCGAGCGCCTGCATGTAGGTTTCGAGAATCGTCTCGTGCTCGCGCCGCTCGTCGGCATCCTGCTTGCGCATGCGCACGATGGCGCGCAGCGCCTTCACCTCGTAACCGTTACCCTTGGCCTCGGCATAGACGTCGCGGATATCGTCGGAGATCGCCTTCTTCTCCTCCTCCAGCCGCTCGATGCGTTCGATGATTGACTTGAGCTGATCCTTGGCGAAACGGGTCGCGGGCTCTTCCTTGACGGCGGCTTGCGTGGCCATCGGGGTACTCCACAGGCTGATGAGGATATGTAACGAGGCCGCATCGACCGGGGCCCGCTTTCGGGAGCACCCTCAGTCAGGGGGCAGATCGCGTCAAGCCGCGCCGCCTCTCATCCACAGCGACCCACAGACGAATTCACCGCGTCGTCACGGCAGCCTGGACATCTTGGCCTCGATCGTTTGATCGGCGCGCGGATTCGGCCTTCGCGCGGCGCGTGTTACGGTGAGATCGGTTCCAGCGCGCCGTTCAGAGAGCTCTGCGCAACCGCACGCACGGCAACCCGAGCCTGCTCGCGCCCCTCGAGACTCGGCGCCAGATCAGTGCTTGTGCGCCTTCGCCATCGCGGCGAGCTGGTCCGGACCAGCCTCCTTCTGATGCAGGGTCTTCCACTGCTCATAGGGCATGCCGTAAACCGCCTCGCGGCTCTCGTCCTTGCTGAGCGGCACGCCGCGCGCGTCGGCCGCGTCCTTGAGCCAGTTCGACAGACAGTTGCGGCAGAAGCCGGCGAGATTCATCAAGTCGATGTTCTGGACGTCGGTGCGCGTCCGCAGATGCTGCACCAGGGTTCGAAATGCGGCAGCTTCGAGTTCGGTGCGGGTCGCGTCGTCGATCGGCATGGCGTTCGCCTTATTTTCCTGGAGCTTGTCCTTGGGCGCTTGTCCTTGGGCGCGTATCCGTGTGGCCTGCATCTTTGTGCCTGCGTCCTGGGCGGACAACCCCGAGATAGTCAATATCCCGGATTTTGCCATACCGGCGCAGTACAAGCAGCCGGTCAAATCGGTGAACTGTGATCAGGCCCGCTGCGTGGAATCGGCCCGAGGTCGTTGACAGCCGAGGGACGGTTACGCGAAATCAGACCCGGATCACCGCTGATTTGCCCCTGGGGTATCATCGCAAGGAACACCCTGCTGGACGATATGAGCACGACGCACCGCCTCCGACCGACATCCCCACGTCTCCGCCCGCTCCTGGCACTGGCCGCGGCCGCCTTCGCCATAACGGTGGTCACGTCGGTCCTCGCGGCGAGCCCAGCGCGTGCGGACTTCCGCCTCTGCAACAACACAGCGAGCCGCGTCGGCATCGCACTGGGATACAAGGACGCAGAGGGCTGGAACACCGAGGGCTGGTGGAATATCTCGGCCAAGAGCTGCGAAACGCTGCTGCGAGGCACGCTCGTCGCACGATATTATTATATCTATGCGATCGACTACGATCGCGGCGGCGAATGGTCAGGCCAAGCCTACATGTGCTCGCGCGACAAGGAATTCACCATTCGCGGCACCGAAGATTGCCTGGCGCGCGGGTTCGACCGCACCGGTTTCTTCGAGGTCGACACCGGAGAACAGAGAGCCTGGACCGTGCAATTGACTGAAACTGGCGAACAGAACGCGCAGCGGCCGCTACCGGGATTGCCCGGCGGCGCCACGCCATCAGGCGGAATTCCCGGCGGCTCCCCCGTGACCCCGTCGCTCACCCCGCCCGGGGCGCAAAAGAAATGAGACGGCTGCGCCGCATCAAGATCCTCGCCACACTCGGCCCCGCCTCCTCCGACAGCGCAACGATCCGGAAGCTGTTCGAATCCGGGGCTGACGTCTTTCGCATCAACATGTCGCACACGCCGCATGAGAAGATGCGCGAGTTCGTCGCGACGATCCGTAACATCGAGAGCAATTACGGCCGGCCGATCGGCATCCTGGTCGATCTGCAGGGGCCGAAACTGCGGATCGGCTCGTTCGCCGAAGGCGCGGTGCAGCTCAACAACGGCGAGAGTTTCGTGCTCGATGCCGATCCAGCGCCTGGCGACGTCCGCCGCGTGCACCTTCCGCATCCGGAAGTGCTGAGCGCACTGCGCGCCGGGCACGCGCTGCTGCTCGACGACGGCAAGGTGCGGCTCGTGGTCGAGGACGCCGCGCCCGAACGCGTGGTCACCCGCGTCGTGGTCGGCGGCCGCATGTCGGATCGCAAGGGCGTCAGCCTGCCCGATACCGACCTGCCGGTTTCGGCGATGACGGCGAAGGACCGTGCCGATCTCGAGGCCGCGCTGCAGGCCGGCGTCGATTGGATCGCGCTCTCGTTCGTGCAGCGCCCCGAAGACGTGACCGAGACCAAGAAGCTGGTGCGCGGCCGCGCGGCCGTGATGGCGAAGATCGAGAAGCCGCAGGCGATCGACCGCCTCGCCGAGATCATTGAAGTCGCCGATGCGCTGATGGTGGCGCGCGGTGATCTCGGCGTGGAGATGCCGGTCGAGCGTGTGCCCGGCCTGCAGAAGCAGATGACGCGGATGGCCAAGCGCGCCGGCAAGCCGGTGGTGGTGGCGACGCAGATGCTGGAATCGATGATCCAGAGCCCGGTGCCGACCCGCGCCGAGGTGTCCGACGTCTCGACCGCGGTGTTCGAGGGCGCGGACGCGGTGATGCTGTCGGCGGAATCCGCCGCGGGCAAATTCCCGGTCGAGGCCGTCGCCACCATGAACCGCATCGGCGAAGAGGTGGAGCGCGATCCGACCTACCGTTCGGTGATCAACTCGCAACGCGCCGAACCCGAAGCGACGGCGGGCGATGCGATTGCCGATGCGGCGCGGCAGATCGCCGAAACGCTCGACCTGTCGGCGATCGTCTGCTGGACCGACTCGGGCTCGACCGCGCTGCGCGTGGCGCGCGAGCGACCGCGCTCGCCGGTGGTCGCGATCACGCCGAAGATTCAGACCGGACGCAAGATCTCGCTGGTCTGGGGCGTGCATTGTGTGATCGCCGAGGACGCGCACGACCTCGACGACATGGTCAGCCGCGCGAGCCGGATCGCCTTCCGCGACGGCTTCGCCCGCGCCGGCCAGCGCGTCATCATCGTCGCCGGCGTTCCGCTCGGCACGCCGGGCGCGACCAACATGCTGCGCATCGCCTATGTCGGCGCGGAAGACACTCACGAGATCTAAGCGCAGCGCGCGCCCGACCCGCTTCACGAAGACGCGTCACGCCGACATCGGTCGTTTCGGCTCCGCTCGATCGGAGCCGAAACGCACGGAGCGCGCGGATTATTGTGCGCGAACCGGTACCCGCTTCGCTCGAGAACGTCTTAGCGCGCCGCGACCGCCACGGGCGCGGCGGCCGGCTCCGGCAGCATCGTCTCGATCGCCGCGATGATGGTCTCTGCCGCCGCATTCTGGATCACATGGCCGACGCCCGGCAGCACGATCAGCGATGCATGCGGCACCGCCTTCACAAACTGCCGCGCGTGGATATCGAGGTACACCGTGGTATCGGCGTCGCCGTGAATGACCACGGTCGGCGCGGTGATCTCGCCGTAGCGCGGCATCTGTTCGGTCACCGCCTGCTTCAGCGTCACCATGTCCCATGCATTGGCGAGGAACTCGCGCGGCCGCAGCAGCAGCTTCAGCGACGTGTCGCGCACGTAGTTGTCCGGGATCGTCTGCGGCAGGAACGCGCCGCGCGCGCCCTTGTCGAGCATCAACAGCCCCGTCGGCAACGCGAAGGTGTAGGCGAACAATGGCCCGATCACCGGCAGCGCGCCGAGGCTGTGACGCCAGGGCACACCGCCGATCCAGCGATGGGTGACCGGCGACAGCATGACGAGGCCGGCGACGCGTGCGGGATGATGGATCGCGAAGGCGGCCGCGAGCGCGCCGGCCCAGGAATGCCCGACGATGATCGCGCGATCGACGCCGAGCTTGCCGAGCGCTTCGTCGATCATCCGTGCCTGCATCGCCGGCGTCGAATGGCTCAGCCGATCGCGGGTGCTCCAGCCGTGGCCGGGGCGATCGATCAGAAACACGCGCCGATCCTGCGCCAACAGATCGCCGAGCGGGTGGCGGAGCGCCTCCAGATTCGAACTCGCCCCGTGAATGACCACGAGCGGCACGCCGGCATCGTGCGCGGGGCCGAGCTCGACCACATGCAGCCGGCCGCCATCGACTTCCACCATCCGTCCCGACGGCGGATAGCGACGCTCGATCAGCAGCACACCGAGCTGGGTCAGCGCGGCCATCACCACCAGCGCGACGGCGATGCTCATCACACTCATGCAAGCACCCGACTTGATCTCACCGGACCGAACGGCACTGCCCTCGGCCGGCGTCAGCCAACCAATCCATTAAAACACGATCTCCGAATGAGAAAACCGTTTTCGCGCGCAACGCGCGCGAACGATCCGATCTCGAATTCAGATCGGACGGCCCTCGACCTTTTCGGTCAGGGTCTTCACCATGTCGGGGAGCTTCTCCAGGTGCGGATTGATCTCCAGCGCCTTGCGAAACGCCTCAAGCGCGCGGCGGTCGTCGCCGAGCTCCTGCATGATCATGCCGAGCCCGGCCAGCGCGCCGAAATGGCGCGGCTCCCGCGTCAGCACTTCGCGGATGTCGGCGAGCGCCTTGGCATAATCGTTCTGCAGGTAGTAGAGCGTCGCGCGCCGGTTCCAGCCCTCGACGTAATCCGGCTTGAGGCGGACCACCTTGTCGAGCAGCTTCAGCGCCACCTCGGGCTGCTTCTTCTCGATCGCGGCCTTGGCGCGCGTCATCAGCAGCATGGTGGTGTCGCTGCTGGTCGCGGTCCACAGCGCCCAGATCCGCCCCTCGACGTGCTTGGCGCTTTCCTCGTCGGGCGCAGCCTTCAGAGCCCCGAACAGGAAATCCAGGCCGCGGCTGCGGTCGGCGCCGACCCGCGGCAGCTTCTCTGGCGCCTCGGGCAGCGCCTTCGGTTGCTGGATTGTCGGGGGAGCGTCCTTTGCCGGAGGAGAGCCTTGGGCAAGGGACGAACTGGCCGGCCAGACGGCGGCCAGCGCCAAGGCCAACGCGGCCACCCCTGGGGCACAGAAGCGGGCCGGATAGAAGCGGTTCGCGAGGCGGGGCGGCAGCATCCACGAAGTGTAGATGCGCGGCAGCACGCTGGAAAGCGACGGAACGCTCAAGCCTGTGTGATTTTAGCCCGGTGGTGAGCCTGGACGACGGAGCCGCGGCACTGGAGCAAGGCCCCAACTGGACCCAATCCGGCCGAGCCGCGTGGAACCCGGCCTTGCGGCCTGCGGATCAGCCCTGGCGGGCCTTGAAGCGGCGCTGCACCTTGTTGATGACGTAAACGCGGCCCTTGCGGCGCACCAGACGGTTGGCGCGATGGCGCCCACGCAGCGATTTCAAGGAGTTACGGACCTTCATGGGTCAAATCCTGATCTGAGAAGACCGTGCTCGGCAGGCCGGACGTCTTTAGAAAAGCAAACCGGGCGGTCAAGCCGCCCGAAGTCGCGGGTTCTTTACGGAGCGGGGCCCGAAATGTCAATCGAAACGGCGGTTCCCCAGGGACAAATCCAGGCCGGGCAGGCTGTTGTCCCCGGATCGGCTGGCGGTTCGGGCGCTGCCCCACTAGGCTGCCCGCAAGCATCAGCGGAGGCAGCATGACGATCAAGGCCGTGGTCTTCGACGCCTATGGCACGCTCTTCGACGTCCAGTCCGTCGCCGCCGAGACCGAACGCGCCTTTCCCGGATACGGCGAGGTCATCACCCAGATCTGGCGGATGAAGCAGCTCGAATACAGCTGGCTCTGCTCGCTGATGGAGCAATACCAGGATTTCGCGACGCTCACCCGGAGTTCGTTGCAGTACACGCTGGATGCCCTCGGCCTTGCGCATGACACCGCAACGGTGGACCGGATCGCCGAGCAATATCTGCACCTCGCGCCATACGCGGATGCCAAAGCGGTGCTGGAAGCGCTGCAGGGGCGCCCGCTTGCGATCCTCTCCAACGGCAGTCCGGAAATGCTCGACGCGCTCGTCCGCAACAGCGGCCTGTCGGCGCTGTTCACCGCTGTTCTGAGCGTCGATGCCGTCGGCGTATTCAAGCCGAGCCCGCGCGCCTATGACCTCGTCGAGCGCAGGCTCGGCATCCATCCGCACGACGTCGCATTTGTCTCATCGAATCCGTTCGATGTCAGCGGCGCCAAATCCTTCGGCTTCAAGGTCGCCTGGATCGAACGCGTGACGGCAACCGCGCTCGCCGACGACTGCCGCGATCCGGACGCGATCGGGCCGCTCACCATGTTCAAGGCGACACGACTGCGGCCAGACCGGTTCGGGTTTGCGCCCGACTGGAGCATTCGTGCGCTATCGGACTTAACTGCGCTCCTGCGCACGCCTTCGCCATAGGCCGATACCGGCGCTATTTCGCAATTTTTTTCAGCATGAAGCGTTTGAGCGCATTTGATTCCCGGATTGCAGTCTCCGCAAAATGCGCCCTAGAATGATGCATTCTGTTTACTTTGATTGCCAGGTGCGGCTCGAGCGATGTTCCGAGGACTCCTCCCGTGATCGCAAACCACCTGATCGCGAGATATCCGATCGCGATACGTCCAGCGCCGGATTCCGGCGCCGGGCATCATGCTGCCGCTGCGATCGACCGCGGCGCACAGGAGCACCGTTGCCGCCATGATCGGCGTTGGCACGCCATCGCATCCGCATTGCTGGACAAAAGCGCACGAGAATGACCATGCCCCGATCCAAGTCCGATAAAGAAGCCGCACAGGGTTTGGCGATCGGACTGGTGATCGCCTGCGCGCTCGACGTGAAGAAGTCGAACGGCGATGGAACGCTCGAGGCGGCGGGCCTGTCGAAGCTGCTGGCCGCGATCGATCATATGGCACAGGTCTGCGGCTGGCCGACGAACAGCTTGCCAACGACAATATGACGGTCAGGCACGCGCAGACGAAGCATTGAGCGTTTGCGGCGCACACAACGCTGTAAGCCTGCTAACACTGCAAGCCTGCTGATGCACCGCACACAGCGGACCTGCGCCGTCTCATTCAGCGATCGTTCATGCCGATCCTGCTGTGGTCGCCGTCGGGCAGGCCAACCAGGAGGATATGAGGATGCGCTTCAAACACACCACGCTGCTGCTGGCGGGTCTCGTAGGGTCAGCGTTGTTGCTCGGCGGCCCGTCGATCGCTGAAGCGAGAGGCGGTCATGGCCACGGGCACGGTCACGCCCGCGGACACCACCACATGAAGGTGCATAAGATGCACGGCACGCCTCCGGGCTGGCACCGCGGCCGCAAGGTCGGCTGGCGCGGCCATCACTGCCCGCCGGGTCTGCGCATGCAGGGCCGCTGCTGATTCGTTTTCCCATCATTTTCGATTCTTTTCGCAGCCCGCCGAGGACCCCGATCGCGGGCTGCTTTTTTGTCTCGTCGAATCTTTTGTCTCGTCGCATCGGTCCAGTTGCTGACATTGCAGGTTTTGCGCAGCGGGCATGCGCTGCGGCCGTAAACAGCCCGCGCGCTTGCATCCGCCGCCCGCGGCGCTTAAAAAACGCCTGCGCAGGACGACCTGCGTCAGCGTGTCGTTGGGGACGGCCCCGTTATCTCTCTCATGCGAGATGATGGAGCAGACATGTCATGAGTCCCTGCCACGCCTCCCGCCGTCCAGCGCCGCATCGGCGCCTCGGCATATCGTGTCCGACATTCGTCTCAGTTGTCTGTTGCGAGGTGTGCGGTGGCTGATCCGGTCCAACAGTTCGAGATCAAGCCGCTGCTTCGCGTCGCCGAGATCGCCGGCCACGACATCCACATCACCAATTCCAGCGTCTACATGGCCGTGATCGTGGTGAGCATCGGCCTGTTCTTTGCGCTGGCGACGCGCAGCCGGCAACTCGTCCCCGGACGCTGGCAGGCAGCCGCGGAGATGCTCCACGAGTTCGTGGCGAAGACGTTGCAGGACAACACCGGCAAGGACGGGATGCGGTTCTTCCCGCTGGTGTTCTCGCTGTTCCTGTTCGTGCTGGTCGCCAACATGATCGGCATGCTGCCGGGCAGCTTCACCGTCACAAGCCATCTGATCGTGACCTTCGCCCTGGCGATGATCGTGTTCCTGACCGTCACCATCTATGGCCTAGCGCACAATGGCCTGCGCTTCTTCCGCCTGTTCATGCCGAGCGGCGTGCCGCTTGCGCTCGCGCCCTTCATCGTGCCGATCGAGGTCATCTCCTACCTCGCCCGACCGGTGAGCCACTCGGTGCGCTTGTTCGCGGTGATGCTGGCCGGGCACATTACGCTGAAGGTGTTCGCGGGCTTCGTGACGAGCCTCGGCGGCCTCGGCGCGCTCGGAATGATCGGCGCGATCATGCCGTTCGCGATGACGCTGGCCCTCACCGCCCTCGAACTGCTGATGGCGTTGCTGCAGGCCTACATCTTCACGATGCTCACCTGCATGTATCTCAACGACGCGCTGCACCCCGGTCATTGAAGCGCGATGAGATTTGGATGAGTCATCCTCGCGCTTTAGCTCATTGTTCGAGCGTGATCCTCGGGTCGAGCCTAAGGACAAGCCCCTTCGGAAACCGCTCCACACTTTTCCGGATCATGCTTTAGACGATCTGCACGGTTCCGGCCGGCGACTTCAGCGCCGCCGCCAGCAGATGCAGCGCCTGCGAAAGCTCGGCGCGGTTGCGCGCGGCGCCGAGCGACACCCGCACCGCATGCGGCACCGCCTCGCCGACGGCGAAGGCGTCGGCGCCCACCACCGCAAGACCATCGCGCAGCACATGGGCGATGAAATCCGAGCGGCTCCAGCGGCGCGGCAGCGGCAGCCAGAGGTGATGCGCGCCGGGCCGCGCCGCGAACGGCAGGTCCTTCAGGATGCGGCTCGCGAGCTGCTGCCGTCCGGCCGCCTCGTTGCGGATCGCGGCGACGATCTGATCGGCGATGCCGTGCCGCAGCCAGTGGGTGGCAAGCGCCACCATCAGCGGCGGCGGCATCTGCATCGTCGCCTGCAGGCTGCTGCGCATCGCCTGCTCGGCGGCCGCATCCGGCGCCAGCAGATAGGACACCCGCAGCGCCGGCGCGATGCACTTCGACAGGCTGACCGCGAGATACGTCCGCTCCGGAATCAGATTGGCGATCGGTGACGCGGACGGCTCCAAAAGCCCATAGGCATCGTCCTCGATCAAAACCGTATCGACATTGCGGATGATGGCGGCGATCGCGTTGCGGCGCACCGGATCGAGCGTCGCGGTGGTCGGGTTGTGCAGGGTCGGCACCAGATACACCGCCTTCGGCCGGTGCATCCGGCAGGCGAGCTTCAACGCCTCGGGGCGGATACCGCCTTCGTCCATCGCCACGCCGACCAGCCGCACGCCAAGTCTCGCAGCCGCCGCCCTGATGCCGGGAAACGTGATCTCCTCGGTCAGCACCACGTCGCCGGGCGAGGTCAGCGTCAGCAGCGCGTTGAACAGGATCGCCTGGTTGCCGGGATAGACGACGACGCGCTCGGCGCGCGCATCGGGCACGCGTGCGCGCAGCCATGCGGCGGCAGCCTCGCGCTGCTCATCGCTGCCGCCCGGCGGCTGGTAGTTGAGGAAAGCGGTGAAGCTCGCCTCGCTCTGGATCGCCGCCAGCCCCTGCGCGATCCGCACGTCGAGGTTGGCCTCCACCGGATGCGGCGGCACGTTCATCGAAAGATCGATCTTCACCTGATACGGCAGATCGGTCGCCGCGCGCACCGTCGTCTCCGACACGAAGGTCCCCTGGCCGACCCGCGCATCCAACAACCCCCGCCGCCGCGCCTCGCCATAGGCCCGGGTCACCGTGGTCAGATCGACATTCAGCGCCTTGGCGAGCGAGCGGTGGGTCGGAAGCTGCTGGCCGCGCGACAGGCGGCCGCTGGCGATGTCCGCCGCCAGCGCCTCGACGATCCGCAGGTACAGCGGGCCCGACCGCTCGGAGATTGTAGGGAGCCAATCCATGCAATGAGGCCGATTTGTTTTGAATGTCTGCGTTTCTATACCTATTGTATGGATCAAGCAAACGAGAGGCTCGCCAGGAGGCTTTCCATGATCCCCGCTGACACCGTCACCCTGACCCAGGCCATGCTGCGCGGCTTTCTCGGCAAGTGCCCGCACTGCGGCAAGGGCCGCCTGTTCGGCCGCTTCCTGAAGGTCGCCGATCGTTGCGACGTCTGCGGCGAGGAGCTGCATCATCATCGCGCCGACGACCTGCCGGCCTATCTGGTGATCGTCATCGTCGGCCATGTGATCGTGCCGATCGTGCTGTCGGTGGAGACCGCCTATGCCCCGCCCTACTGGCTGCATTTCGCGATCTGGCTGCCGCTGACGCTGGTCTCGTCGCTGGTGCTCTTGCAGCCGGTCAAGGGCGCGGTGGTCGGGCTGCAGTGGCAGCTCGGCATGCACGGGTTCGAGGCCGCGCGTCAGGACCGCCTGGCTGCGTCCGCTACCGACGTCCCCAGCGCATCGCGCGCCGCGTAACGCTGCAAACCCATGCGCGTCAGAGGCTCTCCCTCAAAAAGGAGCCTCCTCGAAAGGAACCTCCTCGAAAGGAGCTGGGCGTCAGCTCTCATTTCAGGCGTCATGCCGGCCTTTGAGCCGGGCATCCAGGTCGTCGAAATGAAATTGGCCGCCGCATCATGCGACGGCCATTATCGTTTACGTCATTGTCGTTTACGTCATTCGTCTGCGCGGCTGCACGCGCAGCGCCCGCGTTCCGGACCAGGCTTAGTGTATCGCCGGCGCGATGTCCTTCATGAACAGCTGCATGCCGCGGTTGGCGAATTCCGCCGGCATCGGCCCGGTGCGGAAGCGCACGATCACGCCGCCGATGCCGGTCTTCTGCAGGTCGGTGAACTCCTCCATCATGCTGTCGGTCGAGCCGCACAGGATCTGCGGCGCCATCCGCGCATTGGCTTGCGCGACCTTGGCCTGGAAGGCGGTGCTCTGCGCGGCGCGATACTCCTGCATCTGCTTGAAGTACGGCATGCCGATCTCGTTCGCCTCCTTGTCGGTCGGCGCGATGATCACCGTGCGCGCAGCCCAGCATTGTGACACCGCATTCTCGACCGCCTTCTCGTCGAAGCCGGCTTCGCGCATGGTCTTGCGATAGAGTTCGAGCGCCTTGGCCGCACGGCTGGCCGTCGGTGACGCCATGATCACCGGCCGCCCCTGGCGCGCCTGCGCCACCAGCGAGTCGTCGGACGCGGTCGACCGCAGGATGGTCGGATGCGGCGCGCTGAACGGCCGCGGCCGCAGCATGCCGATCTCGAAATTCCAATACTTGCCGGCATGCACCACGCGCTCGTTGGTCCAGCACTTCAAAAGGATCTTCTCGATCTCCTCGAAACGCTCCTGCGCGCTGTCCGGATCGATCTCGTAGCCGGAATATTCGTGGGTGTTGACGAGGCTGCCGCGGCCCAGCCCGACGATCAGCCGTCCCTTGCTCAGATGGTCGAGCAGCGAAAGCTGCTCGGCGAGCCGCAGCGGATGATAGAGCGAGGTCTGCAGCACCGCGAAGCCGATCTTGATGCGGCTGGTGGAAGCCGCGAGCGACGCGGCGAATGTCGGCGGATCGACATAGACGCAGTTGCCGTCGAAGTGATGCTCGGCGAGGAACACTGCATCCGCACCGAGCTTCTCGGCGAGATGGGCTTCCTGGATCGTCTCGTTGATGATCTGACCGTCCTGAGCAGGATTACGCGCCTCGGGAAACAGAAAAACGCCAATCTTCATTCTTGTTCAGTCCTTGTACGGCTGTTCTCTCACCCTTGACCGTCGCGGTCATGGCGGCAGCTCTTGATGCTAGTGGTGCCAGAAAAGTGCCGATCGAAAAAGTGCTGCGAAGCAATATTTGCGAGAATTTGACGCAGCATTGCGCGCCGTGCCGGACCGCACCTCGCCTTGACGCTCTCCGGCAAAGCTGCAAGCTTTTTTAAGCCGGCGCCGGGACGGAGAAGCGTTCTTCCTTCGGTGGCGCTACGCCAGAAGAAAAAGGCTGCTCGACAACGAGAGACCGCACGGCTCGTGCCGGATAGCGGTCCGCAGGGTGGAAACTCGCGCTGCGGGACGCAGCACGTCGATCGGACATTTCCGGAGCGACGCATGGGCCGATCCGTCGTCCGCGGAGCCGCGGGCCATCGCCTGGACTGCCATCCTTCGACCCTCGCCGGGGTCAGTCCCGACCGACCTTGCCTGATGACGACCCCGCCGAGCCGTGCTTGGCGCCTCGCCGGCGCAACGACGCGCCCGCCGCACGACACGCCGTCCGGCGGCGATCGCTTAGCGACCATTTGGCGATCCCCTGCACCGCGACGACGATCCTGCCGCTCTGCCGCGGCGGAGCAGGCCCCGGCATCACCTCATCCACAACAACCATGGAGACGATCATGCGCAGGTTGGTTCTGGCCGCGACCGCACTGGCGGCAATGGCGATGGCAGGCGTCGCATCGAACGCGCAGGCGCAGACGCTGCGGATGATGAAGTCGCTCGACGCGCCGCATTATGACGGCCAGCGCACGACGTGGTCGCCATCGTCGGACATCGTCAACATGTTCCAGGACACCCTGGTCGCCCTCGACTGGGACGGCAAAACCGTCCTGCCCTATCTCGCCAAGTCATGGACCATCAGCGAAGACGGCAAGACCTACACCTTCAAGCTGCGCGACGACGTGCAGTTCTGCAGCGGCAAAAAATTCACTGCCGACGACGTGATCTACAGCATCCGCCGCCTGCTCGATCCGGAGACCAAGGCACCGCTGAAATGGCGCGCCGGCAACGTCAAGGACTTGCGGGCGCCGGATCCCTACACGCTCGAATACGAGTTGAATGAGCCTTACGCCGACCTGTTGATGAATCTCGTCAGCTTCACGATGGCGATCCACAACAAGGACAGCGTGGAGAAGCTCGGCAAGGATTACGGCGTGCAGGGCATCGACGGCACCGGCCCCTGGTGCTTCGAATCCTGGCAGCCGCGCACCGAGATCGTGCTGAAGCGCCACGACGCCTACAAGTGGGGCCCGTCGATGTATCAGAACAAGGGTCCGGTGAAGTTCGAGCGGCTGGTGATCAAGATCGTGCCGGAGGATTCGGCGCGAGTCGCGGCGATGATGGGCGGCCAGTTCGACATCACCCACCAGATCCCGCTGCAATTCATCCAGCAGGTGAAGAACGCACCGATGCTGCAGGTGCAGGAGGCGAAGCCGAACTTCCAGCTGATGTATTACGGCTACAAGACCTCGCGACCGATGGTCTCCGACCCACGGGTGCGCGAGGCGATGAACATCGCCATCAACCGCGCCGAGATCGTCAAGGGCATCATGCTCGGCAATGCGACACCGGCCTACACCTTCATCGAACCGGAGACGCTCGACTTCGACCCAGCCACCAAGGGTATCATCAAAGAGGACATCGAGCGGGCGAAAAAGCTGCTCGATGAAGCCGGCTGGAAGCCCGGCGCCGACGGCTTCCGCGAAAAGGACGGCGTGCGGCTCGCGCCGAAGGTGCTGTTCACGCAGGTCTCGTATTTCCCCCGCGTGTCCGAAGCGATCCAGGGCTACATGCGCAAGATCGGCGTCGACTGGAACATCATCGGCTATGACTCGACCATCGCACCCGCCAAGATGGCCGAACAGGACTACGAGCTCTGGACCGTGACGTTCCCGTACATGTCCGCGGGCGACCTGCTCAACTTCTATTTCGATTCCGCCAACATACCGGCGCCGAACCGAATGAACTGGAAGGACGCGCAGACCGACGAATGGCTGAAGCTCGGCCGCGCCTCGCTCACCGATGCCGACCGGGCGAAGTACTACGGCCTGGTGCAGAAGCGCGTCACCGAGCAGCATCTCTGGATGCCGGTGATGAACGTGGCGATGTATACGACCAGCAACCGCAAGCTGAAGGGCGTGCGGCCGCACATGCTCTATCAGAACACGTTCTACAAGGGCCTCGACTACGCGTTCTGAGCAGGCCTGCCGAAAAGCAGAAGGCCCCGGCTTCGATCCGAAGCCGGGGCCTTTCGCGTCTCGATCACAAGGACCGGTCGGGCAGCGCTCAGTAGCGCGCCGAGATCGGCGTGTTGAAGTGATAGTTCAGGCCGGTGCGGAAGATGTGCTCCTGCACCTTGGTCTCGAAGGTATGGGCCACGCCGTTGAAGGCGTAGCTGTTCGAGCTCTTGCCGAGATCGACATACAGATACTCAGTCTTCGAGGTCCAGTTCTTACCGAACAGGCCGAAGATGTCGAACGGCGTCTCAATGCCGCCGCCGACCGCGTAGCCGGTGCGGACCTTCGAGAACTCGATGTTGAACGGCACGCCGCCCAGCCCCTCGCTGATGCCGGTCTTCACGTCGCCATAGGCGAAACCGCCGGTGGCGTAGAACAGCGACTGGCCGACGGCGTAGCCGACGCGGCCGCGCACGGTGCCGAACCACTGCATCTGCTGGTTCATCAGCGCGAATGCCGCCGGCGAGCAGCTGAGCAGGCAGCCGCGGTTCTCACGCTGGGTCGACCCCTGGATGTCGGTCTCAAGACCCCAGACCCAGTTCGCCGCCTGCCAGTTGTAGCCCATCTGCAAGCCGCCGATGTAGCCATCCGGGCTCAGGTTGAAACGTTCGGTGACGAGGCCGGCCTGCAGCGAGCTCTCGTTGCGCGCGGTCGCCGAACCGATGTTGGCGCCGAGATAGAGGCCGTTCCAGTTCGCCACCGGCTCCGGCGCGTTCAGCCCGCCGCCGAAGCGATAGTTCACGCCGGCGCGGAAGATGTGCTGGCGGATATCCGAGGTGTAGGCGTGGCCAACGCCGGTCAGGACATAGGTGGCGTCCTGCTTGCCGAGGTCGACATACAGGTATTCGATCTTGCCGGTCCAGTTGCCGCCGAGCGCCGCCTCGACGCCGCTGCCGATGGTCCAGCCGGTGCGGGTGCCGCTCATGCCGATCCCGGTAGCGGTGCCGGCGACCGTTTCGGTGATGTTGGTCTTGACCGAACCGTAGGCGAGACCGCCGGTGAAGTAGGTGAGCACCGAGCCGGTGGCGAGACCGACGCGGCCGCGCACAGTGCCGAACCAGTCGATCTTGTTCTCGATCGTGGCCGACGGGCCGCCCGCGACGCAGAGCAGGATGCAGGTGCGGTCGTCCTTCAGGCCGGCGGCCTGGATATCGGCCTCGATGCCGAACACGACGTTGCCGAAGCCCATGAAGTTGCTGGTCTGCCAGTTGTAGCCGACCTGCGCACCGCCGATCGCGCCGAACGGCGACAGGCGAGTGGTCTCGAAGGTGCCCGCGGTGGTCGCGAGCTGCGCCGGGCTGCGGCCAAGGCCGACGCCGGCGTTCACACCGAGATAGAAGCCGGTCCAGTTGTAGGCCTGCACCATCATCGGCGGCGCCTTGGTGTAGGGCCGTGCCGCAAGGTCGGCGCCAAGCGCCGGTGCGGAGATCAGAACGGCGCCCGTCAGAACCGGAAGGAGGCCCAGGCCTCGGATTGAATGTTTGCGCACGTCGCCCTCACTGGATTCAGATCAACCCGCGTCCCCCAAGGCACGCGACATGCCGACGCAGCGACATGCGGAACGACTGTGCATGAAGATGGGTGAATCGAACACCCAGCATCGGTGGCCTACCGTTGCTTTGTTGCGTCATGTTGCATGGACGACACGGACCATGGAACTCGGCGCCTGCATCCTTCAAAAGGAATTTTATTCCATCCATTCAATGGGTTGTTCGAAATCCACCCGCACGGGGTGATGTCGATTCCAGCGGGGATGACCAGATCGTTAACGGGAACCGGCGCAGTTCAGCGATCGGTCGCGAACGCCATCCGCCAACGGGGCGGCCCGCCGGCGCGACTCAGTCGACCTGCGCGCCCGAGGCGATGATCACCGGCGCCCATTTCTCACGTTCGGCCTTCATGAAGTCGGCGCAGTCCTTGGCGGAGCCGCCCCGCGGCGTCGCGCCGTTGCGCGCGTAGTACTCCATCGCTTCCGGCGTCCGCAGAGCCTTGTTGGCGGTCGCGTTGAGCTTGTCGATGATCGGCGCCGGGGTCCCCTTCGGCGCCAGCAGCACGCCCCAGGTGCCGGACTCAAATCCGGTCAGCCCCTGCTCGTGCAGCGTCGGCACGTCGGGCGCGGCGGCTGTACGCTCCATACTGGCGACGCCCAGCACCCTGATCTTGCCGGCCTGGACCATCGGCATCACCGCCGACACCACCTCGAACGCGAACTGCACCCGGCCGCCCATCAGGTCCGACAGCATCGGCGGCGCCCCCTTGTAGGGCACATGCAGCATGTCGATGCCCGCCTGCTTCTTCAGAAGCTCCATGGTGATGTGATTGGTCAGGCCGCTGCCGCCGGAGCCGTAATTCACCGTCTCCTTGTTCGCCTTCACATAGGCCAGCATCTCCTTCAGGGTATGCACCGGCATGTCCGCCGACGTCACCAGGAACATCGGACTGAAGTTGATCAGGATAATCGGATCGAAGTCCCGCTGCGGGTCGTAAGGCAGGTTCTTGTAGAGCGTCGGATTGATCGCCAGCGGCGCGGTCGAACTGAAGGCGATGGTGTAGCCGTCAGCCGGTGCCGTCTTGAGAAACTGGTGGGCGATGATGGTGGCCGCGCCAGGCTTGTTATCGACGAAGATCGTCTGCTTCAACTCGTCCGCCATCGCCTTGGCGATCACCCGCGCCCCGATATCCGACGACTGCCCGACCGGAAAACCGACCACCATCTGGATCGCCTTGTTCGGATACTGCGTCTGCGCGAACACGCGCGTCATCGGAGATGACAGCAAGGAAGTGAGTGCCAGGGCCTTCGTGAAGCTGCGTCGGGTGGTCATCTGTCCTCCTGCGGAATCGAGGAATGAAGACAACGATCGTTGGAAGCCGGAAACGGAACTACGATGGACGCGAACGCGTTCTAAGACACGTATTGGTGCCGATCATGCTCCCGGAATGTCGCCATGGCAAATGTTCGCGAACTCCGGCCGACCGAGGCCGTGCCCAGCCTGAATCATGTGCTCGTCGTCAAGCTGACTGCGGGCCTGTTCGAGGTGAGCGGCACCGCGGGCGCGGGCCGTCCCGACGCCCGCTTCCTCAAACCGTCCACCTTCGACGATCAGCAGAGCGCGTTGCAATGCGCACGCGATTTCGCAACTGCGAATGCGATCTCCACCATCCATGTGAAGGGCTTCCACCCGCATTAGGCGAAGCGCGGGCGCGGCCTGCCCAGGCGTGCTCCTGTCACGTTGGCTCGGCCGCGTCCTGCATCGCCAGCTTGCGCCCGCTCAGGCGGCGGATCAGCACGTAGAACACCGGCGTGAACATCAGCCCGAACAGCGTCACGCCGATCATGCCGAAGAACACCGCGACGCCGACCGCCTGACGCATCTCCGAACCGGCGCCGGTCGAGATCACCAGCGGCAGCACGCCGAGAATGAAGGCGAACGACGTCATCAGGATCGGCCGCAACCGCAGGTGACAGGCCTCCACCACCGCATCCACCGGCGACTTGCCTTCCAGCTCGATGTCGCGCGCGAACTCGACGATCAGGATCGCGTTCTTGGCCGCGAGGCCCACCAGCACGACGAAGCCGATCTGCGTCAGCAGGTTGACGTCCTGCCCCATGATGCGGACCCCGACGATGCCGGCGAGGATGCACATCGGCACGATCAGGATCACCGCGAACGGCAGGCTCCAGCTTCCATACTGCGCCGCCAAGACGAGGAAGACGAACAGCACGCAGATCGGGAAGATGTAGAGGCCGGCATTGCCGCTGGTGGATTCCTGCAGCGACAGGTCGGTCCATTCGAACGCGATGCCGCTCGGCAGCACCTGGTCGGCGAGCTGCTGCATGATCGTGAGCGCGGTGGTCGAACTCGTGCCCGGCACGGTGTCGCCCTGAATCTCCGCCGCCGGATATAGGTTGTAGCGCGGCACCCGGTCCGGCCCCGCCGTGTTGCGGAAGTCGACCAGGCTGCCGAGCAGCACCATGTCGCCATTGGCATTCTTGGTCCGCAGCCGCGCGAGGTCGCTGGTCTCCTTGCGGAACGGCAGGTCCGCCTGGGCGGTGACGCGGTAGGTGCGGCCGAGGATGTTGAAGTCGTTGACATAGGCTGAGCCGAAATAGGTCTCGATCGTGTCGGTGACATTCTGGATCGGCACGCCGAGCATCTGCGCGCGGGTGCGGTCCACCTCCACATGGATTTGCGGCGTGTTGGCGCCGAACGGCGAGAACACTGCCGTCAGCCGCGGGTCGCGCCGCGCCGCGTTGACGAGTTCGTCGGTGGCCGATGCCAACAGCTCCGGTCCCCGCCCCTGCCGGTCCTGCACCCGCATGGCGAAGCCGCCGCCGGTGCCGATGCCGGGAATCGCCGGCGGCGGGATGACGATGATGATCGCGCCTTCGATCACTGCGAGCCGCTTGCGCAACTCGGCGGTGATCGCCGCCGTGGTCAGTCCCTTCTTCGCGCGCTCCTCCGGCTCGTCGAACACCGGAAACAGCGCCGCCGCATTGCTGGCGAGTGTCCGTGTCGCGCCGGAGAAGCCGGCGAAGGCCGGCACGCGCACGACACCCGGCGTGTTCAACGCGATCTGCTCGACCTGGCGGACGATGTCCGTGGTCCGCTGCAGCGACGCCGCCCCCGGCAACTGCACGGCGACGACGACGTAGCCGCGATCCTGCGCCGGGATGAAGCCCTTCGGCGTGATCACCAGCAGCCAGGCGGCGCCGCCGATCAGCAGCGCATAGAGCGCGAGCATCAATGCCGAATGATGCACGGCGAAGCCGGCCGCCCGCCCGTAACCGCGCGACAGCCGGTCGAAGCCGCGGTTGAAGGCGCCGGCGAAGGCGTTCCAGGCGCGCAGCAGCGGATTGCGCGACGGGCCGTCATGCGCCGCGTGCGGCCGCAGCAGCAGCGACGACAATGCCGGCGACAGCGTCAGCGAACAGAAGCAGGAGATCGCGGTGGCGACCGCGATGGTGATCGCAAACTGCCGGAAGAACTCGCCGGTGATTCCTTCCAGGAACGCCGTCGGCACGAACACCGCGGCCAGCACCAGTGCGATCGACACCAGCGCGCCGCCGACCTCGCTCATGGTCGCGAACGCAGCCTCGCGCGGCGACTTGCCGTTGGCGAGATGGCGCTCGACATTCTCCACCACGACGATCGCATCGTCGACGACGATGCCGACCGCCAGCACCAGCCCGAACAGGGTGAGGTTGTTGATCGAGTAGCCGAGCGCCGCCATCACCGCGAAGGTGCCAACCAGCGAGACCGGAATCGCCAGGATCGGGATCACCGCCGCCCGCCAGCCTTGCAGGAACACCAGCACGACGATGACGACCAGCAGCATCGCCTCGTAGATCGTCTTGATCAGCTCACTCACCGAACGGGCAATGAACTCGGTCGGGTTGTAGCCGATGTTGTATTCGAGGCCGCGCGGGAAGTCCTGCTTCAGCTTCTCCATCGCATCGGCGATCAGCTTGGCAGTGCCGAGCGCGTTCGAGCCTGGCCGCTGCGAGACCGCGAGCGCCACCGACGGTTTTTGCAGCAGGAACGAGTTCGATGAATACGACAATGCGCCGAGCTCGACGCGGGCCACATCGCGCAGCCGCACGGTGCGGCCGTCCTCTCCGGCCTTGATGATGATGTCTTCGAACTGCTGCACGCTGCTGAGGCGACCGGTGAAGGTCAGGTTGAGCTGGAAGGCGCGATCGGAGATCGGCGCCTCGCCGATCTGGCCGCCGGCGATCTGCAGATTCTGCGACCGCACCGCCGCCAGCACGTCAGTCGCGGTCATGCCGAGCGCGGAAATCTTGTCCGGGTCCAGCCACAGCCGCATCGAGTAATCGCGCGCGCCGAAGATCTGGATGTCGCCGACGCCATCGAGGCGCAGCAGTTGGTCGCGCACCTGCCGCAATGCGTAGTTGGAGATGTAGAGCTGATCGTAGGTGTTGTCCGGCGACAGCATGAACACCACCAGCAGCAGGTCCGGGCTGTTCTTGCGCGTGACCACGCCGCTGCGCCGCACCTCCTCCGGCAGCCGCGGCTCGGCGATCGCGACGCGGTTCTGCACCAGCACCTGCGCCTTGTCGAGGTCGGTGCCGAGTTTGAATGTGACGGTGATCGTCAGGCGGCCGTCGGACGTCGCCTGGCTGTACATGTACAGCATGTCCTCGACGCCGTTGATCTCCTGCTCGATCGGCGTCGCCACCGTATCGGCCACGGTCTGCGCCGACGCGCCGGGATACTGCGTGGTGACGACCACGGTCGGCGAAGCGACCTGCGGATATTCGGCGACCGGCAGCGTCCAGTAGGCGATGCCGCCGACGATCAGCAGCACGATCGACAGCACCATCGCCAGCACCGGCTGGCGGATCGAGAGATGGCCGATGTTCATGACCTGTCGCCCTTCGCCGGCTGCACCACCGGTTCCTTGACGGACTCCTTCGCGGATTCTGCGGCCGGCGCGGCCGGGGGCGGCGGCGCCTTGGTGGTCTGCGGCGTCACCTTGGCGCCGATCCGCGCGCGCTGCAGGCCATCGACGATCACCCGGTCGTCGGCGTTGATGCCTTCGCGCACCACCCGCAGGCCGTCATCCAGCGGACCAAGCACGACGGGCCGCATCTCCACCACGTCGTCCTTGTTGACGACGAACACCACCTTGCGCGACTGATCGTTGGTGATCGCCGTATCCGGCAGCAGCAGCGCCTGATACGGCGCGCTGCCGAGCACCCGCACGCGGGCGAACTGGCCGGGCAGGATCGATAGATCGGTGTTCGGCACGATCGCGCGGCCGCGCAGCGTTCCGGTGGCGATGTCGAGCCGGTTGTCGAGGAAGTCCATCTTGCCTTCGCGCGACGGCTTGCTCTCGCCGGACAGGGTGATCTGCACCGGATTCGGCGTGTCGCGCGAGCTTGGCCGCTTGCCTTCGAACCAGAGCCGGTTGTTCTTCAGGTAGGTCGCTTCATCCATATCGAAGTAGATGTGGATCGGGTCCATCGATACGATCGAGGTCAGCACGGTCGAGCCGCTGTCGCCGCCCTGCACCAGGTTGCCGAGCGCGACCAGATGGCGGCTGATGCGACCATCGATCGGCGCGGTGACGCGGGTGAATTCGACGTCGAGCGAGGCGCGCTCGAGCACGCCTTCGGCCTGCAGCACCGCGGCCTGCGCCGCCTGCAGCTGCTGGCGCCGCTGGTCGACGACGCTTTCCGACACCGCCTGGGTCTTGCTCAGTTCGGTGGCGCGGGCGAGTTCGCGCTCGGCGAGGGTCTGCCGGGCCTTGGCGTCGGCGAGCTGACCCCGCGCCTGCAGCTGCACCGCCTCATAGGGGCGCGGATCGATCACGTAGAGCAGATCGCCGGTCTTGACCATCGCGCCGTCCTTGAAGTCGATGCTCTTGACGAAACCGCCGACGCGCGCGCGGACCTGCACCTGCTGGGTAGCCTCGAAGCGGCCGACGAACTCGTCCCAATCGGTGACGACGCGCTGCGTGGGTGCGGCGACGGTGACCACGGGCGGGCTCTGCGCGGTCTGCTGCTTGGTGCCGTCGCAGGCTGCAAGCGACAGCGCCGCCAGCACGAAGCCGAGGGAACGGAGCGCCGGTGTGCCGGCCTGGAAAGAATGCGCATGCATCATCATGAGCCCCTCATCACATCGTCTCGGCGGGATCGATCCTGCCATAAAATCCGTCAGTTGGCGTGCCCGGCCGGGTCGCCGTCATGGTAGCGGTCGAGCGTGAACAGCTCGCGCGGCCGCTCGACCCCGCGCAAAGCGAACCGCCCCACCGAAACGAGCCGCTGCCGCTCCGCCCGCGTCGCCGCCCGGATGAAATCGGTGGAGGCCAGCATCAACCGGCCTGCCGAACGGCACATCGTCGCGATGCGGCAGACCTCGTTCACTGCAGGCCCGATCACCGTGAAGTCGAGCCGGTCGCCGCTGCCGATGTTACCGTAGAACACGTCGCCGACATGCAGGCCGAGATAGACCTCCGTCACCGGCCTGCCGTCCGCTGCGCGCTGCTGGTTGAGCGCCTCGACCTTCAGCCGCATCGCACGCTCGGCGCGCAGCGCGGCGTGGCCAGCCTGGGTGCCGATCTCCGCATTGAAGATCGCCAGCACGCCGTCGCCCGTCAGCTTCAGCACTTCGCCGCCTTCCGACTGGATCGACGAGATGACCGCTTCCGCATAGGCGTTGAGCATCGGCATGATCTCCTCCGGCGGGATCGTCTCGGAGATCGCGGTGAAATCGCGCAGGTCGGAATACCACAGCACGGCATGGATCCGCTCGGCGACGCCGCGCGAGATCTGTCCCGCCAGCACACGCCGGCCGGTGTCGCGGCCGAGATAGACCTCGACCAGCGTTCCGGCGACACGCACCAGCGACATGCACTTGGCCGCCAGCGAAAGGCTCGGCACCAGCGTCCGCAAGGCTTCCAGCTCATCGTCGGCAAAGCCGTCGTCATGCGTGGTGGTCCAATGCGAGTAGACCGCATCCATTTCCCCGATCGAGCCGTCACGGTCGAAGCGATGGACGAAGGCGATGTAATCCGTGTGCCCCTCGCTGCGCAGCCGGTCGAGATTGAGAAAATCAGCGGTGAGGTCCTGGCCGATGCGAATCCGCATGTCCGGTTCGCCGGACTGCAACAGATGATAGAATGAGCTGCGCCGCCATTTCTCGGCCGCCTCGCCGGTATTGGTCGGCCCGTATTCGATCATGCGGTTTTCGTTGGTCTGCGTCAGGTCCCACCAGAAGGCGCGGCCTTCATAGGTCGGGTGCAGCGTGTCGATGATGACGAGCCCGTGCGACAGGCGCAGCCCCGCCTCGCGACAGCGGGCGCAGAAGCTGTCAAGGAGGTCCGCCTCCGATGCGCCAGCCAGCCCGCGCGCAACGACCCATTGTCCGATTTCAGCGATCGACGACGACTTGACGCTCACGGACAACTCCACGGATGCGAGCCAGCGATCGGATAGCCTTCCGGATGACCGTTCGACTTTAGTCCAACGGCACGTTGGTCAACAGCCATAAGATTCATGACGGGTTTCATGCGGCAGGCAAGACTGTCGGCAGGAGCGGCCAACGCCGCGGCCCGCTGAGCTATGTGCGCGCTGGCCGAAGCGCCAGGGATTAACCGAAAAAAGAATGCGGGCCGCGCGGAAAGGCGGCATTCAAATCAAATCGCGCGCCGTCCGCGATCACAATTCAGCGACGAGCTTCACGCTTTTGACACTCCGACGATCCCGCGCACCCATTCCGATACGGCCACACCAAGCGTCCGCAGATGGTCTGCGGCCGAGAATCCCGAAACCCGTTTGCGCGGCTTGAGGTCGTGATCGCCATCCTCGAGCCAGAGAATCTCGATCGTCTGGGCGAGGTGGTAGGTCGCAACCTCCTCGCGGCTGCCGAACGGATCGCGCGTTCCCTGCGCGATCAGTGCCGGCGTTCGCAACGTCGCAAGATGCGCCGTGCGCAACTGGTCTGGCTTGCCGACCGGATGGAACGGATAACCAAGACACAGCAGCCCGGCGAGCCGCCCCTCGGCGTGCAGCGTATCGGCGATCATGCTGGCGACGCGTCCACCCATCGATTTACCGCCGATCACCAGCGGTCCATGCGCATCGAGCGCAGCGACGGCTGCCAGGTATTCTTCCTTGAGCGTCTCGGCGCGTGGCGGCGGCTTGCGGCCCGAAGCCGTGCGGCGGCTCGCCATGTAGGCGAATTCGAAGCGGACCACACGAAAACCTGCCGCGGCCAGCGCCCGAGCACACGCGGTCATCGCCGGCGAATCCATCGGCGCTCCGGCGCCGTGCGCCAGCAGGATGGTGACCTCGGCCTGCTCCGGCCCATCGAACAGAAATCCCGGCACCATCCTCACGCGTTCCGAAAACTCGATCCACGCGCGACAGATAGCACAACGCGCCGTGCCTCGCATCGGCGCGCCGATGCCGCCAATGCGATCTGTGACACAAGACACAGAGCGTTCGTAGATCGGCAGCCATCGTCCACACCCCGACCGGCCGCCGCCCGACCTGAAACACAATCATGCCCCTGAGGACCAATCGCAATGACCGACCTCACCCGCACGCCCGCCCTGGCCCGGATCGGCCATCTGATGAGCGCGCTCGTCGTGCTTATCCTGCTTGCCGATGCGGGCGTGCAGCTTTTCGCACCCAACCTGCTGCGTCCGGCGATGGATGCCTCGGGCTTTCCGATCGAGTTGGCGCCTGTGCTCGGCGCGATCATGCTGGTATGCGCCCTGCTCTACGCAATTCCGCAGACGGCGATGCTCGGCGCCATTGTCGTCACCGGCTTTCTCGGCGGCGCGATCTGCACCCATGTCCGGCTTGGGGAGTTTGCCTCGCCGCCGCAGGTGATCTGCCTTTTGCTCGGCCTGATGGCCTGGGGCGGGCTTTATCTGCGCGACCCCCGCGTCCGTGCGCTGCTGCCGCTTCGCTGAGGCTGATTGAGCGCGAAGCCGCCAAGCGGCGACGTTGATGCCCGTGACAAGCACGGGCATCAACGGGTTCACTCACAAGGCTCTCATGCGCTGCTCTTTCAGGCCGCGGCGGCCGCTTGCGCATCGCGGATCGCCTGCCAGATCTTCGCCGGCGTCAGCGGCGCGTGCAGGTTCTGCACGCCGACCGACGCCAGCGCATCCATCACGCCATTGACCACGCAGGGCGGCGCGCCGATCGCGCCCGACTCGCCGCATCCCTTCGCGCCCAATGGATTGGTGCGGCACGGGGCGGAGTCGTCGAGCGTCGTATCGATCGCCGGCAGATCGTCGGCGCGCGGCATGCCGTAGTCCTGGAAGCTCGCGGTCAGAAGCTGCCCGTCCTCGTTGTAGACGCCGCCCTCGAACAGCGCCTGGCCGATGCCCTGCGCCACGCCGCCATGGATCTGCCCGAACACCAGCATCGGATTCATCGGCACGCCGACATCGTCGACGGTGGTGTAGCGCGCAACCGCCACGCGGCCGGTCTGCGGGTCGATCTCCACCTCGCAGATATGCGCGCCGTTCGGCCAGCTCGGCGCATCCACCTCGCCCTGGCTGTCCACCTTCAGGATCGCCTGCTGCTCGCGGCTTGCGATCTCGAACAAGCCGACGCGGCGGTCGGTGCCGGCCACCGACAGCCAACCGGCGTCATACTCGATGTCGGCGACCGAAGTTTCGAGCAGCTCGGACGCCTTGTCACGCGCCTTGCGGATCAGATCGACGGTTGCGACCGCGACCGCGGTGCCGCCGATGAACAGCGAGCGCGAGCCGACGCTGCCGACCCCCTGCACGAGATCGGTATCGCCCTGGATCACATCGATCACATCCATCGGCACGCCGAGCGCCTGCGCGACGATCTGCGCGTAGCTCGTCTCCAGCCCCTGTCCCATCGCCTGAGTGGCGGAGTGCAGCACGATGCGTCCGTCCGCGGTCGCGTGCAGGCTCACGCGCTCCTTATGTGCGCGGGCGCCGGTCCACTCAATGTAGCTCGCAACGCCGCGACCATAGAGCAGGCCCTTTGCCTTGGCGGCCTTCTTGCGCGCGGCAAAGCCGTCCCAGTCGGCTCTCTCGACCGCGCGGTCGAGCATGTGGGCGAACATGCCGCTGTCATAGACCTGCCCGGTGCCGTTGGTATAGGGCATCTGCGCGGGCTTGATGAAGTTGATCTTGCGCAGCTTGCATGGATCGATCTTGAGCTGGCGCGCAGCCGCGTCCATCAATCGCTCGATCACATAGACCGCCTCCGGCCGTCCCGCGCCACGATAGGCGCCGAGCGGCGCGGTGTTGGTCATCACCGCCTTGATGTCGAGGTGCAGCAGCGGAATGTCGTAGGTGCCGGTGGCGACGAACGGGCCGAGCACCAGCGGGATCAGCGCGCCCGCGCTGGTGAGATAAGCTCCAGTGTTGCCGAGCGAGGTGACTCGGAACGCCTGGATGCGGCCGCGCGCGTCGAGCGCAAGCGCAGCGGTCGAGGTCAGGTCGCGGCCATGGGTGCCGCCGAGGAATTCGTCGGCGCGATCGGCGCGCCAGCGCACCTTGCGGCCGAGCTTGACCGCAGCATAAGCGACGAGACCGTCTTCCGGATACACGCCGGTCTTCTGGCCGAAGCCGCCGCCGATATCGCGCACCAGCACCCGCACGCTGTCCTTCGGTCGCCTGAGGATCGCTTCGGCCAGCACGTCGCGGGTCGTCGCCGGCGTCTGCGACTGCACATGCAGCGTCAGCCGCCCGCTCTTCGGATCGACCTCGGCCATGGTCGAACGCGGCTCCATCGCCGCCGGCACGAGACGCTGGCTGACGACATCGAGCGTCACCACATGCGCGGCCTTGGCGAAGGCGGCATCCACCGCGGCGGCATCGCCGTAGCTCATGGCCGCGACCACATTGCCGCCAGCCTCCGGCCAGACCTGCACCGCATCGGGCAGGCTCGCCGCGGTCGGATCAACCACCGCGGGCAACGCCGCGAAGTCGGCCTCGATCGCTTCGCAGGCGGCCTGTGCCGTCTCGCGCGTGGTCGCAACCACCGCCGCCACGCCCTCGCCGACGAAACGCACGATCTCATGCGCCAGCAACCTTCGCGGCGGCACCGTCATCGGCGCGCCGCCGGGACGCTGGAACATCAGCGGCGTCGGGATCGCGCCGACGTCGGCGGCGACGAGATCGGCGCCGGTGTACACCGCGACCACGCCCGGCATCGCCGCAGCCGCCGCCGTATCCACAGCGACGATCCGCGCATGGGCGTGCGGCGAACGAAACACCGCGAGCCAGAGCGCACCGTCGGCGGCCTGATCGTCCACATAGCGGCCCCGGCCGGTGATGAAACGGTGATCCTCAACGCGCGTCACCGACTGGCGCGCCCCAAACCGCATGGTGTCCGGCAATGTATCCATTCTCGTCCCCGAAGCCGCATTTCCTGACAGTACAATCGCTGGTCCCGTTCCTCGCAAACGGACCAGCCTTCGTCAAATCCCGTCGAGGCAGCGCAAGGCAGACCAGCGCGAACGCGGACCTGCAGAACGGCCGCGTGCAAACCTCACATCTTCGGGAGGGACATGGCTTCAGCGGAGCGTGGACGTTTTACTCCTTCACCGCGCCGGTGAGCGAGGAGACGTAGTAATCGACGAACAACGAGTAGAACAGCGCCACCGGCAGCGAGCCCAACAGCGAACCCGCCATCAAGGCGCCCCACTGATAGACGTCACCGGAGACGAGCTCAGTGAGGATCGCGACCGGAACGGTCTTGTTGGCGCTGCTCTGGATGAAGGCCAGCGAATAGATGAACTCGTTCCAGGACAGCGTGAAGCTGAAAATGCCTGCGGAGATCAACCCCGGCACGGCGAGCGGCAGCGTGATCCGTCGCAGGATCTGCAGCCGCGTCGCGCCATCGACCAGTGCGCACTCCTCGAGTTCGTAGGGGATCGACTTGAAGTAGCCGATCAACAGCCAGGTACAGAACGGAATCAGGAAGGTCGGAAACACCAGGATCAGCGCCAGCGGACTGTCGAACAGCCCGAACTGGACGACCACGGTCGCGAGCGGAATGAACAGGATCGACTGCGGCACCAGATAGGCGAGATAGATGCCGAGCCCGACATAGGGACTGCCCTTGAAGCGCAGCCGCTCGATCGCATAGGCCGCCAGCGTGCTCGCCACCAGCGACAGGACCGTCGCGCTGATCGCGACGATCATCGTCGTCCAGAGCCAGTGCGGATAGGCGGTGTTGAACAACAGATGCTTGATGTGCGCGAGCGTCGGCGAGGTGACCCAGAACGGATTGTGCGTCTTGTAGTCGAGCAGCTCGGCGTTCGGCTTCAGCGCGGTCAGCGTCATCCAGTAGAACGGGAACAGCAGGATGACGATGAAGCAGGCGAGCGGCAGGTAGATCGTCACCATCCGGCGGCTGCGCGAATCCCAGGACATCAGCTCCGGCGGCGCGGCCGCGGTGCTGGCGGGCGCTGCGGCGGGCTTGCCGCCGAGGGTTTCGGTATCACTCATTGTCGGCTCCGCGCTGCCATTTGCGGCGGCCGAGGCCGAAGTAGCTGAACAAGGTCGCGAACACCAGGAACGGGATCATCGACACGGCGATCGCCGCGCCTTCCGCCAGCTCGCCGCTGGCGATGCCGCGCTGGAACGCCAGCGTCGCCAGCAGGTGCGTCGAATTCACCGGCCCGCCGCGGGTGATGGCATAGACGAGCTGGAAGTCAGAGAAGGTGAAGATGATCGAGAACGTCATGACGATGGCGAGGATCGGCATCATCATCGGCAGGGTGATGTAGCGAAAGCGCTGCCAGGGCGTCGCGCCGTCCAGCATCGCCGCCTCATACAGCGACGGCGAGATCGTCTGCAGGCCCGCCAGCAGCGAGATCGCAACGAACGGGATGCCGCGCCAGATGTTGGCGGCGATCAGCGAAAACCGCGCCGACCATGGATTGCCGAGGAAATCGATATTGGTCTCGCGAACGCCGAGCACATCCACCAGCAGGTAGGAGATGATCGAGAATTGCGGATCGTAGATCCACCAGAACGCGATCGCCGACAGCACGGTCGGCACGATCCACGGCAGCAGCACGATGGCGCGGATCAAGCTCTTGAACGGCAGGTAGTTGTTCAGCAGCAGCGCCAGCCAGAAGCCGAGGGCGAACTTGCCGACCGTCGCGACGCCCGTATAGAGGATGCTGTAGAACACCGCATTCCACCAGAGCGGATCGCTCAGCAGATATTGAAAATTCTCCAGCCCGACGAACACGCCGCTGCGGCCGATCGTCGTGTCGGTGAAGGCGAGCCATATGCCGAGCCCCAGCGGGTAGGACAGGAACACGGTCAACAGGCCGATCGCCGGCGTGAGGCATAGGACGATCAGGAAGGGCTTGTAGTCGAACAGCCGCGCCAGCGGATTTGACCGCACGCGAACCTGTCTCTGTTCGATTGCGGTGGTCAGAGCCATGGCATCATCCTGGCATCCATCATCCTGGCCTCATCCCGGCGCGGCCGCTCCGTCGCGAACCGCTTCAGCGGCGGTAGTAGCGTTTGGCCCGCCGCTCGGCTTCCGCCGCGGCCGCTTCCGGTGTCGCGGCATCGGTCGCGACCGACGCGCACATCTGCACCAGCACGTAGTCGGCATTGACCGCGCCGCTCGCCTGCGAGATCGGCCCGCGATAGCCGGTGTAGAACTTGCTATTCATCACGTCCTTGAACAGCTGGACCTTCGGATCGCCGGACCACACCGCCGCATCCGCATAGGCCGCGAGCGGCTGCGACCAGTATCCGCTGTTGGCATTCAACCACGGCTCGTACTGCTCGCGCTCCAGCATGAACATGAGGAACGCCTTGGCCGCGTTCGGGAACTTGCTGTGCTTGAACACCATGGCGTTGAGGGTGAGCCCGGCCATCGGCGAACTGTCGGCGAGCCCCTTCGGCAGCAACTGGTGCTCGGAATCCTCAGCGACCGGCGCGGTGGCCGGATCGTTCTTCATCGAGAAGTAGAGCGAGACGCCGTTCGCGGTCATGCCGATCTCGCCGGACGAATAAGCGCGGTTGTTGCTGACGTCGTTCCACGAGGTCGTGCCGGCGATGAAGGTCGGGTACAGCTCCTTCAGGTAGCGCAGCGCGTTGATCGTCTCCTTGCTGTTGATGATCACCTCGCCCTGCTCGTTCAAGAGCGCCGCGTTGTGCGACCATAACAGCCAGTTGGCGAAACCGTTGCCGTCACCGACCGCGTTACCGAGCGCGAAGCCGGCCGGCTTGCCCGCCGCCTTCAGCTTCTTGCACAGGTCGAGGAAGCCGGCGTGATCCTCCGGCACCTTGTCATAACCCGCAGCCTTCACCAGCGACTTGCGATAGATCAGCGGGCCTGCGCTCGCACCGAACGGCAGGCCGATCCAGGCATTGCTCCCGTGCCGCTTGCCATAGCGCTGCGCCATGGTAAGCCAGCCGCCATAGCGCTTGCCGACGTAATCGGCGACGTCGGTCAGTTCGATCAGCTTGTCCATGTAGATGTGCGGCGCATCCGAGAAGCCGATGATGATATCCGGCCCGGCGCCGCTGTTGGCGGTGACCGCGGTCTGCTGGTTGATGTCCTCCCAGCCGACGAAATCCACCTTGACCTCGACGCCGGTCTTGTCGGTGAAGCGCTTGGCGTTGGCGCGGAACACATCCTCGTCGGGCTGCACGAAGCGGACCGGCCGCAGCATCCGCAGCCCGGCCCCGCTTTCGATCTTGAAATCCGGCGCCGGCACGTCCGCCGCCTTGATCGTCGATTGCGCCGAAGCCCTGGTCGCGAGCAATGCCGCAGCGGACAGGCCGAGGCCCAGTGCGCCGCGGCGGCTGATGTGATCCTGCATGACGTCCTCCCTCGTATGGCCTAGTTGATCGACATGCGATTGCCGCTCGCCACATCGAACACATGCGCCAGCGTCGGCTCCGGCGCGATGCGGATGACGTCGCCCGGCCGCGCATTGACCCGTTCGCGGAAGGTGCAGACCAGCGGCGTCTCGCCGATGCGGACCGAGACCTGAGTTTCCGAACCGGTCGGCTCGACCAGATGCACCTTGGCGGGAATGCCATCGTCCGGACGCAAGCGGATGTATTCCGGACGGATGCCGTAAACCGCCGGACGCTGCTGCAACGCTCGCGGCAACGGCAGCAGCGCGCCGCCTTCGGTTCGGAAGCCGTCGTCAGCGATCTCGCCCTTCAGCAGGTTCATCGCCGGCGAGCCGATGAAGCTCGCGACGAACAGGTTGGCGGGGCGATCGTACAGTTCCAGCGGCGAACCGATCTGCTCGACATTGCCGTCGCTCATCGCAACGATCTTGTCGGCCATCGTCATTGCCTCGATCTGATCGTGCGTGACGTAGACCGTGGTCACCTTCAGCCGCTGATGCAGATCCTTGATCTCCGCCCGCATCTGCACCCGCAGCTTGGCGTCGAGGTTGGACAGCGGCTCGTCGAACAGGAACACCTGCGGATTGCGGACGATCGCCCGGCCCATCGCCACGCGCTGGCGCTGGCCGCCCGACAACTGTCGGGGATAGCGATCGAGCAGATGGCCGAGCCCGAGAATCGCCGCCGCGCGGTTGACCTCGGCGCGGATCGTCGCGGCCGGTGTCCGCGCCAGCGTCAGCGAGAATGCCATGTTGTCGAACACGGTCATGTGCGGATACAGCGCATAGTTCTGGAACACCATGGCGATGTCCCGCTCCTTCGGCGCGACATTGTTGACGACACGCGGACCGATGCGGATCTCACCCGAGGTGATGTTCTCCAGGCCGGCGATCATGCGCAGCAGCGTGGATTTCCCGCAGCCGGAGGGCCCGACCAGCACGACGAACTCGCCGTCCGCGATGGTGACATTCACGCCATGCAAAACCTGAACGCTGCCGAATGCCTTGGTTACGTCGCAAATGTCGACACTCGCCAATTGCTCCTCCCACACACAGGCTTCTGTTGTTGTGTTGTTGGATTTGCTTTCGCGTTATCGCTCGCGAATTGATCGCACCTGCGTTGCCGTCTAGGTGCGAAGGCCGGCAGCCGCCGCTAGCTTTCGCTTCTTCCGCGGCATGCGCAACTGAAATTTATCGCTGTGTCGGTTTGCCGCTGAATCCGATCTCGCCACGCGTTCGAAACGTCGGCACCGCGATCGCGGTGCCGACTTTCGTCTAAGATCTCGCTCGCGACGCGGATGCGCGCGAGGCCGATCAACATCTCGTGCAATGCAGCGCGCCTATCGCGCCGCAGCAACATCGTGCATCAGCAATGTTCCGGCGCGCCATGCGCGACCGGGCTGCCGCCATCGCGGGCCGTTAGCTAACTGTTCGGGCCGCGATCCATGCCGACCGGCTGCCAGCGCCGAAGCTGCGTGGTCTGCAGCACCGTCGGATTGACGCAGCTCATCGGCCAATAGCCCGACAGCACGAGCCAGAGCTCATAGCCGACACGGCGCTTGCGGGCCTCGTCGAAGCGGGCCGAAGCCGAGGCGACATGCGCCGTCAGCGTCACGTTCTCCATCGACAGCAGCGGATTGTTATGGGAGGGCGGCTCCTTCTCCAGCACGTCCAGCGCCGCATGCGCGATCCAGCCCTCCTGCAGCGCGCGGATCAACGCCTGTTCGTCCACGGTCGGACCGCGGCCGGTGTTGATGAAGATCGCCGACGGTTTCATCTGGCGGAAATGCGTCTCACCCAGCATATGGTGCACCTCGGGCCGCGCCGGCGCATGCATCGAGACGAAATCCGACTGTGCCAGCACCTCCGACAGCGTCGCCGGCAGCACGCCGTGATCCGACATCAGCGTTTCGTCGATGAAGGGATCGTAGGCGATCATCCGCAGGCCGAACGGCGCCGCACGCTTGGCGACCAACCGCGCCACCCGCCCGAACGAGATGAAGCCCAGCGTCTGGCCGGTGAGCCGCGGAATCTTGAGCAGCGCCGGCCGTCCCTCCGCCCAGCGCCCGTCCCGCGCCATCCGATCCTGGACGATCAGCCGGCGAAAGCCCGCGAGCAGCAGCATCATGGCATGGTCGGCCACCTCCTCGATGAAGGTGTCAGGCACATTGGTCACGGGAATGCCGCGCGCGCTGGCCGCCTTCACGTCGACGCTGTCGACGCCGACGCTGCCGAGCGAAATCACCTTGCAATTGTCCAGGCTGTCGATGATCGCCTTGGTCATCGGAATGCCCTTGGCGTAGATCGCATCGGCATTACGCGCCGCGGCGATGAAACCCGCCTCGTCGGCCGGCGCCTCGACGATCTCCGCATCGATCGCCGCCAGCGCCTCGCTTTCCAGCGCATAGCCGCCGCCGGCGGTGGTGAAGCTTGCGCCCTTGGGGGTGACAACCTTGAACTTTGCCATGCTGCGTCCTCTCCCGATCTGCTGCTTCCATGCGCCTTGTATCCCGGCCGACCGCCGTGGCAGCGCTTGTCGCGATGCCGCGCGCGGCCGTCATGGTGAACGGCGCTTGCCGCAAGGTTAGCGAGCGGGAATTGTCGGGGTCAATGTGCGCTGCCGCGCGAGGCGGCGTTTCCGGACGGCGAGACCGCTGCCACCGCATGGGCGAAAGCCATGCGGAAAGCGGGCTTTCGCTCAGAGCCGGCCGCGCAGCAGGCTGATGATGAAGATCGGGATCGGCACCGACAGCGTGATCCAGGACAAGCCGTCCCAGAAGCCGTCGCCGACCAGCGCGAACACGAGGCCGGCGCCGCCGAGCACCGCCAGGATCGCTGGAATCGTGAAGATCTGCGCGGCCGTCTGCCGGACCGGCTTGCGAAAGGCGCCACTGGTCATGGGGAGGTCACCGGTCGGGTCGTTTCGGCATCGAACGCTGCGGGCTGCGCGGCCGCCACGCTTCGCCGCCGTCGCAGCCAGAGATAGAGGCCGGTGACCAGGATGACGATGGTCGCAACGTCCAGGATCGCCCAGATGATCTTCAACGGCATGCCGCCATAGTCACCGAAATGCAGCGGCTGCGAAATCAGCAGCGTCGAGACGTACCACGGCAGTTCGCGGCTGTCGGTGAGTTCGCCGGTCTCGGCGTCGATCAGGGCCGGCTTCAACAGGCGCGACGTCAATGGCGTATCGCCGCGCAGGAACACCGCATAATGGCTCTTGCTGCTGAACAGCGTGCCCGGATAGGCGACGAAGGACGGCTTCATATGCGGCTCCGCCCGCTGCGCGGTGCGCACCGCCGCCTCGACCGAGGTCAGCCGGGCCGGCGCGGGCCGGTCGCGATAATGCGCCGTCATCTCCGCGAGCTGGCCATATTGCCAGATCTTGATGACCAGATCGGCCCAGGTGTTGATGACGCCTGTGAAGCCGACCACCAGCGTCCACATCACCAGCGCGATGCCCGCGAGGTTGTGCACGTCCAGCCAGCGCACCACCCGCGGCCGGTCACGGCGGTAGGTACCGAACTTCAGTTTCCGCATCGACGGCGCATAGACGACGATGCCCGACACGATCGCCACGCAGAACAGGATGCCCATTAGGCCGAGGAACAGCTTGCCGGGCAGGCCCGCGAACATGTCGGTGTGAAGCTTCAGCATGATGTAGGTGAAGCGCCGGGTGAAATCCGGCGCGTCGAGATAGGCGGCGCTGTAGGTATCGACCCGCACGAAGCGATTGGTCGACGGATCGGAATCGAGCGACTTGTTGACGCTGAGCAGCATCGCGCTCGGATCGTGCGGGTCCCAGACCAGGAAGTGCACGACCTGCCCCGGCTCACGCGCGAGCCCGTTCGTCACCACCTGATCGAGATTGGCCGGCGGCGTGCCGGGCGGCACCGGCGCAGCCTTGACCTGCTCGTGCAGCAGCTCATCGATCTCCTCGTGGAAGATCAGCGGCAGCCCGGTCACGCACAACAGCAGCATGAACACGGTGCAGATGACGCTCGACCACTTGTGGACCCAACTCCACCGCCGCAACGATACAGCACTCAAGGCCAACGGGATTCTCCTAGTTCCAGCTATACTTCAGCGTGCCGAGGACGGTGCGGCCAGCGCCCAGTCCGCAGTAGACGATGCTGGTTCCGCACGAGGCGACATAATACCGGTCGGTCAGGTTCATCGCATTGACCTGCGCCTTCCAGCCCTTCAGGTCCGGCCGCAGGTAGGCGAAGTCGTAGCTGATCGATGCATCGTAGAGCACATAGGACGGGATCACGAAGGTATTGCCGGCGTCGCCGTAGCTTTCGCCGACGTAACGCACGCCGCCGCCGAGGCCGAAGCCTGCCAGCGGGCCTTCGTACCAGGTGTACTTCGCCCACAGCGAGGCCTGGCTCAAGGGCGTGTTCTGCAGATATTTCCCGGTGTTGCCGGCCACACTCTTCGTCACCTTCGGATCGAGATGGCTGAAGCCGCCGACGATTTCCAGCTCGCGGGTGATGTTGCCGCGCGCCTCGAATTCGTAGCCGCGCACGCGGGCTTCGTCGGTCTGCGTGTTGAAGAACGGATTGGTCGGATCCGCCGTCAGCACGTTCTTCTGCAGGATGTCGAACACGGCGGCGGTCAGCATCAGGTTCGAACCGAACGGCTGGAACTTGATGCCGGCCTCCTTGCCTTCACCGGTGGTCGGCTTGAACGACACGCCGGTCAGGCTGACGCCGGAGTTCGGCACGAACGAGGTCGAGTAGTTCACATACGGCGATAGACCGAAGTCGAACAGATAGTTGAGGCCGACGCGGCCGGTCGATGCCGAGTCGTTGCGGGCGTAGAGCCCGGCCATCGGATAGACGCCGGTGCTCACGTTCTCGGTCTTGACCCAGTCCTGCCGCCCGGTCAGCGACAGCGTCCAGCGATCGAACTTGATCTGGTCCTGGACGTAGACGCCGGCCTGGCTCTGTGTGGTGTGGACCTTGATGAATGGCGCCAGCGACGCCGGCGGCGCGGCGACGGCGCCATAGACCGGATAATAGGCATCGATTGGCGCGATCGGCGTGGTGCGGAAATCCGAATGGCTGTCGATGTTCATGTAATCGACACCGAACAACACCTTGTGCTTCAGCCATCCGGTCGCGAAATCGGCCTGCAGCTGGTTGTCGAGCGCGATGTTCTTCGAATCCGACACCACGTAGTTCATCGTGCGGGCGATGCTGCGCATGTCGGGAAGCACGCCTTCGACGCGCGCCGCCGCGAGATTGTTCCTCACCTCCATGTAACGCAGGTTCTGACGGAACTGCAGGAATTCGTTGAAGCGGTGCTCGAAGGCATAGCCGATGCCCGCCTGCTCCAGCTTGTAGCGGTCGATGCCGGGCTCGCCGAGATAGCGGCTGTAGGGGACACGCCCATAGGGAGCCGGGAACAGGCTGAGCTCGCCCGGCACGAACTGCTGATAGCCTTTATTATCGGAGACCCGATAGTGCGCCAGGATCGTGAACGTGGTGTCGATGTTCGGCCGCCAGGTAAAGCTCGGCGCAATGAAGAGCTTGTTGTCCTGCTGGTAGTCGATCTGCGTATCGCTTTTCTGGCCAAGACCGACGATGCGGTAGAGGAACTCGCCGTTCTTGTCGATCGGTCCGCCGATATCGAACGCGCCCTGGAAGCGGTCGTGCGAACCGAACTGTCCCTGGACCTCATAATGCGGCGCAGCCTGCGGCCGCTTGCTGACCATGTTGACGAGACCGCCGGGGTCGCTCTGGCCGTAGAGGCCGGAGGACGGGCCTTTCAAGATCTCGATCCGCTCCAGCCCGTAGGTCTCGACGCGCGGATAAGCGAACTGGCTGCCCGGATCGAGCGGCAGACGAAGGCCGTCGAGATAGCGCGGCGCATCGAAGCCGCGGACCTTGACGCTGTCGAAGAACGCGTTGGCGCTGTAGGAATCGAGCGCAACGCCGGGCGTATAGCGCAGCGCCTCGGAAATGGTGGTCGCCTGCTGGGCGGTGAACTGATCCTTGGTGACCACCGAGACCGACTGCGGCGTTTCCAGGATCGGCGTGTCGGTTTTGGTGCCGGTCGCGCTGCGGGTTGCGACATAGCCGACCACCGGTCCGTTTGCCCGTTCGCCGCCGCGACCGCCGTCGCCAGTTTCGGGAGCCTGTGCCTCCACGCGCTGCGGCGGAGGGGCCGCGGCCGGCGCCCGCCGCACCGGAGCGCGCCGCGCCACGCGGGCCGGCCTGCGCTGCGCCTGCACCCGGATTTCCGGCAGCGATGAATCAGACTGCGCCCTCGCCTGGGCCGCCGCCGGCGATGCCGGCGCCTCCAATGCCAAGAACGCGATCCCCCATACGCCGCTGATCGCCGTGCCTAGCGCAAGCGTCGTCATCCGTGCACGCAGCATTCACAATTCCCCATCCTCAAGAGCCCGCCTCACTTACAAGCGTCGGAACGAGCGTCGCCACGCCGGCCGCTATCGCAAAACGTTGGAATGATGTCGCGAGAAACAGTTTAGAAGCGCTCGAAACAGCGGGACTCACCGCTGCTCGCGCGCGAGCTCCTTGCCGGGCGGATGACCGAAACGGCGGCGATAGGCGGCGGTGAAGGCGGCCGGGCTCGCGAAGCCGACGCGGTATCCGGCCTCCGCGATCGTCAGACCGTGGTCGATCAGAAGCGCACGCGCCATCAGGAGGCGCTGATCGCGCACATAGCCGAAGATCGTCGTGTCGAACACCGCCTTGAAATTCGCCTGCAACGTCGTGACGTTGACCCCGACGCGCCGCGCCAGTTCCAGCGTCCGCGGCGGCGCGATCAGATCGGCATCGAGGATGTCGCGTGCCTCCATCACCCGGTCGTAATGGCGGCGGCCCATCAGCGCGACGACGCGACGCTCCTGCTTGAGCAGTTCCGCCACCTCGACGAGGTAGGAGAGCGTATTGCTCTCCAGGAACAGTTGCCCGAGCTCGCCGGTGTAGGGATGGTCGAGGGCCCTATTGGCGATCTCGACCAGCCGAGGCGAGCGGGCCAGCGCCTCGGTGCGGAAGTCCACATCGAGGAAATCGCGCAACACCGACAGGCCATCGTCGGCGATATCGCCACCGAAACGCTCGAAGAAGCTCCGCCGCAAGATGAATCCCGCCGTCCGGCAATGCCGGTCGGCGATGCACATGCGGCGGCAGCGGGTGGTCTTGCCGAAGCCGTAGAGCACAGGCCGTTCGAAGCGTTGCACGACGGAGCCATGGCTGCCAACCTCCATCGGGTCGGCATCGCCGCGCAAGAGTAACCCGCAAACCAGCGCCGGCTGCATATCGACGACGAATTCCCGGGTCGACAGATAGGTGACGTCGAAAGCGGTCGCCGTCAGCCCGGGCTGGACCTCGTGCGCCAACAGCGTACCGGCATAGATCGGCGTCTCCACGCTCTGCGCCGAGAGATCGACCGGCGCGACGCCGAGCGCCAGCTCGGCGCCGACGCGAACCAGGTCAGAAACGCTGAACCCATTCGTCGCGACGTGATGGGTGATTCCCATGAACGCAAACCATGACCGCAGATCCCGAACGCAAACCCTGAGCGCAGGCGCGCCGGAACCGAGGCCGGTGGGCGCGACATGCCTCAGATGCGTTCCTACAGACCTGCGGCGGACAGAGCACTTAGACTGCCTCCAAAGAGCAGCTTTCTTGGAGCGAATCTAAACAAGCGCTGGTCCGGACACGCACGGCGCCCGTCGTCAGGTGGCCCATTCGCCCTTGCGCATCACCGGCTCACCGCTGCCATCGTGGCCGATGCCATCGACATCAATCTCTCCGGAACCGATCATCCAATCGATATGGATCAAGCTGGTATTGGCGCCGCGCTCCAGCAACTGCTGCTGTGTCAGCGAGGCGCCGTTGCGCATGCATTTGGTGTAGGACTGGCCAAGCGCGATGTGGCTGGCGGCGTTCTCATCGAACAGCGTGTTGTAGAACAGGACTCCGCTCTTGGAGATCGGCGACGAATGCGGAACCAGCGCGACCTCGCCGAGGCGGCATGCGCCTTCGTCGGTGGCCAGCACCTTGGCCAGCACGTCGGCGCCGGTGCGGGCATGGGACTCGACGATGCGGCCGGCCTCGAAGCGGACGGCGATGTCCTGGATCAACGTGCCCTGATAGGACAGCGGCTTGGTGCTGCGGACCACACCATCGACGCGCAGCCGATGCGGCGTCGAGAACACCTCCTCGCTCGGAATGTTGGCATTGCAGACGATGCCGTTCTTGGCCGTTGCCGCACCGCCCTCCCACCAGTGATCGTCGGCGAGCCCGACGTTGAGGTCGGTACCAGGACCGCGAAAATGCAGCGCCGCATAACGCTTGGCATTGAGCTGCGCGGTGCGTGCATGCAGCGCATCGTTATGCCGCCGCCAAGCCGCGACCGAATCCGGACCGTCGACGCGCGAGGCCGCGAAGATCGCGTCCCACAGCTTGGCGAGCGCGAGGGGGGCGGGATTGTCCGGGAAGACTGCCTTCGCCCAGGCCGACGTCGCATAGGAAACGATGCTCCAGTTGATGTCGAAATTGACGATCGGCTCGAGCGCCGGCTTGTAGGCCTCCGAACGCGCACGGTTGGCCCGCGCCACCCGGCCCGGGTCCTGCTCCGACAGAAGCGAAGGGTCCTCGCCGACGATCGCGAGCCGTGCGGCACCATTGCGATAAGCCACGGCCATGCCGTCGAACAGCCAGCCCGGCGCCTTGTCGAAGCTCTCCTCCGGCGCATAGCGGAACCGCTGCAAGGTTGCCGCATCGTCTGAATAGAGCGTCGTCACCAGCGAAGCTCCGGCCCGGTAGGCCTGTTCCGTGATCAGCCGCGCCAGCGGCAGCGCCTCCACCGGCGCCGTCATCACCAGTTCCTGTCCGGCCCGCAGGCCCAGACCGACATTCACGGCCACCTTGGCCAGTTCGTTCAATCGCTCTTGCAACTGTTCTTGATGGGGTACGGTCATTCCGAGGCTCCGACACACAGGCCGGGCATCATATCGTGCTTCCCGACAGGGACGCAAAAGCGCAAACGGACCCGAAGGCGGAGGCGCCGTCGCATCACCGCGCGCGTCGGTTGCGTTTTACACGGCTCCGGCATGCGCTATCGTCATCCGACCCCGTCCAGGAGCATCCCAAGTATGGCTACCGTCCATCTGATCAGCGAAAGCGGTCTCGCACAGACCATCCGCGCTCGCACGCACCACCTGACCGCGGATGAGCCGGTGAGCTCCGGCGGCACCGACACCGGGCCTGCGCCTTACGAGCTGCTGCTGGCGTCGCTTGCCGCCTGCACCTCGCTGACATTGAGAATGTATGCGGACCGCAAGGGCTGGTCGCTCGGCCGCATCGCGGTGGACGCGCGGTTCGGCCGCGACGAGGCCGGCAACGAAAGCATCGATCGCGAGGTGTCGTTCGGCCAAACGCTGACCAAGGAGCAGCGCGACCGGCTTGCCGACATCTGCGAGAAGACGCCCGTCACCAAGACGCTGAAGCGCGGCACACCGATCCGCACGACGCTGCTATGATGTGACCCACTGCGGTCGGGCCGGTCTCACGCCATCAGCGAGAAAGATGAAGCAAACACCGGATCGGGAATTCTTATGTCGTTCCCGATCCGGAAGAGGTCATCGTCACATGATGCCGTCAGATCAGCGGAGTGCAGTCACGTGAAGGTGTAGTGCTGCGCCATGGCGCTCTTCACGTCGGTCATGTGCGTATAATATTGCAGGAAGGTGCCGTTGTAGTTGCCGTCCTGCCGGCGCTGATCCTCGCCCTCGAAGTTGTAGTAGCCGGGCGTGCACTCCTTATTGCGGTTGGTGCGACCGCGGTTCTTGATTACCTCGTCAACCCACCACTGCTCGGTGTCCGGCTTCGCATCGATCGTGGTATGGCCGTTGTCGCGGACAAACTTGATGCAGTCGGCGATGTATTCGGCCTGGGTCTGCAGCATGAAGGTCAGGTTGAACTGGAACGAGGCCTGATAGCCGCCCATGATGAACAGGTTCGGGTAGCCTTGCGAGTGCACGCCGAAGACGGTGCGCATGCCTTCCTTGTACTTGTCGTTCAGCTCGAGGCCGCCCTCGCCGCGGATCTCGTTGTAGATGCCGGTCTTCTGCACCACGAAGCCGGTGGCGTAGATCAACAGGTCGAGCGGATACTCGCGGCCTTCGAACATCGGCCCTTTCTCGCTGATCCGGGTGATGCCCTTGCCGTCGGTGTGCACGAGATGCACGTTCGGACGATTGAACGCCGGCAGATAGACGTCGTCATAGGTCGGCCGTTTGCAGCGATGCATGTACCACGGCTTCAGCGCATCGGCGGTCGCCTTGTCCTTGACGATCTCATCGACGCGCCGGTGGATGCGCATCATATGCTCGATGTTCTGATTTTCCTGGCGGCGGATTTTCTCCTCGCGCGGCAGGTTCGCCAGCTCGATCTTCTCCTCCTCGGTGAGGATGCGGCCCTGCATGTGCTTCATGCGGCGCTCGCGCTGCCAGCCCGGCTTCAGGCTCGCCGCCCACTCCGGATCGGTCGGAATGTCGTCGCGGATGTCGATCGCCGAGGGCGTGCGCTGGAACACGTAGAGTTCCTTCGCAGCAGCCGCCACGCGCGGAATGATCTGCACCGCGGATGCACCGGTGCCGATGATGCCGACGACCTTGTCGCCAAGCTTCGAGAGATCCTGGCCGGTGTAGTTATAATCGAAGCGCGAGGTGTGGAACGAATGTCCCTTGAAGCTCTCCATGCCGTCGATCCTCGACAGCTTCGGCTGTGACAGCGTGCCGTTGGCGACGATGACGAAGCGCGCGGAGATCTTGTCGCCGCGATCGGTGCCGATCCGCCAGAGCTTGGCCTTCTCGTCCCAGATGGTCGAGGTCACCGTGGTCTGGAACACGGCGAGATCGTAGAGATCATAACGGCGGGCGATCTCCTGGCAGTGCGCGTAGATTTCCGGGCCCTTGGCGTAATAGCTCGGCGGCACCTTGCCCATCTCGTCGAGCAGCGGGATGTAGTCGTAGGAAGGGGTGTCGCAGGCGATGCCGGGATAACGGTTCCAGTACCAGGTACCGCCGACGTCGGCGCCGCGCTCGATGATGCGGATGCTCTTCACGCCGCGCTCGCGCAGGCGCGCGGCAGCCAGCAGCGCCGAGAAGCCGCCGCCGATGCAAAGGCACTCCACCGTATCGACGATCGGCGCGCGCTCGATCGGCGTTTCGACGAACGGATCGATCTCGTATTTGGCGAGATTCGGATCGTCGTCCAGGTTGGTGATGTATTGCGACTTGCCTTCGGGACGGAAGCCAAGACGCAGGTCGCGCTCCTCGGCGAACTTCTTCTTGATGCTGTCGTAATAGGCCTGCGGCTTGGTCGCGGTGTCCTTCAGCGGATCGATCACGAGCCGGCCGGCAACCCGATGCTCCGGCGCCTTCGGCGCGGATGCTTCGGAGGCCGATTGTTCGGGTGCAGACGCCCTGGCTGTCGCGGCGTTGGTGTCAGACATGCGACGTGTTCTCCGGTCTTGGTTTCTTCTTATGGGCCGACGCGTCCTTATGGTGACGCGCGAAATGGCTCGATCACGGCGCGCCGAGACCTCCCACCGCTACCAATCGACCATACCCCCGGGCCATCTTTCAAATGCTATTTTCCGGCGAATACATATCAAAACGGCATGCATGGAGACTGGCGCATGCGCTAGATATGAGATGGCGCACGATGCCGGATCGAGCACCGGAATCGGCGGAACGCGGAAACGAGGAAAAGACATGGTCCTTCGTCACCTGCCATTTTTCATTGCGGCCGCCGAGGAGGAACACTTCGAGCGTGCCGCATCGCGCCTGGGCATCGCACAGTCGGCCCTATCGCGGCGCATCAAAGCGATGGAGGACGAACTCGGCGTCGCCCTGTTCGAGCGCTTTCCCCGCGGCGTACGGCTGTCGCTGGCAGGCAAGCAGCTCTATGAGGACACGCGGCAGCTGACGCGAAATTTCCAGCTCGCGACCGACCGCATCAAGCGGCTCGCCCAAGGGGTGGAAGGCTCCCTGCGCGTCGGCATCAACGAAATCGTCGCCCGGACGCCGATCGTTCTCAAGCTGATCCAGCAGTTCCGCGCCAAGCATCCCCATATCGATCTGGATCTGAAACCGCTCGGCAGCCGGCGGCAGATCGAGTTGCTCGCATCCGGCGGCCTCGATGTCGGCTTCGTCTATCGCTCTCCGCCGGACCCGAAGGATCTCACCTTCGCCGATCTCGGCCGCCACTCCTATGTGCTGGCGATGCCGAAAAAGCATCGGCTCGCCACCCGCAGGGTGATCTATCTGCGCGATCTCGCCGACGAGCAGTTTGCCTGGATTCCCCGCGCGGTGAGCGCAGTCGCCTACGACAACCTGATGAACGCCTGCATCGCCAAGGGCCTGTCGCCGCGGATCGTCTACGATGCAAGGGCGGGCGAAGGCATCCTCTCGCTCGCCTGCCTCGGCCTTGCGGTCGGCTTCGTCAACGCAGAGCGCGTGCGCCAGCTCAACGATCAGACGGTCATGGTGCGCCGTGTCGCCGACCTCGACGTCACTCTCAACTTTGCGATGGCCTGGCGCTCGTCCGACCGCTCCGCGCCGCTGAGCAAGTTCCTGACGCTGCCGCGATAGCCGGTGCGCCGCTGCCCGGCTCACGGCGCGAAACTGATATCGGCCAGCACCGGCAGGTGGTCGGAATGCCGGCGGGCGTCGCGGTCGGTCCAGGCGCGCCGGATGGTGCCGTTCGACGCCGTATAGATGCGGTCGAGCCGCAACAGCGGCCAGCGCGCCGGAAAGGTCCGCAGCCGCGTCCGCATCGGGCAGCGGCGCGCCAGCACGCGCCGCACCGATTTCACCCAGAACCAGTCGTTGAAATCTCCGGCGATGATCACGCGCGGCGCATCCGCCAGCCGGATCAGCGCCTGCGCCTGTTCATAGCGTTCATGGATGCTGAGACCGAGATGGGTGGCGATCACCTTGACCTCGCCGATCGGCGTCTCGACGCAGGCTGCGATCGCCCGGCGCGGCTCCCGCTCCTGGTAGGACACATCGCTGACGACCGGAACGTCCGCGAACGGCCAGCGGCTGAGCAGAACCTGACCGTAGTCGCCGTCGCGGGTGACGATCGAGCGGGCTTCCGCGCGGTGGATGCCGACGACATCCGCCAGGCGCGCAAACGGATCGTCGGTGCGGCCACGCGAATCCACCTCCTGCAGCGCGACGATATCCGGCGACCACTTGCGGATGATCGCCGACACGCCCTCCAGATCGAAATGCGGATTGAGCGCGAACGTGCCGTGCACATTCCATGTCATCACCCGGATCGTGTCCGTCACCGGCGCCGTCCAATGAACCATGTCACCACGAACTGCACCGCCAGGCAGACCGCCACCCAGAGCACGATCGTCAGCCCGAGCATCAGGGCATTGCCCCACGATGCGTTGCGGGCGAAGTCGGCGATCTGCGCCCCAAGCGCCGCCATGACGACGAGGCCCGGCGCCATCCCGAGCAACGTGCCGAGCAGGAAATCGAACAGCCGCAACTGGCTGGCGCCCGCCAGCAGGTTGACGATCGAGAACGGCGCGATCGGGACCATGCGGATGACGGCAACAGCGAGCACGCCCTTGTCGACGATCCGCCGCTGCACGCGCAGCGCCCGCGCGCCGAGCAGTGTCTGCAGCCGTTCGCGGCCGAGCCCGCGGCCGATCAGGAACACCACCAGAGCGCTTGCCATGACGCCGGCAGTTGCCGTCGGCAAGCCGATCCATGGCCCGAACGCCGCGGCGGTCGCGGCGATCAGCACAACCACCGGAAAGACGATCAGCCCTCCGGCCACGAAGGCGAGCACCGCAAACAAAGGCGCCAGCGCCGAATGCGCGTATGCACCCAGCAGGCCTGCGATGAACGGTACGTTCGCATAAGAGCGCAAGGGCGTGTAGCGCCAGGCCAGCGCCAGGCCTGCGAGCGACACGACGAGGCCGACGATCACCAGGATCGTCCTGGGCGACCAGAGACGGCGGGCCGCGTGCAGCAGGTTCAGCGGACGGGGCGGATCGGCGATCGGCTGGACGAGAGCCGCCAACGTTGCGAACGCGGTCGCATCGGATTCGATCGGCTGCAGCGTCCTTGCCGCACCGGACGCCGCGAGCTTATCGAGAAAGCCGAACAGGTCGGCGTCCTTGCCGGCCATCTCGTGGGCGGTCAGGCCGCAGTGATGGGCCAGCAGCTCATGCCGTAACGCAACGACGGTCCGGCACTCGCGATCCGACCGCGCTTCGATCGCCACGTCGCATTCGGTGTCCGCACCCATCGAGCGGTTGTTCAGGTTCGCCGATCCAATCCGCAACAGCTTGTCATCGACGATCATCACCTTGCTATGGATCATGACCGGCGTGGACAGAGACCCGTCTCTGATGAGCGGATAGAGGATCCTGATGCGCTCGGCGATGCCGGCTTCGACGAACGGCCGCAGGAAGCCATCGCGACCGCTCTGCATCGCCTGCGATTCAAACCAGGAGGCATGCATCTTCGGCGTGATGATCAGCACGCGCAAGTCTGCGACCTCGCGCATCCGCTGCGCCAGCAGATGCGCGATCTCCGTCGCGCTCGTGAACTGATTCTCGATATAGATCAGCCGCCGTGCTGCGCGGATCGACGCATGAAACAGACGATCGACCTCCTGCACCGCGGGCCGGCCCGCATCGCCGAGTTCGGTTCGGGCAATTCCGACCGAGACGTTTTCGAACTGCGGCTTGACCGACGCCGGCCAGCGGTCGCCGGCAACCGCAGCCGCAGCGTCGACCGTGCAGCCGGCGGCGCGCCAGCGCCGCACCGCAAGCTCGCCGAACGCGCGGGCCGCTGCACCATCGACCATGCATTGCACGTCGTGGAACGGCGGGTACGGCACCCCGGCGGGATCGTGCCGGAACGGATGCGCGAGGCGATGCTCGGTCGTATCCCAGCGGCGGATGGTCAGATCGAGGCCGCCCGCGAACGCCACCGCGTCGTCGATCACCACGAACTTCTGATGCTGCGCCGAGCCTAAGGGAAGCGAGGAATCGAGACAGAATGTCAGCCGCCCGAAGCCGCCGGCGGAGAACCGCGCCGCCGAATCCCATTCGCGTTCGGCGGCGTAGAGCGTGGCGAAGTCCCAGATCAGGATGTTGATCTTGAGCTCGGTCTTCGCCGCCAGCAGCGCCGAGAGAAAGGGCGCGAGCGCGACCGGCAGATCATCGTCCGGCTTGCCCGATGGGCCGACCAGCGCCGTCTCGCTATGGATATCCCAGCCGATGATGTAGACCTGTCGCTCGGCCAGCAGCAATGCGGCGCGGAGCGCGGCGAAATAGTCAGCCGCATCATTGAGCACGGCGCAGCGCTCTGCCCCGCACACGCGCCAGACCGTATCGCCCGGCACCAGGATCGACGAAGGGCGGAACTGCTCCATTCACCGCGGACCGGCTAGCGCCCCGTATTTCCGACGCTGCCCGGAAATCCCGGACTGGACGGATTGTCTCCGGGCAACCCGCTCGGCGACGCGCCGGTCCCGATCGATCCCGGGGTCGACGTGTTCGGAACGCCGGCGACTGGCGGCGCACCCGTCGGCGCAGGCGATGACAGGCCGGAGCCGGTGGTGCCTGGGACAGAGGAACCAGCCGGTGGCACCGTCGCACCTGGCATCGTTCCAGGCGAGCCGACGCCCGGCGTTGTTCCTGTGCCCGGCGTCGCCGGGGAAACGCTGGGACTCGGCGTCGCACCGAGGCTCGATCCCGCGGGCCCGGTGGTGCCGCCCGCCGTTTGCGCCTGGGCGTGGCCTGCGAACGCCATCAGCATGACGGTTGCGAAACAGATCATACGCATGGGGTCTCTCCTTCCGATGATCCAACAGCGAAAGCAGAGAGCCGTTCCATCACGCACGAGCCGAGCGCGCGGACGGCATGATCTGGTGCAGCGTCGCTACGCGCTCAGCTCATAATCGGACGGATCGAGGTGCTCGGTCATGTTCCGATAATCGACAAGGCGCCACGGCGAGTTCATCACGACGCGGCCGTGCTTGTTCTTGTACCAGTTGGTCATCGCCGGATGCGACCACACCATCTTGCTCAGGGCGGCGTCGACCTTCTCGTTGTAGCGCTCGAACGGCGCGCGGCGGCATTCGATCGACCGCGCCCCTGATTCCAGCAGCTCGCGAATGCCCTCCATCGCGTAGCGGATCTGACATTCCGAATGGAAGATCGCGCTGCCGCCATGGGCGAGATTGGTGTTCGGCCCGTAGATCAGGAACAGGTTCGGATAATCCGGCATGGTGATGCCGAGATAGGCGCGCGGATCGTCGTCGCCCCACCAATCGCGCAGCCGCTTGCCCTGCCGCCCATAGACCTCGAGCGGCCCCAGCATGCGTGCCGCCTGGAATCCGGTCGCGAGCACGATCGCATCCACCGGGTGGCGCCTGCCGTCGGCGGCGACGATGGCGTCACGCTCGATGTGGGCGATCTTCTCGGTGACGAGTTCGACGTTCGGACGGCGCAGCATCTCGTACCAGTTGTTGTCGCGAAGCATGCGCTTGCCGAACGGCGGATACGGCGGCACGGTCTTCGCGAGCAGGTCCGGCCGGTCTCCGATCTGGCTGGTGATGTAACCGATCAGCTCCTCGCGCATCCGATGGTTTTCGGCGTTGATCGATAACGCCGGCTGACTCCAGCTTGGATCGATCTGCAAAGTGCGATGGAAGCCGTCCGAGGCCGCCCAGAACAATTGGAAGCGGAACCAGCTGACATAGAACGGCACATGGCGGATCACCCACTTCACGTCATCGCTGACGCGCGCGTGGTACAGTGGATGCCGGATCGCCCAGTGCGGCGAGCGCTGGAAGATCGTCAGTTGCGCGACATCGCCGGCAATCGACGGCGCGGTTTGCATGCCGCTCGCGCCGGTGCCGATCATCGCCACGCGCCTGCCCCTCAGCTCCACGTCCGACCGCCACTGGGCGGTGTGGAAGGCCGGCCCGGCGAAATCGGCAAGGCCGCTGATGGCGGGGATCGCCGGCCGGTTGAGCGCGCCGACGCAGGGAACGAGCACGTTGGCGGCAAGCTCACGTTCGGTGCCGTCACCGGCACGGGTGCGCACCCGCCAGACGCACGCGGCTTCGTCGTAGCGCGCATCGATCACCTCCTCGCCGAATCGGATCGATTTGCGGACATCGAACCGTTCGACGCAGTCGACGATGTACTTCAGGATCTCGTCGCGCTTGGCGAAGAACGACGACCATTCCGGGTTCGGCGCGAAGGAATAGGAGTAGAAGTGGCATGGCGTATCGACGCCGCAGCCGGGATAGCGGTTCTCGAGCCAGGTGCCGCCGACGTCCTCGTTCTTCTCGATGATGGTGTAGGGAATGCCGGCCTGCTCCAGCGCCACCGCCATGCCGATGCCGGAGAAGCCGGCGCCGATGACGAGCACGCGGAAATCCGCAAGCCGCTCCGGCGACACCGGCTTGCGCCAGGGCACCGACCGGTAGTCGCGTGGATCGAACCCCGCTTCCTCGCGAAACACCGCATTGTATTCGGCCGGCACCGCAACGCCGACGGAGGCGTGCATCATCCGCGTGAGCAAATCATCGGAGATCGTCACCGGCTCGGCGCGGCCGCTGGCGAGAGCCTGCAAGGCCTCGACCAGCGCCTGTCGGATACGCTGCTGCAAAGCCTCCGGAAGGTCGGCCAGAAAGCTCCAACCGCCCTTGATGTGCGGCGCTGCCTCCTCGATCCAGCGCGGATCGCCAGTCAGATGCACGAGCGACATCATCAGCGGCACGATGTCGGCCCCATCGAGCGCGCGCCTCAGCCGATCCACGTCCGCACACGCCGCCTTGGCCTGCTCGCGTATCCTTGCCGACATCTCATCCTCCCGCCGCTTTGGCCCAAGAACCGGCCCGATCCCATGAGGACCGAGTGTAGCCTTGTTTGTTCTCTATTTTGGTTTTATTCTCAATTTAGAGAACACTGAGACAGCCGCGTTGTCAACGGCCGTCCGCTTGCGGCATACGGGACTGCCGCATCGCTGCAGCCGGAGCCGATCGATGAACAAGGGGACTGTGCGGGTCCTGAATGCCCTGAGCCTGTTCACCCAGCAGCCTGTCTGGGGCGTGACCGAGCTCAGCCGCGAGCTCAACTGCTCGAAGAACTCGGCATTCCAGGCGCTCGATACTCTGCTGAAGGAGGGCTACTTGGTGCGCAACGCGACCGGGCAGCGCTACCAGCTCGCGCATCAGGTGCTGACCTTCGGCCTCGCCGCCGAATCGACCGACGTACGCTCGCTGTGTCACCCCTATCTGCAGCGCATCCACGAGCTGACATCCGAGAGCACCTTCCTGGCGATCCTGGTCGGCCGCTCGTGCGTGTGCATCGACAGCATCCAGACCCAGGGCGTCACCGTCGGCTACTCACCGCTCAGCCAGCCGATCCCTTTGCATGCGGGCACCGGCGCGCGCCTGCTGCTCGCCTATCTGAGCGACGAGGAGATCGAGCGCTACATCGAGCTCGAAACGCCGCTGCGCGCCTTCACGCCGACCACGATCACCGATCCGCAGGCGTTGTGGGACGAGGTGCGCCTGATCCGGCGTGTCGGCTTCGCGCGCGGCTATCAGGACTTCTCGACCGGCGCGAACTTTCTGGCGTTCCCCGTGATCGGCCCGGCCGAGCGGCTGCTCGGCACCATCGTCGTCGGCGGACCGCTGTTCCGCTTCACCCGCGAAGTCGCCGACCGCTGCATTCCGGATATCCAGGCGCTGATGGACGAGCTCAACCAGCACGCCCGCATGTTCCCTTCGATGCCAGTAGTAATGTTCTGACCTCTCATCCGAGGTCGATCGCATCCGGGCTGACATGCTCATAATGCGGCGCCAGCGACGCCGGGCCGCGCGCCACCACATCCTGCAGCGCTGCAATGACCTGTCGCGCCTGGTCGATCTGGCCGCGCGACTGTTCCAGGCTCACCATCAATCCTTCGAGCGCGACCGACGCGAACATCGACCAGCCCGGATGCGAGACCGGAAACGCCAGATCGTAGCCGCCGCTCTCCAGCGAACTCACCTGATAGGCATAGCCCTGCACGCGGATGCGCGCGCACTGCTCGCGCACGCTCTCGGCCACCACCCGGTCGAGCCGCTGCAACGCCCGCGTCAGCTCCTGCTCCGGCAGCTGCGCCAGCATCGCCAGCGATGGCGCGCCGGACGTCAGCGGCCGGGTCTCGCCGATCGGCGCGACGTTGACGATCGAACTCGTACCGGAAATGAGCGCGATACGGACCGCATACCAGCCGAGCCGGATGAACAGCGAGGAGCTGTAACCCGACAGCAGCGTCAGTTGCTGCAGATAGGGCAGCGCCAGATCGCGGATCGGAAACTGCGCCATGAAGGCGTAGGCGAGCCGCTGCCCCGACTTGCCGATCACGAAACGCGCTGAGCCGTTCTGACGCGCGACATAACCCGCCGCTTCCAGCGTGTTCAGCGCACGCGCGGCCGTACTGAGCGGCAATCCAAGCATCTTGGCGATGTCGGCCGCACCCAGCGCACCATCCGCCTTGGACATCTCCCGCAGGACTTCGAAAACGGTGCGGGACGACTTGACGGCCAATGTCGGCTTCCTCTCTCGCGCGATCCGCCGGGGCTGACGCCGCCGTGCCGCGACTCGCTGCTGCGGGTCTGCTGATTGCCATACGGGCCGCGGGTTCGCGACCGCCGCGACCGTGCGCTCAGTTGACAACCCAAACGTTGTCGCTCATTGTCCCATATTATAGATAAAAAACCAAAATAAAGAACAATAATAACGATCCAAACACCAGGGAGGAGGAGCATGAGGCTTTCGCGACGCGCGTTTGGAGCAACCGCCCTCGCCGGGGCCGTCAGCCTCGCCGGCCGGCGGAGCTACGCGCAGACCGACAAGGTCAAGATCGGCGTGCTGACCGACATGTCTGGCGTGCTTTCGGCGGTGCTGGGCCAGGGCTCCGTGGACGGCACGCGGATGGCGGTCGAGGACTTCGGCGGCTCGGTTAACGGCATGCCGGTCGAAGTCGTGTTCGCCGATCACCAGAACAAGCCTGACATCGGCTCGGCGATCGCGCGCCGCTGGCTCGATCAGGAAGGGGTCGATGTTATCACCGATCTCGGCAACTCCGCCGTCGCGATCGCCTGCCAGAGCATCGTCAAGGAAAAGAACAAGACGATCATCATCAGCGGCGCGTCGAGTTCGGACCTCACCGGCAAGTACTGCAACCCGCACTCCTTCCACTGGGGTTACGACACCTACATGCAGAGCGCCGGCACCGCGACCGAACTGACCCAGCAGGGCGGCGACTCGTGGTTCTTCCTGACAGCCGACTATGCGTTCGGCCACGCGCTCGAAATCGACGCGACGCGCAAGGTCGAGGAGAACGGCGGCAAGGTGCTCGGCAAGCTCCGCTTCCCGCCCAACACCCTCGACATGGCCTCGCTGCTGCTGCAGGCGCAGAACTCGCGCGCGAAGGTGATCGGCCTGATCGCCAGCGGCGACGATCTCGAACGCTTCATCAAGCAAGGCAACGAATTCGGCATCTGGAAACGCCAGAAGGCCGCGGCCTTCGGCCTGCAGCTCTACAACGTGATGTCGATCGGCGTGGATGCGATGGAAGGCATCGTCCACAACAGCATCTTCTATTGGGACCGCGACGACAAATCCCGCGACTTCGGCCGCCGCTTCTGGAAGCGCAATGGCAAGCCGCCTTCGGAGGCGCATGCGATCGCCTACAGCGCCGCGACGCAATTCCTGAAGGCCGTTCGCGCCGCGGGAACGAAGGACACCGCCACCATCCTGAAGGCGCTGCACGAGATGCCGGTCGACGACCTCGTCACGCCGAACGGCAAGGTGCGCGCCGACGGGCGGCTGATGCGGCCGACTTGGCTACTCGAGGTGAAGCCGAAGAGCGAGATCAAGGAGACCTGGGATGTCTTCAAGGTGGTGCGCGAGCTTCCAGGCGAGAGAGCCTTCAAGCCGCTGAGCGAAAGCACCTGCCCGCTGGTCAAGACCTGAAGCGTGATCCGGAACAGTGTGCAGCGGTTTTCCGAAAGGATCACGCTTCAACAAATAAGTTCAGCACGAGGATGATTCATCAAATCTCATCGCGCTTGCGCTTCGCCCTTCCACCCGCCGAACGTCATGGCTCCAGGCCGGACGTTCCCCGCCCCAGTGTGTTCTCGATCCATGACAGCGGCCTCCCCTCCTCACGGCGACATCATCCTGGCGACGCGCGGCCTCTCGAAGGCATTCGGCGGCCTCAAGGCCGTCAGCGATGTCGATCTGCAGGTGCGCCGCGGCACCATCCACGCGATGATCGGCCCGAACGGCGCCGGCAAGACCACCTGCTTCAATCTGCTGACCAAGTTCTTGGCCCCCACCGACGGCTCGATCCTCTTCGACGGCTGCGACATCACCCATCAGCGGCCGGACCAGATCGCCCGCCAGGGACTGGTCCGCTCGTTTCAGATCTCGGCGGTATTCTCCGGCCTCAGCGCGCTCGCCAACGTACGCATTGCCCTGCAGCGCAAGCGCGGCGCCTCGTTCGCCTTCTGGCGATCGGAAGAGACCTTGCGGCCGCTCAACGACGCGGCAATGCAGCTCCTCGACACCGTCGGCCTCGCCGACGTCGCCGCCACGCCCGCCGCTGAACTCGCCTACGGCCACAAGCGGGCGCTCGAACTGGCGACGACGCTTGCCCTCGATCCGAAGATGATGCTGCTCGACGAGCCGATGGCCGGAATGGGCCGCGAGGACCTCGCCCGCATTGAGGCGGTGATCCGCAAGGCCGCGGTCAACCGCACCATCCTGATGGTGGAACACAATCTCTCGGTGGTGGCGGCGCTGTCGGATCGCATCACCGTGCTGGCGCGCGGCCGGGTGCTGGCCGACGGCGATTATCAAACCGTATCGCAGAATCCCGCCGTGGTGGAGGCCTATATCGGGTCCGCGCGCCATGACTAACACGACGACGAATGCGATGACTGGCGCTCCAACGACCGATGCGCGCCACGCAGGCACGGCGACAGCACCGCCGATGCTGCAGGTTCGCGACCTGCATGCGTGGTACGACGAGTCGCATGTGCTGCATAGCATGACCTTCGAGGTCGCCGCCGGCGAGACCGTGACGCTGCTCGGCCGCAATGGCGCCGGCAAGACCACCACGCTGAAGTCGATCATGAGCATTCTGCCGACGCGGACGGGATCGATCATGCTGCAAGGGCGCGAGACGATCGGACTTGCCGCGCGCGCCATCGCAAGGCTCGGCGTCGGCTATGTGCCGGAGGAGCGCGGCATCTACAGCAAGCTCAGCGTCGAGGAGAACCTGTTCCTGCCGCCGCAAGTCCGACCCGCGCAGCTTAGCCTCGCAGAGATCTTCGACCTGTTTCCCAACCTGCGCGAGCGGCTGAAAAGTCCGGGCAACCGGCTGTCCGGCGGCGAGCAGCAGATGCTGGCGATCGCGCGCGTCCTACGCACCGGCGCGCCGCTGTTGCTGCTGGACGAGCCGACCGAGGGACTGGCGCCGGTGATCATCGATCAGATCGGCCGTGCGATCGCGATGCTGAAGCGCGCAGGCCTCACCATCGTCCTGGTCGAGCAGAACTTCCGCTTCGCGGCGTCTGTCGCCGACAGGCACTACGTCGTCGAGCAGGGGCAGGTGATCGACATGATCCCGAATGCCGAGCGCGAGCGACACGCCGCGAAACTGCAAAAATATCTCGGAATCTGAAGGCATGTCATGACAGAGATATTCGGCATTCCGCTCCAGGCGCTGTTCGGTCAAATCCTTCTCGGGCTGATCAACGGCTCGTTCTACGCGATCCTCAGTCTCGGGCTCGCGATCATCTTCGGCCTGCTCAACATCATCAACTTCACCCATGGCGCACAATACATGCTGGGCGCCTTCCTCGCTTGGATCGGGCTCAGCTATCTCGGCGTGAATTACTGGATCGCGCTACTGGTTGCGCCGCTGCTGGTCGGACTGTTCGGCATCGTCATCGAACGCGTGCTGCTGGCGCGGCTTGCCCATGTCGATCACTTGTACGGCTTCCTGATGACGTTCGGCATCGCGCTGGTGATTCAGGGGCTGTTCCGGAACCATTACGGCGCATCCGCCCTGCCTTATCCGGTGCCGGCGGCGCTGCGCGGCGGATACGACCTCGGCTTCATGTTCCTGCCGTTCTACCGCGCATGGGTGGTGATCATCTCGCTGATCCTCTGCATCGGCGTCTGGCTCCTGATCGAAAAGAGCAAGCTCGGCGCCTATTTGCGCGCGGCGACCGAAANCCCCCGCCTCACCGAAGCGTTCGGCATCAACGTGCCGCTGCTTGTCACCACGACCTACGGCACCGGCGCAGCCCTCGCCGCCGTCGCCGGCGTGCTCGCCGCACCGATCTACTCGGTCACCCCGCAGATGGGCGCGGACCTGATCATCGTCGTGTTCGGCGTCGTCGTCATCGGCGGCATGGGCTCGATCCTCGGCGCGGTCGTCACCGGCTTCGGCCTCGGGCTGATGGAAGGGCTGACCAAGGTGTTCTATCCGCCGGCTTCCGAGATCGTTATCTTCATCATCATGATCGTCGTGCTGCTGACCCGGCCGGCAGGTCTCTTCGGCAGGGCGTAGCGCATGACCGTTCAAACCTCGCCCGACGCGAGCGCCGCCGCCGGCATCGGCGCCAAGCCGGCCGATAGCGCCTGGCGACGCTACCGCGGCATCTTCCTCGTGCTGGCGCTGCTGCTCGCGATCGCCCCGTTCGTCGCCTATCGCGTGTTCCTGATGCAGGTGCTGTGCTTCGCCCTGTTCGGCGTCTCGTTCAACATGCTGCTGGGCTATGGCGGGCTGCTGTCGTTCGGGCACGCCGCCTTCTTCGGCCTCGCGAGCTATTCATGCGCCTACGCCGCCAAGGAATGGGGGCTTGCGCCGGAGCTCGCGATCCTGTTCGGCACGGTGCTGGCAGCGGCGCTGGGCGCTGTCTTCGGCGCGATCGCGATCCGCCGGCAGGGCATCTACTTCGCGATGATCACGCTGGCACTGGCGCAGATTCTCTATTTCCTCTCGGTGCAGTCGCCTGAGATCACCGGCGGCGAGAACGGCATCCAGGGCGTCCCGCGCGGGATGATGTTCGGCATTCTGAACCTGGCGGACGATCGGATCCTCTATGGCGTCGTCGCGACCATCTTCATGGCGGGAATGTTGCTGGTCTACCGGATCGTCCACTCGCCGTTCGGACAGGTTTGCAAGGCCATCCGCGACAACGAACCGCGCGCGACATCGCTCGGATACCAGGTCCGGCATTACCAGGTGCTGCTGTTCACGTTGTCGGCCGCGCTCGCGGGCCTCGCCGGTGCCACCAAGGCGATCGTGTTCCAGCTCGCCTCGCTCACCGACGTCCACTGGTCCACTTCCGGCGAGGTCGTGCTGATCACCCTGGTCGGCGGCCTCGGCACCATGTTCGGCCCGGTGGTCGGCGCGCTGATCGTCGTGTCGATGCAGAACTACCTGGCAAGCTTTGGCGCCTGGACCACCGTCGCCCAAGGCGCGATCTTCATCCTGTGCGTGTCACTGATGCGCGAGGGAATCGTCGGCCTGGTGCAGAAATGGACCGGGCGCGAGCTGTAACCCGTCTCGCAAGCAGCGCCGCAGGACTTATGCCACCTGCAGCACGAGAACACTGACAATGACAGCGATTCACGGCCACTGCGATCCCGCCTTCGAGCCGGTCCGCGAGGTCTTCGCCGGCACGTTCGCCGCGCAGGAGCCCTATCGGAACGTGGGCGCCTCGCTCTGTGTCTATGTCAAAGGCCGTTGCCTCGTCGACCTGCATGGCGGCGAAGCCGCACAGGGACAGGCCTGGACGGCAGACACCCTGGTCAACATCTGGTCGGCAACGAAAGGCGTGGTCGCCGCCGCCGTGGCCGTGCTCGCCGACCGCGGCCTGCTGTCATACGACCAGCCGGTCGCGCGCTACTGGCCTGCATTCGCACAAGCCGGAAAGGGCGAGATCACCGTCGCCCAGCTGATGTCGCATCAGGCTGGCCTGAACGGATACGTCGCGCCGACCACGCTCGAGGATCTCTGCGACTGGGACACGGCAACCGCACGTCTCGCAGCACAAATGCCGTTCTGGACGCCGGGAACGGCGACCTCCTATCACGCGGTCACCTACGGCTTTCTCGCCGGCGAGCTGGTGCGCAGGGTGACCGGCACAAGCGTCGGGCGCTTTCTCGCCGAGGGCATCAGCGCACCGCTTGAGGCCGACATCTTCATCGGCGTGCCCGCTGCATTGCGCGGGCGCATTGCACCCATTCGTGGGCCGAAGGCCCCCCGCGCCTTGGCGGAAGGCATGAACCCGATCGCGCAACGCGCCGTCACCAATCCCACCCTCAGCGCCGAATTGCCGAACGACGGCGCCTGGATCGCGGCGGAGCTTCCCGCCGTCAACGGTCATGCGACGGCGCGCGGGCTCGCGCGGCTCTATGCGGCGCTTGCCAACAGCGCCCCGCTTGGCTGCATTGCACTGATGTCGCCGGCGAGCGTCGAGCGCCTGCGTCAACCTTTGAGCACCCGCCCCGACCTGATGCTGGGCGCACGAACCTGGGCCGCGGGCGTCGTGCTGAATACGGAAGGCAATTACGGACCGAACCCGCGCGCGTTCGGCCACTCCGGCTGGGGCGGATCGTTCGGCTGTGCCGATCCGGAGCACGGCGTCGGCATCGGCTACGTCCACAACCAGATGGGGCCGGACGTGGTCGGCGACCCGCGCGGCATTGCGATCTGCCGCGCGCTCTACCAATGCCTGGGCGCGTGACGACCTAAGCCCCGCGCAACGCCATCGCGCAGCAAGCGCCCCGCGGTTACGGGATCAGCAGAACCTTGCCGACGACCTTGCGGCCAGCCACGCGCTCGAATGCGGCTGCGAACTCCGCCATCGGATAGACGTGTTCGATCATCGGGCTGATGCGTCCATCGGCCACCATCCGGAAGCCGTTGTCCAGGAGCGTGCGGAAACCAGGATTGGGATCCGTGAACAGGCGGTTGATCGACGAGCCGATCACGCGGATGTCCTTCAGCAGCAGATAGTTCGCCGGGACGACGGGAATTTTCCCCGACGCAAAACCGACCACCGACACCCGGCCTTCCGGCCTGATGCAGCGGAGCACGCCGTCGAACAGCTCGCCGCCGACCACATCCATTGCCGCATCGACGCCATCAAGCCCCTGACGCGCCAGCGCCTCGCGGAGGCCGTCCTTGAGGTTGGAAAGGGTGTCGGTCCGGATCACGATTTCGGCGCCGAGTTTGCGAACCGCGCGCTCCTTTTCCTGCGACGAGACCACGGCGACGACGCGGCTGCCGATGGCACGCGCGTATTGCACACCCGCCGAGCCGACGCCGCCGGCAGCGCCGGTGATCAAAATCCATTCGCCCGGCCTTAGGTCCGCGCGGACGCTGATCGCGGCGACAACCGTGGCGATAGTGGTGTTGCAGGCCGCTGCATCCTCGAACGACATCGCATCGGGGATCTTCGTGCAGTAGCAGGCCGCGCTGAGTGTCCGCTGCGCGAAGGCGCCATGGCCCGGCTGCGCGGCGACGCGATCGCCCACGGCGAACCCCGTCACGTCGCGCCCCACCGCCAGCACGATGCCGGCGGCATCGCGTCCGGGCGTAAACGGCAGCGGCGGCCGCCGCTGATATTTTCCCTCTATCATCAGCAGATCGGGGAAATTGACCGACGTGGCCTTGGTCTCGATCAAGATTTCGTCGGGCCCCGGCGCGCCGGTCGCGACCTCGCCCCAACGGGTCCGCCGCCAGTCGCCGTAGCCATCCACAATAAGTCCCTTGGCGCGATAGCTCTCATTCATTATGTCGATCTCACCTGTACGATCTCACCGAAGCCGCCTTGTTGTTTGAGCATGATCTTTTCGGAAACCGCTACACACCTTTCCGGATCATGTTTTTAGCGCGCCGACGGAAAGCGCGGCTCCCGCTTCTCCTTGATGGCGGCAACGCCTTCCTTGACGTCCTCGCCCATGAAGCAAAGCATCTCGAGCGCCAGCGACGCATCGAACGCCGGCTGCGACATCCGCATCCAGTTGTTCAGCGACCGCTTGGTGTAACGAATCGCCGGCTGGCTGCCGGTGCCGAGCTTGGCCGCAACCGCCAACGCCTTATCGAGCAGCTGGGCGCGCGGAACGCTGAGGCTGACCAGGCCGATGCGCTCGGCTTCCTTGCCATCGACGAATTCGGCAGTCATCAGATAGTACTTCGCCTTCGCCATGCCGCAAAGCAGTGGCCAGAGGATCACCGCATGGTCGCCCGCCGACACGCCGAGGCGCACATGGCCATCGGTGATCTTGGCCTCTTCCGCCATGATGCTGATGTCGGCCATCAGCGCCACCGCAAGCCCGGCGCCCACGGCAACGCCGTTGATCGCCGAGACGATCGGCTTCTCGCAAGCCAGCATGTTGAAGACGATATCGCCCGCCTCCTTCAACGTCCCCGCAACCATCTCCGCGTTGCCGACGGTCTGCGAAATCCACGCCAGATCGCCGCCGGCGGAGAACGCGCGATCGCCGGCGCCCGTCACCACGATCACGCGGACCTTCGGATCGTCGTTCAGCACAGCCCAGATCTTGGTGAGCTCCCAATGCAGCCGCGCGTTGGTCGCGTTCATCACCTCGGGCCGATTGAGCGTCACCAGCACGACACCGTCGGCCTTGTGATCGAACGTCAGAAACTGAAAGTCGGCGTAGTTCATGGTCCATGTCCTTGTCGGTGCGAGCCTTCGAAGTCACCGTAGCACTCCTGAAACATCCCGTCGCGCGGCCGAAGCCGGCATTCGCTTGTTCGGGTGCGGACTGAAGATCGTCGGCTCGAAAGCAAACCAAAGAAGCGCCGGCGACGCCGCAATCGCACAGGTATGGCAATTGCGCGCGGCCCTTCTGCAACACGCGGCCGCCATCGGTGTTGATGCATTCGCCGTTCCTGTCGCTTCGCCTGATCCGACATCCGATACGCGATCAGCATGCTTCGCACTTTGCGCACGCGTGAATGGCCGCCATGAGCCGCGGCATCGGGCCTTCGCTGCCGAGAACGAACGGTACAACCATGGGAACCTGCGGCAGGAACCGCCGTTCACCGAAAATCGCCTAATCGCTGCGGCGCCCGCGGCGCTGGCTCCTGTGCGATGTTCCATCGCTGCGCGATCTCCTGGACGGTGCTTCAGAATTTTGGAACGAGGTACGCCGTGCACCGTTCTGAGGGGGAGGCTTCTCGCAAGCCCACCATCAGCAACGGAAACGATCATGCAGGGTCCCAAGACACATCGAAGGCAGCTCGACCTGTTCGAGCGAAAGCCCCGCGATGCGGGCCAGAAGCGATCGGACGCAGCCAAGCAAGCCGAGGCGCTGAACCGAGGGAAGGCTTCCCGCCATCCCGATGCGCGCCAAAGCGAGTTTCCCGTCAGCCGCGGCGGCCTTCACCAGGAAAGCCATCACAACAAGCACAATCGTTGAGGCGTGCATGGGAGGCGTAAATGCCCAAGGAAGGAAACAAGGGCGTCGGATCGAGCGTTCGAACCAAAGGTTCCGGGTCCGGCGGCAACACCAATCTTCAGCGTGATCTCGTCGGAGACAACGAGGTCCTTTCGAATCGTGACAAATCCAGCAAATCGGACGCGCGCGGCCAAGACGGAAAGCGCGTGCAATCCGATCAGTATCAAAGTCACGACCACGACAAACAACCCGACGAATAGCGCGTCTCGTCGGCGGGCATAGGAAGGCCGTTTGCCAAAGGAGCCGGTGGGATGCTGTCGAGCGAAATGTCACGCTGCGTTGATATCTGCCTGAGCTGTTACAGGACATGCCTGCAGACCGCCATGGATCACTGTTTGGAGATGGGCGGGGAGCACGTCGAGCCGAAGCACTTCCGGTTGATGATGACGTGCGCGGAGATTTGTCGCACCTCCGCGCATGTCATGCTGATCGGAACTCCGCATCATAAGCACACCTGCGCCGAGTGCGCGGAGATCTGCAGCGAGTGTGCCAATGATTGTGAACGCATCGGCGGCATGGCCGAGTGCGTCACGCAGTGCCGCGCCTGCGCAAACGCCTGCCGCGAAATGGTCGCGCAATAACGAGGCAGTGGCCGGGGGTAATAACCTCTGCGCTTGGCCCTCGCGCCAAGCATCCGCACGTCCGCAGGATAAGCCTGCTCCAGCGCCGCGCCCGCTGTGGAACGGACCGCGGAGGCCGGCATTGCCGATCACAGCAATGGACTGAATGAGTGGATGGAGCTGGCCATGGGCGAGACTGCGGATCGGGCGGCAGGAAAGATCAAGCAGGTGATCGGCGAGGTCATCGGCGATCAGCATCTGGCGGATGAGGGAAAGCGCCAGGAAAGACGCCAAGAGAACCGTGAAGAAGAAGACCGCCAAGAGAACCGTCAACCGGCGACCACCAATCGAAAGGAGAAGGAGGAGCAACAGCGCCTTCCGGCATCCAAAATCCTGAATGATCTGACGTGACGGCGGGGGATACCGGGATATTGGCGCCTTATCCGCTGGCCTTCACAGCCTCGACTCATGAGGTGCGCCAAGGCGCCGCGCACCGTCGGTCTTCCGCGATCATCTAACGCCGAGGTCAACGCGTCGACCGGCAGGACCTCGTCATGACGTATTCAGCACCACATTCTCGCGCTTCGCTCTGTATCGATATGGTAATCGCTAGCATGCGCGGAGGCGAATGTGCGCCCGAACTGCCGGGCCGCGGTGACCGGGTCGGATGGCTCACGCATGATATCACCGCGGCTGTTGCCGTGCCCATGGACCACACCGACCAGCGTTGACCGCGTATAGCGACAGTATTCTTGGATCTGGTGGAGGACCGCCATCGAAACCGTCGGATATGTCTCCTCGGAGCTCATGAGCAGACCGACACGCTTGCCCTGCATCGCGGTCTTGACAGACGCGGATCGGGGATTCGAGGCGGCAACGTAACAAAACATCCTGTCAAAGAACGCCTTCAACTGGCCGGACATGCCATACCAGTAGATCGGTGTGGCCACGATGAATCCATCCGATGGAAGGAAACTCCGCGTGAACGCCTCACCAAACCGGTCGGCAATGGTGCAACTTCCATTCAGGTCACGGCACTGCCTGCAGTCCCGAAGGAATGACGAAACGATATCGTCGACATACGCCAACTCGACATCGTCACCGGCTTCCCTCAGGCCTTCGGCCGCGGCGGTCGCGAGTGCCGCAGAATTGCCGTCGCGGCGGGGACTGGAACTGAGGACATACACTCTCATGGCTCGCCTGATTCACCTTGCTTGCCTTTCAGGTGAGTGTGCCGTAGGGGCTCTCAATCGCAAGTACGCACCTTTTTGTTCCTATGGCCAACACGATCCCGAGTGTCTTCGACGAAAGCTGCTCCGCGCGGCATGCGCTGGAGCTGATATCCGGCAAGTGGCCGATCCTGATTATTTCTGCCCTCGCTGACGGGCCAATGCGCAATGGAATGCTTCTGAGGCGGATCGGCGGCATCTCGCAAAAGATGCTGACTCAGACGTTGAAAGAGCTCGAGTGCAACGGTCTTCTCCAGCGAGATGACCGAGGCACCGTTCCGCCGAACGTGGAATATCGTCTGACGCCTCTCGGGCATTCGCTCACTGAAGCGCTCAAGGTGCTCGATCGATGGGCGGAGGACAACTTTCCCGCCCTCGATGCTGCCCGGGAGAGCTTTCTGAAGGCGCAGTCAAGCAAACTCTGATGCGCCACGGATGGTGCTGGTGCCGGCGCTGCGCACCACCTTCGTTTGCCGCCACGATTCATGATCGTCCGTGAAACATCTCGCAGGTCACGTCATCGTAACCGAGCGCTCGGGATCGACACCGCGCCTCACCAGATCGCTTGCAGGCGAAGACGCCCGCTTCATTCCGGTTGAATCCCCAGATTCTTCAAAGCTGGAATCAAGACCGCGGTGTCGTCGGCAAATCGCCGCCTAGCCTCGGCGATGGAAATCGCGGGGTCGAGATAAAACTGGGCCGCAGTCTTTTGCACGCTTGGGTCTTTTCCACCCAGCACGAGCGCTTCCGACAGCCTCTGCATGATATCAGCCGGCGTGCCGGCCGGAGCCCACAAGCCGACATAGGCGCGAATGTGCGATGCCTGTGGCTTGAGGCCCTGTTCCTCCAGGGTGGGGACATCAGGATAAGCCGCATTCCGGCTGCCGAGCGAGGCGATGATCCGACCGCGCCCGGTCTCCCGCACCGGCGCCGTCCCTGCCATACCGCCCACCGCGATGTCGAGTGACCCAGCCATGAAATCCGCCCACATCGGGCCTTCGCCGCGATAGTGGATGGGCTCGATATTCAGGCCGTATTGCGCATTGATTTCGGCGGCGACCAGATGCGACGTCGAACCGATCGCAAAGGACCCCATGCTGAGCTTGCCGGCCTTCTTCTTTCCGTATTCAACGAACTCTTTCAGGTTCGTCACGCCTATGTTCGGCGGGACCATGACCAAGTTGCCGGGGCCGAGAACGATCGTGAGAATGTCGAAGTCCTTCACCGGATCGTAGGCAAGGTTCTTCATGGTGACGCGATTGTTGATCATCGCGTTCGAGATCGTCGCCAGCAGCGTGTAGCCATCGGGTCGCGCCTGCTTGACGTCGAGCGCACCGACGGTCCCCGAACCGCCGCCCTTGTTCTCGACAACGAAGGTTTGGCCAAAATGGCGGCTGAGAAACTCGGAATAGGCCCTCGATACCATGTCGGTCGAGCCGCCGGGTGGAAACGCGCACACGACCCGCACGGGTTTCGTCGGCCAGCTCGTTTGCGATCGGGCCGGACGGCCGAGCAATGCCGTCCCCGCGGTTGCAGCTCCGGCTGCGATGAGCGTTCGACGATTCAGACGCACGGTCATGCGACGCCTCCCCCAATGTTCTCTGTAGCGATCGTCACAGAGCCGACGTCGCTGTTTGCGAGGATCGTAGGCAGGATCGGACACAACAATCTAGCGAATATTTCGTCGCGGCGTACGCAATGCCGAACGCCGTCCAGGAAGCCACGATCCGTCCCGAGACCAAAGCCGCATCGACCCGCCACAACCGATGAAACTCGAACGGCTGCAACGCTGGTCGTGGCCATCGCTCGCGGTCGCCGCTGGCTCCACGAACTCATCACGGACGCCGCAAGCGGTGTCGAGCAGATTGCCAGCCGGGAAAGCTATAGCGCGCGTGATGTCAGCATGACGATCTCGCTTGCGTTCCTTGCCCCTCGCTCATCAAGGCCGCCATGGAGGGATGTCTCCCTTGCGGCATCGGCGTCGAGCAGCTTCGCGAGCTACCGCTCGATTGGAGCGGCCAGTTCACGACCCTGGGCCTCAGTCCAGATTGAGCGCGGACTCGTCGATCTCAAGCTACGACAAGTCCGTACTTGTCCATGACCGCCTTTACCTTCGCCATGTCCGGCGGTCCATCCGCATTGATGACTGCAGCGAGTTCTTCGAAGTATCGCTTCCCCGCGACCGCTGGCGTCAGCGTCACCAGTGCCCAAGCTTCCCCGGCATCAAGGTTGTCGAAGCGATGCACAGCGCCGCGGGGCACGAACAGGGCATCGCCCGGTTTCAATCGGTGCTCGATCCCCTCGAGGGTCACTGTCAGCGTACCGCCGAGGCCATACCAAACTTCCTCGAAATCACGATGGTAATGCGCCGCTGGCACTTTGGCCCGCTCCGGAACAGTCATTTCGAACATCGTCAGCTTGCCGCCATTGTCGGCATCGTCGATGAGAAACTTCAACCGCAACGAGCCTATCAGCACCACGTCAGACATTGTGAAAGCTCCAAGTCGAAGGTGAAAGCTCCAAGTCAAAGAACCTCGCTTGATGGACAGACGAACACCAAGCGTGCTGGATCCAACATCCAATCTTATTGGATCTTATTGGCTGGCGGAGGCTGACGGAACGTACGATCACGCAGCCGATCTGGGGGGCAGTCCGCCTCCCCCTTTCGACCTAAACGGCCCTTTTCCACGAGTGGGAATTTGCCGCCCAGACAGGTCGGAGACATCGGCCGGTTTACCAGACCGGCCGACCTGCGGACATAATGACGGAAGCTGGTGCCGCCGAATGCCCCCGCAAGACGGGTTCCGGTCCGATATCGAAATCAGCGATTGGTAGGGAAGGATGGTGGGCGCGACAGGGATCGAACCTGTGACCCCTACGATGTCAACGTAGTGCTCTCCCGCTGAGCTACGCGCCCCTCACCGGCCGTCGCCTGGCGGCGCGACCAACGGGTCGGGTCCCTATAACGGCTGATGCCAAGGGAAGCAAGGACGCACAGGCGTCCCGAAAGCTCCTTTTTCCGCCCTCAGGCCGCCAGCATCTTGTTCACTTCGCTGACCAGCTCGCGCAGGTGCACCGGTTTGGACAGCACCTTGGCGTTTTTCGGGGTCTGCGAATCCGAATTCAGCGCCACGGCGGCGAATCCGGTGATGAACATGATCTTGATGTCCGGGTCGAGCTCGGCGGCGCGGCGCGCCAGCTCGATGCCGTCCATTTCCGGCATCACGATATCGGTCAGGAGCATCTCGAACGGCTCCTCCCGGAGGCGCTTATAGGCCGACATGCCGTTATCGTAGGAGGAAACCTCGAAGCCGGCATTCTCAAGCGCCTTCGCCAGGAACCGTCGCATATCGTTATCGTCTTCGGCGAGCAGGATTTTCTTGTGCATGATGCGCGTGGAGTGCCGTGTTTGGATGTGTTGTAGGACGCATTAGGCAGAATTCAGGTAAATTTCGAGTGAAAGTAACGAGCCCCTTGGCAGGGGTGCTGGGTTTGGCCAACAATAGCTGCATAATGAACCGATAGGGCCGCAAATCGAGCCGGACCGGACCGGCGCAGGCGGCGGAGCAAACGCGCTGCGATGAATGATTTTCGGGGCGAGTCATCCCCTCCTTTCGAGATTACCGAGCCGGTGCACTGGCGGGCGCCGATCATCTTCAACTCGCCGCATTCGGGCACGGTCTATCCGCACGAGTTCCTGATGGCATCGCGGATCGACATGGCGACGCTGCGCAAGTCCGAAGACGCCTTCATGGACGAGCTGATCGCCGATCTCAGCAACCGCGGATTCGGCGTGGTGCGGGTGAATTTCCCCCGCTCCTATGTGGACGTGAACCGCGAGCCCTACGAGCTCGACCCGCGCATGTTCACCGGCCGGCTGCCGAGCTTCGCCAATACCCGCTCGATGCGGGTGGCGGGCGGCCTCGGCACGATTCCGCGGGTGGTCGGCGATGGTCAGGACATCTACGCCGACCGCCTGTCGATCGAGGATGCGCTCCAGCGCATCGAAAGCCTGTACAAGCCCTATCATCGCGCCCTGCGGCGGCTGATCGCCAAGGTGCATCAGGATTTCGGCACCGCCATGCTGATCGACTGCCATTCGATGCCCTCTGTCGGCATCGCCCGCGAGGAGCCGCGGCGGCCCGACGTCGTCATCGGCGACCGTTACGGAACGAGCTGCTCGGCGGTGCTGGCTGACGTGGTGCAGGAGACGATGCAGGCCTGCGGCTACAGCGTCAGCCGCAACAAGCCCTATGCCGGCGGCTTCATCACCGAGCATTACGGCAATCCGGGCAGCGGACTGCACGCGATCCAGATCGAGCTGAACCGGGCGATCTACATGGACGAACGCAAGCGCGAGCGGACCGAACGATTCGAACAGGTCGCCGTCGATCTTGCCGCATTGGCCGAAGCCTGTGCCGCGATTCCGCTGGCGGATCTCGGCCCGTTCCAGGCAGCCGCGGAATAGAAGGCTGCCGGCGGCGGAAGGGTCAGCCGTCTTTAAAATCAGCACTCTTTAAAAATGTGAGAGCTGCAAATCAGGAAGCGCGGAAGAAGGCACAACCGCTTTTAGTGTCTGCTCATCAGCATCCGGCTCAAACGGAGCGCGTCGGATCCGCATCAGGCAAAACCGGTTCGGCAAGAAAAAAGGGCCGCTCGTAAAGACAAGCGGCCCAAGTCTAGGGAGGAAACGCCCAAGGAGGGCAGCGGTGGTGCAGAGCACTACCGCACCGCAACAACATGCCATCGCATCGCACAAAAATCAAGTCCTAAGAAACCTTTACTCATGCAAATTTCGCATACCCGCTTTTCGGAAAAGAACCCACTTTCTCTGTGAAATTGGCCAAAAAACAATAACTTAGCTTGAAATATCGACATTCTGCGGTTTTTCGGCGCCGAACACAGAGTCGTGAGCGTGCGCCAGACGCATCACCAGAAAGGACCAAGGACTGTTCTGATCTTTCGAAGTCTCGGCTCATTTTTTGAAGTTGAAACTCATTCCTTGCCCTTGGTTGGCGCTGGCGTACCTTTCTTATACCGGCTAGCCAGACGGCTCGCCGCGAGCCGCGTGCAGACCAGGATCGATCGCTCAGACCATGCGCTACCCTTGTCGCCGAAGCGCCCTCGTTCATGTCATTCCTCGCTACTCCATGTCATTGAGGCAAGACCGCCATCCGGCATGGCCCAGCACGGGCGACGCTGGGACGGCGCATCAGCCCCTTCCAACCACAGGTGTCCATCCGTGACGGTCATCGATTTCGCGGCCTTCATCGAACAGCTCGCCACCGCGTCCGGCGAGACCATCCTCCCGTTCTTCCGCACCTCGCTCGGCGTCGAGAACAAGAAGCCAGGCCACGACTTCGATCCCGTGACCGAAGCCGACCGCGCCGCTGAAGCGGCGATGCGCAAGCTGATCACCAGTCATTTTCCCCAGCACGGCATCGTCGGCGAGGAATTCGGCGCGGAGCGCGCCGATGCCGAATATGTCTGGGTGCTGGACCCGATCGACGGCACCAAGTCCTTCATCGGCGGCTTTCCGGTCTGGGGCACGCTGATCGCGTTGCTGCACAACGGCCGCCCTGCCTTCGGCATGATGCATCAGCCCTATATTCGCGAACGCTTTACCGGCGACAATGGCGCGGCGCGCTATCGCGGCCCGTCCGGCGAACGCCGCCTCAGCGTCCGCCGCTGCGCCAGCTTGAGCGAGGCGACGCTCTACACCACCACGCCGCTGTTGATGAACGAGGCGGAGCGCGCGCTGTTCGGACGCATCGAGAAGCAGGTGCGGCTGTCGCGCTATGGCGGCGACTGCTACGCCTACTGCATGCTGGCGGCCGGCCACGTCGACCTGGTGATCGAGGCGGGTCTGAAGTCCTACGACATTGCCGCTTTGGTGCCGATCGTCACTGGCGCCGGCGGCATCGTCACCACTTGGGACGGGAAGCCTGCGCATAACGGCGGCAACATCATCGCCGCCAGCGATCCGCGCGTCCACGAAGCGGCAATGGCGCTGCTAAACGCCTGACGCACACGCCAATCACGACCGCGCCGCCGGCGCCGCTTGGCGCAGATGCTCGAACAGCCGCTGCGCCGGCTTCGGCAAGGTCTTGATGCTGCGGGCGCAGACCACAAGCTGCCGCCGCGTCCAGGCATCGCGCATCGGTAGGGCATGAATGGCCGTGTTCTTGTAGCGACGAGCGGCGGCTTCCGGAATCACGGCCACGCCGACGCCGGCCGCAACCAGGTCGCAGACCGCATCGAACGTGCGCATCCGCGCCCGGAACCGTAGCCGCGCGCCGAGCTGGACCGCGTGCTTCGTCACATGGTCGTGCAGCGCGCTCGCTCCTGACAGGCCGACGAAATCCCGCGACACCGCATCGGCAAACGCGATCCGGCGATGCCGCGCGAGCGGATCGCCACGCCGGACGATCAGCACCAGATTGTCCTGACAGAACGGATGGCGCTCGATCGTATCCGGCAGCATATCCTCCACGGCCACGCCGATGTCGGCGGCGCCCGAAGCGATCAGCTGCGCGATCTCGACGCTCTCATGCTCCTCGACATCGATGCTGAGCGCCGGGTGCGCGACGAGGAAGCTCGCCAGCGCCTTCGGCAGGTGCTCCGACAGCCCCGACGTGTTGGCCAGGATCCGCACATTGGCGCGGACGCCGCGCGCGAAGCCGAGCAGATCGCCGCGCAGCACCTCGACATGGCGCAGCACCAGCCGCGCATGGTCCAGCAGGCTTTCGCCCGCGGCCGTCAGCGTCACGCCGCGCCGTTCCCGCCGCAGCAATTCGACTCCGGCGGCTTCCTCCAGCCCCTTGATGCGCTCGCTGGCCGAGGCCAGCGCCAGATGCGCGCGGGCGGCGCCGTGGGTGATGCTGCGCGCCTCGGCCACGGCGACGAACAGTTTGAGATCGACCAGGTCGAAGTGCATGCCGCTCCCTGCCTTCGGCTGATCCGAAACCAGTCTCCGGAGGCTCCAGATTGCGCGCGGCAACCCGGCCCGTCAATGTCCGCGCATGCAGGATTCCGCCATCGCCATTGCCGCCATCTTCGTGCTCGCCGGGTTCATCAAGGGTGTGATCGGGCTCGGTCTGCCGACCATCGCCATGGGCCTGCTGGCGGTCGTGATGCCGCCGGCCCAGGCGGCGGCGATGATGATCGTCCCCTCGTTCGTCACCAATGTCTGGCAGATGCTGAGCGGCAACCATCTGCGCGCGGTGCTGGCGCGGCTGTGGCCGATGCTGCTCGGCGTCTGCATCGGCACCTGGTCGGGCGTTGGTCTGATGCGCGGGACCTACGCCGACTATGGCGCCATCGCGCTAGGACTGCTGCTGGTACTCTATGCCGCGCTCGGACTGTCACGGGTGCGCTTTCACCTGCCGCGCTCGCGCGAGGCGGTGGTCGGTGCTGTCGCAGGCTTCATCACCGGGCTGATCACGGCGGCGACCGGCGTGTTCGTGATTCCAGCGATGCCGTTCATGCAGGCGATCGGGCTGGAGAAGGACGAACTGGTGCAGGCGCTGGGCGCGGCCTTCACGGTCTCGACCGTGGCGCTGGCCGGCAACCTCGTCGCCAACGATGCCTTCACCGTCTCGCTGGCGGGCCCGGCGCTCGGTGCGCTGGCCGCTGCCCTGCTCGGCATGTGGATCGGTCAGGCGCTGCGTCTGCGCATGCATCCGGAGGTGTTCCGGCGCTGGTTCTTCATCGGCCTGTTGCTGCTCGGCTGCTATCTCGCCGGCAGCGCCGGGGCGAAGCTATTCCTGCCGCACTGAGGAATAAGCAAACGCGAACCGGACAGCACGGTCAGAACAGCGGCGTGCCCGGCACGAACGCATCGAACGCCGCCCAGAACTGCTCGCGATAGCGGTCCTGCTCCTGCAGCAGTTCGTGCTTGGCGCCGGGGATGACGAGGTGCGAACCCGCGCGCATGTGGTAGGCAAACTCCTCGATCGCCGCGGTCGAAACGATGGTGTCGGCGCCAGCGCCGAGCATCAGCACCGGTTGGCGGATCTGCGAGGGATAGAGCGTCTGCTTGAAGGTGTGCATGGCGCGGAACGCCGTATCCGCCCAGGCGATCGACGGCGCGGCGATGCCCAGCGTCGGCGCCTCCTCCAGGATCGCCGCATTGCGCGCGTAGCGCACCGGATCGCTGGTCACCGGATTGGAGACGAACGGGCCGGTGCCGACCAGTTCGCTGGAGCCGCCGGGCACATACTGACCGCCGCGCCCCAGCAGGCGCAGCGTTCGCAACAGCGCCCGCGCCGGAAAGCCGGTGAGTCTCCCCGGCAGGTCGATCATCGGCGCCGACAGCACGATGCGGTCGAACCAGCGCATCTGCGCATGCGCGACCCGCAGCAGGATCGCGCCGCCCATCGAATGCGCCAACGCATAGAAGGGTGGCGGGCAGTCCGGCATCACCACCTCGCGCATCAGCGTTTCGACGTCGGTCTCGTAGTCGGCAAAATGCCGGACGTAACCCTTGCGACCGTCGCGCAGGCCGCGCGCGGAATGTCCCTGCCCGCGCCAATCGATCATCGCCACCGCAAAGCCCCGCGCACGCAGGTCGCGCACGGTCTCGAAGTACTTCTCGATGAACTCGCCCCGGCCCTGGAACAGGCAGACCGTGCCTTTCCGATTCGCCGGCGGCGCCCAGCGCGCGAACCGCAAGTCGATGCCGTCGGGGGTCTTGATGGTGCCGCTGACGACGTCGTCGGGCACGGGATTGGCGGGGATCGAAACCAATGTCATCGCAGTCGGAAACCCGGACGGAACGCGCCTGAAAATCGGCCCCGAATGGCGTCCGGAACCTCTTGAACGGGAAAGCTTGCCTCCCATATCACCGTTGTGCAGGCCACTCTAGGCTGCACATCTGACGAAAGCCCGGCCAGACCGGCGGGCTGACACGACAAGTCGCTCAATGGAGGACTCTTATGCGTACGTTTGATCTTGCCCCGTTTTATCGTTCCACCGTTGGTTTCGATCGGCTGTTCTCGCTGCTCGACCAGGTGTCCGACAACGCCCCCGGTTATCCGCCCTACAACATCGAACGCACCGGTGAGAACGCTTACCGGATCAGCGTTGCTGTCTCCGGCTTCTCCGAGCCTGAGCTGTCGATCGTCGCCAAGGAAAACACCTTGACGATCAAGGGCGAGAAGACCGCCAATGAAAACGCCGAAGGCCAGTCCGAAGTGCTTTACCGCGGCATCGCCGCGCGGGCTTTCGAGCGCGTGTTCCAGCTCGCCGACCATGTCCAGGTGAAGAACGCTTCGCTTGAGAACGGCCTGCTGCACGTCGATCTCGTCCGCGAGATCCCCGAGGCCAAGAAGCCCCGCAGCATTCCGATCAATGGCGGCAAGGCGATCGAGGGCCAGACGGCGAAAGCCGCGGCCTAATCGGTCAGCCTCGCTTCATTCGATCCCTCACGACGCCCCGGCAACCGCCGGGGCGTTTTTTGTGCGCTCATTCCATCGTCTGCACGGGCGGCATCGGCTGGGTCGGTTGAAGCACGGGCTTCACCGGCACAGGCTCCGGTGTCTTGTCCACCTGCGCGGGTGGCGGCATGGCCGGTGCGCTCCCGACGGCGGCCGCAGGAGCCGACGCGGCGGGCGGAGTGGCTGCCGGAACAGGCGGCGCTTGCGCGGTCTCGGGCCTTGGCGGGGCCGTGGCGGGACGCGGCTTCGGTGTCACCAGCGGGGCGGAGGCCGGCGAACGGCTCGCGAGTCGCGGAACGGCCCCTGGCGGGCGCGGCGCCCCCGGCGTCGCAACGTTTGGCGGTGGAAAAGTCGGCCCCTGATAGACCATCACCATCGGCGCGCCGCGCGTTGCACGGATCACCCGCGAGGCCGGGGTGAAGCGAACGATCCGGCCGCTGTAGGCATCGATCACCAGCCGCCCATCGTCGCCATTGGGATGGATCGCCGAGATCATATAGAACCGGCCGCGGCGCGCCGGCGCCCCCAGCGGGCTGAAGCCGGTCGAACGCAGAATCGTCATCACCTCATAGGAAGGCAGACCGAGATCATAAGCACCGGGGCCATCATGCGGCGGTGGCGGCGGGATCGGCCGGCGGTGGCCATACGCATAGGCATATGCATCAGGCCCATCCATCGGCGGCAGCATCTGCGCCATCGCGGCACCGCTGCCGGCCCATGTCATCATCATGACCGCCAGCGCGGTCATCCCCTGCTTCATCGATCCGCCTCCTGCACGCTTCGTTTCGCGCTTGACCGGGCGATCTGCTGACGTCTCGGGCCCCGCGCGCGCCGACCGTCGCCAGCAATTCCGGCCAAGCTGGGGCCGAGCCGGGACCAAGACTGGGCATGTCGCTGACGTCTTTCGTTCAATCGCCTGTCGCAGGAAGAGCATTGATTGCAGGGACAGCGTTGATTAGAGGACTTCCAGGCGCTTGTGTGATACACAAAAATTTGGCAGTGTGCGCGTTAGGACAGCAAAGCTGTCCCATTTTGCCGGTTATCCCGGCATAGCGTTTGCAGCACGTATCACTGCGAAAGCTTGACGGCAGGCCAATCGTTTACCGGGGACGGTAACCGTCGAAGCCTGCGCCATCTAAATTTGGCTCGCTCTGGCGCGGGCGGTGGCCCGGAGGGTGCCGCGAACGCTCAAGGTGTGGCTGACGACGGGACTATTATTTTGGGGGTGCGAGGTTTCACATGAACTGGAACGGGTTCACGCGTGGGCAAATCGTTGAAGATCCGCAGTCGGCGGCCCCGGCGTCGAAACCTGTTGATACAGCTCTGACCGCACGCACGGCTCTCAGCGAGCACAATGTCCGCCCCGAGGCCGCCGGCCTCTACGACCCCGCGCTGGAGAAGGACTCCTGCGGCGTCGGCTTCATCGCCAACATCAAGGGCAAGCCATCGCACCAGATCGTCTCCGACGCGCTGGCGATCCTATGCAACCTCGAGCACCGCGGCGCGGTCGGCGCCGACCCGCGCGCCGGCGACGGCGCCGGCATTCTGGTGCAGATTCCGCACGCTTTCTTCAGCCGCAAGGCCAAGGAACTGGGCTTCACCCTGCCCGCGCCGGGCGAATACGCGGTCGGCGCGCTGTTCATGCCGCGCGACCCTGCCTGGCGCAAGGTGATCCGCAGCATCGTCACCGAGCAGGTGAAGAAGGAAAAGCTGAGGCTGCTCGGCTGGCGCGAGGTGCCGACCGACAACTCCACGCTGGGCGAGACCGTCAAGCCGACGGAGCCGCACAACATGCAGGTGTTCATCGGCCGCGGCGATCACATCACCTCCGAGGACGCGTTCGAGCGGCGCCTCTACATCCTGCGCAAGTCGATCTCCAACGCAATCTACCAGCGCCGCGATCGCAACCTTGCCGGCTACTATCCGGTGTCGATGTCGTGCCGCACCGTCGTCTACAAGGGCATGTTCCTGGCCGACCAGCTCGGCACCTATTATCCGGACCTGAGCGAGCCGGATTTCGAGAGCGCGCTGGCACTGGTGCATCAACGCTTCTCCACCAACACCTTCCCGACCTGGTCGCTGGCGCATCCCTACCGCATGGTGGCGCACAACGGCGAGATCAACACGCTGCGCGGCAACGTCAACTGGATGGCCGCGCGCCAGGCCTCGGTGCAGTCCGAGCTGTTCGGCGAGGACATCAATCGCCTGTGGCCGATCTCCTACGAAGGCCAGTCGGACACCGCCTGCTTCGACAACGCGCTCGAATTCCTGGTGCAGGGCGGCTACTCGCTGCCGCACGCGGTGATGATGATGATTCCGGAGGCCTGGGCCGGCAATCCGTTGATGGATGAGCAGCGCCGCTCCTTCTACGAATATCATGCCGCGTTGATGGAGCCATGGGACGGCCCCGCCGCGATCGCCTTCACCGACGGCCGCAAGATCGGCGCGACGCTGGACCGCAACGGCCTGCGGCCAGCGCGCTACCTCGTCACCCGCGACGACCGCATCCTAATGGCCTCGGAAATGGGCGTGCTCAGCATCCCCGAGGACCAGATCGTCACCAAGTGGCGACTGCAGCCGGGTAAGATGCTGCTGGTGGACCTCGAGCAGGGCCGCCTGATCCCCGACGACGAGATCAAGGCCGACCTCGCCAAGAGCCATCCATATCGCGAGTGGCTCGATCGCACGCAGATGCTGCTGGAAGAGCTGCCGGAGACCGCCAACAAGTCGCCGCTGTCGAACCTGTCGCTGCTCGATCGCCAGCAGGCGTTCGGCTACACCCAGGAAGACATTAACATCCTGCTGTCGCCGATGGCCTCCACCGGCGAAGAGGCGACCGGCTCGATGGGCACCGACACGCCGATTTCGGCCCTGTCGGACAAGCCGAAGCTGCTGTTCACCTACTTCAAGCAGAACTTCGCCCAGGTCACCAATCCGCCGATCGACCCGATCCGCGAGGAGCTCGTCATGAGCCTCGTCTCGATCATCGGTCCGCGGCCGAACCTGTTCGATCTCGAAGGCCTCGCCTCGACCAAGCGCCTGGAAGTGCGTCAGCCGATTCTGACCGACGCCGATCTGGAGAAGATCCGCTCGATCGGCGACATCGCCGAATCGCACTTCAACTCGCGCACCCTCGACACCACCTTCCACGCGGGCCTCGGCGCTGCGGGCATGGAGCAGGTGCTCGACGAGCTGTGCGGCCGCGCCGAGGCCGCCGTCCGCGAAGGCGTCAACATCATCATCCTGTCCGACCGTATGGCCGGCACCGACCGGATCCCGATCCCCTCGCTGCTCGCCACCGCCGCCGTGCATCATCACCTGATCCGCACCGGCCTGCGCACCTCGGTCGGCATCGTCGTCGAATCCGGCGAGCCGCGCGAAGTGCATCACTTCGCCTGCCTCGCGGGCTATGGCGCGGAGGCGATCAACCCCTACCTCGCGTTCGAGACCATCGTCGCGATGAAGGACCGCCTGCCGGGCAAGCTCGACGACAAGGAAATCGTCAAGCGCTACATCAAGTCGATCGGCAAGGGCTTGCTGAAGGTGATGTCCAAGATGGGCATCTCGACCTACCAGTCCTATTGCGGCGCGCAGATCTTCGATGCGGTCGGCCTGAAGGCCGATTTCGTCGCCAAGTACTTCGCCGGCACCCACACCCGCATCGAGGGCGTCGGTCTTAGCGAAATCGCCGAGGAAACCACGCGCCGCCACACCGACGCATTCAGCGACGCCCAGATCTACAAGAGCGCGCTCGATGTCGGCGGCGAGTACGCCTACCGCACCCGCGGCGAGGATCACGCCTGGACGTCGGAATCGGTCGCGACGCTGCAGCACGCGGTGCGCGGCAACTCGCAGGAGCGCTATCGCGCCTATGCCAAGATCCTGAACGAGCAGGCCGAGCGGCTTTTGACCATCCGCGGCATGTTCCGCATCAAGGCGGCGACCGAGGACAAGCGCAAGCCGGTGCCGCTCGACGAGGTCGAGCCGGCCAAAGAGATCGTCAAGCGCTTCGCCACCGGCGCGATGTCGTTCGGCTCGATCTCGCGCGAGGCACACACCACGCTCGCGATCGCCATGAACCGGATCGGCGGCAAGTCGAACACCGGCGAAGGCGGCGAGGAGGCTGACCGCTTCAAGCCGTTGCCGAACGGCGACAGCATGCGTTCGGCGATCAAGCAGGTCGCCTCAGGGCGTTTCGGCGTGACGACGGAGTACCTCGTCAACTCCGACATGATGCAGATCAAGATGGCCCAGGGCGCCAAGCCCGGCGAAGGCGGCCAGTTGCCCGGCCACAAGGTCGACGCGACCATCGCCAGCGTCCGCCACTCGACCCCGGGGGTCGGCCTGATCTCGCCGCCGCCGCACCACGACATCTACTCGATCGAAGACCTGGCCCAGCTGATCTACGACCTGAAGAACGTCAATCCGGACGGCCAGGTGTCGGTGAAGCTCGTCTCCGAAGTCGGCGTCGGCACGGTTGCCGCGGGCGTCGCCAAGGCGCGCGCCGACCATGTGACGATCTCGGGCTTCGAGGGCGGCACCGGCGCGAGCCCGCTGACCTCGATCAAGCATGCGGGCAGCCCGTGGGAAATCGGCATCGCCGAGACGCATCAGACGCTGGTGCGCGAGCGGCTGCGCAGCCGCATCACCGTGCAGGTCGACGGCGGCTTCCGCACCGGCCGCGACGTGGTGATCGGCGCGCTCTTGGGCGCTGACGAGTTCGGCTTCGCCACCGCCCCGTTGATCGCCGCCGGCTGCATCATGATGCGCAAGTGTCATCTCAACACCTGCCCGGTCGGCGTCGCCACCCAGGACCCGCTGCTGCGCAAGCGCTTCGTCGGCCAGCCTGAGCATGTGATCAACTTCTTTTTCTTCGTCGCCGAGGAAGTGCGCGAGATCATGGCCTCGATGGGCTACCGCACCTTCAACGAGATGGTCGGCCAGAGCCAGATGCTGGACCAGAACGCGCTGGTCGCGCACTGGAAGGCGAAGGGGCTCGACTTCTCCAAGCTGTTCTTCAAGCAGAAAGCGGCGAAGGGCGAGACGATCTATCGCTCCGAGGGCCAGAACCATCACCTGGAAAAGGTGCTGGACCGCTCGCTGATCGAGCAGGCACGGCCTGCGCTCGACCGCGGCGCGCCGGTGAAGTTCGAGGCTGCGATCAACAACACCGACCGCTCCGCCGGCGCGATGCTGTCGGGCGCGGTGGCGAAGATCTACGGCAACAAGGGCCTGCCGGAAGACACAATCCATGTGAAGCTGAAGGGCACCGCCGGTCAGGCGTTCGGCGCCTGGCTCGCGCGCGGCGTCACCTTCGACCTCGAAGGCGAAGGCAACGACTACGTCGGCAAGGGCCTGTCGGGCGGCAAGATCATCGTTCGGCCGCCGGCCAATTCCGGCATCGTGCCGGAAGAATCGATCATCGTCGGCAACACGGTGATGTACGGCGCGATCCAGGGCGAGTGCTACTTCCGCGGCGTCGCGGGCGAGCGCTTCGCCGTGCGCAACTCGGGCGCGGTCGCGGTGGTCGAAGGCGCCGGCGATCACTGCTGCGAATACATGACCGGCGGCGTCGTGGTCGTGCTCGGCAGAACCGGACGCAACTTCGCGGCCGGCATGTCCGGCGGCGTCGCCTATGTCTACGACGTGGACGCGACCTTCGAGCAGCGCTGCAACATGGCGATGGTCGAGCTGGAGCCGCTCCTCTCCGAGGAGATGATCAACCAGAGCGCGTTCCATCAGTCCGGCGACCTGGAAGCGCATGGCCGGGTCGATGTGCTCGCCAACCTCACCGGCTATGACGTCGAGCGGCTGCACATCCTGATCTCGCGCCACGCCAAGTACACGGGCTCCGCCCGTGCCGCCGAGATCCTCGCCAACTGGAAAACGGCGTTGCCGAAATTCCGGAAGGTGATGCCGGTCGAGTTCCGCCGCGCGCTGCTCGAATTGAAGAAGCGCGAGTCCGAGCAACCCAAGATCGCCATCGGCGCTTAGCGTAAATGCCTCATGGCGAGGCGGCGCGCGGCGCCGTCTCGCGCCATGGGGCCCCAGAGCCCCTCATCCTCGAAACGCGGCGAAGGTGCCGCTCCTCAGGGTGAGGACAGAACAGGTTCAGTCTTGAGGCGTTAGTTACTACCATGGGCAAGGTTACGGGGTTTCTCGAGTTCGAGCGGCACGATCGCAAGTATGAGCCGGTCACCGATCGCATCAAGAACTACAAGGAGTTCGTCGTTCCGCTGATCGAGCAGGATCTGCGCGATCAGGCAGCGCGCTGCATGAACTGCGGCATCCCGTATTGCCACGGCACCGGCTCGGTCCAGCCGGGCACGCCGGGCTGTCCGGTCAACAACCAGATCCCGGACTGGAACGATCTCGTCTACAATGGCAAGTGGGAAGAGGCCGCGCGCAACCTGCACTCGACCAACAACTTCCCCGAATTCACCGGCCGCATCTGCCCCGCTCCCTGCGAGGCCTCCTGCACGCTGAACCTCGACGACAGCCCGGTCACCATCAAGAGCATCGAGTGCGAGATCGCCGACCGCTCGCTGCGTTCGGGCTGGATCAAGCCCGAACCCGCGGCGCAGAAGACCGGCAAGAAGGTTGCGGTGATCGGCTCCGGTCCGGCCGGCCTCGCCTGCGCCCAGCAGCTCGCCCGCGCCGGCCATGACGTCCACGTCTACGAGAAGCACGCCAAGGCCGGCGGGCTGCTGCGCTACGGCATTCCCGACTTCAAGATGGAGAAGGGCATCATCGACGTCCGCATCGCGCAGATGGAAGCCGAAGGCGTCACCTTCCACTACAACGCCCATGTCGGCTCGGGCGTCGACCCGCAGGACTTGCTGAAGAGCTACGACGCGATTGCGCTGACCGGCGGCTCGGAAGCGCCGCGCGACCTGCCGGTGCAGGGCCGCGATCTCGACGGCATTCACTACGCGATGGACTTCCTGCCGCAGCAGAACCGCCGCGTCAGCGGCGAGCCGCTGAACGGCGTCCGCGAAATCCTCGCCACCGGCAAGCATGTGGTGGTGATCGGCGGCGGCGACACCGGCTCGGACTGCATCGGCACCTCGGTCCGCCACGGCGCCAAGGATGTGGTGCAGCTCGAGATCATGCCGCAGCCGCCGGAGAAGGAGAACAAGCTGCTGACCTGGCCGAACTGGCCGCTGAAGATGCGCACCTCCTCCAGCCACCAGGAAGGCGCCAAGCGCGAGTTCGCGGTGCTGACCCAACGCTTCTCCGGCGAGAATGGCAAGGTCAAGACGCTGCACTGCGTGCATGTGGACGGCAAGATGCAACCGATCGTCGGCAGCGAATTCGAGATCAAGGCCGACCTCGTGCTGCTGGCGATGGGCTTCGTGCATCCGGTGCATGAGGGGCTGCTGAAGACCCTCGGCATCGAGCTCGACCAGCGCGGCAATGTGCGCGCCAGCACCGACGACTACCAGACCTCGCTGCCGAAGGTGTTCTCCGCCGGCGATATGCGCCGTGGCCAGTCGCTGGTGGTCTGGGCGATCCGCGAAGGGCGACAATGTGCCCATGCGGTCGATCGTTTTCTGATGGGCGCATCGACGCTGCCGCGCTAAAAGGCGGCCGACACGATGGGGCGCCGGTGACCAGCACCGGCGTCATTCCGGGATGGCCTGCCGGGCGGGGCGGATCTTTGCAACGATGAACTCCTTTGTCCGGACCGGCCTGCTGATCGCCATCGTCACGCTGATCGCCGATCAGGCGTTGAAGCTCTACCTTCTGTTCGTGGTCGATATCGCCACCCGCGGCGCGATTTCCCTCACACCGTTTTTCGACCTGGTGCTCACCTGGAACCGCGGCATCAGCTACGGCTGGTTTCAGGCGGAGACAGCCGCCGCCCAGGCCATTCTGCTGGCGATAAAAATTGTCGCAGTCGCAGCGCTCGCGGTCTGGCTCTGGCGCGCCCACAACCGCTTGGTCGCGATCGGCCTCGGTCTGATCATCGGCGGCGCGTTCGGCAACGGCATCGACAACGTTGCCTATGGCGCAGTGATGGATTTCGCCTTCTTCCACCTGCAGTGGGGCGATTTCCGTTTCAATTGGTACGTCTTTAACCTTGCGGACGCGGCCATTGTTGCCGGGGTTTTCTGCCTGCTGTATGATTCAATCCTTGGATCGGCAGCCGTAAAAGCGCCGTGATCCCGGCAAATATGCCATGGCGACGCGAAGCCGCCGCCGGCTCCTTCGAGGAGCAGGCGCCCGTCCCGATGCGACATGCGATCAGGTGAGCTTGGATGATGCGCGATACGGAACTCAACACCCGCACCCCGCGACCCCGGACCCTGCTGGCGATGGCCGCCCTGGCGGTGATCGGCATGGTCTGTACGACAAACGCCTTCGCCCAAGAGGACGACGAACCCTCCCGTGACGACAGCCTGATCGGCGGCCTGATGCGCGGCATCGGCGCGACCGACGGCTCGAACGGCATTCAGTACCGCGAGCGCTCGCCGTTGGTGGTCCCGCGGCAACTGACGCTGCCGCCGCCGGAAAGCCGCCGCCCGGAGACCGCCAACTGGCCGAAGGATCCAGACGTGCTGGAGCGCCGCGAGCGCCGCGAGGCGCTGAAGAAGCGCGACCGCGAAAAGGAAAACAACCCGGCCGAGCAGATCCGGCCGATCGCCGCCGAGCCGGAGCTCGGTCAAGCCCGGGCGCGCACCGCGACCGTTTCGCCGCAGCCCGGCGTCAGCGAGGAGCGGCGCCTGATCAACGAAGGGTCCGGTATCCTCTCTCCGTCGCAGCTTGGCGTCACCACCAACCTGTTCGGCCTGTTCAAGGGCAAGAAGGAAGAAAGCAAACCGTTCACCGGCGAACCGACCCGCGAAAGCCTGACGCAGCCGCCGCCGGGCTATCAAACGCCGTCGTCCGGCTATGCTTACAGCGGCGACAAGAAGCCCGAATGGGCTGGCAACCCGGATCGGCAGCCGGAAATCCTTCCGCCTGGCAAGTTCTGAGGGTGGGCGCCTGTCGGCTCTTGCCAGGCCTGCGCCACACCATATCCGGTAACGTGTTCGCGGATGCGTGATTTGCCGCGCAGCGGGCGCCCCCTTAACCCGTGTATCGATCACCCGATCGCATCACGATCCGCGCCACGACAAGAAGCAGGCCTATGACGCTGTCACTCCGCTTACCTCTGCTCGCGGCGCTTGGCGCCCTCGCCATCGCGGCCGCGCTGCCGGCCGCGCCCGCCGCTGCCGAAACCCCGGTCGTTCAGCGCCCGGCGAGCTTCAGCCTCGCCAACGGCCTGCAGGTCGTGGTGATCCCGGATCACCGCACGCCGGTCGTCACCCATATGATCTGGTACAAGGTCGGCTCGGCGGATGAGACGCCCGGCAAATCCGGGCTCGCCCACTTCCTCGAACACCTGATGTTCAAGGGGACCGAGCGGCATCCCGCAGGGCAGTTCTCTCAGACCGTGATCCGCATCGGCGGCCAGGAAAACGCGTTCACCTCTACCGATTACACCGGCTACTTCCAGCGGGTGCCGCGCGACAAGCTCGCCACCGTGATGGAGTTCGAGGCCGACCGCATGACCGGCCTCACCCTCAAGGATGAGAACGTATTGCCCGAGCGCGATGTCGTACTCGAGGAGTACAACATGCGCGTCGCCAACTCGCCGGATGCGAAGCTGACCGAACAGATCATGGCGGCGCTCTATCTCAATCACCCCTACGGTCGTCCGGTGATCGGCTGGAAGCACGAGATCGAGAAACTGACGCGCGAGGATGCGCTGGCGTTCTACAAGCGCTTCTACGCTCCCAACAATGCGACCTTGATCGTGGCCGGCGACGTGCAGCCCGACGAGGTGCGCGCGCTCGCCGAAAAAACCTATGGCCTGCAGCCGAGCCAACCGGCGATTCCGGCGCAACGGGTGCGGCCACAGGAGCCGCCGCCGATCGCGCCGCGCACGGTGACGCTCGCCGATCCGCGCGTCGAGCAGCCGAGCCTCCGCCGCTATTACCTCGTTCCTTCCGTCACCAGCACCGCCTCCGCCGACAGTTCTGACAGCACCGCGCTGGAGGTTCTGGCGCAGATTCTCGGCGGCGGCAGCAACTCCTATCTCTATCGCGCGCTGGTGGTGGACAAGCAGCTCGCGGTCTCCACCGGTGCCTGGTACCAGGGCACGTCCCTTGATCCCACTCAGTTCGCGGTGTCGGCAACGCCGAAGCCCGGCGTCGGTTTCCCCGAGATCGAGAACGCCGTCGATGCCGTGATCGCCGATGTCGCGCAGAACGGCGTCCGCGCCGAAGACCTCGAGCGCGTCAAGACGCAGCTCATCTCCGAGGCGATCTACGCTCGCGACAACCAGAGCACGATGGCACGCTGGTATGGCGGCGCGCTGACGATCGGCCTCAGCATCGACCAGATCATCGCCTGGCCCGAGAAGGTGCGCGCCGTCACCGCCGACCAGGTGCGCGCCGCGGCGCAGAGCTGGCTCACCAAGGAGCGCTCGGTCACCGGCTATCTGATCAAGGATTCCGCGGCCAAGCGCGAGGACAAACGCTCATGACGCGCTTCTTCGCGAACCTCCGCCACGCGGCCCTGCCGGCGCTCGCCGCCGCATTCCTGCTGGGCCAGTTCGCGCCCGCCGCCGCCACCAGCATCCAGCGCGTGATCTCGCCGGGCGGGATCGAGGCATGGCTGGTGCAGGATGCGACCGTACCGGTCATCGCCGTTGAACTCGCCTTCGCCGGCGGCTCGACTCAGGACCCTGCCGGCAAACCTGGCGTCGCCGACCTGGTCGCGGGCCTGCTCGACGAGGGCGCGGGCGAGTACGACTCGAAGGCTTTCCGCGAGCGGCTGGAGCGGCGGGCGATCGACATCTCCTTCAACGACACCCGCGACCACCTGCGCGGCTCGATGCGCACGCTGAAGGAGAACCGCGACGAGGCGTTCGAATTGCTGCGGCTCGCCCTCAATCAGCCGCGCTTCGACGCCGAGGCGCTGGAGCGCGGACGGGCGCAGGCGCTGTCGATCCTGCGCCGGCAGAGCACCAATCCGAACGACATCGCCAGTCGCCGCTTCTTCCAGGAAGCCTATGGCGACCATCCCTACGCCTGGCCACCGAACGGCACGCCCGAAAGCGTGCAAACGATCACCGCCGACGACCTACGCGGTTACGCCAAGCGCGTGCTGGCACGCGACACGCTGAAGATCACCGTGGTCGGCGATATCGATGCGGACACCTTGAAGACCCAGCTCGACCGCGTGTTCGGCTCGCTGCCGGCGAAGGCCGACCTGCGGCCGATTTCGCCGATGCTGCCGCAGGTGCCGCCGGGACGCGTCAACGTAACGCTCGACGTGCCGCAGACCGTCATCCTGTTCGGCGCGCCCGGCATCGCCCGCGCCGATCCCGACTTCATGACCGCTTATGTGCTGAACCACATCCTGGCCGGCAGCATGAACTCCCGCCTCTATCGCGAGGTGCGCGAGAAGCGCGGCCTCGTCTATGGCATTTCCGAAGCGCTGATCTGGCTGCGGCAATCGGCGCTGGTGATGGGCTCGACCGCAACCCGCGCCGATCGCGCCAACGAGACGATCGAGACGACCGAATCCGAAATCCGCCGGATCGCCGCCGAGGGGCCGACCGAGACTGAACTGGAGGAAGCAAAGTCATATCTGAAAGGCTCGCAGATGCTCTCGCTCGACACCTCGTCGAAGATCGCGACCGCACTGCTGCAATATCAGATCGACAACCTCGGCATCGACTACCTCGACCGCCGCAACGGCCTGATCGATGCAGTCACGCTCGCGGACGCCAAGCGCGTGGCGAAGCGGCTCTGGGACCAGCGCTTCCTCACCGTCGTCGTTGGCCGGGTTGCACAGCCCACAGCCAACTGATCTCGGAACTGTTATAACGCTCGGGCGTTCTCGAAGGCGTCCCCTCCCCTTTTGTTCCAGGAAGCCCTGCCGATGCTGGATTCTCCGAAAGCTGCCTCCTCGCTTGAGCAATCGATCGCGCTTGCGCGTTCCGAACGCATCGGCAGCCATGGCGTCACAGAACAGACATATGACGCGATGCTGAAGCAGACGGAGCCCGCGCTCGACTGGCTCCGCGCAGGTTACGCCGACGGCAGCCTGCCGCACCTGACGATTCCGCAGGAGCGCAGCGATCTGGCGGCGATCGAAGACGCTGCCGCGAAACTGCGCAACGGCGCGACCGATGTCGTGTTTCTCGGTACCGGCGGCTCCAGCCTCGGCGGTCAGACGCTGCTGCAACTCGCCGGACACAACGTGCCCGGTATCGGCACGCTGCGCGACAAGCCGCGGCTGCACTTCCTCGACAATCTCGATCCGCAGACCTTCACCGAGATGCTCGGCAAGCTGCCGCTCGCGACCACCAAGTTCGTCGCGATCTCGAAATCCGGCGGCACCGGCGAAACATTGATGCAGACGATGGCCGTGCTTGAGTCGCTCCGCCGTGCCGGCCTGGAGAAGAAGATTCCCGAGCTGGTGCTCGGCCTGTCGGAACCGGCCAAGCCCGGCGGCAAGAACGGCCTGCGCACCATGCTGGAGCACTTCAAGGTGCCGATGCTCGATCACCACACCGGTATCGGTGGCCGTTTCTCGGTGCTGACCAATGTCGGCCTGCTGCCGGCGGCCGTGGCGGGTCTCGATATCGCTGCGATCCGCGCCGGCGCTGCGAAGGCCGTCGCGCCGGTGCTCGCCAAGAAGCCGGCCGCCGAAGTGCCGGCCGCGGTGGGCGCGGCGCTGTCGATCGCGCTCGCCAACACCGGCAAAACCATCACCGTGCTGATGCCGTATGCCGACCGGCTCGCCTGGCTCGCCAAGTGGTATGTGCAGCTCTGGGCCGAGAGCCTCGGCAAGGACGGCGAAGGCACCACGCCACTCGCGGCCCTCGGCCCGGTCGATCAGCACAGCCAGTTGCAACTCTTCATCTCCGGCCCGCGCGACAAGCTGTTCACCATCATCACCGTCGGCGCCAAGGGCAAGGGCCTGCGCATGCCGGCCGATCTCACCGCGCTCTGCGGCGAGGGCGACTTCGCCGGCAAGACCATCGGCGATCTCGTCGCCGCACAAGGCCGAGCCACGGCCGAGACGCTCGCCAAGAACGGCTGCCCGGTGCGGACCTTCCACATCGAGACCGTCGACGAGGCGGCGATGGGCGAACTGCTGATGCACTACATGCTGGAAACGATGATCGCCTCGAAGCTGCTCGGCGTCGATGCGTTCGACCAGCCGGCGGTCGAGGAAGGCAAGGTGCTCGCCAAGCGCTACGTGACCGAAGGCTAAATGACCAAGGGCTGAGCGACCAAGGCTGAGGGCTTTAAGGCTGAGTGGCTTTTACGCGCGCAGCATGATCTTATGGCGCCGGGTCAACATACGATCATGCGAGCGCCATGAAGTCCCTGCTGCGGATCAACCGCGACATCGTCGTCGACGAAGACGATCTCGACATCGCGTTCGTGCGCGCCTCCGGCCCCGGCGGGCAGAACGTCAACAAGCTCTCTACCGCCGCGCAGCTGCGCTATGACATCACCCGCGCCAACCTCGCGCCGGACGTGCTGGAGCGCTTCGCCCGCATCGCCGGCCAGCGCCTGACCAAGGACGGCATCGTCGTCATCCACGCGCAGCGCTTCCGCACCCAGGAGCGCAACCGGCAGGATGCGATCGATCGCCTCACCGAGATGCTGCGCGAGGCGAGCGTCCGGCCGACGCCGCGGCGCGCCACCAAGCCGACCTACGGCTCCAAGCAGCGCCGTCTCGAAGGCAAGAAGCGCCGCGCCAGCATCAAGTCGATGCGCGGCAGCAAGCGCTTCGACGACTGAGCGGCGGAACCGACTTTCACTTGCGGCAAAAACAGCGCGGATAAGCCTGCGGTCGCCCTCCCGGAGCCGGCTCCGAAGGCTTAAGTTGCCCGGACCTTTCCGAATCGCTCCGAAAACGTCCCGATGCCTGTCCGCCAGCTCCCCGAAACCGTCGTCAACCGCATCGCTGCCGGCGAGGTGGTGGAGCGGCCTGCGAGCGTGGTGAAGGAGCTGGTGGAGAACGCGATCGACGCCGGCGCGACGCGGCTCGACATCTTTACCGACGGTGGCGGACGGCGGCGCATCACCATCACCGACAACGGCTCCGGCATGAGCCGCGCCGACCTCGCGCTCAGCGTCGAGCGGCATGCGACCTCCAAGCTCGACGACGAGGACCTGCTCAGCGTCAGCACGCTCGGCTTCCGCGGCGAGGCGCTGCCGTCGATCGGCTCGGTCGCGCATCTGACGATCGCCACCCGCCATGCCAGCGAACCGCATGGCTGGGGGCTGCGCGTCGATGGCGGCGTGAAGTCCGAGATCACGCCCGCAGCCTTGAACGAAGGCACCCGCGTCGATGTCGCCGACCTGTTCTATGCGACGCCCGCGCGGCTGAAGTTTCTCAAGACCGATCGCACCGAAGCGGAGGCGATCCGCGAGGTCGTCCGCCGTCTCGGCATGGCGCGGCCCGACATCGCCTTCACGCTGGCGGGCGAGGAGCGCGCACCGGTGACATGGAATGCGGCGCTGCCCGGCGCCGCCGGCCGGCTGACGCGGCTCGGCGACATCCTCGGCAGTGACTTCCGCGCCAACGCCATCGCGGTGCGCGCCGAGCGCGAGGGCGTGCTGGTCGAAGGCTTCGCCGCCGCGCCGTCGCTGACGCGCGCTAACGCGCTCGGCCAGTACCTGTTCGTCAACGGCCGGCCGGTGCGCGACAGGCTGATCCTCGGCGCGGTGCGCGCGGCCTATGCCGACTATCTGCCGCGCGACCGGCATCCGCTGGTGGCGCTGTTCGTCACCCTCGACCCGCGCGAGGTGGACGCCAACGTCCACCCCGCCAAGGCGGAGGTGCGTTTCCGCAATGCCGGCCTGGTCCGCGCGCTGATCGTGCACGCACTGAAGGACGGGCTCGCACGCGAAGGCCGCCGTACCGCCGCCAACACCGACGGCGCCATCCTCACCGCGTTCAAGCCGGGCTTTCCGCCGCGCTTCGAGGCGCCACGCGCCAACAGCTGGGACTGGCGCGCCTCGCCTGCCTATCCCACCGGCCCTGCGCCCGCGGCCTTCCGCGACGAGAGCACGCCTGCATCAGCGCCCGGCTTCGCCGAACCCGCGCAGGCCGGTTTCGATGTCGGCGCGCCATCCGCCGATGTCCGCACCGACGAGGCCGCCCCCGCCGACCTGCTCGACCGGCCACTTGGAGCCGCACGGACGCAGATCCACGAGACCTACATCGTCACGCAGACGCGCGATGGCCTGATCGTCGTCGATCAGCACGCCGCCCACGAGCGCATCGTCTACGAGCGGCTGAAAGCTGCGCTGGAGCGCGATGGCGTCGCCCGCCAAATGCTGCTGATCCCGGAGATCGTCGAACTCGACGAGGCGACGGTGGAGCAGCTGGTGGCGCGCGCTGGTGAACTGGAGACGTTCGGCCTCGCGATCGAGTCGTTCGGCCCCGGCGCGGTGGCCGTGCGCGAGACCCCGGCGCTGCTCGGCAGGACCGATGTCAAGGCATTGCTGCGCGACCTTGGCGAACACATGGCCGAGTGGGACGAATCGCTGCCGCTGGAGCGGCGGCTGATGCATGTCGCCGCCACCATGGCCTGCCACGGCTCGGTGCGCGCCGGCCGCCGGCTGAAACCCGAGGAGATGAACGCGCTGTTGCGCGAGATGGAGGCAACGCCCAATTCAGGCCAGTGCAACCACGGCCGTCCGACCTATGTCGAACTGAAGCTCACCGACATCGAGAAGCTGTTTGGACGGCGGTAAAGATGATCCGGAAAAGCGTGACCCAAGGATCATGCCATGCGAGACGTCTCAAATCTCTCTGTCATTCCGGGACGCGCGATTGTTCTCACGGGCCCGGAATCCATACGCCCGGTGGTGGTTATGGATTGAGTTTCGCGAGCTTTGCTCGCGCCCCGGAATGATGGCCTTTCAGCAAGAGAGCCTAAGCTCTACACTGCCCGCAGAATGACGAACTCGGTATCGTCATAAGCGCGGCGTTCGAGCTCCTCGAATCGATCCGGCGCCTTGAACGCGGCGGCCGTCGCCTCCTCGACCACCACGAGCGCCTGCGGCGTCAGCCAGCCGCCATCGCGCAGCGAGGCGAGTGCCCTCTCGCCGAGACCCTTGCCATAGGGCGGATCGAGAAACGCCAGCGCGAACGGCTCGACCGGATGCGCAGGCCCCAGCACGGTCGCATCGCGGCGAAACACCTTGGTCACACCGCCGAGCCCCAGCGCCTCGACGTTCTGCCGGAGCAGCGCCCGCGCCTCCGCGCCGTTGTCGATGAACAGCGCAAAGCCGGCGCCACGTGAGATCGCCTCGATGCCGAGCGCGCCGGTGCCGGCGAACAGGTCCAGCACCCGGGCGTCGGTGACCGGATCGCCGTAGGCATGCATCAGGATGTTGAACAGCGACTCGCGCAGGCGATCCGCCGTCGGGCGGATGTCGCGCGAGGCGGGCGACGCGATGGTGCGGCCCCGCAGCCGTCCGCCGACGACACGCATCAGCGCACGATTCGCAAACGAGGATGCAGGCTGTCCGACACCATCATGCTCCTCGTCTAAGCGTCACGCTCGCGCTTGCCCTTGTAACCGCCCGGCCCCTTCCGGCGCGGCTTGGTATCGCCATCGCTGCCCGCCCGCTCGACCACGACACGACGACCCTTGCGATCGGCCAGGACGCCGGCCCGCTTGCGCGGCTTCTCGACCGGCTCCTCATACTCATCGCCATCGCTGCGTGTCGGCAGGCCGAAGTCGCATCCGGCAGCGGCAGCAATGCGCTCACCGAGCTGATCGCGCAGCTTGCGGCTGCGAACCTCCTCCACCTGGCCCTCGGCCAACTCGCCGAGCTGGAACGGGCCATAGGACACGCGGATCAGCCGGTTCACCTCGAGTTCGAGATGCGCCATCACGTTGCGCACCTCGCGGTTCTTGCCTTCGCGGATCGCGAACAGCAGCCAGACGTTGGCGCCCTGGTCGCGCTCCAGCGTCGCCTCGATCGGACCGTACTTCACGCCATCGACCTCAACGCCGTTGCGCAGCGCGTCGAGCTGCTCCTGCGTCACGTCGCCGTGGGCGCGCACGCGATAGCGCCGCAGCCAGGCGGTGTCCGGCAATTCCAGCACGCGCGCCAGCCCGCCGTCATTGGTGAGCAGCAGCAGGCCTTCGGTGTTGAAGTCGAGCCGGCCGATGCTGATCAGCCGCGGCAAGTCTGCCGGCAGCGAGTCGAACACGGTCGGCCGTCCTTCCGGATCGGCATGGGTCGTCACCAGCCCCTTCGGCTTGTGATAGAGGAACAGCCGCGTGCGCTCGCGCTCGGGCAGCGGCGCACCGTCCACCGTCACCTTGTCGTCCGGCTTCACATCCAGCGCGGGCGAATCGATCACCATGCCGTTGACGGCGACGCGGCCTTCGCGAATCCACACCTCGGCGTCGCGGCGCGAGCACAGCCCGGCGCGCGCCATCAGCTTGGCGATCCGCTCGCCGGCCTTTTTCGGCTTGGCCGGGGTCTCCGCATCGCGCTTGCGCCGATCGCTGTCGGGCCGGCGCTCGCGATACTCGCCACGGCCGCCGAACGGACGGCGTTCGTAACCGCCCCGCTCTTCGCCCTCCTCGCTGCGCGGATGATCGCGCCACACATGGCTCGGCCGCGGGCCACGATCGTTGCGGGCGCGCTCAGGCTTCGCACGGTCGCCCTCGAAGCGCTCGCTCCGGGAACGATCATCGCGGTCGCGCGAAAACCGCGGCCGATCGCCGCCACGGTCGTCGCGATCGCGATTGAACCGGCCGCGCGGCTTGTCATCGAATGAACGCTCGCCGCGCGGTCGGTCGAACCGCTTCTCGCCGTGGCCCGCGCCACGCTCACTGTTACGATCGAAGCGTTCGCCGCGCTTGAAATCGCCGCGCGGCGCCGCCGAGCGGGTGTGCCAAGATTTTTCCTGACGCCCCTCACCGCCGGCGTCGTCGCGGCGCGGATACTCCCGTCGCGGCCGGTCGAACGAACGGCCTTCGCCACGGTCACCCCGGCGCGCGTCGTCGCGCTTGAAGCCGCCGCTGCGCGGACGATCGTCACGGCCGCCGAAATCCCGGCGGGGCCCGCGATCGCCATCCTTGCGGAACGCATCGCGCGGCCGGTCGCTGCGCGGACGCCGCTCGCCGTCATCGCGATCCCGGAAATTCCGCTTCGGCCGCTCATCGAACGAGCGCTGCGGGCGATCGTTCCGCTTGACGTCACGCGCGGGACGATCCGCGCGATTGAAATCGCGTTTCGGCCGGTCGTCGCGGCTGAAGCTGCGGCTCTCCGCCCGCTCGCCTTCTTTCCGGAACGGCCGCTTCCCGCCAAACGACTTACCGCCGAACGATTTTCCGCCGCCGGAAGACCTGTCACCGAACGACTTGCCGCCACCAAACGATTTGCCATCGCGACCGCCGCCCTCGCGCTTGTCGCCGAAACGCTTGGCCGGAGCACCGTCGCGCCGGCCGCGCGGCGCGTCATCGCCGCCGCGGCGGAAACCGCCACCCGAACGTTCACCGCGTCCGCCGCCACCCTTGCCGCCGAAGCCGCCGCCCCCCCGCGCGGGTCCACGGCGTCCGGGCGGACGGCTGCTTCTGTCGTTATCGCGATCGCGGGGCATGAAGGATCTCGCCATTGGACCTCGCCCCGGCATCGCCGGGCAGGCCGCATATCAGTTCGTCGGGGGTCGGGTCCGGTCCGGATACAGGCTTTCTGGCCGCCCGGACATTGTCCCCAAGGTTGTGGGGCTGATATCAGAGTTCGTCCGGCGATACGAGAGACGAATGACACGATCTTTCATGGATTTGGCGCTTGAGGAGGCCCGGGCGGCGCAGGCCGCCGGCGAGGTTCCGATCGGCTGCGTGGTGGTGGCCAACGGCCGCGTGGTCGCCAGCGCCGGTAATCGCACGATTGCCGATCGCGACCCGACCGCCCATGCCGAAATCCTGGCCATCCGCGACGCCGCGCGGGCGCTGGGCAGCGAGCGGCTGACCGACTGCGATCTTTACGTAACGCTGGAGCCCTGCGCGATGTGCGCGGGCGCGATCTCGTTCGCCCGCATCCGCAGGCTTTACTATGGGGCGGGCGACCCGAAAGGCGGCGCGGTCGACAACGGCGTGCGCTTCTTCGCCTCCCCCACCTGCCATCACGCGCCGGAGGTCTATGGCGCCGTCGGCGAGGAGGCGGCAGCGATGCTGCTGAAGGATTTCTTCAAGGCGCGGCGGTAGCGGGCCGCGAAGGCACGGCCTTCATCCTCATGCTGAGGAGGTCTGCAAGACCGTCTTGAAGCATGAGGCCACATTGTTCCTGAATCACATCCTTCGAGACGCCCGTCTTCCACGGGCTCCTCAGGATGAGGCAGGATGCTCGACGCGCGCCTTTGACATGATCTGATCCGAACACCGGAAACCGGTTCCCACTTTTCGGGATCATGCTTAGAGCTTCACCTTCATGCCCTCATGCGACTTCTCGAACCCCAGCGTCTCGTAGAAGCGCTGCGCGTCGTGCCGCACCTTGTTGGTGGTAAGCTGCATCTGCACGCAGCCGCGCTCGCGGGCGATCGCCATCACCGCATGCATCATCTTGTGGCCGATGCCGCTGCCGCGCTTGGCCCCCGCCACCCGCACGCCCTCGATCTGCGCCCGCCAGGCGCCCTGCTGGGAGATGCCGGGAATGACGGTGAGTTGCAGGCAGCCGAGCACCTCGCCGTTCTCGTCCCAGACATATTGCGTGTTGAATGGATCGGCGGCGATGGCGTCGAACGCCTTCAGATACGGCGTCATGTCGCCCATGTCCTCGCGCCCCTTACCGAGGTGATCGTCGAGCAGCATCGCCACGATCAGCGGCACCTCGTCGCGCCGCGCTTCCCGCAAGCCCATGGCCGCTCCCTCCGCTTCTTATCGAACGTCCGCTTCGCCGTTATCGCTTGGCCTGCTCCCGCTCCACCGCGCGCCAGCCGATGTCGCGGCGGCAGAAACCCTCCGGCCAGTTGATCTTGTCGATCGCCGCATAAGCGCGCTCGCGCGCTTCGCTGACGCTCTTGCCGAGCGCGCAGACGTTCAGCACCCGTCCGCCATTGGCAGTGATGTGACCATCGATGCGCTTGGTGCCGGCATGGAAGATCTCGACGCCCTCGCCCTTGGCCGCCTCGTCCAGCCCTTCGATGCGCGAGCCCTTCGGCGCATCGCCGGGATAGCCCTTGGTCGCCATGATCACGGTGATCGCCACCTCGTCATACCAGCGCAGCGACATGTGCCCCAGTTGTCCGTCGGCACAGGCGATCAGCGCGGGCACGATGTCCGACATCATCCGCAGCATCAACACCTGGCATTCGGGATCGCCGAAGCGGGCGTTGTATTCGACCAGCTTCGGCCCGTTGTCGGTCAGCATGATGCCCGCATACAGCACGCCCTTGTACGGCATGCCTTTGGCCTTCATCGCCCGCAGCGTCGGATGGATGATCTCGTCCATCACCTGCTGGCACAGCGCTTCCGTCATCACCGGCGCGGGCGAATAGGCGCCCATGCCGCCGGTGTTCGGGCCCTGGTCGCCGTCGAACGCGCGCTTGTGGTCCTGGACGGTCGCGAGCGGCAATGCATGCTCGCCGTCGCACAGCACGAAGAACGAGGCCTCCTCGCCCTGCATGAACTCCTCGACCACCACTTCGGCGCCAGACTCACCAAATGCGCCGCCGAACATCATCTCGACGGCGGCGAGCGCCTCATCGAGCGTCATCGCCACGACGACGCCCTTGCCCGCCGCGAGCCCATCCGCCTTCACCACGATCGGCGCGCCCTGCTGGCGGATATACGCCTTCGCCGCCTCGGCCTTGTCGAAATGGCCGTAGGCTGCGGTCGGAATGTTGTTGTCGCGGCAGAGCGCCTTGGTGAAGCTCTTCGAGCTCTCAAGTTGGCCTGCCGCCTTCGTCGGACCGAACGCCTTGAAGCGCGCCGCGTTGAGGTCGTCCACGATGCCCGCAGCGATCGCGGCATCGGGACCGACCACGACGAAATCCACCGCGTTCGCCTTGCAGAAGGCGATCACCGCCGCGTGATCGGTCAGGTCGATCGGAACGCACTCGGCATCGTTGGCGATGCCCGCATTGCCCGGCAGGCACCACAGCTTCGTCACCAGCGGCGAGGCGGCGATCTTCCAGCACAGGGCATGCTCGCGGCCGCCGGAACCGAGGACGAGAATTTTCATGGGAAAAGCTTGGAATCACAGGGGTTAAACGGGACGCGAAAGCATGTAACATATGCAGAGAAACAGTCCAAAGATTCGCATTGCTCATGACTGCCGTGGCGCCCGAAATACGGGTGAATACCGCCGAATTCACCGTGTCCGAACTGTCCGCATCGCTGAAGCGGACGGTGGAGGACGCCTTTGGCCATGTGCGGGTGCGCGGCGAGATCTCCGGTTTCCGCGGACCGCACTCCTCCGGCCACTGCTATTTCGCCCTGAAGGACCAGACCGCCAAGATCGAGGCGGTGATCTGGAAGGGCGTGCACGGACGGATGCGCTTCAAGCCGCAGGAAGGGCTTGAGGTGATCGCCACCGGCAAGCTCACCACCTACCCCGGTTCCTCGAAGTACCAGATCGTGATCGAGGCGCTGGAGCCAGCCGGCATCGGCGCGCTAATGGCGCTGATGGAGGAGCGTAAGCGCAAGCTTGCCGCCGAAGGCCTGTTCGACGAGGGCCGCAAGCAGCTGCTGCCGTGGCTGCCGGAGGTGATCGGCATCGTCACCTCGCCGACCGGCGCCGTGATCCGCGATATCTTGCACCGGCTGGAGGATCGCTTTCCCCGCCGCGTGCTGGTGTGGCCGGTGCGCGTGCAGGGCGAAGGTTCCGCCGAGCAGGTGGCCGCGGCGATCCGCGGCTTCAATGCGCTCTTGCCGAACGGCAAGATCCCACGTCCGGACCTGTTGATCGTCGCCCGCGGCGGCGGTTCGCTGGAAGACCTGTGGTCGTTCAACGAGGAGATCGTCGTTCGCGCCGCCGCCGAAAGCATGATCCCGCTGATTTCGGCGGTCGGTCACGAGACCGACGTGACGCTGATCGACTTCGCCGCCGACAAGCGCGCGCCGACGCCGACGGCGGCTGCCGAAATGGCGGTGCCGGTCCGCTCCGAACTTACGATCGAAGTCGCAACCCTGGCACGCCGCGCCTTTGCCTGCTGGCAACGCGGGCACGAAGCCCGCCGCAACGAGCTGCGCGCGGCCGCGCGCGCGCTGCCGAGCCGCGAGAGCCTGTTCGCGATCCCGCGCCAGCGATTGGATCATGCCGCCGCCGCCCTGCCCCGCGCCTTGCGGGCCTCGGCCCATGTGCATCACCGCCGCCTCACCATCGCCAGCGCCGCGCTGACGCCGCGCACGTTGCGCATGCAGATCGAGCGCGCCTTCGACCGGCTGCGCAACCTGGACGCCCGCGCGACGCAAACCACCGCGTCGTTGGCGCGTCAGCGGCGCGATCGGTTCGCGACGCTGACCGCGCGGCTCGGCATCTCGCTTCGCGCCAATGCCGACGCGCATCGCCACCGCCTCGCCCGCGATCTCGACCGCACCCACCGGCTGGCCGAGCGCGCCGCCCGCGCCATTCGCGTGCTGATCCAGGCGCGCGCCGCCCGCCTCGACAGCACGATGCTGCTGCTGAACGCGCTGTCGTATCGCAGCGTATTGGCGCGCGGCTATGCACTGGTGCGGGATGCGGACGGAGCGACACTGCGCGATGCCGCCGCGGTCAAGCCAGGCACCCACCTGACGCTGGAATTCGCTGATGGCACCGTCGGCGCCACCGCCGATGGCGAGGCGGCGCCCGCGCCTGTCCCGGTCAAGCGCCCCACCGCCGCTCGGCCGCGGAACCAGGATGCCGGCCAGGGCAAGCTGTTCTGACAGAACTATTCGGTCTCACCTGTCCCCTGTCCACACGTCGTGCCGCCGCCATACACGCGCATGGCCGCCATCTGCCAAGGCCCCGTGGCGCGGACTTGAAATCGACGCTTTGTCGCGGTTGTCATGGTATGAGGCATACGGTTTATTGGTGGCGTTGCCGCTATGCAGTTTAGCGGCGGCATTGCCGCCGTGCCGGTTTAGTAGCGGCGTGCGCTGGCAGTACGCCGCGGGCAGATTGGAGACCTTTTTCGTGCTCAACAAATTCGGATCGTCCGGCCAGGGCGAAGCGAAAGTGCAGTATCTCGATGGCGACTTCCGGGTGATCTCGCCGGGCGCCTATGTGCGCTGTGCCGTCACCGGCACGCGGATTCCGTTGGAAGATTTGAAGTACTGGAGCGTGGACCGCCAGGAAGCCTATGCGACGCCGGAGGCGGCGCTGGAGCGCCACAACCTCAAGCTCGCGACGTAACTGGCCGGCGACCGCCTCAGGCAGACCGTGCGCGCACCATCGCCAGCGCGTTCCGCACCAGCGCCGCGAGCGCTGCCCCCTCATCGATCTGCAACGCGACCGGAAAGCCGCGGATTGCCGCGATATCGACACCAGGCAATCCACGCAGGCGCGCCAGATCCTTCTCCGTTGTCACCGCGATCAACGACTCCGCCCGCGCCTGGGCGAGCAGGCGGTCGATCTCGGCCGCCGTGAAGGCGTGATGATCGGCAAACGCCACGGTCGCCGCAACCGCGATGCCTCTCGCCCGCAGTGTCTGGAAGAATCGCTCCGGATCGCCGATCCCTGCGAAGGCCAGCACGCGCTTGCCCTGCAAGGCCGACACCGCACGCTCCTCCGGCACGATCTGCGCCCGCAGCACCGGCACTCCACGCTGAGCCAGCCCGGCGGCGATGCCATTCGCGGCTCCGCCTTCGCCCACCAGCACCAGCGCATCCGTTCGCTCGGTCTGCACGGCGAGCGGCGCCCGCAGAGGTCCGGCCGGAAACACGCAGGCATTGCCGACGCCGCGGCCGCCGTCGATCACCGCCAGCGACAGGTCCTTGTGCAACGATGGATTCTGGAAGCCGTCGTCCATGACGATGACGCTCGCGCCGGCCGCATGCGCGGCCTCCGCGCCTGCGATGCGATCGCGCGCGACGATCACGGGAGCGGCGCGTGCGAGCAGCAGCGGCTCGTCACCGACATCCGCAGCGCGGTGGCGCGCCGGATCGACCCGCACCGGTCCCGCAAGACGGCCGCCATAACCGCGGCTCAACACCACCGGCGTTTCGCCCGCCGCCTGCAGCATCGTGATCAAGGCCATGACGGTGGGCGTCTTGCCGGCGCCGCCAACATGGTAGCTGCCGACGCAGATCACCGGCACGGCCGCGCGGCGTCCGGCCTGCCGCATACGCCGGGCGGCGATGCTGCCATACACATACGCGACAGGCGATAGCGCGCGGGACATCCAAGAGGCAGGCCGCCACCAGAATGCCGGCTCACGCATGGGTGGGTCCGCTTTCCAGCCGCAGTTGCAGCAGGTAGGGCTCGAGCGCGGTCAGCGTCCGCTCCAGCGCGCCGCCGAGTTTCTCCACCACCACGCGCCCCGAGACGCCAGCGCGCCGACGCGCCTCCTTGTCCTCAAGCCAACGACCGATCTGCTTCACCAGGGTCTCGCCGCTCTGCACCAATTGCGCGCCACCCGCCTCGTCGAGCGCGCGATAGACGTCGGTGAAGTTGGTGACGTGCGGGCCGTGCAGCACCGAAGCGCCGAGCTTGATCGGTTCGATCGGATTCTGACCGCCATGATTGACCAGCGAGCCGCCGACGAACACCACCGGCGACAGGCGATAGAACAGTCCGAGCTCGCCGAGCGTGTCGGCGACATACACATCCGTTTCCGGCGACGGCAGTTCACCCTGCGAGCGCACCGCGCCGCGCAAGCCCATCGCCTGTGTCGCCTGCGCCACTTGCGCCCCGCGCTCCGGATGGCGCGGAACGATCACGGTGAGGAGCTGCGGGAAGTATGCGGTCAGCCGCCGGTGCGCATCGAGCACGATCTCCTCCTCGCCCGGATGGGTCGAGGACGCCACGACGACTGTCCGGCCGCGCGTGGCCGCCGTCAGTTGCTCCAGCTTCTGCGGATCGGCCGGCGGCGCCGGCACGTCGAACTTCAGGTTGCCGACATTGAAGACGTGCGAGCTGCCGAGCGCGGAAAAGCGATCGGCATCGCCTTGCGATTGCGCCAGGCACATCTCGAACTGGCTGAGCAGCGCATGCATCGTCGCCGGTGCCGCACGCCAGCGATGGAACGAGCGCTGCGACATCCGACCATTGACGACGATCATTGGAATGCGTCGCTCCGACGCCGACAGGATGAGGTTCGGCCAGAGATCGGATTCGACGAACAGGGCGAAGCTCGGCTGCCAGTGATCGAGAAAGCGCGCAACGAAGCGCGGCGAGTCATAGGGCACGAACTGGTGGATGACGTCGCTCGGGAAACGCTTGGCGACGATCGCCGCCGACGTCACCGTCCCCGAGGTCAACAGCACACGGATGTTCATCGCCCGCATACGCTCGACCAGCGCGGCCACCGCCAGCACCTCGCCGACGCTCGCGCCATGCACCCAGATCAGCGGTCCGTCGGGACGCGCGGCGCCGCTCAGTCCCTTGCGCTCGCCGACGCGGGCCTCGTCTTCCTTGCCCTGCCGCAGCCGATGCTTGGCAAGCGCGCCCGCGAACGGCGTCGCCGCGGACGACAGCCCGCGATAGACCCGCAAGGTCAGCGGCAGACCATCAGCCATGATCATCCTCGCGCCCGACCGTGGCATAGGCGCGCCGCGTCACATCCCGCAGATCGGTTTCGAGCTGCTGACGAAAGCGCTCGATGTCCTCGTCGGTCGCGTCGCGTGGGACATAGATCGGATCGCCCGCCACCATCGCTCCACGGCCGAACGGCAGATGGATCACCGAACGGTCCCAGTTGTTCAAGCGGCGGAACCGGCTCGTGGCCAGCGCGAACGGAAAGATCGGCCGCCCGGATTCGCGCGCCAGCATGATGACACCGCGGCCGGCGACGCGCGACACCTTCGGCACATCGGCGGTGGTCGCCATGTTGCAGCCGTCCTCGAGCACCTGGAGCATGCTCTTGAATGCAGTGACGCCGCCCTTGCGGCGGAAATCACCGCCGTGATCGCCGGAGCCGCGCACGGTGCCGACCCCAAGCCGCTCCGCCGCAATCGCGTTCATCTCGCCATCGCGGTGGCGCGAGATCAGCACCTTGGCCTTGTGATAGTCGCGCTTGAGAAACGGAATCATGAAATGCTGACCGTGCCAGAACGTGATGATCGCCGGCAGATGCGGATCGAAGCGCTCGTAGAAATTCTCCGGATAGTAGCTGAACTTGTTGGTCAGCCAAACCAGCCGCAAATATTCCGCCGCCAAAGTTCCCACCATGCGCTGGAAGGCCGGCGCGCGCGTCAGGTCGCTGAGTTTCATCGTCCGCGTCAGCGCTTGGTATCGGTCGTGGGATCGAGCAGCCGATGCAGATGGACGATGAAGTACCGCATGTGCGCGTTGTCGACGGTCTGCTGCGCCTTGGCCTTCCAGGCCGCGTAGGCGCTCGCATAGTTCGGAAACACACCGACGATATCGAGCTTGTCGAGGTCCTTGAACGTGACGTGATCGAGGTCGGTGAGTTCACCGCCGAGCACGAGATGAAGCAGTTGGGTTTGCGCCTGATCGGCCATCGAAGGAATCCTGGGTTTGCACGGCCAGATATCAAAAACGCAGCGGAAAGACCACTCCGATCGCGTCCTTTCAGCCTGGCCCGGGCCAAAAAAATCATGTCCGACAAGGACCTGCGTGCGATCTCGGGCACATGGCATCGTCATCGCAGGTCCAGCGGCGCCCTAGGCCCGGCGACGGCGAAAAGAACATGCGCACCAACGCGAAATCGCGCAATTTCATGCCATCGCCGGGATGGCAACCGCCGTCACCCGTTCAGTGGGTCGCGAGATGCGCGATCAGACGCGCGCTGCGTGCAGCCCCCGCCGCCACCAGCACCTGATGGGTCACCTCGACGCGATTGTACGCCAGCGCCTCGCCTTGCAACGACGTCAGCCGCCCACCCGCTTCGTGCAGCAGCAGGTCGGCGGCGGCGAGATCCCAGTCGCGGCTGTTGCCACCGACGAAGGCTGCATCCAGCGCCCCCTGCGCGACGCGGCTGATGCGCAGCGCAAGCGAGCCGATCTTGTAGTTGCGCAGCTCCGGCGATGATGCGCCGCGCACGCGGTTGAGCAGGAAGTGCGGTCCCGCCATGCGATCGATGTCGAACGCGTCGCCGGCGGACGCCGCGATCGGCTCGCCATTGAGGGTGGCGCCGCCGCCGTCGCTCGCGAAGAAGAATTCGTCGGTAGCGGGCGCGAACACAGCCGCGAGCTTCGGCCGTCCATCCTGCACCAGCGCGACGCTGACCGACCAGTCCTGCCGCCCGCCGAGATAGGCGCGCGTGCCGTCGATCGGATCGACGATCCACACCCGCTGCTTCCGCAGACGCGAGCGATCGTCGACACTCTCCTCCGACAGCCAGCCGTAATCCGGCGTCGCCGCCTGCAGCCGCTGGCGGATCAGCTCGTCCACCGCGATGTCAGCCTCCGACACCGGCGAGGAACCGCTCTTGGTCCACTGCCTGATATCGGTGCGATACATCGTGCGCGCGAGCGCGCCCGCTGCGCGCACCGTTTGCGTCAGCAACGCGGCGTCGTGCGCGATCTCGGCGTCAGCGGCCTGCAATCGTCAGCCCTTCGATACGCAGTGTCGGCGCGTTGACGCCGTATTTGAAGACGAGATCGTTCGCCGGGGTCAGCGACTTGAAGATGTCGAGCAGATGCCCGGCGATCGTCACCTCGCTGACCGGATAGGCGATCTGCCCGTTCTCGATCCAGAATCCGCTGGCGCCGCGGCTATAGTCGCCCGTGACGCCGTTGACGCCGGAGCCGATCAGCTCGGTGACGTAGAAGCCGCTCTTGATGTCGGCGATCAACTCCGCCGGCGACAGCTTGCCTGCGGTCATGTGCAGGTTGTAGCCGCCCGGCGACGGCGATGACGACACGCCACGATGCGCGCGGCCGTTGGTGACGAGCCCGAGCTCGCGCGCGGTGGTCGAGTCCAGCACCCACGACGTCAGCACACCATTCTCGATGAACGCAAGCGGCTTCACCGCGACGCCCTCAGCATCGAACGGCTGCGAGCGCAGGCCGCGCAGGCGCAACGGATCGTCGATGATGCTGATGGCCTTGTCGAACAGCTGCTGGCCCATCCGGTCCTTCAGGAAGCTGGTCTTGCGGGCGATCGACGCGCCGTTGATCGCGCCCATCAGATGGCCGACCAACGACCCCGCCACACGCGGATCGAACACCACCGGAACCTTGGTGGTTGCGACCTTGCGCGGATTGATCCGCGCCACCGCGCGCGCGGCCGCGCCCTTGCCGACGCTCTCTGGCGTCGCGAGGTCGGAGGCATGGATCGCTGAAGTGAAATCGTAGTCGCGTTCCATGCCGGTGCCCTCGCCGGCGATGGCCGTCATCGAGATGCCCTGGCTCGACCGCAGGTAGGCGCCGCAGAAGCCGGTGCTGGTGACCAGCACCATGCCGCCGATACCGGCCGACGCCCCGGCGCCATCGGACTTGCTCACGCCGTTGACCGCAAGGCCCGCCGCCTCCGCTTCGTGCGCGCGCCGTTCGAGTTCATCAACCGACGGCAGATGCGGATCGAGCAGGTCGAGCTCGGGAAACGTCTTCGCCAGCAGCGCCGGATCGGCCAATCCGGCATAGGGATCGTCCGGCGCGATCCGCGCCATCGCCACCGCGCGTTCGGCGAGCGCTGCGGCATCGGCGGCGATATCGTTGGTCGATACCACTGCCTGGCGGCGCCCCACCAGCACACGCAAGCCGACGTCGTCGCCTTCCGAACGCTCGGATGCTTCGACATTGCCGTCGCGGATCTCCACGCTTTGCGAAACGCCGCGCACGGCGACCGCGTCGGCGGCGTCCGCACCGGCACGCTTGGCCGCCTCAACGAGACGTTGTGCGAGTTCCGTCAGCGCGGATTGATCGAGCAGGCCGGTTTTGTCCGAAAGAGTGCCGCGGGAGGCTGTCGTGGATTGGGACACAGAACGATCCTGATTGGGTGTCGCAGAATGCGACAGAGATGGAACGCTAGAGATGTGCTTGATTGATGCGGGTTTCAACCGTGATTCACCCTGCACATAAAGGGTTTTTCAGGAAATCGGCAAGGACTCGTCAAGTATGCGGCGAGGGTAGAGTCTTTTAACCAGCCTCGTTAAGCGAATCCGGCCGCGGCTCTGGCAAAGTCCTCCCATCGACCGGGCAATAATTCCGGCGGGGAGACGAAAGCCGTGAGGCGTCAAACATCCACCAGCGGGGTTGCACCCGCCGGGTCGAGCCGTGCTGAGCGGCTCGACCCTCTTTCTCTACCGGCGAGCTTCGAGGCGCGCGACACGCGCGCCGATGGCGGTGTCCGCCGCATCGAAATCCGCCGCGACCGTGTGACGTTGCACCGCGCGGTGCGGGGTATGCGGATGGCGATCAACGTCCGCATCAGCGATTATCTCGGCGTCGCGCTGCGCACCATCGAGGGTGCACCGACGCTGATCCTGAAACATCGCGATCCGTCGCTGTCGGTGCCGCTGACGGTGAGCGACGACAGCGTCGACACCGACTGGCAGGTCTGGTCGGATACTTTGGCGCTGCCGCGCCTCGACGAGCAGGCCGCCGACGCGGTTCGCAAGCCCGCGCCGCGTCGTCGTCGCCGCAACGCCATCAAGACCCGCAGGCCGTCGATCCTGCTACGCCGCAAGGCCGGCGGCAGCATCGCCACCATGAGCATTCATCGCGGCGAGCGCGAGATCATCGCGCGCACCTAATCTCGCTTGCCTAACATCTCTCAGTTGAGACTGCTCAAGCGCGATCCGGATCGAGTGTTATCGCGCTTCGGATTCTTGTTTCGGGCATGATCTGTCCCGAAAACCGGCTCCCACTCAGGGCACCTTAAAGCGAACGAACCAACGCGTCGGCGGCGAGGCCTGCGAACAGCAAGAGGCCCGCATCGCGATTCGATTTGAACAGGCGCAGACAGAGCGCCGGATCGTCGATCCGGATCGCGCGCACCTGCCAGGCCAGATGCGCGGCGAACGCCAGCAGGCCGAGACCCGCGAGCCAGCCACCGCGCGCAAACCAGATCGACACGCCGATCAGCACCACTGCAACGCTGTAGAACAACGCGAGCATCCGCGGCGTGTTCGCGCCGAACAGCAGCGCCGTCGATTTCACCCCGATCAGCGCATCGTCCTCGCGGTCCTGATGCGCATAGATGGTGTCGTAGGCGATCACCCAGGCGATCGATCCGGCGTAGAGCGCGAGCGCCGCCCATCCGAGCATGCCGAGCGTCACTGCGAAGCCCATCAGCGCGCCCCAAGAGAAGGCGAGCCCGAGCACGACCTGCGGCCAGTAGGTGATGCGCTTCATGAATGGATAGATCGCGACGACGCCGAGCGAGGCGATGCCGACGACGATGGCGTAGGTGCTGAACTGCAGCAGCACGGCAAGGCCGATCAGCGCCTGCACCACCAGGAACAGGACGGCGCCGGTGACGCTCACCTGCCCGGCCGGAATTGGCCGCGACCGCGTCCGTTCCACTTTGGCGTCGAGATCGCGGTCGGTGATGTCGTTCCAGGTGCAGCCCGCGCCGCGCATCACGAACGCGCCGACGAAGAACAACGCCAGCACCCAGGGCAGCGAACGAACGTCGTGCGCGATTCCGGCCGCCAGCGCCGCCGACCACCAGCACGGCAGCAGCAACAGCCACGAGCCGATCGGCCGGTCATAACGCGCCAGGCGCAGGTAGGGCTTGGCCCATTCGGGCGCCAGCGAATCGACCCAGTTGCCGGTGGAATCGGCAACGCGGCCGGAGATGTCGCTCATGGGAACCATGTCAGCATCAGCGCGCCGGATCAGCGCGCCAGCACGTTACCATTGATCGTGTCGAATGTACTACCGCCGCTGCGGGTGGCGGCCCGCGTCTCGACGCCGCCCGAGGAGCTCAGCACCTCGCTCAGGCTCGGCGGCGCAGCCGGCCCGCCCTGCTGCTGGGCGGTCGCCGCCGCGCAGACGTTCTTGCGCAATTCAAGCGTGCGGGCATGCCCCGTCTTCATCTGCTTCGGAATATCCGCTGGAATATGACAGAGGCTCTGCTTGGAGGTGACGAACGCCACCAGCTTGGCTTCCGCCTGCACGAAGTTGTTGATCAGCTTGCAGGCTTCCTGCGCCGGCGCTTTGCGCTCGCTCGCGGCCTTGATCAGGTTGGCGCGGCGCTGGGCCTCCTCGCGCAGCGGCCCGAACTGCTTCATGCACTGTTCCTGCTCGGATGCACCGCCCCCGCCGCCGGGCGCACCGCCACCGCCAAACGCGCCGCCGCCCAGTCCACCGCCGAGCGGTGCCGCGCCTTGCGAGGGGAATGCGCTCGGGGGCGCGGCGGCCGAATTGACCGGCGGGAATGGAGACGCGGCGGCGTTGCTCGGGCTCGCCCCCGCACCGTTCACTGGCGGGAACGGCGAGGCCGCGCCGCCGGACTGATTCGGCAGCGGCGCCGGGAACGCCCCCTGCGCGGCTGCTCCGGTGGTCATCGCGGCTATGACCGCAACGGTGACGCCGAAGGTGGCAGCGAAGCTCAACGGGATCGAAAAGCGTCGAACGGTCAAGATGATTCCCTCAACGATAAGCTGTCCATGTCTCGAACCGGGCCCGCAGGGCGGCCCTGCGAATACCGGATCAGCGAACCGGAAACTTATGGGTCTTGCGCGGTTTGGGGCCCGACCGGAGGTGCCAGAGCCAACAGAAGGCCTCCCGGACCACCCCGCGCAAGCGAATTTTACGATGACCCAATCCCGTTAACAACCCGATGATTTCGGCATTCCCGCGGCATGGTTCCATTTCCGGACGCGGCCAAAGCGCACGGCTCCGGGTCGAACGGGCAGGAGGCCGGTCGGCCGTTTCGCACCGGACCATACCTGCCGGTCCTGACGGTATCGATCGCGCGAGCCTGGGCCGCTCGAAACACTCTAGGCAGGGCCGCATCTTTCTGTATGAGCATGATCCGTATCGGAAAACCGGTTTCCCTTCTCGGGGTCATGCCTGGGTCTGGATCAGCCTGATCCGGCTCCGAACCGGCTCTCACCTGCCAGGATCAGGCTCGATGCCTCGCTACGACTTCCGCACGCCGCGCCTCTATCTTGACGCCCCGCTCATGCCGGGCGCCGCCGTTCCGCTCGACAAGGCGCAGGCCAATTATCTCGGCAACGTGCTGCGGCTCGGCGCCGGTGACGCCGTGCTGGCCTTCAACGGCCGCGACGGCGAATGGCGCGCCAGCCTCGCCGGCCGCAAGCGCATCGACGCCCTGGTGATCGACACGCAGCAGCGCGCGCAGCAGCCGCCGACGCGTCTGCGGTACGTCTTTGCGCCGCTGAAGCATGCGCGGCTCGACTACATGGCGCAGAAGGCGGTCGAGATGGGCGCAGCCGCGCTCTGTCCAGTGCTGACCCAGCACACCCAGGTTTCGCGGCTCAACCTGGAGCGCATGCGGGCCAATGTCATCGAAGCCGCCGAGCAGTGCGGTATCCTGACCATCGCCGAGGTCAGCGAGCCAGTGCCGCTGGAGCGCTTCCTCGACCAGCGCGACCCTATGGACCTCCTGGTGTTCTGTGACGAGGACGCCGAAGTGCAGAGCCCGGTGGCAGCGCTGGAGGCGGTCCGCGACCGGGCCGCTGGCGGCATCGATGTGCTAATCGGCCCTGAGGGCGGGTTCTCCGAGGCGGAACGCGCCTGGCTGCTGCGGCAGGAGAACCACGTCCGCCTGTCGCTCGGGCCGCGCATCCTGCGGGCCGATACCGCGGCGGTGGCGGCGCTGGCGCTGGTGCAGGCCGTGCTGGGGTGACACACGGCCCCGCTCGGGACGCCAAATCCGCCCGTTAGGCGAATTCCACCTTGGATATGAAGGCGTTAAGGTATTTGGCAGCTGCCACGCCGGGTTGCTCGATCGCCAGATGAAAGTTGCGGCGGCGCGTGCTAAACGCCGCGCAACGTTGCGATTATCGCAACACATGTCGCAACGATCGCAACATCTGTTGAGCGGAATTTATCGATGACCACCCCCGCCGCGCCCTCAGCGACCGGCTCCGCCGCCCGCGCGGACGCCCTGCTGGCGTCGTTTGCGGCGGCCGGCTATGCGCCGGCGCACCCCTCGATCCTGCAGCCGGCCGAGCCGTTCCTCGACCTGTCGGGCGAGGACATCCGCAAGAGCCTGTACCTGACCACCGATGCCAGCGGCGACGAGCTGTGTCTGCGCCCAGACCTGACCATTCCGGTGGCGCGGGACTACCTCGCGTCCGGCAAGGCCGGCGAGCCGAAAGGCTTCTGCTATCTCGGCCCGGTGTTCCGCTATCGCGACGGCCGCGCGAGCGAATTCGTGCAGGCCGGCGTCGAGTCGTTCGGCCGCAAGGACAGCGCCGCCGCCGACGCGGAGATGCTGGCGCTGGGCCTGGAAGCCACCGCCGCCTTCGGCCTGAAGGACGTGGAGATCCGCACCGGCGATGTCGGCCTGTTCGCTGCGCTGATTGCCGCGCTCGACCTCGCGCCGGTATGGAAGCGGCGACTGATGAAGGATTTCAACCGCAAGATCAGCCTCGCGCAGGATCTGCAGCGCATGACGCTCGCCACCAGCGCAAGCCGCACCGACTATCACGGCGTGCTGGCAGCGCTCGCCGGCTCCGACCGCAAGGCGGCGCTGGCGCTGGTGCGCGACCTGATCTCGATCGCCGGCGCGACCAACCTCTCCGGCCGCAGCAATGCCGAGATCGCCGACCGCTTCCTCGAGCAATCGACCATGGCCGGCGGCGCGCTGCCGAAGGAAACCGTGATGGCGATCGAGCGCTTCCTGGCAATCACCGGCGAGCCGGACGATGCGGTAGCGCAGCTGCGCGCGCTTGCTGCGGACGCCAAGCTCGACATCGCAACCGCGATCGACCTGCTCGAACAGCGGATCGGCTTCATGGCGGCGCGTGGCCTCGACGTCGCCTCGATCCGCTTTGCCACCGCGTTCGGCCGCGGCATCGACTACTACACCGGCTTCGAGTTTGAGTTGCACGCGCGAGGCAACGGCGCGGAGCCGCTGGTCGCCGGCGGCCGCTATGACGGCCTGCTGACACGGCTCGGCGCCGAAGCGCCGATCCCGGCGGTCGGCTTCTCGGTCTGGATCGACGCGCTGGCGCAAGCCGGAGACATCGCATGACCCAGCCATTCGTCATCGCCGTTCCCTCCAAGGGACGGCTGCAGGAAAACACCGACGCGTTCTTCAACAACGCCGGCCTCGCCATGGCCAAGGGCGGCGGCGCCCGCGACTATCGCGGTAGCATCACCGGCTTCGACAATGTCGAGGTGGCCTATCTGTCGGCGAGCGAGATCGCGTCACAGCTCGCCCGCGGCACCGTGCATCTCGGCGTCACCGGCGAAGATCTGGTGCGCGAGAGCATCGTCAACGCCGACGACAAGGTCGCGCTGATCCAGGGGCTCGGCTTCGGCTATGCCAATGTGGTGGTCGCCGTGCCGCAGGCCTGGATCGACGTGCGCACGATGGCCGACCTCGACGACGTCTCGACCGAATTCCGCACCCAGCACAACCGCCGCATGCGGGTGGCGACCAAGTACATCAATCTGACGCGCGGCTTCTTCGCCCGTCACGGCGTCGTCGATTATCGCATTGTCGAGAGCGCCGGCGCCACCGAAGGCGCGCCCGCCTCCGGCACGGCGGAACTGATCGTCGATATCACAACCACCGGCGCAACGCTCGCCGCCAACGGGCTGAAGGTGCTCGACGACGGCGTGATGCTGAAGAGCCAGGCGAACCTTGTCGCCTCGCGCGCCGCCGAATGGAACGGCCATGCGCTCGACACCGCGCGCATCATCTTCGACCACATCTCCGCCTGCGCGCGCGCGAAAGCCTTCAAGGAGGTCCGTACCCGCTTCCAGGGCTGCAACGCCGAGCTGCTCACTGAGGCCCATCGCCGGTTCGGCGTGGTCTCGCCGTTCGGCGGACCGACCTCGTCCGGCATGGTGACGCTGCACTGCCCGCCGAAGCACCTGTACGGGCTGGCGAGCTTCCTGCGCGAGCGTGGCGCGGAGGCGGTCTCGGTCGCCTCGCTCGATTACGTGTTCGACCGTGCCAATCCGCTGTTTGCCCGGCTGGAGGCATTTCTGAAATCCTGACAGCGCCTCTGCCCCATATGCGGCAGTGCGCCGGCGGGGGTGTTCACAGCGCGGCAGCATGACCATATCCTGACGATGCGAAGCGTGGTCCGACGGCCGTGTCCGACAGCGCGCTCTGCCGACGGAAACAGACGATGACGACGCTAGGTGCCGACATCTCCGATCTCACTGCCGACGCGCGGTCCGCCGCGGCCAAGGGCCTGTCGATCGTCGTGCCGCTTTACAACGAGGGCGCGGGACTCAAGCGGCTGCATGACAACATCGCCGCCCTCGCGACCACGTTGAAAGACGCCTACGGCCTGCGCTGCGAGGTGGTGTACGTGAACGACGGCAGCGCCGACGATACGCTGGAAGTGGCACAGGCCCTGCCGGCCACCACTCTCGACGTCAGCGTGATCTCGTTGTCGCGCAACTTCGGCAAGGAGGCCGCGCTGATGGCGGGGCTCGACCATGCCCAGCGCGGCGGCGCGGTGCTGTTCATGGACGGCGACGGCCAACACCCGCCGGCCCTGGTGGAGACGCTGGTCAAGCACTGGATCGAGGGCGGCTACGACGTCGTCTACACCGCGAAGGCGCACCGCAAGAACGAATCCGCCGTGCTGCGGCTTTCGGTGAAGGGATTCTATGCGCTGATGAACTTCCGCGCCCGGCACAAGATTCCGGAGGATGCGGGCGACTTTCGCCTGCTCTCGCCGCGCGCAGCGGCGGCGCTGCGGCAACTGCCCGAGCGCAACCGCTTCTTCAAGGGGCTGTCGAGCTGGATCGGCTTCCGCCAGATGCGGGTGGACTACGAGCCTGCGCCGCGCGCCCATGGCCAGTCCTCGTTCAATCCGGCGCGGCTGATCGGCCTGTCGATCGACGGCCTGACGTCGTTCTCGGTGGCGCCGCTGCGCCTCGCCAGCCTGTTCGGTGCGGCGATCGCCTTCGCCGCCTTCTTGTTCGGCCTGTCGATCCTGTGGGAGACGTTCATCGACGGCAAATCCGTCCCCGGCTATGCGTCGGTGATCGTCGGCGTGATGGTGCTCGGCGGCATGCAATTGGTGATGATCGGCGTCGTCGGCGAATACATCGGCAAGATCATCTACGAACTGAAGGCGCGGCCGGTCTACTTCGTGGCCGAAAAGATCGTCAAGCGGGCGGGAGCCGACAGCATGCAGGGCAGTCTGCCGCTTCCCGACCAGGCCCGCTCGCCAACATCCCGGACCGCGGCCGAATGACCGCAGCGCCTGCGCCCCGCCGGATCTCGCTCTGTGCCGACGACTACGGCATGAGCGAAGGCGTCAACCGCGCGATCCGCGACTTGATCGGCAAGGGCCGGCTCAGCGCGACCTCGGTGATGGTGGTGGGGCCGGCCTTCACCCGCAACGAGATCGACGATCTCAAGGCCGTTGCCCGCGACCGGCCGGGCTTTTCGATCGGCCTGCACCTGACGCTGACGGCGCCGTATCACCCCCTCACCCTGCATTTCCGGCCGCAGAAGCATGGCGAATTCCTGAAACTCGGCAAGCTGCTGCAGACCGCACTGCTGCGTCGGTTGGACGTCGAGATCTTCCGCGCCGAGATCGTCGCCCAGATCGAGGCCTTTACCACGATGCTCGGTCGCGCCCCCGACTATGTCGATGGCCATCAGCACGCGCAGCTCTTTCCGCAGGTGCGCGATGCCTTCCTCTCGGCGGTGAAGGAGCATGCGCCGAACGCCTGGGTGCGGCAGTGCGGCCGCGGCGGCGAGAAGCCGCGCCCCGTCAAGGACGCGAAAGCGTTGATGCTGGACGTACTGAGCGTCGCGTTCCGCGAGCGCGCGACGCGCGCCGGGCTGCGCTTCAATCCGGCCTTCGCCGGCGCCTACAAATTCTCGAAGAAGCCGGATTTCGGCAAGCTGTTCGAACGCTTCCTGCACCGGCTGCCGGACGGCGGATTGATCATGTGCCATCCGGGATTCGTTGATGCGACGCTGGTCGCGCTCGACCCGCTGACCGATCAGCGCCGGGCCGAATACGACTGGCTGATGAGCGACGACTTCCCCCGCATGCTCGCGGCGAACAATGTAACGTTGGCATGACCTTACGAATTGTTCACGTCGAAAGTGCCGCACCCCGCGGCTGAAAATATTTTCAGCCCCGGCTTTGTGCCGCCACAAGCGTTCCCTACATGCGGCCTGTCCGATCCGGCCGCAAGCCGGAACGGACTCTCATGGAGGAGGCAAGGATGAACCGCGAAGAACGCGCACTGGTCGATGACCTGTTCGAGCGTCTGAGCAAGTTGGAGAATTCACCGCGCGACCCCGATGCGATGGCCGCCATTTCGCAAGGGTTGTCGCGTGCGCCGAACGCCGTCTATGCGCTGGTGCAGACGGTGCTGGTGCAGGACGAGGCGCTGAAACGCGCCGACGCGCGCATCGAAGAGCTGGAGCAGGCCATGGCTCCCGCGCCGCAGGAGCAGCAGGGCGGCTTCCTCGACAGCATGCGCAGCGCGATCCTCGGCCAGCCGAGCCGTGGCGGCTCGGTCCCGAACGTACGCGCGGGCTCCGGCGACCGCCCGGTCTGGAACAGCAATCCTGCCTATCAGGCTGATCCACGGCAAGCCGATCCCCGCATGACGCCGCCGCAACCAGGCGCGCCGCAACCAGGCGGCCCGGTCGGCGGTGGCGGCTCGTTCCTCGGCACCGCAGCGGCAGCCGCTGCGGGCGTGATCGGCGGTTCGCTCCTGATGAACAGCATCGGCGGGCTGATGGGCGGCGCCAAGCACGGCTTCGGCGATGCGTCCGCCGCCGGCAAGGAGAGCGGCGGCAGCAATCCCTGGAGCAGCGGCGGCGACCAGTCGAAGGGCGACCTCGCCCGCGATGCCGGCGTCAACGACGTCGGCCGCTCGGCCCAGAACGATACGGAGTCCCGTCAGGGCATGTTCGATCAGGCCTCGAACGAGAACTATGACGATGATGACGACGGGGACGATTACGACTCCGACGATTTCGACGATGGCGGCGACAGCGACTTTGCGTAAGCCCTCCGTAGGTGTCATTCCGGGGCGCGCCGTTAAGGCGCGGCCCCGGAATCTCGCAGGTGATGAACTCTAAAGATTTGCAATTGTGGGATTCCGGATCGCCGCCTCGCGGCGTCCGGAATGACGCACAAGCCGCCTTCTTCAGCCGTCAGCTTAAGCCGTCAGCGCATTGATCCGCATTTCGGTCGCGACCTTGCCGTCCTTGGCGAGGCACATCGCCGTCCATTTGCCACCCGTCTCCTCGACCATGATGTCGAAGCTGTCGTCCCAGAACAGCGGACGGCGGAAGTAGATGTCCATGTCCACCGCCTTCGGCGCGAACTCCTTCCAGAGCGCTGCGGTGAGGAAGCGCACGCCCTGCCCGCCGCCGATGATCGGCGCGCGATAGCCGGCGCGCTTGGCGGCGTCCTCATGGGTGTGGATCGGGTTGGTGGTGTCGCGGCCATAGGCCACGACATCCGCCGGCGTCAGCGTGAAGCGGCCGAACGCGCGCAGCTTCGACGGATCGGCCACCACCGGCGCCGGCCGCTCGCCCGCGCCGCGCAGCTTCGGGTCGGCATACTGGGTCGGATCCGTCTTCAGCGACGTACGCTTGGAGGTGATGCCGAGTTCGCCGTTCTCGCCATGATACCAGGTCTCGCTGGTGGTGACGCGGCCGCGCGGCGACTGCTGCACGTCCAGGATCTCGCCAGTCACGGTGATGGTTTCATCGAGCCGCAACGGCCGCGACTGCACCAGCCCCTGCACCATGTTGACGCCGCCATTCGAGGAGATGCCGTTGCGATCGCCCTCGCGAATGGCGAAGCTGATGAACGCGGACGGATCGGCACAGCCGCGGAACACCGCCGGGTCGATGCCGCACAGGCCCATCAGCCGCGCTTCGTCCTCGGCGTCCACCTTCATGGTCCGCTTCTTGTAGCGCAGCCCCTTGTACGGCGTGACCTGCTCGACATCGTATTCGCTCATCGTGTTGTTCCTTCTGTTGTCCGATGATTGCAGCGGACCATACGCGTGTTTTTGAGCGAAGTGGAGACCGGTTCGCACCAAGAAAACGCATTCCCCGCAGGAGAGCAGCCGCCCGCCCGATGGGCCCGGCTTTGCGCGACCGCATCCGCAGCAGTGCCGTGCGGGATGCGAAAACAAAAGCGGCCGCCTCTGTCCGGAGGCGGCCGCTGCAGGTCTGTCTGCGACGATAGTCAGATCACCACGACGCGGGTGCCGACCTTGACGCGTTCATAGAGGTCGATCACGTCCTCGTTGCGCATGCGAATGCAGCCCGACGAGACCGAGGTGCCGATCGTCCACGGCTCGTTCGAGCCATGGATGCGGTACAGCGTGGAGCCGAGATACATCGCCCGCGCGCCGAGCGGATTGTCCGGGCCGCCCTCCATGTAGCGCGGCAGGTCGGGGCGGCGCTTCAGCATTTCCGCCGGCGGCACCCATGATGGCCATTCCTTCTTCGCCGTGACCGTCTTCACGCCCGACCAGGTAAAGCCCGGACGGCCGACGCCGATACCATAGCGCAGCGCCTGGCCGTCGGCCTGCACGAGATAGAGAAACTTGTTTGGCGTATCGATGACGATCGTGCCTGCCGGCTCGCGGCCGGAATAGCTAACCGCCTGCTTCAGGTATTTCGGGTCCATCGCCGGACGTCCGGGCGTCGCCGGCTCATAAGCCTCTTCGCGCTCCTCGCGATACATCGGCCGGCGCTGATACGATTGCGGCGGCTGATACGGGTCCGCCTGCGGCGCGTAACGCGGCCGCTGATAGCGCTCTTGATAGGGCGAAGCCTGCGGCTGCTCGCCGAACAGGAATTCGATGAAGCCGCCGCCCATATTGGAGCGGCTGTCGTAGCCGGCCTGAGCGGGATACTGCGCAGCGTATTGCGCCGCCGCCTGGTCGGTGAGAGCCGTCACGAGGACGGCAGCGCTGAGCACCAGCGCACGGACAGTTTTCCTGAACATCGACGTACTCTGCACTTTGCGTCGTTGGTTGAACGCCCCACCTCGTCCGGCGAGACGTTGTCGGCGAAGCCGCCGCACCGGTTCATCAAAGGCGAAACCCCATGCGGTTTGGTAAACGAGCCGGCCGTTTCGATTCACCACGATGCGGCACGTTGGCCCTTCCTGCCGACAGCGTTTATTTTCAGTGAATGGCACAGGGCCATGGTTAACCGCAGCTTTGCGTCGCCTCGCCCCGATCGCAACGCCGGGTTCCGCCCGTGAACTCCGCGTTAAATCCCATTCGCTAGAAGGCTGAAGAAAATCTGGTTGGGGGTGGTCAAGAATGGCTGTTCAACGCAAGCGCTTTCGCATCGAAGAAATCGGACCTGAGAGCATGGTCGTGCCGGCGGACGCAGACGCCGCGCTGATGGCCTATCACAACGACATCATGGCCGAGCTGCGCGCGATCCGCGCCCAGATGGCCGCGCCGCATCGCGAGAGCGGCATCACTCCCGCCGTCGCCGCCTCAGCCTCCTCGCAGTGGACCGACAGCATGCAGGCGACGCTCGAAGCCTATCGCGCCCAGATCGAGCAGTGCGAGAAGCTCAAGGTCGAGCTCGACCTGATCCATGAGGCGATCAATCGCACCAAGCGAGAGATCGCCGTGCTGCACGGCAAGAGCTTCGATGGCGACGAGATGACCAAGGTCACCGGTGAACTCGGCGCCGTGGTCGGCGGCACCGAAGAGGCGACCCAGCAAATTCTCGAAGCGGCGGAGGCGATCGACGAAGCCGCCAGCGCGCTGGCGAAGGCGCCCACTGCGGATATCCAGGCGCAACTCGCCCAAGACATCCAGGAGCGGGTGATCTCGATCTTCGAAGCCTGCAACTTCCAGGATCTCACCGGCCAGCGCATCAGCAAGGTGATGGCGACGATGAAGTTCATCGAGCATCACATCAACGTCATGATGGAGATCTGGGGTGGTGTCGATCACATCAAGGCGCACGCGCCGCCGATCGTCGACGACCGCATCGGCGATGCCCGCCTGCTGAACGGACCGAAAGGCCCCGGCGAGGATGGACACGCCTCGCAGAACGACATCGACGCGCTGTTCGGCTGAATCAAATCTGAACAATCCGGGCGGCTCGCACCCGCGGGCCGCTTTCATTCATGGGACTATTTGAGCCGTGAGCGATCGGCCGGCGACGTCAGGCCGGCCGCTTGAGCAGCACGAAGCAGATCAGCGCCAGCAGCGTGCCGCAGGCGGACACTGCCAGCACCACCTGATCCGACGCATGCTCCACCGCGAACGCCAGTACGAACGGCGCGGTCGCCTGCAGGATCTGCGCCGGGCGGGCGATGCGGCCGAGCACATGACCATAGCCGACGGGGCCGAACAGCAGCAGGGTCAATGCGCCGCGGGCAATCGTCATGATGCCGTTCGCGGCCCCGTAAAGCACGGCGAACAGCACCGCCATCGGGAACGAAATGCCCGCGACCAGCAGCATGACGAACGCCAGCGTCATCAGCGCCATGCCGCCGCGGGCGATCCACAACGGATGCGCCCGGCCCTTGGTCGCGAAATCAGCGAAGCGCGAGGCGACCTGGGCCGGGCCGATCAGCGCGCCGACCGTCACGGCCGCACCCGCATCGAGGCCACCCCGCTGCAGCATGCCGAGCAGATGCGCGGCGATCCCCGACATCACGAACGCCCCCATCGAAAAGCCGGCCGCGATCAAAACGAACGGCCAGCCGCGCGGCGGCAGCAGTTTCGCTGGCGGCGCGGCCTGCTGGGCGGGCTGCGGCGCGCTGTCCTTGATCCGCTCGCGCGGAAGCGCGAAGGCATGCAACGGTGCGACGACGAAGGCGAGCAGGGCGGCGAACACCAGATAGGCGCCGCGCCAGCCGATCATCTCGATCAGCAGGTGCGTCGCCGGCCAGGCGATGGTGGATGCAAGTCCGCCGGCGAAGGTGACGATGGTGATCGGCCGCCGGGCCGCCGGGCCGTAGAGATAGGTCAGCGTCGCGAACGAGGCGTCATACAGCGTCGAAGCCATCGCCGCGCCGATCAACACCCACGCCAGCAGGTAGGTGACCGGATCGACCGCCAGTACGACCCCCACCAGGCCGCAGGCGCCGATCAGCGCGCCGATCGCCATCACCCGGTTGCCGCCGTGCTTGTCGACGAGGCCGCAGGCATAGGGCGAGAGCAGTCCGGATACGCCGAGCCCGACCGACAGGCCGAGCATCGCCACCGCGAACGACCAGCCATATTCGGCGGTAATCAGCGAGGAGACCAGCGCCGGCGGGTAATACAGCGCGCCCCAGCCGAGAATCTGCGTCACCGACAGAACGGTGATCGCGCGCGTGGGACCTGTGAAGATGCTGTGCAGCATGGCCTTGCAAACGGTTCGCCATGCTCAAACGGCCATGACGGCCATCGCGCTTTAACAAACGGGCGTGCTGATTCCCAGCCTTGGACTGCGCCTTGGACTGCGAGTTGGACCGCAAGTTGAGACTGCAAGGCCACCTTGCAGTCCTAGCCCGGAAGACAAAGTCGGGGGAATCAACAATGACGCCGGCCGCCCGCGATGCCGGCGTGGATCAGGCGCGCGGCGCGCAGCGCACGTAGATCATCGTGCCGTAGCGCGAGTTCGCATCCGGATCGACGAAGCGCGTGGTCATGACGCGACCGTCGAACGACAGGATCTCGCGATCCTTCTCGGCACCGCCGGGGCCTGGCGGGCCGATGTAGTTCTTACCGCCCGGTCCGCCCTTCAGGCGCAGTTCCTGCGGCTGGGCCTCGTCGGCCAGATGCATGATGACGCCGCCATTCGCGCCGGCGTTGATGACATAAGGCTGGCGGCACTGGGTGCGCGCATTGGCTTCCGTCCGCGCCCGGTCCTCCGGCTTGTGGTAGGCGGCAAGTCCCCAGCGGCCGACGATCTCTTCGGCGCGAATGCTCGCCGGAAGTTCCGCAACCGGCGGCGGGTCCGGCGGCGGCGGCGACGAGGAACCGCCGAACATGCCGCCAAGGCTCATGCCGCCGCCGCACGCGGACAGCAAACTGGCGCAAGCCGCGACCACTGTGACCTTAGCGATTGCGCGCGCGAAATCTGAACTGACCATCACGAAACATCCCCAAACGTGGTGACTCTGGACGCGCCAGCCCCATCTGGCAAGCACCGACCGTTAAGCAAGACCCCTGGATTACACCCCCAACCGGCATGATCCGGCTGCTTCGCCCTCATGATCATGCAATATCGGCCTCACCAAGGCCTTAAGCGGCGTTTGCTTGACAGAAACATGCCCAGGCCATATTCCGCTGCCCGCTAGCACTCTCATAATGAGATTGCTAAATCCCGTTTCTCCGGGCAACCGGCACCACGCGCCACCTACCCAAACGTACCAGTGAGGACCCCTATGGCCAAGACGAAGTTCCGTCCGCTCCACGATCGTGTCGTCGTCAAGCGCATCGACGCTGAAGAGAAGACCGCGGGCGGCATCATCATCCCCGACTCCGCCAAGGAGAAGCCCTCGCAGGGCCAGGTGGTCGCCGTCGGCCCGGGCGGCCGCGACGAGACCGGCAAGCTGATCCCGATCGACATCAAGGTCGGCGACAAGGTGCTGTTCGGCAAGTGGTCCGGCACCGAGGTCAAGCTCGATGGTGAAGAGCTCCTGATCATGAAGGAGTCCGACATCATGGGCGTGCTGTCGTAAGCAGCCGTCCCGTTCACGATCCTCGTCATATCCGTCTGCAAGACATCTGCCGTCCTTGTGGTTCGCGGCCAAGGCCGCCCCGCAAGGCCGGCAAGACCAGTCCCTCTCAGGAGTAACCTTCTATGTCAGCCAAAGACGTCAAATTCTCCGGCGATGCGCGCGACCGCATGCTGCGCGGCGTCGATACCCTCGCCAATGCCGTCAAGGTGACGCTCGGTCCGAAGGGCCGCAACGTCGTCATCGACCGCTCGTTCGGCGCCCCGCGCATCACCAAGGACGGCGTCAGCGTCGCCAAGGAGATCGAGCTCGAGGACAAGTTCGAGAACATGGGCGCGCAGATGCTGCGCGAGGTCGCCAGCAAGACCAACGACACCGCGGGTGACGGCACCACTACCGCCACCGTGCTGGCGCAGGCGATCGTGCGCGAAGGCGCGAAGGCGGTTGCCGCCGGCATGAACCCGATGGACCTGAAGCGTGGCATCGACCTCGCCGTCACGGCCGTCGTCAAGGACATCGAGAAGCGCGCCAAGCCGGTCGCCTCTTCCTCGGAAGTGGCCCAGGTCGGCACCATCTCGGCCAACGGCGACAACACCATCGGCAAGATGATCGCCCAAGCGATGCAGAAGGTCGGCAACGAAGGCGTCATCACCGTCGAGGAAGCCAAGTCGCTCGACACCGAGGTCGATATCGTCGAGGGCATGAAATTCGACCGTGGCTATCTGTCGCCGTACTTCATCACCAACGCCGAGAAGATGACCGCCGAGCTGGAAGATGCGTTCGTGCTGCTGCACGAGAAGAAGCTCTCCGGCCTGCAGGCGATGCTGCCGGTGCTCGAAGCCGTCGTGCAGTCGGGCCGTCCGCTCCTGATCATCGCTGAGGACGTCGAAGGCGAAGCGCTCGCCACGCTCGTCGTCAACCGCCTGCGCGGCGGCCTCAAGGTCGCTGCCGTGAAGGCGCCGGGCTTCGGCGATCGCCGCAAGGCGATGCTGGAAGATATCGCGATCCTGACCGGCGGCCAGCTGATCTCCGAGGAACTCGGCATCAAGCTCGAGAGCGTGACCGTCAACATGCTCGGCCGTGCGAAGAAGGTGGTGATCGACAAGGAGAACACCACGATCGTCAACGGCGCCGGCAAGAAGAAGGACATCGAGGCCCGCGTCGGCCAGATCAAGGCGCAGATCGAAGAGACCACCTCGGACTACGACCGTGAGAAGCTGCAGGAGCGTCTTGCCAAGCTCGCCGGCGGTGTCGCCGTGATCAAGGTCGGCGGTGCGACCGAGGTCGAGGTGAAGGAGAAGAAGGACCGCGTCGAGGACGCGCTCAACGCGACCCGCGCGGCGGTGCAGGAAGGCATCGTTCCCGGCGGCGGCACCGCGCTGCTGCGTGCCAAGAAGGCGGTCGGCCGTCTCACCAACGACAACTCGGACGTGCAGGCCGGCATCAACATCGTGCTGCGCGCACTGGAGGCTCCGCTCCGCCAGATCGCCGAGAACGCCGGTGTCGAGGGCTCGATCGTGGTCGGCAAGATCCTTGAGACCAAGGATGAGACCTACGGCTTCGACGCGCAGAACGAAGAGTATGTCGATATGGTCGCCAAGGGCATCATCGACCCGGCCAAGGTCGTGCGTACAGCACTGCAGGACGCAGCGTCGGTGGCGGGCCTGCTGGTCACCACCGAGGCCATGATCGCGGAACTGCCGAAGGAAGCGGCTCCGGCGATGCCGGCCGGCGGCGGGATGGGCGGCATGGGCGGCATGGGCTTCTAAGCCCGCCACCCGGCGAAAACGATCGAAGGCCGCCTGCGGGCGGCCTTCTTTTTTGTGACAGGACGATGGAGCTTCGCGTTCCCGCCACATGGTTCCGCGCGCTCCCGCGCGATGCGCGCATTCCGGCGTATCGCCGGACGGCGCGGGACTGTACATTGCCCTCGAATCTGATTGCTTTTGGGGACTGCAATGCGCGCGACGGCTTCGCTTTCGATCCTGGCCCTGACCGGTCTGGCCGCTCTCTCGACGGCCTACGCCCAAGCCAACAAGGCCGCCAAGGCCCCGCCCGCAAACGAAATCCGCTACTTCACCTATCTGAGCGGTCTCGCCGACGACCGCGCCGACGTGATCCTGAAAGAGACGCGCCAGAGCGGTAAACTGACGGCCGCCACCCTCGACGTCTGCTTTCCGGTGCCCGGCCGCAGCGAACGCACCGATCGGTTCGTGCTCAATCTGAGCGTCACGGGCGAAAAGCTCGCCGGCAAGACCCAGAGCCAGGACGACAAGCTGCCGATCACGGTCGATCTGACGCGCAAGCCGAACGGCAAGACGTTCGACTTCACCGGCATGGTGACGATCGGCGACACCATGTCGGAGATCGCATCGAGCGAAACCGCCGACACGAGCGAGAAGGAATTCCAGGAGCAGCAGGCGTCCGACGATACCATCGTCAGCACGCCCGACGATTTCACCGAAGTTTCGCCGGAAGCGCTCGCGGTGAAGGTGACACGCGAGGCGGTCGCCGATTTCGCCAAGGGTCTGCGCGGCCAGCCGGTCCAGGTCGCGCTCTACGGCCTGATCGCGTCCTGCGCCGAACTGCGCTCCGGCGAACAGGTGCTGCACCTCACCGTCGATCCGGAGCGCGCGCAGGACACCCTCACCAAGCTGCGCGGCCAACCCGGCGTGATCGCAGCCGGCTGGACCGACGGCACCATGGACATGGAGCGGACGCTCCGCTTTCCCGCGGCCGGCTGGCGCGAGGGCGGCAAGCTCAACCGCGACAAAATCGCCAACGCGGTAGCAACCGCGCTGGCGAAGGCGCTGCCGGCGACGCTGATCTCGTCGGCCTGGAATGACGTGACCGGCGAACTGAAGATCAGCCTGAAGCGGCCGAGCGCGGTGGTGCCGGCGCTTGGCCTGACCGAGGCCATCACCGTCACCGCCCTCGCCGCCGCCGACAAACCGGGCGGCTCCGACCACCTGCTATTGTGGGTCGGCAGCCCGTCGATCGAAACCGTCGACGAGAGCGCGGGGCCGAAGCTGAACATCGACGAGAACGCCAGCGGCAACGACGAGGAAAGCCTGTCGCTGAACGACAATCAGACGCTCAATGCCTTGACGCAGGCATTTGATGCGCAGCGCTGGGATGCGGAGACCTCGTCCTGGAAATGATCGCGCGGAGATGATCGCGGGCGGCGCTATAATCCTTCGCCGACGCGCGACGCTTCCTCGCGTGACGATCGATGGAGTGTGACTGATCATGGCGCGCTATGACGTGGTGGTGATCGGCGCCGGTCTCGGCGGGCTGACGACGGCAGCGATCCTCGCGCGCGAGGGGCGCAAGGTGCTCGTGATCGAGCGCGGCAACTCGGTCGGCGGCGCCGCCTCCAGCTACAAGGCCGGCGACCTGTTCATCGAGGCGTCGCTGCACAAAACCTCCAGTCCGGAAGATACCCGCGACCCGAAGCACCGCGCGCTGACCCGCGCCGGCGTGCTGGACAAGCTGGAATGGGTCTCCACCGGATCGATCTACGAGGTGCGCGGCGGGCCGCTGCGGGCTCCGTTCGTTCTGCCCGCGGGCTTCGATGCCGCGCAGGCAGCACTGGCGCAGGCCTTCCCGGATTCGCGCGCGGGCATCGCGGCGATCCTCAGCGACATGGAGCAGATCGCCGAGGCGGTCGGCAAGCTTGCGGGCGAAGGCACGTTCGACAACCCGCTGCACAGCCTCGACCGGCTGAAGGCCGCGCTGCCCGGGCTGAACCACTGGGACGCGTCATTGGCGCAGCGGCTCGAGCAGGCGTTCGGTCGCGACGAAGGGGTGAAATGCGCGCTCGCCGGCAATCTCTGGCACTATCACGACGATCCGGCGACGCTGTGGTGGATCGTGTTCGCGAGCGCACAGGGTGGCTACGTGCAGAGTGGCGGCCGCTATGTGAAGACCGGTTCGCAGCGGCTTTCCAGTGCGCTGGCCCGCGCGATCAAGCAGGCGGGCGGCGAGGTGATCCTGCGCCGCGTCGCCACCGGCATCGAGACCGACGGCAAGGGCCGCGTCCGCGCCGTTACCCATGTTGCCAAGGCCGGCGGCGATCCGCAGACGGTGGAAGCCGATCGCATCGTCAGCAACGCCGCGCCCGGCATCGCCGCTGCGCTGCTGCCGCGCCCCGAAGGCACCGCGCTGAGCGAGAGCTACGCGGATCGCCCGCCGTCGGTGTCGCTGTTCGCGCTCACCCTCGGCCTGTCACGCCCACCGGCGGAGGTCGGCCTCACCGCCTATTCGACCCAGTTGCTGCCGCCCTGGATGAGCACGCTCGACGACTATGCCAAAGGCACGGCGCTGTTCGCAGGCGAGCCCGGCAGCGCGATGCCGCCGATGTCGATCGTCAACTATTCGGCAATCGATTCCGGCGTGCCCGCGCACCCGCACATCATCTCCATCGTCGGCACCGACCGCCTGAGCAACTGGAGCGGCGTGGAGCGACCGGTCTACACCGCCAAGCGCGCACGCTGGCAGGAGGCGATAGTCGCCTATCTCGACCGGCTCTATCCGGGATTGCAGGCCGCCGTCGCCGCGATCTCGTTCAACACCGCGAGCTCGATGGTGAGCTATCTCAATGCGCCGAACGGTGCCGCCTACGGCTTCGCACCGGTGCCACCGACAGCACCGTTGAAAACGCCGCGCTCGCCGCGCACGGTGGTCGATGGCCTCTATCTCGCCTCCGCCTATGGAGGGTATGGCGGCTACAACGGCGTGATCCAGGCCGGACAAGCCTGCGCCGACACGATCATCGCCGGCGGCTGAGCCGCATCGGCGACACGATCAGTTGGTGTTGCGGCGAAAGCGTAGCTCCCTCGTTCCCGTTAGTACCAGCACGTCGCCCTGCCGCCGCCAGCCGCTGATATCGGCGAGCGCCGCCAGCAGCGCATCGTCCGCCGCAGCGCGATCGGCCGGACAGCCGCGATCGTCCACCGCGCCCGGCACGAAGACGATGGTGTCTCCGGCGACCGAGAAGCGGCCGCGCGCGCCCTTGCACCACAGTTCGATGATTACCTCGCCGCTCGGACCGATCTCGAGATTGGGAATCCGCTTCGAACCGCGCATCGGTGCCGCTTCCAGAGTGAGTTCGGTGTTGAAGGGAAATCCGTTCTGCGCCGCCGACGGCGCTACGCTTGAACCAAGTGCGGCCACCAACAGACCAACCCACACGCCACCCCATTGCACCACCGATCGCACATCCATCTCCATCACGCGACGCGCCATTCCAACGCATGCAGCCGGAACGCGATGCCGCTCTCCGCACGCTCATGCGAAACAGAACCCGGGCGCGTTGATCACTCACCCCAAGCACCTCGCGCTTTAAAGAGTCCGGATCGCGATGACTAGTCTTGACAGCCGTGCAGACCGAGCACCAAGTCCTCGCGGGGCAAGGATCGCGCCAATCACGCGCCTGTGACACTGCGCGCCATGATCCGCCATCATCGCCGTGACATGATCGCCGCCGCAAACACGACGTCTCATGAGGAACCGACCGCCATGGATCAGCGCATCATCGATCTCTACGACGGGTTCACCCACGGCCGCATCAGCCGCCGCGATTTCTTCGACCGTCTCACTGCGCTTGCGGGCTCTGCGGCTGCGGCCACCGCCGCCTACGAAACCTTGCGGCCGAACTATGCGCGCGCCGCGATCGTCGCCGAGAACGATCCGCGGCTGGTGCAGGACAAGGCCTCGTTCGACACCATGCAGGGCGATGTGCACGGCAACCTGGTGCGCCTGGCCAACAAGGTGAAACGGCCGGCGGTGCTGGTCATCCACGAGAACCGCGGACTGACGCCGCACATCCAGGATGTGGCGCGACGAATGGCGCTGGAGGGCTTTCTCGTGCTCGCGGTCGACCTGCTCTCGACGGTCGGCGGCACGCCCGCCGACGAGGACAAGGCGCGCAGCATGATCGGCAATCTCAGTCTCGAGGACGTGCAGGAGCAGGCGGCCGCCGCCGTCAGCTTCCTGAACAAGCATCCGGAATCGACCGGCAAGACCGGCGCGATCGGCTTCTGCTGGGGCGGCGGCATGATCAACCGCCTCGCCATGACCAGCCCGGAGCTTGCCGCGGGCGTCGCCTATTACGGCCCGGTGCCGGCCGACAAGTCGCGGGTGAAGGCCATCACCGCGCCGCTGCTGCTGCACTATGCGGGGCTCGACACCGCCGTCAATCCCGGCATTCCCGCCTGGGAGCAGGCGCTGAAGGACGCCGGCAAGCGCTACACCGTCTACGTGTACGAGGGTGTCAACCACGCCTTCAACAACGACACCGGCGGCCCGCGTTATAACAAAGCGGCGGCGGACCTCGCCTGGTCGCGCACGGTTGCCTTCCTCAAGCAGAATGTCGGCGAGCCGCCCGCGAGCTAAAGCATGATCCGGAAAAGTGCGAAGGGTTTTTCCGAAAAGATCATGCTTAAACAATAAGCTAAAGCGCGAGGCTGATTCATCCCAATCTCATCACGCCCTAGCGGACATTCGAACAAGCCCCTTAACAAGACCCTTGCGCGCACACCGCTTGCACAGCCCGGCGACGATGCACGATGCCGCCACGCTTTCGCCATCACGGCGGGAGCGGAGAATGACGGCCCTTTCCCTGCCCGGCCCGATGACGCCGCAATCGAAATCTGCGAACCTTTCCTCTCTCGATGATTTGCCCCGCCGGCCGCTCGCGCCGGCGGTCGTTTAAGGAGACCGCCTGGTGAAGAATCTCGGCTCGACGCTTGCGACCGTATGGCGGCTTGCGGCGCCCTACTTCCGCTCCGAAGACAAATGGGCGGGGCGCGGCCTGCTCGCGGTGGTGATCGCGATCGAGCTGGCGATCGTCACCATCAACGTGCTGCTGAACCAGTGGAACAGCCGGTTCTACAATGCGCTGCAGGAGCGCAACTGGGACACCTTCGTCAGTGAGCTGATCTACTTCTCGGTGCTGGCGGCGCTGTTCATCGCCCTTGCCGTCTACCAGATCTACCTCAACCAATGGCTGCAGATCCGCTGGCGCCGCTGGCTGACGCAGCGCTATCTCGGCAGCTGGCTGACGGGGGCCAACCACTACCGCATGCAGCTCACCGGTGATGCCGCCGACAACCCGGACCAGCGTCTGACCGAGGACGTCAACCAGTTCGTCGAGAGCACGCTGACGATCGGCCTTGGCTTGTTGAATTCGGTGGTGACGCTCGGCTCGTTCGTGGTCATCCTGTGGGGATTGTCGGCGGCGGCGCCGCTGCAGATCGGCGGCAAGGACGTCAGCTTTCCCGGTTATCTGGTCTGGGGTGCACTGATCTATGCGATCTTCGGCACGCTGCTGACGCACTGGATCGGCAAGCCGCTGGTGGCGCTGAACTTCACCAAACAGCGGGTCGAGGCCGACTTCCGCTTCAACCTCGTGCGGGTGCGCGAGAACGCCGAGCAGATCGCCCTTTTGCGCGGCGAGGACGCCGAGCGCGAGCGGCTGACGGAGCGATTCGGCCGGGTGGTGGAGAACTGGATGCAGATCATGAGCCGCACCAAGCGGCTGACGGCCTTCACCGCGAGCTACGGACAGGCCGCCGTCGTGTTCCCCTTCATCCTGGTGGCGCCGGCCTATTTCGGCGAGAAGATGCAACTCGGCGGCATGATGCAGACCGCGTCGGCCTTCGACAGCGTGCGCACCGCGCTGTCGTTCTTCGTCACCGCCTACCGCTCGCTGGCCGAGTGGCGCGCGGTGGTCGCCCGTCTCGACGGCTTCGAGGCCTCGATCGACAAAGCCCGCGACCTCGCCGCGCGCGATGACACGGTGCGCGTGACGCCAGCGGATGGCGGCACGCTGGCGATCAAGGATCTCACCGTGCAACTCCCCGACGGCCGACCGCTGGTGACCGCCGATGGCTTTGCGGTTAAGGCCGGCGAGCATGTGCTGGTGACGGGCCCCTCTGGCTCGGGCAAGTCGACACTGTTCCGGGCGATCGCCGGCATCTGGCCGTTCGGCAAGGGCGAGATCGCGGTCCCGGCCAACACGAAACTGATGATGCTGCCGCAGCGGCCTTACTTCCCGGTCGGCTCGCTGCACGGCGCGATCGCTTACCCGTCATCGGAGAATGCCTTCAGCGCCGAGCAGGTGCGCGACGCGCTGAACGCAGTCGGCCTGCCGGTGCTGGCGAGCCGCCTCGACGAACAGGGCCACTGGAACCGAACGCTGTCGCTCGGCGAACAGCAGCGGCTCGGACTGGCACGCGCGCTGCTGCAGAAGCCGCAAATCCTGTTCCTCGACGAAGCCACGGCCTCGCTGGACGAGCCGTCGGAAGCCGCGCTCTACCAGCTCGTGCAGAAGCAACTGCCGGAGACGACGATCGTCTCGATCGGCCATCGCACGACGCTGCACGCCTTCCACACCCGCAACGTTGCGTTCGAACGCAAGGGCGATCACTTCGCGATGGCGCCGCGCGCAACCGCACCATGAGCCCAAACGTCAGAGCCAGCGATCCGGCCAGCCGTTGCGCAGCACCAGGCGGTGCCAGAGAAAGGCGAACGCCGCCAGCATCAGCGCACCAACCAGCACCGGCGCGATCAGGAACGACCAGGGCAGATTGCCCGCAACCACCAGCAGCGGGCTGATGCCGGCCGGCGGGTGCAGCGTATCGGTGAGGATCATCGCCAGCACAGCTAGCGCCACGGCGGCTGCGGCGGCCACGGAACCGGGCCCGGTGAGGCCGAGCACCAGCAGGCCAACCAGCGCGGACAGCAGATGGCCGCCGATCAGTGCCCGTGGCCGGGCCGGGCGCGCCTCGGGCTGACAGATCACCAGCACGATCGAGGTCGCGAACGGGATCATCGCCAACGGATAGGCCGTCAGCGCCGACGACTGCTCCATCACATAGATCGCAAGCCCGCAGCCAAGGCCGGCGAGCGCGGCCGCGGCGAGCCGCGCCAGGCCACCGCCTGCGCCTCTCTCCCGCACCGCTCTCCAGCCCCACTGCTTGTTGCTCGGCCTAAGATCCAGGCTCATCGTGCCTCCTCGCGAGTCTCGCCTCATCGAAGCAAGCGGCGGACCATTCGCCGGCGGCGCGCATGACGCGCAAGGCACGGGGAGGAAACCGCAAAGAGAAAGGGCGGCAGATCGCTCTGCCGCCCTCGTCCCGATCGTTGGTGTCCGGCTTACTTCAGGTGCTGCGAGGCAACCAGGTCGGCCGAGAACTTGGCGATGAACGTGTCACCGCACCACTTGGAGCCATAGCCGCTCGGATTGATCGGCGAATACGAAGACGAGAAGCTGGCGCCGAAGTCACCGGTGAAGGCGTTACAGTCGGCCTTCTTCAGGTCGGTGCCCGAGTAGCGCAGGTCGAGGGTGAACACCTTGTAGGTGAAGCCGATGCCGGCGTTCCAGGTGCTGTAGTCCTTGAACTTGATGCCGTTCAGGTACGGGCCGAGACCCGAGACCGGGTCGGGAATGCCGGTGCCGTAGAACGAGTCGGTGGTGCCGAGGAACTGATGGCCGAACTCACCCGAGACGTACATGCCGACGCCGCCCGGCAGGAACGTGCCCGGAGCCGTCCACTTCAAGGTGCCCGACACGTAGTGGCCGTCGGCGCCGGAGTTCAGGTACGACGGCGTGTAGTAGTAGTTCGCGCCGATACCCCACTGGTCGTTGATCGTCCACAGCACCTTGCCGTAGACCTCGAAGAAGCTGACGTCCTTCTTCATCACGTTGCCGCTCGGCGCGATGACGTTGGCCGCACACTCGGCGCTGAGCGGATTGCCAGCGGTGTCGGTGGCCGCGCCGTACTGGCACTTGCCGCCCGGATACAGGTAGCCCCACACGCCGAAGTCGAAGGCGAATGCGCCGAAGGTCGGGCGGATACCGCCGTAGACGTCGATCTCAGCCGCGGCGCGGTTCGGGAACGAGATGCTGGCGCCGCCGACACCGGCGTAGAGCTGCAGCGAGTCGTTGATGTTGTAGCGCGGCTCGAAATAGGCGGAGACCGACGGATTCCGGTTCGACTGGGCGATGCCACGGAAGCGATAGTCGCTGCTGATCGACGCTCCGAACGCGAAGTCCCACGGAGAAACGACGATGGGAGCCGGAGGCGCCTTGTACGGCATCCGCATATCAGCCGCGTACGCGGAGCCGCCGAATGCGAGCACCGCCGCGATTGTCAAACCAACTTTCTTCATTGTGATCCCCATTGATCAAAAAACTGGTGCGGCGAGCCCCCTAAGCCCCTGTTACCCCTCAGGCTCAGACAATCCTGCCGCGGAACGACCCTGCGATGGCCACAATCTGCGGGTGTTGGCCTTGTGCGGAAAGCAAAAAACCCAAGCAAGTGCCGCCTTTTTAGGCAATCAAGGCTTGTAGACGGCATCTCGATACACGTTGCGGAACAGGTGTTGCTTTCGCGTCACAATAATTTGGGGCGCGATGGCCACGCGCGTTGCCGGCGCGGCGGGATTCGCGGCTGATCTGACGATGACGTCACGCGCGCGGCTGGGCGATTCGCGCGGAGCGACCAGAACACGGACCGCGAAAGCCCAGGGCGGCGCCCATATGCAAAGCCCAAACCCAAATCCCGGACGACGAGGATCTATCCCAGGAGGGGGCAAGAGAAATCCCAGGAGACAAGGATCCGAAAGGACACGAGTCCCCAAAACCATGGGTCCTCAAAACCAAGTGGCCTCAAAACCAAGGACCCAAAGACAGAGAGACCGCAATCGGCCGTCGGGCCACCGTCGCGGTCGCCGTCTCGCGGGATCAGGTCCGCGGCGGGGTGATGCACCCGCCGCGATCTTCCCTGCGACCATCGTCCTGATTGTGTCGGCGCGCGTGGCGCAGAAGACCTAAGCGAGGCCGCTTTGCTCCGCTCATCACCACGCCAGAGCGCGAGGGTTCGTTCGAACCCCATCGCGCTCTATGCTCGTGCGCTTTGACCCCAGTGCGCTTCAGCGCGTCTCATCGCCGGAATCGGAGCCACCCATTGGCGGCGGGGTCCAAGCGGGCGCCGGCTGCGGGGTCTCGACCGGAGCCGGAGCAGTTGGCGGCTTACGCGGCGCCGACGTCCTCTTGGCGGCCTTCTTCTTGGGAGCGGCCTTCTTTGCGGCTGACGGACCGGACTTTCTGGCAGCCTTCTTCGCAGCCTTCTTTGCGGTTTTCTTACCCGCCTTCTTGGCCGACTTCTTTACGCTCTTCTTCGCCGATCGCTTGGCGGCGGCCTTCGCGCCCTTCTTCTTTTTGGCAACGACGACCTTTTTTGCCTTCTTCGACTTCTTTGCTTTCGCTTTCTTCGCCTTCTTAGCCATTCACCCTTCTCCTGTTGCCGTCGATCCGGATCGGCTCATCCCGTCCGCATGATCGCGCCGTGCCCCTGATCATCTGAAACGCGCTACCTTCTGAAACGCACCACCCACGATCGCATCATCTGCAGTCATTTTGTCGCTGCAGTTATCGCCGCGACCCGTTGATCGCGGCCTTCCTTGTGGCCCACTGGGCAAACCCACGATGCTGGGGCCAAGACACACACGGGCCAAGACACACACGGGCCAAGACACACGGGCCAAGACACACGGGCCAAGAAACGCAGGCTAAGAGGCTCTGGCCTAGGGACTCAGGGCAAGAAATTCGGGCCGAGAGATTTGAACCGAGAATCTTGAACCGAGAACCTTGAACCGAGAATCTTGGACCAAGACTCGGGCCGCCACGATGCAGATCCAATCCAGCAGCGTCAGAATGCAGGATCTTTGCCAGATCCTCTGTGAGATCGAAGCTGTATGCTTGGCCACCCCCAGCACGATCCCCGTACGACGCCTGGCCAATCATCCGTCAGTCAGCGCCCGCCTAAAGCTTCACTCCCGATGTTCGGCTTCGGTCCTCCTGTTGCCCAGTCCACAAGTTCGATCGTGTGCACCACCGGCAGCGGGTTGCCCCGCTCGTCCGTCGCACCGGAGATCTGCACCATGCATCCGATATTGCCGGCGGCGATCACATCCGGCTTCAAGGTTGCGATGTTGGAGATCTTCCGCTCGCGCAATCTCTCCGCAATGTCGGGCTGGAGGATGTTGTAGGTGCCCGCCGAGCCACAACACAAATGACCTTCGGGCACATCTTTCACCACGAAGCCACTTTTGAAAAGCAATTCTTTCGGAGCACGCAGAATCTTTTGCCCGTGCTGTAGCGAACAGGCCGCATGGTAGGCGACGACAAGATCACTGCGCGTCGTGGGAAACGACAGATCGAGTTCCGCAAGATACTCGGTGATGTCCTTCGCCATCGCCGACACCCGCGCAGCCTTCGCCGCATAGGCTTTGTCCTCGCGCAGCATGTAGCCGTAGTCTTTGATCACCGTGCCGCAGCCCGATGTGGTGACAAGGATCGCATCCAGGCCATGCGCGTCTGCCTCCGCGATCCAGGCATCGATGTTGGCGCGGGCGCTGGCGAGCGCGGCATGATCGTTGCCCATGTGATGGGTCAGCGCCCCGCAGCACTGCTCGTCCTTGACCAAGGCAACCGCGATGCCATGCCGCGTCAGCACGCGGATCGCCGCGTCGTTGATGCCGGGCGAGAGCACCTGCTGGGCACAGCCCTGCAGCAATGCGACGCGGCCGCGAGGCTTCTCCTGATGGTCGCCCTGCGGCGGAAACACCGTGCCGGCTCGAGCGGATCGCTGCGGCAAACGGGACGGGGCAAGCGACAGCATCGCCTTGATCCGCCTGAGGAAAGACGGATTGGCCGGATCGCCCTTCTCCCCCGGCAGCAGCAGGCTCGCGAACGGCCGGCCGATGCGCGCGAGCGCGAGGCTGAGACGAAACAGCTCCGGCCGGGGCAGCACCCATGCCAGCACCGACCGCAGCAGCCGTTCGCTGAGCGGCCGCACATACTGCTCGGCGATCCGGACCCGCGCCTGGTCCACCAGGTGCATGTAGTTCACCCCCGACGGGCAGGTCGTCATGCAGGCGAGACACGACAGGCAGCGGTCCACATGCTTGACCACGTTGGCGGTCGGCGCCTGGTTCTTCTCCAGCATCTCCTTTATCAGGTAGATGCGGCCGCGCGGGCTATCGAGCTCGTCGCCGAGCAGCACGTAGGTCGGGCAGGTAGCGGTGCAGAAGCCACAATGCACGCAAGCGCGCAGGATCTTGTCGGCCTCGCGGATGTTCGGGTCGGCAAGCTGTTCCAGGGTGAATTCGGTCTTCATCGTGCCCCCGCCCGCGTGAGTCGTCCGCGGTTGAACACGTCGGACGGATCGAAGGCCGCCTTCACCCGCGCCGTCAGCGCCGCGACGCCCGCATCGAGCGGATGGAACACATCCACCGCCGCGCGCACCGCATCGCTGGCGCGAATCAATGTCGCATGGCCGCCGCTCGCCGCAACGCGCGCGCGCACCAATGCCGCATGAGCATCTTGCGCCGGCGGCAGCGCCGCCCAGATCAATCCGCCGCCCCAGTCGTAGATCAGGTCGCCGCCGGTCTCGCGCGCAAGCTGCTGGCCGAGCGTACCGCCCGCCGCCGGCGGACAGACGATGCGCCAGACCGGCCAGGCGCCGAGCGGCCCCGACGCGGCAAACGGCGTCACATCGCGGATCGCCGCCCAAATCCGGCGCGATGGATCGCCGTCGATCCGCTCCAGCGGCCCGAACGCATCCAGCGCCGCCGTCAACGTCTCCGCGCGATGAGCGACCGAGGCGGCGATTCCTTCGAGGCGAAGCAGCGTCAGCGCCGAATCGGCCGTTACGCCATCACCCAGCACACCGGCAGCCCGCAGCGACGACGCCGGAACATGGGCGGCAGCGGAGACATCATAGGGCGAGCCGAGCGCCACCCCCATCGCCCGGACGGCGGTGCCCTCGTCGAGACCGCGCAGCACCAGCGTCGTCTCGCTCTCGGCTTTCGGCATCACCTTCAGCGTCACCTCAGTCATCACTGCCAGCGTGCCCCAGGAGCCCGCGACCAGCTTGCAGAGGTCGTAGCCGGTGACGTTCTTCACCACCCGCCCACCGGCCTTGAAGCTTTCGCCGAAGCCGGACACCGCTGAAATGCCCAGCAGGTGATCGCGCGCGGCACCGGCCTTGACCCGCCGCGGTCCGGCGAGCCCGGCCGCGATCATGCCGCCGATGGTGCCCGCGCCCTCCGGCGTGCCGAGCAGCGCCGCGGTGTTCATGGGCTCGAATGCGAATTCCTGGTTCTTGGCGGCGAGCAGCGGCACGATTTCGCTGAGCGCCGCGCCCGCCTGCACGGTGAGGATCAGTTCGTTCGGCTCATAGGCGGTGACAGCGTTCAGCGCCGACAGGTCCAGCACCGCATTGGTCGCCATCCGGTGGCCGACCACAGCCTTGGTGCCGTGGCCGACGATCGCCAGCGGCTGGCCCGCGCCGATCGCGTCGCGCACCGCCGTCTCGACATCCTTGGCATCCCTCGCCTTCACGCGTCCGCACTCCGCTTGGCCTGCGCGGCAGACAACGCCTCGCCGCACGATCACAGCGGATAGCCGGTTTCGCTAATCCTGGTCAAACCGCTTGCATCCCTATGGCAGGGCGCGTGATCAAGCTGGCCGCGGCATTCCCAGCTGCGCTCTGTCGTGACGTCGGACCGCTAGAACCGCGGAATGTCCGGAAATGCCAGCTTGCCGCCGCGCACATGCACCCGGCCGAGTTCGGCGCAACGACAGAGCGTCGGGAACACCTTGCCCGGATTGAGCAGCCCCTCCTCGTCGAACGCGCATTTCAGCCGCTGCTGCTGGTTCAGATCGATCTCGGTGAACATGTCGCCCATCAGGTCGCGCTTCTCGACACCGACGCCATGCTCGCCGGTCAGGACGCCGCCGAGTTCGACGCAGGCGCGCAAGATGTCGGCGCCGAACTTCTCGGCCGCGTCCATCTCGCCGGGCTTATTGGCATCGTAGAGGATCAGCGGATGCAGGTTGCCGTCGCCAGCATGGAACACGTTGGCGACGCCGAGCCCGTATGTCTCCGACAGCTTGCGGATGCGGGCCAGCACCTCCGGCAGCTTGCCGCGCGGGATGGTGCCGTCCATGCAGAGATAGTCCGGCGAGATTCGCCCCACCGCCGGGAACGCCGCCTTGCGCCCGGCCCAGAACAACAGCCGTTCATCCTCGCTGCCGGAGATGCGGCAGGTGGTGGCGCCGCAGCCGAGCGCGATCGCCTCGACCCGGCGGATCAGTTCGTCCACCTCCACCGTCGGCCCATCCAGCTCGATGATCAAGAGCGCCTCGACATCGAGCGGATAGCCCGCATGCACGAACGCCTCCGCCGCATGGATCGCGGGCCTGTCCATCATCTCCATGCCGCCTGGAATGATGCCGGCGCCGATGATGTCGGCGACGCAGCGCCCCGCCTGCTCGACCTCGTTGAAACCGACCATCATCGCCCGCGCCGTCTCCGGCTTGCGCAGGATACGTACGGTCACCTCGGTGACGACGCCGAGCAACCCTTCCGAGCCGGTGATGATGCCCATCAGGTCGTAGCCTGCGGTTTCTGCCGCCTTGCCGCCGATGCGCAGGATTTCCCCGGTCATCAGCACGAACTCGCAGCCGAGCACGTTGTTGGTGGTCATGCCGTATTTCAGGCAGTGCACACCGCCGGAATTCTCCGCCACGTTGCCGCCGATGGTGCAGGCGATCTGCGACGACGGATCGGGGGCATAATAGAAGTCCGCATGCGCCACCGCCTGGCTGATGGCAAGGTTGGTGACGCCGGGCTCGACCACGGCGCAGCGGTTGTCGAAATCGATCTCGCGGATGCGCTTGAACTTGCCGAGTCCCAGCAGCACGCCGTCCTTCAGCGGCAGCGCGCCACCGGAGAGCGAGGTTCCCGCCCCGCGCGGCACCACGCGGATGCGGTTCTCGTGACAGTAGCGCAGCACGCGGCTGACCTGTTCGGTGGTGTCCGGCAGCACAACCACCATCGGCGGCTGGCGGTAGGCGGTCAGCCCGTCGGACTCGTATGGCACCATCTCGGCGGCGGAATCGATCACGCCCTCGCCCGGCACGATCGCCCGCAACGCCGCGACGATCTCGGATCGGCGCGCCAGCACGTTCGCATCGGCCTCGGGCATCGCGATCGACATCATGCTCTCCCAGTCAGATCGTCATCTCCGCATCCTGAGAAGCTTGTGGATCAAGCATCTCGAAGGATGAGCACGGGCTGCAGACGATCCGGCTTTATGCTCCGAGATGCGCCTGACCCTGTTGCTAAAAGTCTCTAAGCCGACAGTGACGTCGGGGTTGCGGCGGCGACCTTCGGGTCGACCGCGACGGGCAGGATCGCCTGCACCACGAGACCGCGCGCCCGCGCATCCATCACGCCGACCGCACGCAGCGCCATCAGCGTCATCGTCTGCACCGCGTCGCGCAGCTTCACCGGATCGTCGAGGTTGTCGGGCGCGAGCGGACCGACAAGCGCCTCATGCAGCGCGCCGATCAGTGCAGCGGCGGTGAGCGACGCATCCTGGGTCGGCAGGTGACCGGCGCGGGTGGCGGCGGCGATGCGGGCCTCGATTTCGGCGACGATCGCCTTGCGGCTCTCGATCCGCGACGGCGTGACATCGACATCGATCGGCTCGGCGAGGATCCCCCAGGCGAGCTTGCGGTGCGACAGCACGTCGACGGCGATGGTGGTCACGGCGGCGGCGAGCGCCGACAGCGGTCCCGGCGCGGCGTCGGCGGCGCGGCGCACCGAATCGAGCTGCTCGCGCGAGACGTCGGAAATCAACTCCGAGATCAATTCGGCCTTGGACGGGAAATAACGATAGACGGTGCCGGCGGCGACATTGGCGCGGGTCGCGATCGGCGCGATCTGCACGGCGGTCATGCCGGATTCGGCGGCGGTGTCACGGGCGGCAGCCAGGATCGCGCGGCGTCGCGCCGCTAGTCTTCGCATCACCTGCTGAGTCCGTCGATACACCACTGGGCATCACCTCCCCACGCGATCTCCGGAACGAAGACCTGGTCCTGCGTCTTGTCGCCTGCTTCGGTCCATCCAATGGCCAAGTCCTGACCCGAGTGGCGGTCCGAAGTCCCCAAGCTGCGCACAGTAAGAAATGAACACTAGTTCAGAATAGATGGCAAGACCGGATCATCACAGAAAGTGCGGGAACTGGTGCCGAGACCAAGACGACAACCTTCCGGCAGCAATTCGCTGGCTCAGACTCACGGTTTGTGGACCTTGCTCCAGCGGTCGGCGAACTGGTGCAGCGGCATGAACGTCGCGAACAGGTCCTTGCCCAACGCCGTCAGGCCATAGCCGCCGCCTTCATAGGCCTCGATGAATCCCGCCTCGCGCAACTCCGTCACGCGCTGCTGCATCACCGTCGGCGAAGCGTCGTCGCACGCCGCGCGCAATTCTCGCGAGGTCAGCGCGCCAGCACGCAATTCCCAGACGATCCGCAATGTCCAGCGCCGCCCCAACAGATCGAGCAGCGCCATGATCGGCCGCCCGCTCTTCGATCCGCGCACGGCCGGATGGCCGCCCTTGTCGCTCTTCGGCATCAACGTTCCTTGTAATGCTACTGAAAATGTAGCACAAATGCTATTGAAATAGTAGCACAAGGATCACGCCATGTCGAAGACCGCTCCCCGCGTCGCGCCGCTGCAGCCACCCTATCCGCCCGCCCTGCAGGATGCCTTCAACCGCATCATGCAGGGCAAGCCGCCGCTGGTGCTGTTTCGCACGATCGCCACCAGCGAACGCGCGTGGACGAAATTCAGCGCCGCCGGCCTGCTCGATCGCGGCCCGCTGTCGCTGCGCCAGCGCGAGATCATCATCGATCGCGTCTGCGCGCGCGGGGCTTGCGAATACGAATGGGGCGTGCATGTCACGATCTTCGCCGAGGCTGCCCAACTGACGAGTGCGCAGGTGCGCGCCACCGTGCTGGAAGGAGCCGACGCGGCCTGCTGGGACGAATCGGAAAAGGCGTTGATCGCCGCCGTCGACGCGCTGCACGAGCGCGCCACACTGAGCGACAGCGAATTCGCAGCGCTGAGGCTGCACTACGACGAGAAACAGACCCTCGAAATCCTGATGCTGTGCGGCTTCTACCGCACCGTCACCTATCTCGCGAACGGCCTGAAGCTGCCGCTGGAGGACGATGCCGCGCGGTTTCCAAGCATGTGAAGCCGCCTTTCCGCTCCCTCTCCCCGCCTGCGGCGAGAGGGGCGGGGTGAGGGGATGGCGCAAGGCGTTTACGCCTCATCCTGAGGAGCTTGCAAAGCAAGCGTCTCGAAGGATGAGGCCGAAGCATTCGTTCATGCAGGCTTCGCCGCCTCATGGTTCGAGACGCGCGCTCCTCACCACCATGAGGACGAGCGTCAAGCGATGCCGGTGCGCAGCACGTCGTGCACGCTGACGATGCCGACCGGCTTCTTGCCTTCGGCGACGATCAGCACCGTCACCCGTGGCGTGAACGAGTTCATCAGGTCGAGCAAGCCGCTGGCCAGCAAGCCCGGCGCAACGGTGCGCGGGTTCTTCGTCATCACGTCATCGACCAGCGTGGTCATCAGGTCCGGCTTCATGTGCCGGCGCAGATCGCCATCGGTGATGATGCCGGCGAGGTCGCCCGTCGCATCGACGATGGCTACGCAGCCGAAGCCCTTCGACGACATCTCCACCAGCGCGTCCGACATCGAGGTGCCGAGCGGCTTCACCGGCATCTCGCTGCCCGCATGCATAATGTCGCGCACCGACTTCAGCATCGCGCCGAGCTTGCCGCCCGGATGGAATTTCGCGAACTCCAGCGCGGTGAAGCCGCGGCTTTCCAACAGCGCGATCGCCAGCGCATCGCCCAGCGCGGCCTGCATCAGGGTCGAGGTAGTCGGCGCGAGGTTGTGCGGGCAGGCTTCCAGCGCCTTCGGCAGCGTCAGCGCCACGTCCGCCGCCGATCCCAGCGTCGAGGTTGCGTCCGCGGTCACCGCGATCAGGCCGATGCGGAAGCGTCGCGAATAGGTGATCAGGTTCTTCAGTTCCACCGTCTCGCCCGACCACGACAGCGCGATGATGACATCGTCGCCGGTGATCATGCCGAGATCACCATGCCCCGCCTCGGCCGCATGCACGAAGAAAGCCGGCGTGCCGGTGGAGGCGAGCGTCGCTGCGATCTTGCGGGCGATGTGGCCGGACTTGCCGAGGCCGGTGACGATGACGCGGCCCTTGGCGGCGCGAATCAGGTCGACGGCGGCGGTGAAGGCCGGGCCCAGCCCGCCGGTGAGCGCGGCGCGCAGCGCGGCGATACCGTTCGCCTCCGCATCCAGGGTTCGCAACGCCGATGCAATGGCGTCGCTGGCATGATTATCGGCGTGGCTCGGCGCGGACGGCGTAGGGATCCGCGGTTTGGGCGTCGGCATACTGTCTTGGTCCGGCAGGTGGATAAGGTGGCCGCGTGCGGCGACGCAGGTCTCTTAGCACGCCCCGGCGTCGGAGGCGACGCGGCGGCAGCCGGTCCGCAACGGCTCATTAACCATAATTGTTTTAACTCGCTTAACCGCTTCGGTCAGGACGGGCGAGCCTGCGCGCGGCCGCGCGCATCGCCCAATATCCTGAATTCGTTCAAGTTTTCGGCCGCAATGGTTGCGTCCGGGGGACCAGGAGTTCGTTGGTGTCAGGCTGGCTGGAACCAGGCCCCCCGCGGGGGCGGCGGAAGCGTCATCGCTTCGGCCGGGCGCTGCCGGCCGCCATCCTGCTTGCTGCGGCTGCCACCTCCGATGCGGGCGCTCAGGCTCTGACCTCGGATCTGTTCAACGGCCAGCCCGACAGCTTCTCCGGTCAGAACCGCCCCCTCCGCCGCATCGGCGACAGCGCCCAGCAAACCGCCGGCATGGACACGTCAACGCCCTCGCGCATCGGACAGCCGCCGCCGGTGTTCGCGGTGCCGGCCGGCACCGGCGCATCATCGATGGGTTACGACTCGCTGAACCGCAAGAAACGTCCACCGCGGCGCAAGCCCGCAGTGTCGCCGACCGTGCTGCCGCCGGTGCCTACGACCAAACCGCCGGCTCCGCTGCTGCCGATGGTCGTTCCAGTGGTACCTCCGGTGCGGCTGCCCTCGGCCATGACCACCGCCAACCGGCCGAAGCTCGCGCCCGCGATCCTCGGCGCCGTCGAAGGCCAGCCGCCGCGCCGCCGCCTGACGGTCGATGACGATCCATTCGGCCCCGCCGGGATTTATGCGGGCACCTTCCTGGTGAAGCCCGCGATCGAGGTCTGGACCGGCTACGACAGCAACCCCGGCCGCATCAACAACGGCAAGGGTTCGTGGCTGTACATGATCGCGCCGGAATTGCTGGCCGCCTCCAACTGGGAACGCCATTCGGTGATCGCCGACCTACGCGGCTCGTTCACCGGCTATTCGATGCGCAACGACGGCGGCTGCGACTGCTCCACCGGAACGCCGGTCGCCTCGCCCCTGCCGGTCAACATCGACCGGCCCGACTTTACCGGCGCGGTCAAGGGCCGCTGGGACGTGACCCGCGACACCCGCATCAACACCGATGCGCGGCTGCGCGTCTTCACCGACAACCCCGGCAGCCCGAACATTCAGGCCAACCTGCAACGCTACCCGATCGCCACCTCGTTCGGCGGCACGCTCGGCGCGACGCAGAGCTTCAACCGTTTCGAGGTGACCGCGAACGGGCTGGTGGACCGCACCGTCTATCAGCAATCGACTCTGAGCGACGGCACCAAGTCGAGCAACCGCGACCGCGACTACAACCAGTATAGCGGCCTGTTGCGCGGGTCCTACGAGGTGATGCCGCAGCTCAAGCCGTTCGTTGAGGCGACGATCGATCGGCGCGAACGCGACCTCGAATTCGACCGTTACGGCTATGCGCGCAACTCCTCCGGCTACATCGTGCGCGCAGGCTCGACCTTCGAACTCTCGCGCTTGATCACTGGCGAGGCGTCGGCCGGCTACAGCAGCCGCTCCTACGAGGACCCACGGCTGCGCGACATCAGCGGCTTCCTGGTCTCGGCCTCACTGATCTGGAAACCGACCGGGCTGACCACCGTGTCGTTCAACGCGCTGACGACCATCGACGAGACCACCCTCCCGGGCGTCTCCGGCGTGCTGTCGCGCAGCTACAGCGCCCAGGTCGAGCACGCCTTCCGCCGCTACCTGATCGGCACGCTGAAGTTCGGCTACACCACCGCCGACTACGATGGCTCCGACCGCTTCGACAAGATTTACTCGGTCGGCGGCGACCTGGTCTACAAGTTCACCCGCGACGTCCATGCCAAGCTCCAGCTACGCCACGACTGGCTGAACAGCACGGCGACCGGAGCGGACTATCAGGCGACGCTGTTCATGCTCGGCATCCGGCTGCAACGCTGAGCACCTAAGCCATCGGTCACGGCTCGCGAGCAGCCCCGCCGTGCCACGCAACCAGCTTCATAGAGAAGAAGAACGAGCCGGGAGGTGGTGGGGACGCCCTCCCGGCTCTGGACACCGGCAAACGGCCATGAGTGCCGGTGTCGTTTGGGGTGCCGTTATTTGTCGAACACCGCCTTGCAGGCTGGGCTGAGGTTGGTCTTGTTCTTGCGCATGCAGGCGGTGATCGCCGGAATGTTCGGGATCTCGCCGGAGCACAGGCGGAAAGCATCCGGCGTGCAGGCGGCGCGCTGTTCGGCAGTGGCCTCGACGGCGGCATCGGCGGAGCCGGTGAAGGCGGTGCATGACAAGATCACGGCGGCGGCAAAGCCTGCGGCGCGAAGTATGCGGATGACGGTGTTGCTGCTTGTGACGCTGTTCATGACGCGGTTCATGGCCCTGTCCCCTTGATCCGGCGGCCCGTCAGGAGCCGCCCTGTTCACGGACAGGAGCATGCCGCGGTTCGCCCGGACGAACCGTGACGCGCCTCACGCAAGAAAACATGCGGGACAAAGGGCTCGCCCGGTCGCTCGACCGGGCTTTGGAGCTGCCAATACTGGTTTATCGAAAGACCGCGGCGGCGGACCGCAGCCCAGCCTTCAGGCTCAACCCTTGAGATAGCGGGCCATGTCCTCGCGCAGGCCATCGGCAAGCTCGGGACGGCGCAAGCCATAGGCGATGTTGGCGCGCAGGAAGCCTGCCTTGGAGCCGCAGTCGTGGCGCTCGCCCTGAAAGCGCAAGCCATAGAATTTTTGCGTCTTGGCAAGGCCGATCATGCCGTCGGTGAGCTGGATCTCGCCGCCGGCGCCGCGCTCCTGGGTCTCCAGGATCTTGAAGATCTCCGGCTGCAGGATGTAGCGGCCAGTGATCGACAGGTTGGACGGCGCCTTCTCGCGCGGCGGCTTTTCGACCATACCGTCGATCTCGAACGCCTTGCCCTTCTGCGCGCCGACACCGACCACACCGTACTGATGCACGCGCTCCATCGGCACTTCCTCGACCGCGATCACGTTGGCCTTCGGCCCGAGGTCGTTCATCGCCTCGATCATCTGCTTCAGGCAGCCTGGCGTGTTGAGCACCAGCTCGTCCGGCAGCAGCACCGCGAACGGTTCGTTGCCGACGATATCGCGGGCGCACCACACCGCGTGTCCAAGGCCGAGCGGCGCCTGCTGGCGGGTGAAGCTCATCGCGCCGGCCTCGGGCTGGTCGCGCTCCAGCACGTCCATCTCCGCCGTCTTGGCGCGCTCGCGCAAGGTGGTGTCGAGTTCGAACTGGCGGTCGAAGTGATCCTCGATCACGCCCTTGTTGCGACCGGTGACGAACACGCAATGCTCGATGCCGGCCTCGCGTGCCTCGTCCACCACATACTGGATCAACGGGCGATCGACGATCGTCAGCATCTCCTTCGGCATGGCCTTGGTCGCAGGGAGAACGCGGGTGCCGAGACCGGCGACCGGAAACACAGCTTTGCGGATTTTCATGAGATCTCTTCGGAAACGAGGGCGGTTAGGCGATGGACTCGGATGATGGACCTGGATGATGACCTTGGATCAAGAACCTGGATCACGAGACGACGGGATCAAATCATGCCAATTGAAAAGTCCAAGTTAAGTTCCGGTCCGATTGCCGCCTGCGGCCATACGGCACGAGCGGACCTTGCGGCCTGCGGCAATCGGTGGCGGTTTGATGACGTCAAAAAGCTGCATCGTTAAGCTGATCGAAACCTGAGCAGGGCCTCTTAGTTAACGGGGGATTTCAATACGGTTCGCAAGATGACATTGAATGCAAAAGTGACGAACGCATGGCGTTGGCCGGCGGCCGTGGCCGCTGCCGGATACCTGGTCCTTGCAGGCGGCGCAGATGCGCAGACCGCCTCGGGCCGCGGCCCGGTCGTGCTGACGCGCCAGCAGAGCGACGTCACCGGCTCGATCCCGCAGCAGCCGGCGCGCAGCCGTTCGGCACAGTTTGGAGTGATGACGCCGCCCACGCCGCCAAAGGAATGGAGCGGCCAGGACGGCGCCTCCGGCCATCCGCTGATGACGGCGGCCGCGATCCGCCAGGCGGCCGCGAATTTCCCGCGCTGCGTCGCCAACACCTGGCCGGACGCCGCACGGCGCGGCATCTCCCGCGACAGCTTCGAGCGCTTCACCACCGGGCTGACGCCGGACCTACGCATCATGGACTTCGTCGATGCGCAGCCGGAATTCACCAAGGCGGTGTGGGACTATCTCGACATCCTGGTCACCGATGCGCGCATCCAGCGCGGTCGCGAGGTGCTGGCCGCCAACCGCGCCGTGTTCGATGCGGTGGAGAAGGCTTATGGCGTCGACCGTTACATCGTCGCCGCGATCTGGGGCATCGAATCGAACTACTCGACGCAGAGCGGCGACCGCAGCGTGCTGCGCTCGACCGCGACGCTTGCCTGCATCGGCCGCCGCCAAGCCTATTTCAAGGACGAATTCCTCAGCGCGCTGGAGATCCTGCATCGCGGCGACCTGCATCCCGACCAGTTGAAGGGCTCGTGGGCCGGCGCGTTCGGTGCGACCCAGTTCATGCCGACCGCGTTCAAGCGCTCGGCTGTCGACTTCGATCGCGACGGCCGCCGCGACGTGGTCGATTCCGTTGCCGACATCGTCGCCTCCACCGCCAACAAGTTCAAAAAGGACGGCTGGCGCCCCGGCGAGACCTGGGGCTACGAAGTCGAAGTACCGCGCGGCTTCAACTACGCCCTTGCCGACCGCTCCAAGAGCATGAGCGTCAGCCAGTGGGAGCGACTCGGCATCCGCCGCGCCGGCGGCAGGCCGTTCCCCCGCGCGGGCGACATGGCGTTCCTGCTGGTGCCGGGCGGCGCCGACGGGCCGGGCTTCCTGATGCTGCACAACTTCCGCGTGATCATGCGTTACAACCCGGCGGAGGCGTACGCGCTGGCGATCGGCCATTTCGCCGACCGGTTGCGCGGCGGCGCGCCGATGGTACAGGCGTGGCCGCGCGGCGAGCGGATTCTGACCCGTGCCGAGCGGTTCGAACTACAGCAGCTGCTCGCCCAATATGGCTATTACCGTGGGGAGCCGGACGGCAATCTCGGCAGCGGAACCCGCGAGGCGGTGCGCCATTTCCAGGCCGCGATCGGCGCGCCCGCGGACGGATTTGCCTCCGCCTCCGTTCTGGAGCGGCTGCGCGGCGGCCGTTAACGATGCCGCGGGTAACCTTGAGGTTGACATCTTTGTCCCGTACTTGACGGGAACCTTGCGAGTCCCCTTATGGGGCTCGAAAGCGCATGAATGTGCGGCAGAATCAGTCATGGTCCCGCCGCGGCCTTGGGCTCAACCGAAACCCGATCCGATGCCGGACCCGAAACACCCGCTGCGCCTGCTGACCGAGAGCGGACCGCTGATCGCCGTGGCGGTGGTCATTGCTCTTCTGCTGGGCATCACGATGCCGGCTTCGGCGCAGCTGTTCTTCCCGTTCGGCTTCCAGGATCGGCCGCCGCCCCGTCCGCGCCAGGCCGTTCCGCGTCCGGAATACCGCCCGTTCTCACCGTTCGGCGATTTCTTCTCGCCACCGCCGCTGCGCTCCGATCCACAACAACAGCCGCAACAGCAACAGTCGGCGCCCCGCGTCGACTACTCACGCGCGCCGCCGCCGAAGGACCGCGGCGACGCGGTTGCCGAGCGCAACGTGCTCGTGCTCGGCGACGCGATGGCCGACTGGCTCGCCTATGGCCTGGAAGACGCCTTCTCCGAACAGCCTGACATGGGGGTGACCCGCAAGCATCGCACGGTCTCCGGCCTGATCCGCTATCAGCCGCGCGGCGAACCGTCCGATTGGGTCGCCGCGGCCAAGGGCATCGTCGCTCAGGAGAAGGCCGACGTGATCGTCGTCATGCTCGGCCTGCACGACCGGACCACGATCCGCGAGACCGCAGGCGATCCGAAGAAGGACGACAGGACCAAGGTCGGCGCCAAGGATGGAGCGAAAGGCACCGCACGCAAGCCGGATGAGGATGCGGAAGCGCCGCCCGCCGACGAGCAGGCCGATATCGGCGAGACGCCGACGATCGCCGCACCCGAGCGCTCCACCCGCGCCGCCAACGGCCTCGCCGAATTCCGCTCCGAACGCTGGATCGAGCTCTATAAGAAGAAAATCGACGACATGATCGGCGTTCTGAAGGTCAAGAACGTGCCGATCCTGTGGGTCGGCCTGCCGGCGCTGCGGGGCCAGAAGGCGACCTCCGACATGCTGTTCCTCGACACGCTCTATCGCGAGAGTGCGACCAAGGCCGGCATCACCTATGTCGACGTCTGGGACGGCTTCGTCGATGAAGGCGGCCGCTTCATGCTGCAGGGTCCAGACTTCGAAGGCCAGACCCGCCGCCTGCGTACCGGCGATGGCGTGTTCTTCACCCGTGCCGGCGCGCGCAAGCTCGCCCACTATGTCGACCGCGAGATCAAGCGGGTGCTGAACAGCCGCGCCCTGCCGGTGGCGCTGCCGAGCGATCCCGGCACGCCGGATCTCGCACCCGCTCCCGGTGCTCCGGCGCCGCGGCCGCTGGCGGGACCGATCGTGCCGCTGGTCGCCTCCTCGGTTGGCACCACCGAACTGCTCGGCGGCGCCGGCTCGCGGCCAGCGTCGATCGATGCCCTCGCCGCGCGCACGCTGATCAAGGGCGAACCGCTCACCGTGCCCGGCGGCCGCGCCGACGACGCCACCTGGCCGCGCCGCGAGGTCGGCCGGATCGACGACAAGGCGACCGACACGCCAGTTGCGGCGAGCCACACCGGCACCACGCCAGCCGCCACGGCTGCTGCGGCTCCCGCACCTGCTGCCGCGCCGAAGCCGACGAAGCGGCGGCCGCGTCCGGCCGTCACCAATACCGAGCAAGGCAGCTGGCCTGCCTTCGTTCCCGGAGCCCCGCCGCGCGCCAGCCAACCCGCACGGCGCCCGCCCGCGCCGGTCGGACGCTCGGCCTACGCGCCCGGCGACTTTTTCTTCACGCGTTAATCAATTCGCTCGCATCCCGCGGTACGCGTGTCAGCGCACAGGCAGCCGCGCATAAAGCCAATCCTGGCCTTAAGGCCGCCTTGACATGACGCGCAACCAGCTCTGCGCAGTGATTTTGCGTAGGCAGCGCGGCGCGGTGCCGTAACGCACCGCCGCCGTCATCGCTTCATCGGATCAGATCAGACCGAGCGCCTTCCACTCGCGCAGCGCCTGCGCGTCGCGGGGCGTGACATCCGGATAGTCCGGATCGTCGCCGACCGTCGGCAGGATCTTCCACGATCGCGCGCACTTCTTGCCCTGCGCCCGTTCGACCACCACCGCCACGTTCGGCACATCGTTCAGCCGGAACGCATCAGCCGGCGCATCCGCATTGGTCACCTCGTCACTCGAGGTGATGCAGATCTCGGACAGATCAACCCCGGCCAGGATGCCGAACACATCCTTGTCGGCCACATAGACGCGGGGCGAGGCCTCCAGCGACGAGCCGATACGCTTGGCGGCGCGCTCGAGCTCCAACGCACCGGTGACAACCCGGCGGACGTCGCGGATCGTCTCCCACTTCTTCGCCAGTGCATCGTCGCGCCACGCGGACAGAACATGCTGGAACGGCTCAAGATGCACCGAGACCGCGGCCTCGCCATAGCGCGACAGCCACGCCTCCTCCGCGGTGAAGCACAGGATCGGCGCGAGCCAGGTGACGATGCAGCGGAACAGATAGTCGATCACCGTCAGTGCCGACTTCCGCGCCAGCGACGACGGCGGATCGCAGTAGAGCGTGTCCTTGCGGATGTCGAAGTAGAACGCCGACAGCTCGGTGTTCATGAAGTTCGACAGCGTCGCGACCACGGTCTTGTAGTCGAAGTTCTCGTACGCCTCGCGCACGACCGCATCGACCTCCGCCAGCCGGTGCAGCATCAGCCGCTCCAGCTCCGGCATGACATCGGCCTTGACGCGATCCTCGTCGCGGAAATGCGCCAGGCTGCCGAGCATCCAGCGAATGGTGTTGCGCAGCTTGCGATAGGTTTCGACGGTGTTCTTCAGGATCTCGGGGCCGATGCGCTGGTCGTCGGCATAGTCGGATGCCGCCACCCACAGGCGCAGGATGTCGGCGCCGGAATCCTTGATCACCTTCTGCGGCTCGACCGTGTTGCCGAGCGACTTCGACATCTTGCGGCCGTGCTCGTCCAGCGTGAAACCGTGCGTCAGCACCACGTCATAGGGCGCGCGGCCGCGCGTGCCGCAGCTTTCCAGCAGCGACGAGTGGAACCAGCCGCGGTGCTGGTCCGAGCCCTCCAGATACATCACCGTGTCCTGGCCGCCATCGACCTTGCGGACGATGTTGCCGAAGGTCGGGAAGTTCTGTCGGTCCTCTAGCACGAACGCGTGCGTCGAGCCGGAATCGAACCAGACGTCGAGAATGTCATCGACCTTCTGCCAGCCCTCGGCGGCCTTGGGCCCGAGGAAGCGCTCGCGCGCGCCGGCCGCGTACCATGCATCCGCGCCCTCGTTCATGAACGCTTCGGCGATGCGCTGGTTGACGGTTTCGTCCTTCAGGATCTCGACCGAGCCGTCGCCCTGCTCCCTGACGAACACCGCGATCGGAACGCCCCAGGCGCGCTGGCGCGAGATCACCCAGTCCGGGCGCGCTTCGATCATGCCGTTGATACGGTTCTGGCCGGCGGGCGGCACCCAGCGCGTCACCGAAATCGCCTGCAGCGCGCGGGCGCGCAGCGTGTCGCCGTCCTTCGCCGTGCCGTTGTCGGCGATCGGCTTGTCCATGGCGATGAACCACTGCGGCGTGTTGCGGAAGATCACTGGCTTCTTCGAGCGCCACGAGTGCGGATACTGGTGCTTCAGCCGACCGCGCGCGAGCAGCATGCCCTTTTCGACCAGCGCCTTGATCACCGCCTCGTTGGCGTCGCCCTTCTCGCCCTTGTCGGTGATGACACGCTTGCCGGTGAAGCCCGGCGCCTGTTCGGTATAGGCGCCGTTCTCATCGACGGTATAAGGAATCGTCGTGTTGACGCCGCGCGCCTCCAGCGCCCGCGCATTCGCCGTCCAGACGTCGAAGTCCTCGCGGCCGTGGCTCGGCGCGGTGTGGACGAAGCCGGTGCCGGTGTCGTCGGTAACGTGATCACCTTCGAGCAGCGGCACGTCGAAGCCGTAGCCACCGGCAAATCCGTTCAGCGGATGCGCGCAGACCATGGCCGCAAGCATCTCCGCGGTCACATCACCTGTCCGTTCGAACGCGGTGACGCGCGCCTGCTTGAACACGTCCGCGGCGAGCTTGTCGGCGAGGATCAACAGATCGCCGGTCTTGGCCCAATTGTCGGCGGGCGCATCGGTGACGCGATAGAGGCCATAGGCGATCTTCGCCGAATAGCTGATGGCGCGGTTGCCGGGCAGCGTCCACGGCGTGGTGGTCCAGATCACGACATGCGCCTGGCGCACCGCGGCGAGCGCCTGCTCCCATTCGGCTTCCGATTGCGCGAGCGCCGCACGCTGCGGATCGTTCGCGACCGCCCAGGTGCGCACCGCGACGTCTTTCACCGGGAACTTCACCCACACCATGTCCGAGGTGTGTTCCTCGTACTCGACCTCGGCCTCGGCGAGCGCGGTCTTCTCCACCACCGACCACATCACCGGCTTGCTGCCACGGTAGAGCGTGCCGTTCTGCGCGAACTTCATGATCTCGCGCGCGATCTGCGCCTCGGCCGGAAACGCCATGGTCGCATAGGGGTGCGCCCAATCGCCGACCACGCCGAGCCGCTTGAACTCCTCGCGCTGCACGTTCAGCCAGTGCTCCGCATAGGCGCGGCATTCGCGGCGGAAGGCGATCATCGCCTCCGGATTTTTCAGGTCGGGCTTCTGCTTGCCCTTCGAGCGGTAGTTCTCCTCCTCGATCTTCCACTCGATCGGCAGGCCGTGGCAGTCCCAGCCCGGCACGTAGTTGGAATCGTAGCCGAGCATCTGCTGACTGCGGGTGACGAGGTCCTTCAGGATCTTGTTGAGCGCGTGGCCGATATGGATGTTGCCGTTCGCGTAGGGCGGGCCATCGTGCAGCACGAACTTGGCGCGGCCCTTGGCCGCGCTGCGCAGCTTCTCGTAGAGGTTGATCTCGTTCCAGCGCTTCAACACTTCCGGCTCGCGCTGCGGCAGGCCCGCGCGCATCGGGAAGTCGGTCTTCGGCAGGAACAGGGTCTTCGAATAGTCATGGGCCGCCGCTTCGGTCGCGGTCTGGCCAGTCTTCTGCGGCTTGTCGGTCATGATGGCTCGTGGGGCTCGGCTCGTAAGCGTGAAAAAGCGATTATCGCAAAAAGGTTGACGATATCCCGGTCTTGCGCCGAACGAGAACGCTCAGGCGGAAGCACAGGGTCTGACCAGCATCGCTGCGTCAGACCCGTCACCTAATTCGAGGCATGATCCGGTCCGAAAACCAGTACCCACTTTTCGGGATCATGCCGCCGCTAATTGCTATAATGCCGAGCCGGAAAGACATGTTCTGTTCTTAGCAGGCGAAAGCAGCCACCGGAAGGGCTGAATCAGGCCGATTTCCCGTCGTTTCGGATACTGGCCCCTCTGCAGAACGCTCAGCCGACCTTGCCGAGCGCGGGAAAGGCTCCCGGATGGGCCGCCAGGACAGCCTTGGCCTTGGCGCTGTCGTCGTCCATCTGGCGGATCAGCGCCTCGATGCTGTCGAACTTCAACTCCGGCCGAATGAAGCCGATGAAGGCGACGTCGATGGTCTTGCCGTAGAGGTTGCCTTTGAAGTCGAACAGGAAGGTCTCGAGCAGCGGCGCGCCATTGTCGAAGGTCGGGCGGCGGCCGAAACTCGCCACGCCGTCGATGCGTTCGCCATCGACCTCGGCACGCACCGCATAGATGCCATGACGCAGCGCCACGGCGGGATCGAGCCGCATGTTGGCGGTGGGATAGCCGAGATCGCGGCCGCGCTTTTCGCCGTGGATCACCTCACTGGTGGCGAACCATGGATAGCCGAGCATCGCCGTCGCCTCGTCCAGCTTGCCCTCGGACAGCGCCGCGCGAATTGCGCTGGAGGAGACTGCCCGTCCGGCGATATCGAAATGCGGCTCCACATGCACGTCGATGCCGAGCCGGGGCGCCTCCGCCTGCAGCAGCGTCGGCGAACCGGCGCGGCCCTTGCCGAAGTGAAAGTCGTAGCCAACGGCGATCCCCGAGATGCCGAGCCGGCCGATCAGATCGTGGTTGATGAAATCCTGCGCCGAGGTGCCGGCGCGCGCGGCATCGAACGTCATCACCACCGCGCCATCGAGCCCGGTGCCCGCAAGCAGCCGCAGCTTGTCCACCTCGTCGGTCAGGCGGAATTGCGGGGCACCCTTGTTGAAGAAATCGCGCGGATGCGGTTCGAACGTCATCGCATAGGCGAGGCTACCGCGGGCGCGGGCCATCCGCTGCGCCGCGCCGATCACCGCGCGGTGGCCAAGGTGGACACCATCGAAATTGCCGAGAGCGATCACCGCACCTTTCGGAATAACGTCGGCGGGCGTGGTGTCGCGGATAACCAGGAAACGGGAGGTCATAATCCGGGAAGAGACCATCTGAACGGGAAGGAGCGCCGACCGTGGCGCCGCAAGGCGGGACAAGTCAAGCCAATGGTAACCATTCCTCCTCTGCGTCAGCGGCTTAAGACCGTCCGCATCATAACGGAACCTCCGATTAACGGGCCGTTTAAGGAACGAATGGTAGTCCTCGGCCGCTGGGGGCTTGCCAATCATTGTCGAGCGACAGGTTTGTTGCAATCCCTCAGACCCGCCAAGGAAAGAGCGGGCCCGCTGGTTTGGGCGCTGAGGAGCAGAAGCTATGGCCGTTGACCTGTCGATGTCGGTTCTGGTGGTTGACGATTACAACACGATGATCCGCATCATCCGTAATCTCCTCAAGCAGCTCGGGTTCGAGAATATCGACGACGCCAGCGACGGCTCGGCCGCACTCAGCAAGATGCGCACCAAGAAATACGGCCTTGTGATCTCCGACTGGAACATGGAGCCGATGACGGGCTTCGACCTGCTCAAGGAAGTTCGCAGCGATCCAAACTTGGCCAAGACCCCGTTCATCATGGTGACGGCGGAATCGAAGACCGAGAACGTGATCGCCGCCAAGAAGGCCGGCGTAAACAACTACATCGTCAAGCCGTTCAATGCCGCCACCTTGAAGACCAAGATCGAGGCGGTCTTCCCGGACCAAGCCTGAACGTTTTAACTCGCTCAATATCGTCCCCGCCAACGGGTCGACGCGCAGCGCCGCCCGATGACAGGCTCCGGTGGGGACCCAGTAACCCAGAACGCCAGCGATCAACGCGAAATCTCGCGGCGTACTGGATACCCGCTTTAGCGGGCATGACGGTCTATCCAAGTATGCCGCCAAGCATGGCGCCCGAATGGCGCTGCGGCTGCCTCAGCCCGCACCTCACCACATCAGCTTCGGCGTGACCGCGAACGGCGGCTTGCTCGCGCCCTTGAACAGCTTCGCCACCGACTCCGCATCCGGATTGGCGCGCTCGCCGAGTTCATTGGCGTGGATGCCCGAGGTGACGAACACGCAGCGGAAGCCGCCGCCATTCGCGCCCTCTAAATCCGTCCGCACCGAATCGCCGATCGTCAGCACATGCGCCGGCGTCACCGCCGTAGCACCGGCCTCAGCCGCGAGCCGTAACGCCCGCTGATAGATCGGCGGATGCGGCTTGCCTGCGAACAGCACCTTGCCGCCGAGGCTCGCATAAAGCTCGGCCAGCGCGCCCGCGCAGAAAATCAGCTTCTCACCGCGCTCGACCACGATGTCCGGGTTAGCGCAGACGAAGAACAGATCACGCTCGCGGGCGCAGGTCAGCGTCGCGCGATAATCCTCGGCGGTCTCGGTCTCGTCGTCGAACAGGCCGCTGCAGACGATGTAGTCGGCGCTTTCGACGTCGCCGAAACGGACGCCGAATCCCTCGAACAGCGAATGGTCACGCTCGGGGCCGATGTGAAACACGGTTTGGCTGCGATGCTCCTCGATATAGCTGCGCGTCAGATCGCCGGAAGAGACGATCGCATCATACACGTCGTCGGCGACATGCAGCCGCCGCAGCATCCGCTGCACGGAGGGCGCCGGACGCGGCGCATTGGTGATCAGCACCACCTTGCCGCCGCGCTGGCGGAACTTGGTCAGCGCCGCGCACGCATCGGGCCAGGCTTCGAGGCCGTTGTGCACGACGCCCCAGATATCGGAGAGGATCACATCGACGCCGTCGATAACGTCGCGCAGGTGGCGGGTGAAGGTCGTCTCGGTCATGCCTTGAACAGATCAATTCGATCCGGCGGTGCGGCGCAACAGCGCGGCAACGCCCTGCAGCCGCGTCGGCTGCGGTGGGGGATTGACCGCGATGGCGGCCGGCGCGGCGGCGCTTGTCGCATCTGCCGCCGCTGGAGGCAATGGGGCGGTCGGCAATGGGGCTGCCGGCAGCGGCGCGGTGGCCTCGGCCCGCAGCGGACGCGGCGGCGCGAACAGGAACCCCTGCCCGTAGCGCACGTCGTAGTCGAGCAGGTCCACCACCGCCCGCTCGCCTTCGATCCGCTCGGCGACCAGATCGATGCCGAAACGCCCGAACATGTCGGACAGGTCGGATGGATGGATGTCGGTGGCGCGGCTCGGATCGAGCAGCAGCGCCGCGGGCACCTTGACGAAACGCACGCTGCGGTCGGCCAGCTCGCGCGGCTCGAACCGCAAATCGGTCACGTTGTCGATCGAGAAGCGGAAGCCGCGCTGCGCCAGCGCCGCCAGATGCTCGCTTTCCAGCGGGGTCAGGTTGCGCAGCGTGCTCTGCTTGATCTCCAGGATCAGCATCGGCGCCAGCGCCCGGTTGGCATCGAGAAAGTCGAGACAACGGGCGAACACCTCGTTGTCACGCAAGGTGGTGGCCGAGATGTTGCAGAACAGACCGATGTCCTTGTTGCGCAGCATCAGCCGCCGCAGCACCTGCACGCAGCGCAGCAGCACCGCCTCGTCGATGCGCGGCATCACCCCGGCGCGCTCGGCGGCCGCGACGAAATCGCCCGCCGCGATCACCGCGTCGTCGGCACCGCGCAACCGCGCCATCGCCTCGTAATAGCGGACCTTGCGCTGCGGCAGCGTCACCATCGGCTGCAGGTGCAGGTCGATGCGGTTGGCTTCGACCGCGCCATGCACCGCACCGACGATCTTCGGGTCGTCCGCCGGCAGGACAGCAACCGGTGCTGGCGCCCGCTCGGCCTGCAAAGGCTGGTGTTGTGACACTGGGGGATCGCCGACCGCAGCAACCGGCGGCACGGCGGAGGCGAGCGATGCGGCCGCAGCTATCGGCGCGACGGCGGCTCCCCCGACGGGCTGCGGGGCCGGATCGCCCTGGACTGGGTGGTCGGAATGCAGCAAGTCCTCGTGCGCAGCGACGGAGACCGCGAGCTGCTTCATCAGGTTGCCGAGCTCGGCGATCTCCTCGCGCAACGGACCGACCTGGCGGTCGGCATTCCCGCCCGCAGCGAGTTTGGCTTCCACCGTGTGCAATCTGCGTCCGAACTCGGCCACCTGGCGGGCGAGCTCGGCGGTGCCGTGCGACAGGTCGGCGATCTGGCTGCCGTAGTCGGGCCGGTCGCGCAGGCGCATCGACACCGCGTTGTAGAGGATGAGGATCGCCAGCGCCGTCAGCGCCACCAGGCCCGCGTCGAGCGGCCGCAGGCCCGCCACCGCGTAAACCACGAGACCGAGCGAGGCGGCGATCAGCACCATACAGACGCCGATGAAGATCGTCGAAAAGCGGATCATGGACCGTGAACGCCCTGCCTCGGAGCAATAACCCTAACACTGCCGGTGATTCGGCATGAACCACTCTTTTCCATAAACCACAGGCGGCGCAACCGCTTCACGACACGACCTGCGGCGCCAAAGCCCGGGTCGAGCCTTGGCGCCAGCCCTCAGGCCACCGCGCGGATCACCTTCGCCACCTTCTCGACCACCTCGCCGATCTGGTCCTCGGAAATGATCAGCGGCGGCGTCAGCGCGATGGTGTCGCCGGTGACGCGGACGACGATGTCGCAGTCGTGGAATGCCGTCGCGAGCGCATCGACGCCGCGCTGGCCCGGCGCGCCATCGCGCGGTGAGAGATCGATCGCCGCCGTCAGGCCGATGGTACGGATGTCCACCACGTTCGGCTGCGTGCGCAGCGTCATCACCGCGTCGGCGAAGGTCGGCTCGAGCGCCTTCGCCCGCGCGAACAGGTTCTCGTCGCGGTAGATGTCGAGGGTCGCAAGACCCGCCGCACAGGCCAACGGATGCGCCGAATAGGTATAGCCATGAAACAGCTCGATGACATGCTCGGGTCCCGTCATGAACGCGTCATGGACGGCATCGCGCACGATCACGCCGCCCATTGGCGCGGCCCCGTTGGTCACGCCCTTGGCGAACGTGATCATGTCCGGCGTCACGCCGTAGCGTTCGGCAGCGAACGCAGCGCCGAGCCGACCGAACCCGGTGATCACCTCGTCGAAGATCAACAGGATGCCGTGCTTCTGCGTGATCTCGCGCAGTCGCTGCAGATAGCCCTTCGGCGGCGGCAGCACGCCGGTCGAGCCCGCCATCGGTTCGACAATGACGGCGGCGATCGTGCTCGCCCCATGCAGGGCGACGATGCGCTCCAGTTCGTCGGCGAAGTGCGCGCCATAGTCCGGCTCGCCCTTGGTGAAGGCCTGCTTCGCGCGATCATAGGTCGCCGGCAGATGATCGACACCGGTCAGCAGTGTCCCGAACATGCGGCGGTTGGTGACGATGCCGCCGACCGAGATGCCACCGAAGCCGACGCCATGATAGCCGCGCTCGCGCCCGATCAGGCGGGTGCGGGTGCCCTCGCCGCGCAATTGCTGATAGGCGAGCGCGATCTTCAGCGCGGTGTCGACCGACTCCGAGCCGGAGTTGCAGAAGAAGACGTGATTGAGATCGTTCGGCGCCAGCGCCGCGATGCGGCTCGCCAGTTCGAACGCCGGCGGATAGCCGAACTGGAACGGCGGCACGTAATCGACCGTCCCCGCCTGCGCCTGCAAGGCGGCGGTGATGGCCGCGCGGCCGTGCCCGGCGTTGGTACACCACATGCCGGCCGCGGCATCGATCAGCGCGCGCCCGTCGGCGGCGAAATAATGCATGTCCTTGGCACCGGCGAGCATGCGCGGCGACTTCTTGAAGGCGCGGTTGGCGGTGAACGGCATCCAGAAGGCGGACAGGTCGTTCGGCACAACGGCGGCGGGACGGATGTCGGTCTTGATGTTCATGGGTATGCTCCGGGGTGCTCCGCGGCGATTTGAACGTGAGATTATCAGCTTCGCCTGCGCCGCACGATGCCCATCGCCCTGCGGCGCGCGCGTTGCCGCAGACTGTGCAAAACCCGCGGGCCAAAGCCCTGCTGGCGGCGGCACCGCACCGCGACCGGAAAAGCCGGCCGCGGCACGGCCGCATACTCATGCCGCACCGGCGCGCCTGGTATCCGCGCGGGACAGCATCGCTTCGGCGATCTGCACCGCGTTGAGGGCGGCGCCCTTGCGCAGGTTATCCCCGGTGACGAACATCGCCAGACCGTGCGTCACGGTCGGATCGCGGCGGATGCGGCCGACGAACACTGGATCCTGCCCCGTGGCCGCCAGCGGGTTCGGAACATCGGCCAGCACCACACCCGGCGCCCCCGCGAGGATCGCGATAGCCTCCGCGACCGGCAGCGGACGTTCGAATTCGGCGTTGATCGACAGCGAATGGCTGGTGAAGACCGGCACCCGCACGCAGGTTCCCGCCACAGGCAGCTCCGGAATCTCGAGGATCTTCCGCGTCTCGTCGCGCAGCTTCACCTCCTCCTCGGTGTAGCCATCCTCGACCAGCCGATAGTTCAGCGGCACCACGTTGAAACCGAGCGGCACCGGCCACTTGGCGGGCGCGGGCAGCGCCACTGCGTCACCATGATAGGCGAGTTGCTCCGCCGCTTGGCCCGGTGCAGCAAGCTGGGCGGCCAGCTCGCGGATGCCGGCGGCGCCCGCGCCGGAGGCGGCCTGGTAGGTGCTGACCACCAGCCGCTTCAGACCCGCGGCTGCATGCAGCGGCTTCAGCACCGGCATGCCCGCCATGGTCGTGCAGTTCGGGTTGGCGACGATGCCCTTCGGGATCGAAGCCAAGGCGTGCGGATTGACCTCGGCGACCACCAGCGGCACCTGCGGATCGCCGCGCCAGGCCGACGAGTTGTCGATCACCAGCGCGCCCGCTGCCGCCACTCGCGGCGCGAGCGCCAGCGAGGCCGCGCCGCCCGCGGAGAAGAACACGATGTCGAGCCCGGCATAGTTCGCGGTCTCCGCGTCCTCGACCGCAACTGTGCCGCCGCTCCAAGGAAGCGTGACGCCCGCCGATCGCGCCGAGGCGAACAGGCGCAGCGAGGCGATCGGAAACCGCCGCTCCGCCAGCAGCTCGCGCATCATGCCGCCGACAAGGCCGGCCGCACCAACGATGCCGACATGGAGCGGCCGGAAAGGTGAAAATCTTGAATTCATGGTTTGCGTCTCCTAATGAGGCGGAGGCGCAGGGATCGATCGATCTCAGGTGAGACGTTTGCCCCGCGCGACCGCGGGGCTCTGTCCAGATGCTCGCCTTCAGACCTCGCGCGCACCCGTCCACGCCCCGCCGAGACGGGTCGTTTTCGTGGTGGTCGGTTTGGTCATGGCCTGAGTCATCGCCACAACTCCTACTGGGATCGGCCTGCGCTGTAAACGCCCGAGAGAGACTCCATCGGCCGCGATCGCATCGTTTCGCGATCGTTCGGCCACCTGCCAGGCGGCGTGAGCCTCGTCCCAGCCGCTCTCTGCATGCGCAATTGTCCTGATGAGCGACCGCACCATTCTACTATCTAGAGTTGTCAATCAACTTTACACACACTTAAAGGTTGCGTGCTGTCATCGCTGCCGTGAAAGGCCTGACGACAAGGCGCCTGAAGATGATGAAACGCCTCACAAAATCGCTCTCCTCATTCCGTTGCTGCGGGCGCGGCACCTCGGCAGTCGAGTTCGCGCTGGTGATGCCGCTGTTCCTCGCCATGGTGTTCGGCATCGTGGTGTACGGCTCCTACCTCGCCGTCGTGCATGGCGTGCAGCAGCTTGCGGCGGAAGCAGCGCGGTCGTCGATCGCAGGCTTGTCGGAGACCGAGCGCTCCAATCTCGCCAAGTCCTATGTCACCAGCAACGCCTCCGCCTATCCGCTGATCGTGCCCGCCAACCTCGCGGTCAACGCGGCGACATCCTCCTCCGACGCCAACGTGTTCCTGGTGACCGTCACCTACAACGCCTCCGGCATGTTCATCTTCTCGCTTCCCGCTTTCGTCCCCGCGCCGTCCTCGCAGATCTCTCGATCGGCAGCGATCCCGCGCGGCGGCTATTGAAGGAGCACGCGGATGCAGGGGCTCATTCGGAATTTCCTTGGTGACCAGCGCGGCAACATTGCGCTGTTCTCCGCCGCCAGCATCAGCATGGCGCTCGGCTGCGCGGCGCTCGGCATCGATATCGGCAAGGTCTTCACCGACCGCCGCAAGCTGCAGAGCACGACCGATCTCGCCGCGCTGGTCGCGGCCGCCGACATCAACAACGCCGCGGCCGCAGCGACCGCAGCCGCCACCAAGAACAGCTACGCCGCCAACGCGGTGGTCTCGGTCGAGCGCGGCGTCTACGTCGCCAACCCGGCGGTGGCGCCGGCCGCACGCTTCACCCCCTCCACCGGCACGAATGCCAACGCGGTGCGCGTGACGATGCAGTCGCAATCGCCACTGGTGTTCGGCAAGGTGATCACCGGCAGCGACACCTTCAACATCCGTACCACCGCGACCGCGACCACCACCGGCCTCGCCTCCTTCGCGATCGGAACGCGGCTTGCCTCGGTCAACAACGGCCTGCTCAACGCGATTCTGGGGAACATGCTCGGCACCACCTTGTCGCTGTCGGCGGTGGACTATCAAAACCTGCTCAGCACCCAGATCGACGCGTTCGATTTCATGAGCGCACTGGCGACCAAGATCGGCGTCACCGCGCTGAGCTACGGCGACCTGCTCACCAACAACATCAAACTACCGGACGTGCTGCAGGCGCTGCGCACGGCGAACGGCAGCAATCTTGTCTCCACCACGCTCGACAGCGTCGTGCAGGCGGTCAACGGCACTACCGCCAAGATCAATATCGGCTCGCTGATCAATCCGGGACCGTATTCCGGAATGCAGGTCGGTCAGAAGCCCAGGGTCGGCGTATCGCTCAGCGTGTTCGACCTGCTCTCGGCCACCGCCCAGATCGCCAACGGCACCAACCAGATCGCAACCAACGTCAACCTCGGTCTGCCCAATATCGCCAGCGTGCAACTGACGGCGACTGTCGGCGAACGGCCGCAGGGCTCGAGCTGGATCGCGGTCGGCGCCGCCGGCGCCAGCGTGCACACCGCGCAGACCCGCGTCTATCTCAACATCCAGTTGCTCAACCTGCTCGGCCTCGTCGGCCTCAACCTGCCGGTCTATGTCGAGGTGGCGGCCGCGACCGCGACCCTCAACCAGGTGACCTGCGGCTACCCGAACGTCTCGACCTCGACGGTGCAGCTCGGTGTGACGCCGGGCGTGGTCGATGCCTGGATCGGCGCGGTGACGCCGGCGCAGATGAAGAACTTCACCAGCGCGCCCAATCCGGGCCCGGCGACGATCCTGCAACTGCCATTGATCTCCGTCACCGGCCGCGCCCATGCGGCAATCGCCAACCAGAGCCCACAGAACGTCACCTTCAGCTATTCCGATATCCAGGCGCAGACCAAGAAGACGGTGAGCACGAGCTCGTTCCTCGGCTCACTCATCACCACCCTGCTCGGCGACCTCGACCTGAAGATCACGCTGATTGGCCTCGGCCTGCCGATTCCAGGACTGCTCGACACGGTGGCGAACGCCCTGGCCTTGGTGATCGCGCCGGTGGACACCTTGCTCAACACCGTCTTGTCGGCACTCGGCGTCAGCCTCGGCCAGGCCGACGTCTGGGTGACGGGAATTCGCTGCGACGGGGCCGTGCTCGTTTATTAGGGCCCGGCACGCGCCACCCGGAAGGCGGCTTGCTGTCGCCAAGGTCGGCTGATAACACCCGGCCATGTCCGACAAGAAGCCGAAGAAACCCCAGAAGCTGAAAGCCCGGCTGCCGCGCGGCCTGCAGGATCGCGGCCCGGCCGAGATCGCGGCCACCCGGCGCATGGCCGAAACCATCCGCGAGGTCTACGAACGCTATGGCTTCGAGCCGGTGGAAACGCCGTCGATCGAATACACCGACGCGCTCGGCAAGTTCCTGCCCGACCAGGACCGCCCGAACGAAGGCGTGTTCTCGTTCCAGGACGACGACGAGCAGTGGCTCAGCCTGCGCTACGACCTGACCGCGCCGCTCGCCCGCTATGTCGCCGAGAACTTCGAGGCGCTGCCGAAGCCCTACCGCAGCTATCGCTTCGGCTACGTCTACCGCAACGAGAAGCCTGGCCCTGGCCGCTTCCGCCAGTTCATGCAGTTCGATGCCGACACGGTCGGCTCCGGCTCGTCGGCGGCGGATGCCGAGATCTGCATGATGGCGGCCGACACCATGGAAGCGCTCGGGATTCCGCGTGGCAGCTATGTGGTGAAGGTCAACAACCGCAAGGTGCTCGACGGCGTCCTGGAACAGATCGGCCTCGCCGACGATCCGGTGCGCAAGCTCACCGTGCTGCGCGCGATCGACAAGCAGGACAAGTTTCCCGCCGCCGAGATTCGCAAGCTGCTCGGCCCCGGCCGCTGGGACGGCGGCGAGGAAGGCAAGGGCGACTTCACCAAAGGTGCGGGCCTCGATGATGCCGCGATCGATCGCGTGCTGGCATCGACCTCGCCGCAAAGCGGACCGAACGCCGATGTCGTCGCCAAGCTGCTGACGCTGTCCGGCACCGCCATCGGCGGCGAAGGGGCCGGCGAGTTGCGCGCGATCGCAGACCTGATCGCCAGCGCCGGCTACGACGACGGCCGCATCCGCATCGACCCGTCGGTGGTGCGCGGCCTCGAATACTACACGGGTCCCGTCTACGAGGTTGAGCTGCTGCTCGACACCAAGGACGAGAAGGGCCGCCCGGTGCGGTTCGGCTCGGTCGGCGGCGGCGGCCGCTACGACGGCCTGGTCTCGCGCTTCCGCGGCGAGCCGGTGCCGGCAACCGGCTTCTCGATCGGCGTCTCGCGCCTGCAGGCGGCGCTGACCATGCTCGGCAAGCTCGACGATAGCGCGGTGTTCGGCCCCGTGGTTGTCACCGTGTTCGACAAGGACCGCCTCGCCGACTACCAGGCGTTCGTCACGACGCTGCGCAACGCGAAAATCCGCGCCGAACTCTATCTCGGCAACCCGAAGAACATGGGCAACCAGCTCAAATATGCTGACCGCCGCAACGCGCCCTGCGCGATCATCCAAGGCACCGACGAGAAGGCTCGCGGCGAGGTGCAGATCAAGGACCTGATCGAGGGCGCGAAGGCGGCCGCCGCCATCGCCTCCAACCAGGAATGGCGCGAGACGCGTCCCGCACAGTTTTCCTGCAAGGAGGACGAGCTGGTCGCTAAGGTGCGCGAGGTGCTCGCACGTCACAATGTGACGTGGGGCTGAGATGCGCCCGCACGATTTCAACCAGGGAGAGACCGATGCCTGAAGTTCAAGTCTACATGGCCGCTGGCCGCAGCGACGAGCAGAAGAAGCAGCTGATGCTGGATATCTCCAACGCGGTGGTGAAGAACACCGGCGCGCCGCTCGATGCGGTTACCGTGCAGATCGTCGAAGCGCCGCTGACCCATAAGATGAAGGCCGGCGTCACCTTCGCCGAGCGCCAGAAGAAGTAACAGCGGAAACCGGGTGGCGCCGGCCACCCAGGGAGCGTTTCACCTCAGGTGAGGAGCGGCGCGAGCATGATCCCGAAACGAACGAAGCGAGTTTCGGATCATGCCCCAACAAGCGCTGCGTCTCGAACCACGAGGCTCGCTTCACGTTTTCTCTTGCGAGACGTTTCTTGCGAGACGATGCTCAAAGACATGAAGCGCCAAAACGACGTGAAGCGCCAAGAGGTGGATGCGCGGGTCAAACCCGCGCATGATGCCTGAGAGAGCGGCAGATGCCCTACCTCCTTATACGGGCCCTGAGAAGCTTGCGCAGCAAGCCTCTCGCGGGATGAGGCAGAAGCCGCAACCAAACGTCAGCACCGTCACGCCCTAGGGTGTTGCATCATGCCGCTGCAAAACCGCGTCGATCCGTTCGGAGAGCTGCTCGCGGTCGAAGCGCGCGGCACGCTGTTCGGCAACCGCGGCGGCAGGTTTCATCGCGACGACAAGACCCTGTCGCGCCGCCGCCATGTCTCGCGCATGTGGATCTGCTGCGTGCTCGACTTCAAAGGCCGGCAGCGCGACGTCTGGGGCCGCTATTACACCGAGCTGTTCTTCCTCGACGAGCCGACCGCGCTGGCCGCAGGCCACCGCCCCTGCTTCGAATGCCGTCGCGCCGAGGCGACCGACTTCGCGCAGAAATTCTCCGGCCATGCCGAGCGCGCCAGCGCGCCGGCGATGGACGACGTCCTGCATGCCGAGCGACTCGACGGCCGCGCCAAGCGGCTGCACCGGCGCACCCTCGACCATCTGCCGGATGGCGTCTTCATCACCTTCTCGGGAACCGATGCGTTCGCGGTGAGGGGTGTTGAACTCCTGCGCTGGACGCCGCAGGGTTACACCGAGCGGCGGCCGCGCCCGCGCGGGCGGACCGTCGCGATGCTGACGCCGCCGTCGATCGCCCAAGTCCTGGCACGCGGCTATGCACCGCGCTGGCATCCGAGCGCCGAGACGTGAGCCGGCGGCATGAACCCGCCGCAAGGTCATGATCTCGACAAGGAATGACGGCAAAGTGATCGTAACCCCTATCGATCATCGCGCGATCGTTCCATCGCGCACGCAGAGCCTTCGGTCAGCACCCGCGCCGCATGCAACACGGCCCCTCCGAATGTCGCGTTGACTTCGGTGGAGCAAACCGGTTGAAGCAGCGTCATCATGCCCTCTCACAAAGCTCCGAGACCGGACTCGTCGGCAACGCGTCCGGAGAGGGAGTCCGCCGCCGGCTTGGAGCCGCGTCCCGCCTACTGGTCCCGCGCCGGGCTGGTGCTGGGCGCGCGCGCGATGGCGCCGCTGCTGCCCGGCCAGTTCGTGTTCGGCATGGCGTTCGGCGCGCTCGCCGCGCAGAAGGGCTTCACGTTGATCGAGGCGGTGACGATGACCGGCATCGTCTATGCCGGCATGTCGCAGTTCGTCGCGGTGCAAGCCTGGCCCGACGTGCTGACGCCCTCGACCGTCGCCGCGCTGATGCTGGTGACGGCGACGATCAACGTCCGCTTCTTCCTGATGGGCGCCTCGCTTAGGCCCTGGCTCGGCTCGCTGCCGGGCTGGCAGGTGTATCCGCCGCTGACGATCATCACAGATGCCGGCTGGCTGCTGTCGATGCGCTATCGCGAAGCCGGCGGCGCCGATGCATCGTACTTCCTCGGCGGCCATGTCCTGTCTTATTTCTCGTGGACGTTCGCGGCAATCCCAGGCTACCTGCTCGCCGAGCGAATCGCCAATCCGAAGACCTACGGCATCGATCTCCTGATGCCCGCATTCTTCGCGGCGCTTTTGATCCCGAACTATCGCGGGGGGCGGCGGGCGATCCCATGGGTGATCGCGGGCCTGGTCGCGCTCGCCGTCAACCAGCTCGTGCCGGGCTACTGGTTCATCCTCGCGGGCGCCGTCGTCGGCTCGCTCAGCGCGGGCTTCCTCGGCGAGGAGCGCGCGGATGGCTGAGCTGATGCGAACCGACGTGATGATCGTCGTGGCCGTGATGGCGCTCGTCACCATCCTGCTGCGCAGCGCCGGCTTCTGGCTGATGGGCTTCGTGCCGGTGACGCCGCGGATCAAGCGCATGCTGGACGCCCTGCCCGGTTCGATCATCGCCGCCGCCGTGCTGCCGGTCGTGGTCCAGGGCGGCGCGGTCGCAGCGCTCGCGGTGACCTCGGCGATGGCCTCGATGTGGCTGACGCGCAGCGACTTCGTCGCCGTGATCACCGGCATGGGCGTCGCCGCCGCTGCCCGCTATTTTGGCCTGCCGGGCTAAAGCATTGTCGATTTGTCCCGGACTTAATCCGGGACGGGCACCGGTTCGCGTGAGAACGCACCCCAAAAAAATGGCGCGCGTTCCTCGTCCTGAGGAGGCGCATAGCGCCGTCTCGAAGGATGAGGCCGGCCCCTGGGCCTCATGGTTCGAGACGCGCTCCGCGCTCTTCACCATGAGGGTCGTGTCGGATCTTAGAGTGTGATCGCCTTGGATTGATGCGACCGCGACGATAGCTTCCCCATCGGCAGAGGAGGACGAGAACGGCAGGATCAGCCCGCCGCCGCTTCCACCGACAGGCTGGCGCCGTCGGCACGCACCACCTTGACGCGGCTTCCCGCCGGAGCGTCAGGGCCGTTCACGCGCCACACGGTATCGTCGATCCGCACCGTGCCGCTGCCATCGACGATCGGCTTCTCCAGCGTGAACACGCGACCGACCAGCGCATCGGCACGTCGATTGAGGAATGCACTGTCGGGACCGGCGACATTGCGTGCGGCCACGCGCCGCCACAGCGGCACCGCGGCAAGCGCGAACGCCGCGAACGCAATCACCTGCACCTGCCACATCCAGTTGACGATCAGCGAGACCACGCCGACCAGCAGCGCCGCGAGCCCGAGCCACATCAGGAAGACCCCCGGCGCCAGCAGTTCCAGCGCCAACAGCATCAAGCCGAGGATCAACCAGTTCCAGGTGCCCAGCTTGACCAGAATGTCCCACATCATCCGCTTCGTTCCATCTCCATCGAATTCGTCCGTTACCCCGCCTGCGGTGGCCCGCCCGCATTCGGCACCGTGCCGCTGCTGCGCCGCGCCGCCGATGCGACGCCCGCCCCTTCGCCGCCGAACGTCGCCTTGGCGATTTCGCTGATGCCGGCAAGCGAGCCCAGCACGCTGGTCGCCTCGATCGGCAGCATCACGATCTTCTGGTTCGGCGAGCGGGCGATTTCGCCGAACGCCTTGATGTAGCGGTCGGCGATGAAGTAGTTGAGCGCCGACACGTCGCCCTTGCCGATCGCCTCGGACACCATCTGCGTCGCCTTCGCTTCGGCCTCGGCGGCGCGCTCGCGGGCCTCAGCGTCGCGGAACGCGGCCTCTCTACGGCCTTCGGCTTGCAGGATCTGCGCCTGCTTTTCGCCCTCGGCGCGCAGGATCTCCGACTGGCGCTGGCCTTCCGCCTGCAGGATGTCGGCGCGCTTGACGCGCTCGGCCTTCATCTGTCGCGCCATCGCTTCCACCAGATCGGTCGGCGGCACGATGTCCTTGATCTCGATACGATTGACCTTCACGCCCCAGGGCGAGACCGCCGCGTCGACCACGCGCAACAGCCGCTCGTTAATCTCGTCGCGGTGCGACAGCACCTGGTCGAGATCCATCGAGCCCATCACCGAACGGATGTTGGTCATCGTTAGCGTGACGATCGCCTGGTTCAGATTCGCCACCTCGTAGCTCGCCTTTGCCGCATCGAACACCTGGAAGAACGCCACGCCGTCCACGGTGATAGTGGCGTTGTCCTTGGTGATGACCTCCTGCTGCGGCACGTCGATCACCTGCTCCATGATGTTGATCTTGCGGCCGACGCGATCGAAGAACGGAATGATCAGGTTGAGGCCGGGATGCAGCGTCCGCGTGTAGCGGCCGAACCGCTCGATCGTCCAGTTGTAGCCCTGCGACACTGTCTTGACGCCTGCGAACAGCGTCAGGATCGCCAGCAGCACCAGAATGATCACAAAGATGTCAAAGCCCGACATTGGTTCGTCTCCCTGCCGCAGGCGAGTGTGGAACACGGCGTTGCAGTGGGCAACCCGTTTCGCGTTATGCGCATGCCGCCATGCCATGGGCGGCTCTCCTTTAATGGGCTTGGCGTTGGTCGGCCAGTCACCGCTTCAGGTTCGATGCGGACGTCAGTGCCGCGCCGAAGGTTTGGCAACAAGAATAGATGTAAGCGGCAGCCGGCTTTGGCACCTTGCAGACTCAAGCGGCGCATGGAGAACGGAGACAGCGCACAAGACAGCGACGGAGTTTTTGACCTGTCTGCGAAGACCGTCGCGCGGCCGGAGGGCGACCCGACCCCAGCCTCGATCGGAGGCAGTCCCGGTATCAGATCCAACCCTGCAGCTCGCGCATCACCAGCTGACGAATCACGTCCATGCCGCCGTCGCTGTCGTTCAGGCAAGGAATGAAGGCGAACTGCTCGCCGCCGTTGTGCTTGAAGATCTCGGCATTCTCCTGCGCGATCTCCTCCAGCGTCTCAAGGCAGTCCGCCGCGAACCCCGGCGTCACAACCGCGATCCTGCGGATGCCGGATTTGGCCAGGCCTGCGATGGTCTTGTCGGTGTAGGGCTGCAGCCATTCGTCGTTGCCGAAGCGCGACTGGAACGTCAGTTGCAAGTCTTCGATGCCGAGCCCGAGCTTGGTGCGCAGCGCTTCGGTGGTCGCGACGCACTGCTCGTAATAGGGATCGCCGAGATCGACATATTTCTGCGGCATGCCGTGGAACGAGGCGACGATCAGCTCCGGCTTGAACGGCAGCGTCGCCAGATGCGCGGTGATCGAGGCGGCGAGCGCATCGATGTAGGTCGCGTCCACCGGATAGGCCGGCGCGAACCGCACCGCCGGCTGCGCACGCATGCTCTGCAGCACCCGCGAAACCTCGTCGCAGACGGTGGCGGTGGTCGCCGCCGAATACTGCGGATAGAGCGGCACCACCAGGATGCGTTTGCAGCCCTGCGCCGCCAGCGCCTCCATCCGCGCGCGGATCGACGGGTTGCCGTAGCGCATTCCCCAATCGACCACCACCTGCGAGTCTGCGAGCGAGGCTGCGAGCTTCTCGGCCTGGGCGCGGGTGATGGTCTTGAGCGGCGACTCGTTCTTCTCGATGTTCCAGATCTTCTGGTAGTCGAGCGCCTTGCGACGCGGCCGCACCACGAGGATGATGCCGTTGAGGATCAGCTTCCAGAGCAGCCCCTGATCCTCGATCACCCGGGCGTCGGACAGAAATTCACGCAGGTAGACTCGCACGCCCCGGGCGTCGGCGGTATCCGGGGTGCCGAGGTTGACCAGCAGCACGCCGACGCGCTCCGCGCGCGCGGGTCCGATGTTCGGCATAGCAGGCGTATCGGCGCTCATGGTGGCGGTGCCTTCGCCTGTCGCCCCCCGACTGTCAAGTTATTCTAAGATCATTTATTCACTGTGCCGCACCAAATGCCCACGGCTGAGCGAGTGCCGCACGCCGATACGGCTCATACGCGGCTGGCTTGAAGAGGCCAGGCTCTCAGAAAAACGTCGCGAGCAACGCGGCCGCGCCTGGCGAGAGGCCGACGATCTTGTCCGTCGCCTGACGGTAGAACTTGAAGTTGAGTTCGGTTTCCGGCTGGCCGTCATTCCAATCAGCAAACGGCTTGAGCTCCTTGCGTCCCAGCCGCCGCTTCGCCAGCGCCGCGCGCGCGGCCGTGATGCTCACCCGCGGCGTCTGACGGGCGATGCCGGGTCTGCGGGGCCTCGGCCGGAGTGACCACGCCGCGCGCGATCAGGCCTTGACCGCCTTCGTTCTCGCTCGCGAACAGGAAGATGACGCCGCCCTTGGCGATATGCTTGCCGCTATACATCGTCTTCTGCGCGGTGAACGCAAAGGTCCTGGCGCGCGGATCGTCAATACCGGCCTTGATCGCGAACGCCATCGGCTTGCCCCGACTTGATCTCGCCCGTCCTCGCGAGGCGGTCGTCGTCCCGCGCGACGCCTGCGGCGGATCAGAAGCAGACCGTCCGTTCCGCCGCGAGATAGCCCAAAAGCAACCCGGTGCCGAAGAACAGCACCACGCAAGCGGCGGCGAATTCAAGACCGCGCAGCACCACCGCGCCCAGACCATCACGATGCGCGGTCAGGCGGCGGGCGAGCCCCTTGGCGCTGACCGCGACCACGGCGATCGCCGCGACCGTCAGCGCGGTGCCGACGCCCATCGCGAAGGTCGCAGCGATCCCGGCATAGAACAGTCCCTGCGCCAGCGCGAACACCAGCACCAGGATCGCCCCCGAGCAGGGCCGCAGACCGACTGCGAAAATCGCTCCCAGGCCGCGCGACCAGCCGCCGGGACCAGCCAGTTCACTCGGATCGGGGCCATGGTTGTGGCCGCAATGTTCGTCATGGACGTGACCGGGCGCGCCATGCGCCGGATTGTGCGCGGCATGCGCATGGCCGGGCGCGTGACCGTGCGTGTGGTCGTGGTGATCATGCCGATGATCATGCGCATGAGCATGATGCGTGTGATCGTGGTGGGCATGGCCGTGCCCATGATCATGACCGTGGTGGCGGTGGCCGTGATCGTGGCCGCCGGCGGCCGCGTGCGCGAGCGCCGGCGCTGGTGCCGCGCCGAAGGCCGGCAGCGTGCGCAGCAGGCCGCGCCCTTTGGTGAACACCAGCCAGGCGCCGAGCACCGCGATCAATCCGTAGCTGACGATCTCGATGATGCGTTCGGTGCTGCAGAGCGTGCGCGCGGTGGCGCCGAGCAGCCAAGCGCCGATGCCGACGATCAGCACCGCCACCACTGCCTGCAGCATCGCCGAGACGAACGACAGCACGATGCCGCGCCGTGCGGTCTCCTCGTTGGCGACAAGATAGGACGAGATCACCGCCTTGCCGTGGCCTGGGCCAGCGGCATGGAACACGCCGTAGGCAAACGAGATGCCGATCAGCGTCCACAGCGCGCTGCCGTCGGTCTTCGCCGCGCGAATGGTGCCAGAAAGCGCGCGGTAGAACTCCGCCTGCTTGGCGAGGATCCAGCCGATCACCCCGCCTGCCTCCTGCGGCGGCGGCGTGGTGGGTCGGCCGCCGAACGGCGTCACCTGGGCGGACACGAGATGCAGGGCGCCGTCGAATGCAGCCAGCACGACGACGGCGGCGGCCAACCATGCGGCGTGCCGCAGGCCCACACAGAGTTTTGCCGTCACGGGCAATCCACCATGATCTTGTTGGAGAACATCGCGCCGTAGTTGACGTTGCCGTCGAGGAAGCTCTGCTCGCTGATCGGCGCCTGGGTGCTCTTGCTGTCCGGACGCTGCACGGCGGCCTTGCAGCTCGCGGGCGCACCGACCAGCTTGATCGGATCGGTGGCGGCGAGATCGAAACCGACGAAATAGCTCGGATCGTAGATTTCCAGCGCCAGCTCCTTCGCCTTCACCGGCTGCTTAAACGGCAGGGTGAAATGCAGGATCAGCGCGCTGTCTCTATATTCGAGGAAGTAATCGACCGGTTCGAGGAACTGCTCCTTGGTCTTGCCGGCCTTGGCGAAGGTGAAGAAGTCGAACTCCTTCAGCGAATCGACATTGATCTGTGCCAGCGGCGCCAGTTCCTCGCGGGTGTAGACGCCCTTGTCCTTGTTCTGAATGTCCTGCACCGCGTAGGCGGAGAACATGTCGTCGAACTTCCAGGTGTGGCGGATGCCGGTGATCGCGCCGTCGGCGCCGTAGACCAATTCGCTCTGCGAGGTGACCCAGACGTGCGGATGCGCCGCAGCCGGGCGCACCCAGATCGCGAAAGCTGCAATCAGCGGCAGAAGGACGAGGCGGCGCATCGGGGCTCCGTTCAGGCAGCGACGGCGGGGGCTTCAGTCAGTCCGCGACGGCGAAGCAGCGCCTCAGGCTCCGGCTTGCGGCCGCGGAACGCAATATAGGCCTCTTCAGGATCGCGTGATCCACCTGAGGAATAGATGTCATCGAACAGCCGCTTGGCGGTCGCGGCATCGAAGATGTCGCCCGCCTCCTCGAACGCGCCGAACGCGTCCGCATCCATCACCTCCGACCACATGTAGCTGTAGTAGCCCGCAGCATAGTGATCACCGGAGAAGATGTGGCTGAAGTGTGTCGGCCGGTGCCGCAGCGCGATCTCCTCTGGCATGCCGATCTTGGCCATCTCCTTGGCCTCGAACGCGCGCACGTTCTGCGCAGCCGTGGCCGGCCGCGAGTGGAACTCGAGGTCGATCAGCGCGCAGGCGACATATTCCACCGTCGCGAAACCCTGGTTGAACTTGCGCGCGGCGAGGAACCGCTGCAGCAGCTCGTCGGGCAGCGGCTCGCCGGTCTTATAGTGACGGGCGAACTGCCGCAGCACCTGCGGCTGCTCCTGCCAGTGCTCGTAGAGCTGCGAGGGCAGCTCGACGAAGTCCGTGAACACGCTGGTTCCCGACAGCGAGGGGTAGACCACCTTCGAGCAGAGGCCGTGCAGGCCGTGACCAAATTCGTGGAACAGGGTGCGCGCATCGTCCGGCGACAGCAGCGCCGGCTCGCCGTCCGCCCCCTTGGAGAAGTTGCAGACGTTGAGGATCAGCGGCGTCACCGTGCCGTCGAGGGTCTGCTGGTCGCGGGTCGAGGTCATCCAGGCGCCGGAGCGCTTCGAGGCGCGGGCGAAGTAGTCGCCGTAGAACAGGCCGACATCGGCGCCGCTCGTATCCTTCACCTGCCAGACGCGCACGTCGGGATGCCAGACCGGAACATCCTTCCGTTCCTCGAACGAGAGGCCGAACAGCCGGTTGGCGGTGTCGAACGCGGCGGCGATCATGCCGTCCAGCGTCAGATACGGCTTGATCGCCGAATCGTCGAAATTGGCGCGGCGCTGGCGCAGCTTCTCCGCATAATAACGCCAGTCCCAGGCGGCGAAGGTGAAGTTGCCGCCCTCCTCGGCGATCATCGCCTGCATCGCGTCGCGGTCGGCCATCGCCCGCGCCCGCGCCGGCGTCCAGACCCGCTCCAGCAGCTCGCGCACCGCCTGCGGCGTTTTGGCCATCGAATCCTCCAGCCGGTAGGCGGCAAAGGTCGGGTAGCCGAGCAGGTTGGCGCTCTCCTCCCGCAAGGCCAGGATCTCGCCGATGATCGCGCTGTTGTCGTTGGCGTTGCCATTGTCGCCGCGGGCGATGAAGGCCTTGTAGACCTTCTCGCGCAGGTCGCGCCGGGTCGAGCTCTGCAGGAACGGCTCCACCGAGGAGCGCGACAAAGTGACCAGGGCCTTGCCCGGCTGGCCGCGCTCGGCGCCGGCGGCCTCCGCCGCGGCGATGAACGGCGCCGACAGCCCGTCGCGGTCGCCGGGGCCGAGTTCGAGGCTCCACTCCTGCTCCTCGGCCAGTACATGATGGCTGAATTCGGTCGCCAGATGCGCCAGCCGCTCGTTGATCTCGGCCATCCGCGCCTTGCCGGCCTCGTCGAGCCCCGCGCCGGCCCGGCGGAAGCGGACATAGGTGCGCTCCAGCAGCCGCTTCTGCTCGCCCGTCAGCTTCAGCGTGTCGCGCTTGTCGTGCAGCTTGGCCACCCGCATGAACAGCACCGCGTTCATCAGAATCGGATTCCAGTGGCGGGCCTGGCGCAGCGCCACGTCGCTCTCGATCGCCAGCAGCTCCGGGTTCGAATGCGCCGAGACCAGCGCGTAGAACACCGAGGACACCTTGGTCAGCAGCTTGCCGGAGCGTTCCAGCGCGGTGATGGTGTTGTCGAAGTCCGGCTCGGCCGGATCGCGGGTGATCGCGTCGATCTCGGCGGTGTGGTCGGCGAACGCCTGCTCGAACGCCGGCAGGAAGTGCTCCGGCCTGATCTCGCCGAACGGCGGCGTCTCGAACGGGGTCTGCCAGGGCATCAGCAATGGATTCGACATCGGATAGGTCCTGAAACGGCTCGTTGTTACCCTTCCATATAACACCCAATGCGGCTTTTCGGTGCCTCAACTCCGCCACAGAGCCCGCATTAACGCTTGATCCACCGGCCTTTTTCTAAGAGATTGCCGGCCTCAACGGAGCCGAAGGCAGATCGCCGCCATGAACAGCACCCCAACCGCCTCCCAGCCGCGCCGCATCTACTGGCCGAGCGTGCTCACCGTCGTCTCGGCGGCGATCCTGATCGGAGCCGAGGTGTTCGGCGCCGCGTTCGCCGGCGGCTGGGCGCTCGCGATCCTGTTCGGACTCGGCGACACTGGCGCGCTGATCATCCAGGCGGTGCTGTTCGTCATCGGCATCATCATCATGGTGGGCTTCGTGCGCGGCGCGCAGCGCATCGAGCCGTTCACGCGTCGCTCTTAACGAACGCGCAACGCTGCGCGACGCCTCTCTGCGAGAAAACTTTAACGTCTGTTCATCTGCGCGCGGCATTCACGCAACAGTGCGCGATGACGTTGAGGAAAATCGCCGCGGCTGCGCGAAAATTTCTTGCACCGCAAGTCTAAATCTCTTATCTCCTCGCTTGCCCAATTTCGCACGTGCCTGTGGTCGTGTGTCGGTCGGTAGGTATCCGGACAAGAGGCCGGACAGCCGCCAAGGATGAGAAGCCCGAGCATCGCTCTCCAGCGATGCGACACGTGAAGGCTCCTCCTTCTTGCAACCGTGATCGGCAGCCGGAGGCGAACCGGCGTACTCCGCGCTCAACGGAGGACGCGACTTAAAGCAACGACGGAGCGGGCTTTTTTGGTCTCTACCGGCTTTCCACCAGCCGGCGCGGGCTACCGAAGAGGCTTGTCCTTCATTGCCAGGCGTGCGGACGGGAAATCCCATCCAATCCACGGCAGCACAGTTCGGGTTCGATTTTTCGGCCTTGTCGCGCCTCCATCGTGCGGCACAGACCGGAGCATCTCGCCCGAGGCAACTTTGAACGGGTCCGTCGCTGGGCCTTTTGGAGAGTGCTATGACCGAACGCATTCGCGAGTTTCTGCGCACCCGTCGCAACGATGGTCTCGACACCGAGCCGTGCCTCGTCGTCGACCTCGAGGTCGTGCGCGAGAACTACAACACCTTCGCCAAGGCCCTGCCGGACTCCCGGGTGTTCTACGCCGTGAAGGCAAACCCGGCGCCGGAAGTGCTGGCACTGCTGGCTTCGCTCGGCTCCTGCTTCGACACGGCGACCGTCGCCGAGATCGAGATGGCGCTGGCCGCCGGCGCGACCGCGGACCGCATCTCCTTCGGCAACACCATCAAGAAGGAGCGCGATATCGCGCGCGCCTACGCGCTCGGCATCCGCCTGTTCGCGGTGGACTGCGCCGCCGAGGTCGAGAAGGTCGCCCGTGCCGCGCCTGGCGCGAAGGTTTTCTGCCGCATCCTGTACGACTGCGCCGGCGCCGAGTGGCCGCTCTCGCGGAAGTTCGGCTGCGACCCGGAGATGGCGGTCGAGGTGCTCGATCTCGCCAAGCGCATCGGGCTGGAGCCGCATGGCATCTCGTTCCATGTCGGTTCGCAGCAGCGCAAGGTGAAGGCGTGGGACCGCGCGCTCGCGATGGCGGCGACCGTGTTCCGCGACTGCGCCGAGCGGGGAATCAGCCTGTCGATGGTTAACCTCGGCGGCGGCTTCCCGACCAAGTACCTGAAGGACGTTCCGCCGGTGGTGACCTACGGCCGATCGATCTTCCGGGCGCTGCGCAAACACTTCGGCAACCAGATCCCGGAAACGATCATCGAACCGGGCCGCGGCATGGTCGGCAACGCCGGCATTATCGAGGCGGAAGTCGTTCTGATCTCCAAGAAGAGCGACGACGACGAGGTGCGCTGGGTCTATCTCGACATCGGCAAGTTCGGCGGCCTCGCCGAGACGATGGACGAGTCGATCCGCTACGCCATCCGCACGCCGCATGACGGCGCCGAGATGACGCCTTGCGTCCTCGCCGGCCCGACCTGCGACTCGGCCGACGTGCTGTACGAGAAGACGCCGTATCCGCTGCCGGTCACGCTGGAGATCGGGGACAAGATCCTGATCGAGGGCACCGGGGCGTATACCTCGACCTACTCGTCGGTGGCCTTCAACGGCATCCCGCCGCTGAAGACCTACCACATCTGAGCTCAGCGCCTCTCGCGCTGGCGACGATGGGAGCCGGGTCTGCGCATGTCGCAGCGGCTCTTTGGAGAAAGCGGGGAGCCGGGTGGCCGGCTCCCATCCCGTCAACCTCGGTTTGGATGACAACGCTCCTGAACAAGGAGCGGGGACTGACGTGCCATGAAAGCGTTGCAGAAGACCGCCCTGAAGAAATCCGTCGCCCCTGCCCCGTTCGCGATCCGCCGCGAGCGCGCATCGGATGTCGCAGCCCGCGAACAGTTGCTGGACCTGTGCTTCGGTGAAAACCGGTTCGCACGCACCTGCCAGCGCATCCGCGACGGGCGGCTGCCCGCCGAAGGCCTCGCCTTCACGGCGGTCCGGCACGGCCGGCTGGTCGGCACGCTGCGGCTCTGGCACGTCGCCGCCGGCGGCCGGGCATCGTTGATGCTCGGCCCGCTGGCGGTGGACCCGAAGCTGCGTTCGCTCGGCATTGGCGCTGCGCTGATGCGCCACGCCATCGTCGTCGCGGCGGCGCTCGGCTACGAGTCGATCGTGCTGCTCGGCGACGCGCCGTACTATGAGCGCTTCGGCTTCTCGGCCGAGGCAGCCAAGGACCTGGTGCTGCCCGGCCCGTTCGAGCGCGAGCGCATGCTCGGCCTCGAACTGCGCGCGGGCGCACTCGCCGGCGCCACCGGCATGATCCTGCCGACCGGCAAGGCCTCGGGCGAGGCCGCGCTGCGTCAGGCGGCCAAGCCCTCGGCCCGTCGCACGGCACGCGTCGTTCCGCTCGCGGGCTGACGTTCCGCCGTCTGGCGTGCCGGTCTTCTGTTGCCGCCGCCCCTCGCGACCACCCTCGCGCCCCACGTCACCTCTCCCCGCCTGCGGGGAGAGGTTGGCGAAACCCGCATCTCGAAGCATGAGGCCGCTGCCCCCATGAACGAATGCTGCAGCCTCTGCGGCGGCCTCATCCTTCGAGACGCTTGCTTCGCAAGCTCCTCAGGATGAGGGGACATTCGTTAGCCTCATCGCCTCCATGCCTCATGGCCTGGCCGATACCCGATTGAACTCTGGCGGCAGGCGGCGCACGATAGGCCCGTCCCTGTGCCAGATAACCAACAACAAACGGGTCTCATCATGGAAATTCGCAATCTCGGCGGCTCCGGCCTGCGCGTGTCCGCGGTCGGTCTCGGCTGCAACAATTTCGGCCAGCGTCTCGACGTCGAAGGCACCCGCAAGGTCATCCACGCCGCGTTCGACGCCGGCATCACCCTGTTTGATACCGCCGATATTTACGGCAATCGCGGCGGCTCCGAGAGCGCGATGGGCGAAGTGCTCGGCGACAAGCGCAAGGAGATCGTGCTCGCCACCAAATTCGCGATGCAGATGGACGATGAGGGCGTGAAGAAGGGCGCCTCGCGCCGCTACATCATGAAGGCGATCGAGGACAGCCTGAAGCGGCTGCGTACCGACTACATCGACCTCTACCAGCAGCACACCTACGACCCGCTGACGCCGATCGACGAGACGCTGCGCGCGCTCGACGACCTCGTGCGCCAGGGCAAGGTGCGGTACGTCGGCTGCTCCAACCTGCCGGCCTGGCGGGTGGCGGAGGCGGCGCTGACGGCGAAGATCATCAACGTGCCGGGCTTCGTCTCGATCCAGGACGAGTACAGCCTGGTGGTGCGCGACATCGAGAAGGAACTGCAGCCGGCGGCCAAGGCCTACAACCTCGGCATCCTGCCCTACTTCCCGCTCGCCAGCGGTCTTCTCACCGGCAAGTACGCGGCGGGCGCAGACGCGCCCGCGGGCACGCGCTTCGCCACCACGCCGCGCCTGCGCGACCGCTACGCGACCGAGAAGAACGTCCGTCTCGTCGAGCAGCTGAAGGCGTTCGCCGCCGAGCGCGGCCACAGCATGCTGGAGCTGGCGTTCTCATGGCTGGCTTCGCGACCGCAGGTGGCGAGCGTGATTGCTGGCGCCACCCGGCCCGAGCAGATCGCGCAGAACGCCAAGGCGATCGCCTGGAAACTGACCGACGACGATCTCTCCGCGATCGATCGGATCACGCTAGGCAACGGGTGAGGCCGCGCCACGGCTTTCGACCCGATGGCTCCGTCCGGCCTGGAGCCATCTCGCCCCTTGATAGGGAGGGTGTCTGGCCGGAGGCCAGACGGGTGGCATGATCTCTTCGGAAACCGCTTCGCACTTTTCCGGATCATGCCTTAGCGTTCGCGGAATGCGTGCGCCGCCCGGTCGGTGAGCGGCTTGGTCAGATACGACAGCAGCGAGCGGTCGGCGGTGCGGATGAACACGTCGGCCGGCATGCCCGGCACCAGCGCCAGCGCACCGAGCCGCGCCACCTCGTCACGGGCGATCGCCACGCGGACGAGGAAATAGCCCGGTCCGTTCTTGTCCGGCTGCAGTGCATCGGCGCTGACGCGCGACACCGCGCCGGACAGTTCCGGCGTGGTGCGCTGGTTGAAGCTCGGGAAGCGGATCATCACTGGCTGGCCGAGTTTGACCTGATCGATGTCCTGCGGCGCCACCTTGGTTTCGACAATCAGCGTGTCCTTGCCCGGCACAATCATCATCACCGCCTCGCCGGCGCCGATCACCCCGCCCTTGGTGTGAACGGTCAGATCGTGCACCAGGCCGTCTTGCGGCGCCCGCAACTCCAACCGGTCGACGGCGTCCTGCGCGGCGATCCGCTTCTCGAATGTCTCCGCCGAACGGCCACGGACATCGGCCAACTCCTTGGCGACGTCGCGGCGGTTGTCCTCATCGACCTGCGCGATCTGCAGCGTCGCCTCGGCGATCTTGCCCTTCGACTGCGCGATCGAGGCCTTCAGCCGGCCGCGATCACCGAGCAGGCGCGCGGCTTCCCGCTGCAGCGTCATCAGCCGCGTGATCGAAATCAGCTTCTGCTCCCAGAGCGATTCCACCCCCACCAGCTCCCTTTGGATCAGATCGAACTCCTTGCCCTTGGCATCGAGCTGATCCGACAGCCCGACGATCTCCTGCTTCAGCTGGGCAATCTGCTCATGCAGCTGGTTCTTGCGGTTCGCCGCCGACTCACGCCGGAACCTGAACAGGCCGCGTTCGCCTTCGACGATGGCTTGCAGGCTGTCGTCGGTCACGTCGCGCAGGTCGACCGGAATCGCCACTTCGTCCTTGTTGTCGCGCTCGGCCTCCAGCCGCGCGCCGCGCACGCGCAGCTCCCAATAGGCTTTGGTCATGGCGGCGAGATTGGCGTTGGCGACCACTTCGTCGAGGCGGATCAGCACCGCGCCGGCCTTCACCGGCTGACCGTCGGCCACCAGCAGTTCCTTGACCACGCCACCGGTCGGATGCTGCACCTTCTTGACGTTGGACTCGACCACCACCGTTCCCGACGACACCACCGCGCCGGACAGGTCCGTCGATGCGGCAAGAATGCCGAAGCCGCCGAACAGCGCCGCCGCAGCGATCACCAGTCCGACGATGTGAAGCCGGATCGACCCCAGCGGGCCAGAGAGCGTGTGAGGGGATGTCATCGTCGTCCTCCCACTCACGCCGTCGCCGCCTTTGCAGTCTCTTTGGCGGGTTCTTTGACAGGTTCTTTCGCGGCGTCTTTAGCGGGCTCGCGGCGCCGCGGCGGCTGCGGCTTCGGCATCAGCATCGGTAGCACGTCGGCGACCTTGCCGAACGCCTGCATTCGGCCGTCGTTGAGCACCAGGACGTGATCGACGACGCTCAACAGCGATGGCCGGTGCGCAATCACAATCACGATCGCGCCGCGCGCGCGGGCCGCGCTGATGGCGCGGGCCAGCGCCTGTTCGCCCGCGGCATCGAGATTCGAATTCGGCTCGTCCAGCACCAACAGGAACGGATCGCCATACAGCGCCCGCGCCAGCGCCACGCGCTGCCGCTGGCCGCCCGACAGCATCAGCCCGCCCTCGCCGACTTCGGTCTCGTAGCCTTGCGGCAGTCGCAGCACCATCTCATGGATGTCAGCGGCCTTCGCCGCAGCGATCAGCCTTTGGTCACAGCGATCCTCCGCGAAGCGCGCGATGTTGTCGGCCACGGTGCCGCGAAACAGCGACACGTCCTGCGACAGATAACCGATCGAGCGGCCGAGCCGGTCGAACTCCCACTGCGGCAGGGTCGCTCCGTCGATGCGGATCGCGCCGCGCGCCACCGGCCAGGCTCCGACCAGCGCGCGACCGAGGGCCGATTTCCCCGATCCGCTCGGACCGACGATCGCCAGCGCCTGCCCGGCGGTGAGCATAAAGGTGATGTCGTGCAGCACCACCGCTCCGGTGGAGGGCACCGTGACGCTCACCGATCCGACCGTGATCTGCTTGCTCGGCACCGGCAACTCGGTTCGCTGGGTTGGAGACGGCAGCGCGGCGATGGCGGCGCACAGCCGCGCGAAGCTCTCACGCGCCGCGATGAACCCGCGCCAGTTGCCGATCGCAAGCTCGATCGGGCTCAGCGCGCGGATCGACAGAATTGTCGCCGCCAGCATCACGCCCGCGGTCGCCTGCTGGTTCACCACCAGATAGGCGCCGAGCGCCAGCACGCCTGACTGCAGGATCGTCCGCAACAGGCGCGAGACGCTGCCGAACCCGGTCGACAGATCGAGCAGATGCCGCTGCGTCGCCAGATAATCCAGCGACTGCTCACTCCAGCGCATCCGCATCCGCCGGTGCATGCCGAGCGCGTGCACCGTCTCCGCATTCCTGTACGCGGTCTCCGTGGTCAGCCGCCTGCGGCCGCCGAGCCCGACCAGATCCTTGGCCGGCTTGCGCGTGAACATCTCTGTGGCGACCGTGACCCCGCACAGCGCCAAGACGCCGATCGCGACCGCGACGCCCATCAACGGATGAAACAGCCAGCAGACGACGATGTAGAACGGCGCCCACGGCAGATCACAGAATGCGATCAGGCCGGTGCCGCCGATGTAGCCGCGTACGGTGTCGAGATCGCGCACGAGCTGCAGGTTGTCAAGCCGCGCGTTGGTCAGCGCATCGTGCTGGACCGCGTCGAACAGGCGCTCGCGCATGGCCGCATCAAACAGTTCGGCCACACGGATCAGCAAGCGGCTGCGGATCGCATCCACCGCCGCCTGGATCAGGAACAGCACCACTGCGATCAGCAGCAGACCGACCAGGGTCGGTACGCTCCGGCTCGGCAGCACGCGATCATAGACCTGCAGCATGAACAACGGCGCCGTCAGCATCAGCACGTTGACGATCATGCTCGCCGCCGCCACGCCAACGAACGCGCTCCGCGCCGACCGCAGCACCGACAGCAACTCAGCCGGCCACGGCGCCGGAAACCATTTCTCTCGCATCACTGCCCCCACACAACAAACGCGGAGGCGCGCACAACCGATACGCGCCTCCGCTCATTTCAGATCAAAGGATGATGGGCGAGGTTGAGCAGGCCGCATGTACCGCTGACGAGACACACGCCTTCAAGGTCCGGCCGCGCCGAAACCGAGGCCGCGATCGTCTCAAGGAACCGCCTGTTCGCCATCTTGTCCTCCGCACCGCAACAACACGGAAGACAACTCTCGCCCCGCGCGAAGTTTCTGACGTTTCGCGGCAGGCGCTACGCTCGCGATACCTGTGGCAAACGAGAGCCTAGGCGCAAGGTGCGCATTTGTTTCAAATGCGGATGATGGCGGAGGGATCAGGCGATCAGCCCGGTCATCGGCCGGATCAGGGCGGTGTCCGGGAACACCGAGCTCGCCAGTGCCCGATCGCCGAGACCCAGATGGTCCTTCATCAGTCCCTTCAGCACCGCGCGCAGGTCGGTGGTCGGTTTCAGATCACGCGCCTCGTAAAGGTTGGCCTCCTTCAGCCCCGGCCAATCGGCGATGACGCGGCCGCCGGCGATCGCGCCGCCCGCGAGCAGCGCCACCGTGCCGGTGCCATGGTCGGTGCCCTCGGTGCCGTTGATGCGCGCGGTGCGGCCGAATTCAGTAACGACGACAACCGCGGTCGAGCCCCAGCGCGGGCCGAGGCCCTGCTCGAGTTCGGCGACCGCGCTGTCCAGCCCGCCAAGCAACTGCGCGAGCCGACCGATCGGGCCGCCTTCATTCGCGTGCGTGTCCCAGCCGTCGAACGCCAGCGCCGCGATCCGCGGCCCGTCATCAGCGGCCATCAGTTTGGCGACACCGCGCGCCGTCACCCGCATGGCGCCGATACCTGACGCCGGCCGCATGCTGTCGTCGCGCATCACGGTCCTGTCGAGTTGCAGGCCCTGCGCCAGCGCCTGCGACAGCGCCGGATCACGCTGGGCATAGAGATCGAGCAGGCGCGTCGCCGTATCCTCCGCCGCTTGCGGCAGAGCGACCGGCGCCCAACCGACGGTCGGCGCTGCCCCACGCAGGATCAAGGGTGCAGTCGGGCCGACCGCGAGCGCGCCGGTGATGCGGTCGCCGCGCGGCAGCTCCTCCAAGGCGCGGTTGAGCCAGCCCGACTGCACGCGGCCGGGACCGGAATAGCCGCTCTCGAGCACGTCCTGCCCATCGAAATGCGAACGCTCGCGATAGCCGGTGGCGGTCGCATGCACCACCGCCGCCTGCTTGTTCCGATAGAGGCGGGCGAAATTCGGCATCGCCGGATGGATGGCGAAAAACGAATCCAGCGGCAACGCCGCGTTCGGCCCGTTCGCCGTCAGCGCGATCGCGCCGTGCAGGCGTGCATACTCCGGATCGCCGAGCGGCGCGACGGTGGCAAGCCCGTCCAGCGCGCCGCGCAGGATGACGACGATCAGACGCGGGTCGCGACCGGTCGTGTCGGCCTGCGCAAATCGCGGCATGTAGGCCCAGGCGGCGAACGACGCGCCGCCGATCAGCAGCGCGCGCCGCGTGGCGATCAGCCGCCGATTTTCGCCGCAGTCCATCGACTCGTCACGATCGGATGCGCTCATCGCTCACCTCCGCTGGAATTCGGGCGACATCAGCAGCAGCGCCATCGCCTGCTGCCGGGTTTCGGCCCGCGCGATCGTCTGCCGGGTCTGCTGCGAGGCGGCGGCGCCAGCCACGACGTCGATCAGCTCGCGCGGTTCGTAGGCGTCGCCGAGGCGCGCAGCAAGCTGGGACGCGAGATCAAGCCGCAGCTTCATGCCCTCGGGCGACGCCCAGGTTGCGTTGGTATCGGGGAAACCGTTCGGTCCGGCGGGCGACCATAGCGGCTGACCCAGCACGTTGAGGCTGTTGAGATAGACCGACGGCTGATCCGGCACCCGCGCGAGCAGGCGGCCGGTGGCGATCAGCACCTCGTAGGGCGAGCGAATCTTGCCGAGCGGCGTGCTCCAGGCTTCGTCGGCGTCGAGCAATTCGATCGCCACCGCCTTCAGGTCGCCGTCGCTCTTGGCGAAGCGTCTCGCCAGCCGCGCCACCAAGGCCGGCGGTGGATCGTCGGCCACGAAATGCCGCGCCAGCTTAGTGGCGATGAACTTCGCCGTGGACGGATGACGCGCCAGATCATTCAGCGCCGCGCGGCCCTGCTCCACGCCGTCTTCCGCATAGCTCTTGCCGAGCAGCTCCTGCGTGCCAGGTTCATGCGCATTGGCGTTGAAGGCGAACGCGCCCGGCTCGCCGAGCCGCCCGTCAGGACCGGCGAAGGTCCAGCCGGTGATGATGCGTGCGAGCGCGGTGACGTCGTCCTGGGTGTAGCCGCCGCCAACGCCGAGCGTATGCAGCTCCATGATCTCGCGGGCGAGATTCTCGTTCAGGCCGCGGTTGCGATTGAGCCCGGCGCGCGAGTTCGGCCCCAGTGACTGCTGGTTGTCGAGGAAGAACAGCATCGCCGGATGGCTTTCCGCCGCCAGCACCATGTCGGCGAAGCGGCCGAGCACATGCGGACGGATCGCCTCGCGTTCGAACGCGCCGGCCCAGATGCGCGCGAGCGGGCCCTTGTTGGCGGAGATGCAGAAGTGATTGGACCAGAACGTCACCAGCCGCTCGATGAATCCCGCCTCCGTCAGCGTCGCCCGCTGGAACCGCGCCAGCGCCTCATTGCGATAGGTCTTCTGAATCACATTCAACGGCTGTGGCGCGGGGCGCGCAGGAGCAGCGCCAGGTGCGGCTGGCTGCACCTGGTTGGGCTGCGTCGCATTCGGCGGCGCGCTCTCGGCGGAAGCAGTAGCCTGCTTGGCTTCGGCTGGTCTCGCTGAAGCCAACCGCGCCGAATCAGCCGAGGCTTCGCTGGGCTTTGCGACGGGCTTCGCTGCGTCGGCGGATTTTGTCTCCGGCAGCTTCAGTTCGAGCGGGGCGCGGGCGCTGAGCGGGCCGTTCTTGTCGGCGGCAAGGCGCTGCCTGCGCTCCTCCTCGCGGAAACTGAAGAAGGCCTGGCCGAGCTCCGGCGACGACCGCAGCGCCGACGATTCCAGCAGCGCCAGCGCCGGCCGCTCCAGCTCCGCCCGGATGAACCCACGCGGATCGGACGCGGCATTAGCGAAATCGCCGGAGGCATCACCGCGCGCGCCGAAGCCGAAGCGGTTCAGTGCCACCCATGCGCCTTGCGGATCGCGCGCCATCTGGTGTCCTATTGCTGCCCGTCACGGCGGCTGGCCGTGCCGGCACGCACGAGGCAAACTATTCGCCCCGGCCCTGCGGATATCAAATGAAAGATCGGACAGAAAATTGACGGAAACGGGATCGAAAGTGGCCAGCCCCGACTCCAAGCCAAGGCAACTCACCTGCGCCCGTTGCGGCGCGGCGTTCGCCTGCAACCTGCACGGCCCCTGCTGGTGCGGCGCGGAGGCGATCAAGCTGCCGTTACCAAAACCGGGCGAACCGAGCCCCACCGGTTTCGACGACTGCCTCTGCCGCGACTGCCTGCGCGCGGTGACGGCGGAGTACCATCGACGCTGACCGTTACCCATACCTCAGCTTCATCGCGACGATGATCGTCGTCAGCACGATCGAGACGCCGTTGGCGGCGATCAGCGGCCAGTCGCCGATGGCGATGCCGTAAACCAACCAGAAGAACAGCCCGGCGAAGAAGATCAGATTGGTCGGCAGCGAGATCGCCTGCGTGTTCTTGTGACGGATCAGCCGCACCGCCTGCGGCAGCCAGCAGACCGTCGTCAGCGTTGCGCCGATCGCGCCGAACCAGGATACGGGAATGTCGGACAGCATGGGCCAGACTTATGACACGATCCGAAAAGGTGGGGACTGGCTTTTGATGAGACCATGCCGGTCATCATCTAGGGCGAATTCGCGACACCATCATGACGCATCCGCCGGATGCTAAAGCGCGAACGCCGCCGTGCGGCGCGCCAAGCCGTCATAAGCATCCAGCATCCGCTCGCGCCAGGCATAGACCGGATCGTCGTTCGCCAGCAGCATGAAAGGGCTGACGATACGCGCCCACTGAAAGCCGCCGAACACGATGTGATCGCCGTAGTTCGGCGCGGTGCCGCCGACGAACGGTTGCGCCCGCAGCATCAGCCGGAGCGGATCGAGGCTGCGGCGGAACCCCTCCACCTTTGCCTCGCGATCCTCGGCGACTGTTTCCAGCGACTTGCCGAAACGCGCCTCGCGCGTCTTGCGGAAGTAGGCCGCGTCCGCGGCATCGAGCCGCTGCACGATATCCGCGGCGATCAGCGGAAACATTCCACCAATGATGGCGACATCGCCCCAGCCGTTGAGGAAGCGCGCCGCTGCCCGTCCGCCCTCGCCGCCGAACAGCGACGGCCGGTCGGGATAGGCGTCCTCGAGATAGACGGCGATCGCAAAGGAGTCGGCGACGGAAGCCTCGCCATCGAGCAGCACCGGCACCTTCTCCGACTGATATGGACTGAGCGCGGCCTTCTCGGTGAATCGCCACGGCACGGTCGCCGCGTGCAGCCCCTTGTGCGCCAGCGCGAGCCGCGTGCGCCAGCAAAACGGACTGAACGGGCGCGAGGCATCCACACCGACAAGTTCAAACAGCTTCAATGCCATCGTGCTCATCCATCGACTGCGTCATCGCTTCGCATCATCGGCGGATTCGGTGTCGGCAGCAATCCGGAGTGCCCACGCATGGCGACATCGCTCGCGTACCTGCCATGCGCCCCAACGGGAGCATCTCCTCGGCACCGACCACGCGCGAAGATCAGACGACGGCCGTCGTCTTGTTGTAGGTTATATTCAAGCGAACCGCTTCGCTCCGGCGACGCACGCCACCACCGCCAGCGTCACCGCCACCATCGCGGCGCTGACCGGCTCGTGCAGCAATGCCGCTGCCAGCACCAGGCCGAAGAACGGCTGTAATAGTTGCAACTGGCCGACCGCGGCGATGCCGCCCTGTGCCAGCCCGCGATACCAGAACACGAAGCCGACCAGCATGCTGAACAGCGACACGTAGATCAGGCTGATCCAGGCCGGCTGCGCGACGCGCGCGAACGACGGCGGCATGCTGACAGCGCTGATCACCAGCATCACCGGCAGCGACAGCACCAGCGCCCACGAGATCACCTGCCAGCCGCCGAGGCGGCGCGACAGCTTGGCCCCTTCCGCATAGCCGAGACCACAGACGATGATAGCGGCGAGCATCAAGAGATCGCCGGCCGGCGACGCCAAGAAATCCCGCATCAGCGCGAAGCCCGCGACCAGCACGCTGCCGAGGCATGAGAACAGCCAGAACGCCGGCCGCGGCCGCTCGCCGCCGCGGATCGCGCCGAACACCGCGGTCGACAGCGGCAGCAGGCCGATGAAGACGATGGAGTGGGCGGAGGTGATGTGTTCGAGGGCGAGCGCGGTCAGCAGCGGAAAGCCGACCACGACGCCGAGCGAAACCACCGCGAGCGAGACCAGATCGCCGCGCACCGGGCGCTTCTCACCGAAGCCGATCAGCAGCACGAGCCCGAGCAGGCCGGCAATCGAGGCACGCGCCGCAGTCAGGAACACCGGCGAGAAGTCCATCACCGCCACTCGCGTCGCCGGCAGCGATCCGCTGAAGATCAGCACACCCAAAAAGCCGTTGCCCCAGCCGTTGAACCAGCCGCTCGCCGTCTTGTCCATGTCACGTCAATCCGTCTCAGTCGCGCCCGCCCCGGCTAGCCTCCGTTATCCGCAAACAGCAGTGGCTCGGCCAGAGACAATCCATTACACTTTCACCAAACTGTATTGGTAAGACTGGCGGTACAGATGACGCAGATCGAGCGACAAACTGGCCTGCCGGCCGACGCGGGTACGCTGGCCGAACGCGTCGCCGCCGCGATCCGGCAACGGATCGCCGCGCGCGAGCTGTTGCCCAGCACCAAGCTGCCCTCGATCCGCGGCTTCGCCGAAACCATGAAGGTCTCCAAGTCCACCGTGGTCGAGGCCTATGACCGGCTGGCGGCGGAAGGGGTGATCCGCTCGCGGCGCGGCTCCGGCTTCTATGTCGCGGGCCCGCTGCAGCCGCTGTCGCTGGCCGAGATCGGGCCGCGGCTCGATCGCGCGATCGATCCGCTGTGGGTGACGCGCCAGTCACTGGAAGCCGATTCGGCGGTGCTCAAGCCCGGCTGCGGCTGGCTGCCGCCGGCCTGGATGCCGACCGAGAGCCTGCGCCGCGGGCTACGCGGTCTCGGCAAGGGCGGCGATGCGACGCTGACCAACTACGGCACACCGCTGGGCCTTGCTCCCCTGCGCCAGTTTCTGGCGCGGCGGATGGCGGAGACCGGCGTCGATGCCGCGCCCGAGCAGATCATCCTCACCGAATCCGGCACCCATGCGATCGATCTCCTGTGCCGCTTTCTGATCGAGCCCGGCGACACGGTGCTGGTCGATGATCCGTGCTATTTCAACTTCCATGCGCTGCTACGCGCCCACCGCGCCAAGATCGTCAGCGTACCCTACACGCCAGCCGGGCCGGACGTGACGGCGTTCGCCGAGGTGCTCGCCGAACACCGCCCGCGGCTCTACGTCACCAATTCCGGGCCGCACAACCCGACCGGCGCGACGCTGTCGGCGGTCACCGCGCACAAGCTGCTGAAGCTCGCCGAGCAGCATGACGTGGTCATCGCCGAGGACGACATCTTCGCCGACTTCGAGCACGAGCCGGGGCCGCGGCTCGCCGCCTTCGACGGGCTCGACCGGGTGGTGCAGATCGGCAGCTTCTCAAAGACGCTGACTGCATCGATCCGCTGCGGCTACATCGCCGCGCGGCGCGACTGGATCGATGACCTCGCCGACCTGAAGATCGCCACCACCTTCGGCGGCGGCCACCTGTCGGCCGAGCTGCTGCTCGCAGTGCTGAAGGACGGCACCTACCGCAAGCATGTCCTGGCGCTGCGCACGCGCCTGACCCGGGAGATGCACCGGACCATCACGCAGCTTCGTGCCCTCGGCCTCGTGCCCTGGGTCGAGCCGCAGGCCGGTATGTTCCTGTGGTGCAAGCTGCCCGGCAGATTCGATGCCGCCGACCTCGCGCAGCAGGCGCTGGCCGAGGACATCGTGCTCGCGCCCGGCAACGCATTCAGCCTGTCGCAGTCGGCGCGCAGCTATCTGCGCTTCAACGTCGCGCAGTCGTCCGACCCGCGCATCGGCCGCTTCCTGCGGAAGGCGCTAGTGGAGCGGATTTGACATTCGCATCCCACGTAGCCGCTGGTGCGCCATGCGAATGTCAAATCCAAAGCTCCACTCAGCCATGACGTTTACTCGTGGTTCTTTGATTCCAACATTTGCAGATAGCGTTGCCGCAGTGAGATGCAAATGTTGGAATCGAACCGCGAGGCAAACTTTAACTCATCCCGCCGCAACGCTGCGGCGGACATGGGCGGCGAATTCCCGCGCCGCCGGGCTCAGGCTCTCCGCCTGATAGAGATTGACGCGAAACAGCGGCAGCTTCGGCAGCCGCCGGTCGGCCTCGATGATATCGAGGCTCTCCGGCACCGAGTGGCTGAGCAGCGGCGCCACGGCGAGATCGGCTTCGATCGTCGCGCGCACCGGCTCCATGTTGCTGACCTCGCAGATCGCCTGCCATGGCCGCCGCGCCTTCTTCAGCGCAGCGATCGCTACCGGCCGGAACACGCAGGTCTCCGCGCCGAGCGAAACGGGAAGCGGGTCGCGGGTGTGGGCCTCGCCATCGCGCGCGCCGACCCAGACCAGTCGGTCGCTGCGCAGCGTCTCGCCGCCCTTCTGGCAGCCCGTCTCCGTCGTCAGCGCGAGATCGATCCGGCCCGCCTTCAATTCATCCAGCAGCACCAGCGAATCCAGGCAGACCAGCGTGACGCGCACGCTCGGAAAGGCTTTGCGGAAACGGCGCAGGATCAGCGGCGCATAACTGCCGATGATGTCGTAGGGCGAGCCGAACCGCACCTCGCCCTGAAACTCCGGCTGCCGGAGCGCGGCGAGCAGCTTGTCGTTGGCGGCCATGAACTGCTTGACCGCCGGCACCAGCCGCTGCCCCTCCGCCGTCAGCACCACGCGGCGGCTCGCGCGCGCGAACAGGCCGCCGGCCGCAAGCTCCTCGAACCGGCGAAGCTGCTGGCTGACCGCGCCTTGCGTCAGGTTGAGCTGCCGCGCCGCCAGCGTGACGCTGCCGGTCTCGACGACGGCGAGGAAGGCGCGGGCCAGGCCTACATCGATGTTCCGGATCATGCGCGTTATCCATTATGGATCGTAAATCGATCTATTAGAAAGATTAGATATACTAATGATTGCGGAGGCGATAGCCATCAAGCGGCCCAACAGGGGGCCTGGAGATGGTCATGCTCACGGGGGTCTGGATTCCGCTCGTCACGCCGTTCAAGGATGGCGCTCTCGATCTTGCGAGCTATCGCCGCCTGATCGAACACGCGATCGGCAACGGCGCGTCCGGCCTGTTGCCGCTTGGCACGACCGGCGAGGCGCCGGCGCTCAGCGAGGATGAGGAAGACGCGATCGTCGCCGAGACCGTCGCGGTGGCGGCGGGGCGCGTGCCGGTCTTCGTCGGCATCGGCGGCAACGCCACCGCCAAGGTGATCAAGGCGATCAAGCGCATCGAACGCTTCGCGTTCGCCGGAATTCTCTCGGTCTGCCCCTATTACAACCGGCCGACGCAGGCCGGCATGTTCGCGCATTTCAAGGCGATCGCGGAGGCGACTGCGCGTCAGGTCGTGATCTACAACATCCCCTATCGCACCTCGGTCAATCTCAGCAACGAGACGCTGCTGCGGCTGGCGGAGCTGGGCAATATCGTCGGCGTCAAGGATTCCTGCGGCAGCATGGCGCAATCGCTGGAGCTGATCGCATCGCGGCCGCCGGGCTTCTCGGTGCTGACCGGCGAGGACGCGCTGTTCCTCACCCAGCTTTGCAGCGGCGCGGATGGCGGCATCCTCGCCGCCGCGCATTTGGCCACCAGCCGGTTCGTGACTGTCGCGCGATGCGTTGCCGACGACGACCTGACCGGAGCCCGCGCCGCCTGGGAGCCGCTGCAACGGCTGATCCCGCCCCTGTTCGAGGAACCCAATCCAGTGCCGCTCAAGCATTGCCTCTGGCGTCAGGGGCTGATCGCATCGCCGGAGTGCCGCCTGCCGCTGACGCCGGTGTCCGCAGCGCTCGGCGAGAGGCTGGACCGCATGCTGGCAAATCTCGCCTCATCGGACGCGGTTGTCGTTCGCAGGCACCGGGCGTAGAACTCCCCCGAACAGAGGCGCGGACACCATGGCGAGCGACACGAAAGTTATGGCCGGCCAGTGCCATTGCGGCGCGGTGCGTTTCGAGGCGACACTCAGCGATGGATTCGAGTCGATCCGCCGCTGCACCTGCTCCTACTGCCGGATGCGAGGCGCTGTCGTTGTCATGGCGGAGATGGGCGGGATCAGAATTCTGCAAGGGGCGGACGTACTCACCACCTATCGCTTCCATACCGGATCGGCGCAGCACTTCTTCTGTTCCCGATGCGGAATCTACACGCATCATCAACGGCGATCGAACCAGAATCTGTATGCGGTGAACGTGGCGTGCCTGGATGGGGTCAGCCCGTTCGACTTCCCTGAAGTGCCGGTGATGGACGGCGTCAATCACACCAACGATACCGGCAAGCCGACACGGCGCGCAGGCACCCTCCGCTTCATCACAGCCGACGAGATCGCGTCCGCTTCAGACTGAGGCGCCGCCGCGTTGAAAATCGCGACGCTGCGACATCCGGCCCAGGCAGGACAAGCGCGAGGATCGCTTACATGCCGGGAAGGATCGCGATGTCGCGTACGGGATCGCTGACGCCACTGATTTTCGCGGCTTCCGTCGCCTTGCCGGTCGCGAGATCGACGCTGTAAAGCGTGTCGCCCGTCATCAGCCAGGCGTCGTTCTTGCCGTTGCCATCCGACCAAATATCGAACGCAACCTTGTCGGCCTTGATGCCGAGCTTGCCGACCGCCGTCAGAACGCCGTCGTTGGGCGGTGCCTGCTTCAACAGACCACCGATGGTGCCGTCGATGTCGTACAGCACCGTGTCCTCCCCCTTCACCGAATTCGTATAGGCGCCGCCGACCACATTCGGCTTCTCGCCCTTGTGCATGTCGGTCTCGGCGAACTTCAACTCGCCATCCGTGGTCACTTTGCCGTCATCGACGTTGGCGCGCAGATTCATGCCGTCGGAGCCGATCACGCGCAGGCGGTCGGCCACCGGGTTGAAGTCCACCGTCACGGTGACGCCCTTCGTCGTCATCGTCTCCAGCTTCGCCTTCACCGTGGCCTTGCCGTCCTTGGCGATGGTCACGACCGTCCCGTCCTCGACCAACCCGTACAGCATGCCGTCGGCGGGACGCACGTCGATACCGGCCAACCCGCCGGACAGGCCGGTGACCTTCACGGTGCTGACGGCCTTCTTTTGTGCCGTATCGACGATCGCAAGGGTGTCATTGCCGATCAGCGCCGCGACCTCGGCCGCCTGCGTGGCTGCAGGCGGCACGAGACAAGCGGCGGCGACCGCCAGGATGGTGCGGGTGTTCATGGACGTTCCTCGTTTGCTGGCGCGAATGCGGTCATCTGGCCGTGCGTCGAGCTACGCAGCCGCTTTGCCGCCAGTTTCAGGCGGACGGCAGGCGTTTTGACGCAGGCTTACGCGCCCATGGAGCGACCGCGCCGCGCGAAGCCCGCAGCGCTGCCGCTGCAATGCAACGGAACGGCACCAAACGATGTCATCCTCCTGTCATGTCGGTGACGCATTGGCTCTCGGCGAGGTTCGACCGGCTGGCGCCGGATCGAACCGACCTGCGCAAGCGGCTTTCCCTGATGGATCATCCCCTCTCCGACATCGGTATCGTCTCCGCCTACCGCTTCGCCGACGACGGCTCGGCGGCGAAGCTGGAGATCGCCGGCCTCGCTCTCGCCAATCTCGACGCGGCGCTGGCCGACAGCCGTGGCTGGCTGTGGCTGCACTTCAACCTCGCCAACCGGCAGTGCCACGACTGGATCGGCCAGCGTGCGCCCTTGTCGGAGATCGCCCGCGAGACGCTGCTCGACCCCGACGAGCACATCCGCCTCGACATCTACGGCGGCGAGATCGCGGGCGTGCTGCCGGACCTGCACCAGGAGTTCATGACCGAGGGCGACGACCTGGTGCGCCTGCACTTTGCGCTGTCGAGCCGCATCATGATCACCACCCGTCGCAAGCCGCTGCGCGCGATCGAGCTGACACGGCGGGCAATCGAGGCTGGCCGGCGCTTTCCGACGCCGGTGTCGTTCCTCGACGCCATCTGCGACCAGTTCGCCGACGTGATCGGCCGCTTCTCGGCAGGGCTCGGCGACGAACTCGACATCGTCGAGAACCATGTGCTGCACGACGAGGTGGAGGACGAGCGGCAGCGGCTCGGCCGCGTGCGGCTGCAGGCGATCCGCACCCGCCGCCAACTCTCGCAGATCCGCGCCCTGTTCCACCGCATCGAGATGCGCGAGGACATCGACGCCCAGCCGGTGGCGCAGGCGATGCGGGCGCTGGCGCAGAAGTTCGACGCGCTCGACTACGAGTTCTCCGCGCTGTACGAGCGCGCCCGCCTGTTGCAGGACGAGATCGCCGGGCGCATGACCGCGATCACCAACAAGCGGCTGTTCACGCTGTCGGTGCTGACCGCCTGCATGCTGCCCTCGACGGTGGTGACCGGCTTCTTCGGCATGAACACCAAGGACATGCCGTTCCAGGATGTCGGCGGCGGCACCTGGTATGCGACGCTGCTGGTGGTGGCGGCGGGCGCCGTCACCTGGTGGCTACTGAAGCGCACCAAGGCGCTATAACACCCATCCTTCGGACATGATTGTCCTCGATTGAAGCCGTCACGCAGCACGGGCACTCGCTCGCCCCGCTTGAGCGGGCATGGAGTGAGGGGCAAACGATGTTGTCCTCTCCCACTGTCTCCCGGTTGATGCGCTGCCCCTGCCCCTCGCCCGGGGCTGCACTGTCGTTCAGTCTCCGACCTCTCCCCGTCAAACGGGAAGAGGTGAAGCCCGGCCGTCTCCTGTTCCTTTCGCCTACTGACAGAATCTGTCACCGGTTCCACCGCATTTGCCGTTGCAACCCTTCCGTTTCACCGCTAGCGGCGCCATATTTGGCGGCGATGGTGAAATCTCCTGATAAGACCGGATCGCGCAAGACTGCCGCGAACAAGGATCCCGCGAAGCCAACGCGTGCGAAGGCGCACCGGCCCAACGTGCAGCCGATCGGCCCTGCGCTTGCGGAATTGCTCAACCCTGCCCTGAACACCGGCGAGGCCGGCATCGGCTCCGGCACCGGGCTGCAGCCGCCGCCGGATAATTCCAAGGACCGCCGCTCCGGCGGCGAGGCGGCCGCCCACCGCGCCCGCGCCTCGACCAAGGCCGCCGACCCGTTGTTGGCGGATAGCGGCATCGACCGCAACATGACCCGCAACGTCATCGCCCGCCGCGATGCGCCGCAGCCGGGCAAGCGCGGCGGCGTGCGCGCGGACCCCAGAGGCGGCTTCAACGAGGCGCCGCAAAAGTACGACGCCCATTACGGCACCAGCGCCACAGTGCCGACGCTCGACCCGGAACTGGCCAAGCAGCTCGGCCTTGATGTCGAGGACGACGACACGCTCGCCCGCCCGGCGCGCAACAAGATGGAGCAGCTCGGCGTCGCCGCCACCGCCGGCGCCTTGGAAGCGCTGCTGCGCGACGGCCGCCCCGAATTCGGCGGCGAAAAGATCTGGACGCCGCACCGGCCGCCGCGGCCGGAGAAGTCCGAAGGCGGCGTGCGCTTCGAGATCAAGTCCGAGTACCAGCCGCGCGGCGACCAGCCGGTGGCGATCAAGGAGCTGGTGGAAGGCATCGAGCGCAACGACCGCACCCAAGTTCTGCTCGGCGTCACCGGCTCCGGCAAGACCTACACCATGGCGAAGGTGATCGAGGCGACGCAGCGTCCGGCGCTGATCCTCGCCCCGAACAAGACGCTGGCCGCACAACTCTACGGCGAGTTCAAGAACTTCTTCCCCGACAACGCGGTCGAGTACTTCGTCTCCTACTACGACTATTACCAGCCGGAAGCCTACGTTCCGCGCACCGACACCTACATCGAGAAGGATTCCTCGATCAACGAGCAGATCGATCGCATGCGCCACTCGGCGACGCGGGCGCTGCTGGAGCGTGACGACGTGATCATCGTCGCCTCGGTGTCCTGCATCTACGGTATCGGCTCGGTCGAGACCTACACGGCGATGACGTTCTCGCTGAAGAAGAACGAGCGCATCGACCAGCGCCAGATCATCGCCGACCTGGTGGCGTTGCAATACAAGCGCACCGCCGGCGACTTCACCCGCGGCACATTTCGCGTGCGCGGCGACGTGATCGACATCTTCCCGGCGCACTATGAAGACCGCGCCTGGCGCGTGAACCTGTTCGGCGACACCATCGAGGCGATCGAGGAGTTCGACCCGCTCACCGGCCAGAAGAGCGACGAGCTGGAGTTCATCAAGGTCTACTCCAACTCCCACTACGTCACGCCGAGGCCGACGCTGATCCAGGCCATCAAGGGTATCAAGGCCGAGCTGAAGCAGCGGCTCGAACAGCTGAATGCGCAAGGCCGCCTGCTGGAGGCGCAGCGGCTCGAGCAGCGCACGATGTTCGACCTCGAGATGCTGGAAGCGACCGGAAGCTGCGCCGGCATCGAAAACTATTCGCGCTATCTCACCGGCCGCCGGCCCGGCGAGCCGCCGCCGACGCTGTTCGAATACGTCCCCGACAACGCGCTGATCTTCGCCGACGAGAGCCACGTCACAGTGCCGCAGATCGGCGGCATGTTCCGCGGCGACTTCCGCCGCAAGGCGACGCTGGCCGAATACGGTTTCCGCCTGCCCTCGTGCATGGACAACCGCCCGCTGCGCTTCGAGGAATGGGACGCGATGCGGCCGCAGACCGTCGCGGTCTCGGCGACGCCCGGCGGCTGGGAGCTGAACGAGAGCGGCGGCGTGTTCGTCGAGCAGGTGATCCGCCCAACCGGGCTGATCGATCCGCCGGTGGACATCCGCCCCGCCCGTACCCAGGTCGATGATCTCGTCGGCGAGGTGCGCGCCACGGCCGCCAACGGCTATCGCTCGCTGATCACGGTTTTGACCAAGCGGATGGCCGAGGATCTGACCGAATACCTGCACGAGCAGGGTATCCGCGTGCGCTACATGCACTCGGACATCGACACCATCGAGCGCATCGAGATCATCCGCGACCTGCGGCTCGGCGCGTTCGACGCGCTGGTCGGCATCAACCTGCTGCGCGAGGGCCTCGACATTCCCGAATGCGCGCTGGTGGCGATCCTCGACGCCGACAAGGAAGGCTTCCTGCGCAGCGAGACCTCGCTGATCCAGACCATCGGCCGCGCCGCGCGCAACGTCGACGGCAAGGTGATCCTCTATGCCGATGCGATGACCGGCTCGATGGAGCGCGCCATCGCCGAGACCAACCGGCGCCGCGAGAAGCAGGTCGCCTACAACACCGAGTACGGCATCACGCCGGAGAGCGTGAAGAAGTCGATCGGCGACATCCTCAATTCGGTCTACGAGCGCGACCATGTGCTGGTGGAGATCGGCGACGGCGGCATCGCCGACGACGCGATCGCCATCGGCCACAACTTCGAGGCGGTGCTGGCGGACCTGGAGACGCGCATGCGCGAGGCTGCCGCCGACCTGAACTTCGAGGAGGCCGCGCGGCTGCGCGACGAGGTGAAGCGCCTGCGCGCGACCGAACTGGCGGTGGTGGACGATCCCACCATCAAGCAGCGCGGCGTCGAGGCGAAGGCCGGGAGCTACGCGGGCGAGCGCAAGTACGGCAACGCGGCGAACCTGCCGGCAAAAGCCGGCAAGGCGAAGAAGCCCAGCCTCGACGAGATGGGGCCTGGCATGGAGAGCAAGCCCTATCGCCCTTCGCCTTCCACCGGCGGCGGCCGCTCATCGGCGGGAAAACCGGGATCACGCGGTGGGTGGAAGCGGGGGCGATAGGCGCCTTCCCTTTCGTGCTTGATCACCTGGCCGGATGATATCCGACCATATGCTCGGTCAATGAGTGCGCACGATTTCAATCGCCGTCACCCCGTAAGCCGCGCAGCGGCTGTCCGGGCATGAAATCGGCACCTATTCAGCAGCTACCAGTCCTGCCCGCGAATGATGCGCGTAGGTCTTCCAAGTCGGCTTGTAATCCTCGTCGGCCTGATTACCCCACGTCGCCCAATTTTTACGTGTGCCGCGTGCAAATAGCTCGACGAAGGGTCCAGGCGAACAGGCTTCAATAATTTCATATTGCTCATCGGGCTTACGCGAGTGCTCCCGCTTTCGCGTAGCAAGTAGATTTACCTGCCGTCTGCCCGGCGCCAGCGTTCGTGCGTTTTTGCCGCGCACGCCGAACAAGATCAGTTCGGTGACGTTGCGGAAATAAAAACCAACACCACGGCCATCGGAGCCGCCGTCCTTACGTATCTTGTGCCAGACAATATTGGACTTGTAGTTGAAGCCCCATGCCTTCATCACGGCGAGCCCTTCGGGCAGCAGCGCGTTTGGACACCATAGATAAAGATGAGAAGTAGGCGCGGCGATGTCTGCCACAGGCAAAGCCATGATCTCATCGAGTTTCATGGTGCCGTAGCGTGAAAGACGCTTGTGTTCCGGAGCGACTTTGCCGGTCTTGTTCGTGAACTGCCACGGCGGATCGGCAAGGATCGTTGAATAACGCCGCTTGTCGGCAAACTGGAGCAAGTCTCGTCCGGCCGACTGCATCGATAACCCCAACCTATCCGGTGTTCAATCTCGGTATACGCTATTAAAACTGTTGGATGATATCATGTTCATGATCCGTTCTCAATATGGATAGTGGATAAATTTTTGATCCCGCACCGAAAGCACTCTTCGAAAATGTTTGAGCAGTTGATCAGCAAAGGATTCGAAATCGAATTCCGGTCTCATGCGGAAGCAATTCTCAGTGTCGATTTTCCAGAAGTCGCTGAGCAGTTGGAAAACGTACTTCTCTCTTCAACGATCCCGATCGAAGAAATCATCGGATCAGGCGGGGGAGAGACCAAGGGGACACAACGTCTCCGCAACGCCTTGGCCGCTCATGGATGGCGAAAGCACAATTTCGTCGTCCAGCGCATCATCGATGGCGTGCAGCGCGAAGCCCAATCCCATGAGATTGATCACGTAAAGAGTTTCGATGCAGGCACCATCGCCTTGGAGATCGAATGGAACAACAAGGATCCATTCTTCGATCGCGATCTGGAGAATTTCAAACGATTGCACGCCGATGGCGCAATGTCCCTCGGTGTAATCATTACGCGCGGCGCAAGCCTCCAAGATTCGATCTTTAGCCTAGTCCGACGATTCGCCGATGACAACAATGTCAGTTCCCATGCAGATATGGAGAGGATCGGCCTAAACCCCACACGCCGTCAGATTAGCGACGTTATGAAGCGCGTAACTCGCACGAAGAATCCTATTCCCTTTAGAGATGCCTGGGCTGATCAATTCACATCGGACAAATTTGGGACGGCGACGACGCATTGGAGCAAACTTCAAGATCGCGTCCAGCGCGGTGTTGGCAATCCCTGTCCACTGGTGTTGATTGGATTACCTCGATCAATCGTCACCTTCGGAGAAAACCAAGAGAACGTAGAGCAACTGCTCGAAGAAGGCAGGGACGAAGCACAGGATTGATCCTCGTATTGCGCATTGACATCGTGGCCTTCACCGCGCGGCGATGCTAAAGCGCGATGAAATCGTGGTGACCCATCATCGCGCTTTAGTTCATTGTTGAAAGCATGATCTTTTCTGAAAACCGCTTCACACTTTTCCGGATCATGCTTTAAAGCGCGACGAGATTTGGATGTCCCATCACCCCGCGCAACATCCTCACGGTGACGAGCATGACCGAGACGACCGGCCCGAGCGATCCGAAACCGACCATCAGCTACGACCAGTTTGCCGCCGTGGACCTGCGCATCGGCCGCGTGCTGGAGGTGCAGCCGTTCCCGAAGGCGCGCAATCCGTCGTGGAAGGTGCGCGTCGATCTCGGCACGCTCGGCGAGAAGTGGTCGAGCGCGCAGATCACCAACTACAGCGCTGAGCAGCTGGTCGGCTCGCAGGTGGTCTGCGTCTGCAACTTCGCCCCGCGCAACATCGCCGGCTTCATGTCGGAGGTGCTGATCCTTGGCGCGGCGGACGCGGACGGCAAGGTGATCCTGCTGTCGCCGCGCAGCGCGGTCGCGCCGGGCGAGAAGGTCTACTGACGGCGCACGACATCCGGCCGCGACACGGGCTTGCGAACGACAAAGGCCGCAGGCGAAACCTGCGGCCTTCTCGTCGACAACCTCCTCGGCGCCGCGCGTTGATGCGCCGCGCGCCGCTCAGCACAGGCTCTCGGTGATCGCCGAGTAGACCAGCGTGCGCAGCTCGCGCCGCACAGGGTATGCGCCGGACGGCAGCACCTGCGTCATGAAGATCGCGATCAGCTCCTCCGCCGGATCGACCCAGAACGACGTCGTCGCAGCGCCGCCCCACGAATACTCGCCCTTGCTGCCGGGGATCAGCGTCAGCGCCGGATCGATCGTCACCGAGAAGCCGAGGCCGAAGCCGATGCCGTTGTAGGCGGCTTCCGCAAACAGCGAGCGCGACAGGTCCGGCAGATATTTGCCGCCCGGCAGGTGGTTGCTGGTCATCAGCTGCAGCGTCTTCGGGCTCAGCAGCCGTACCCCGCCGATCTCGCCGTTGTGGATCAGCGCGCGGCAGAAGGTGAGATAGTCGGCGGCTGTGCTGACAAGACCGCCGCCGCCGGAAATGAACGACGGCGCTTCGAGGTAGCTCGACGTCTTCGGATCGTCCTGCAGCACCTTGCCGCCCTTGCCGTCGGCGGAATAGCAGGCGGCGAAGCGATCGGCCTTCGCCGATGGCACATGAAAGCCGGTGTCGGTCATGCCGAGCGGATCGAAGATGCGCTCCTTCAGGAACTGCTCGAACGGCTGGCCGGAGATCACCTGCACCAGGTAGCCGAGCACGTCGGTCGAGACCGAGTAATTCCAGGCTTCACCGGGCGAGAACTCCAGCGGCAGCTTCGACAGGCCCTCGATCATGCTCTGCATGGTGCCGGACTTCTCGACCTCGCCGATCTTCATGTGGCGGTAGGCGCCGTCGACCATCGAGCGGTTCTGGAAGCCGTAGGTCAGTCCCGAGGTGTGGCGCAGCAGATCGACGATCTGCATCGGCCGCGCCACGGGGCGCGTGATGAACTGCGGCACCGGCGGCGGCTTCGAGCCCAGCGACGGCATGCCGCCCATGAACACGGCCAGGTTCTTCCACTCGGGGATATATTTGTGCACCGGCTCGTCGATCGCGACGCGGCCCTCTTCCACCAGCATCATGAAGGCGACCGAGGTGATCGGCTTGGTCATCGAATAGATGCGGAACAGAGTGTCGTCCTTCACCGCTACCTTGCGCTCGACGTCGGCGAAGCCCTGCACCGCCGAATGCACGATCTTGCCGCGGCGGTAGATCAGCGTCTGCGTGCCCGGGAAGCGGCCGGTATCGATGTAGTTGCGCTTCAGATGATCCTCGAGGCGACTAAGACGGGCCGAGGACATGCCGACCGATTCCGGCGAGGCGGACGGGGCAGTCAGAGAGTGGGCGGACATCGCGATTCGCTCCCGGAGCAGGGTTATGTGTTGCTGTTGTTCAGGCGTCAGGGGGAAAGAAGGAAACGGCTGACGCGCAATTCTGACCGCAAATGCCCCGGCGCGGTCAACCCTTGCCGCAACCCGGCGCCTGCCACGTCGCGGAGCCGTGCCACGCCCGGCCTCACCGCATCCGGGATTCCGCATTTCCGCAATGCAGAAATCAATGGTTGCATTCTTGCTGCAACGCAATTATTTGCACCAGCACTCAGTGAAATGCAGCATCTGGCTCGGCGCGTTGGCAGCGCCCTGGAGAGCCTTTGCTGTCGGCCAATCGACCATCAGGATTAGCGGCAATGTCGGGGCATCCCCTCTGGACGTTCGCGCATGCGTTGCGGAAAGGCTTCGGGCGTCAGGACGCCGCGGAGATCGCGCCAAGCCTGCACGACGATATCGAATGGGCCATCTTCGGGCCGATCGACATGTTTCCCTATCTCGGCGCGCGTCAGGGCAAGGAGGCCGCGACGGCGGCGATCCGCCAGATCGTCGGCAACTTCCGTCTCCACAAGTTCAAGCAGGAGGACGTGGTTCTCGGCGAAGGCTCGGCCTCGGCACTGTTACGCTGCTCGTTCAATGCAGCCGAGAACGGCCGGCCGATCAGCGTGCGCATCGCCACCTTCATGCGCTTCCGCGAGGATAAGCTGACGAGCCTGCGCGCGGTGATCGATACGTTCGATCTGGTCGAGCAGGCGCTCGGCCGACCGATCGATCTGCCGGTAACGGCCTGATCGCGCGCAATACGCATGAGCGCACGCAAAAAGGCCCCGCCGAGCGGGGGCCTTTCGTCGTTGGGCAATTGCCGTCGGAGTACCGATCAGCGCTCGATGATCACCGTCCGTCCCGGACGGCGATGATGATAGGGCCGATCCCAGCCGCGACGGCGGTCGATGATCACCGTATCGCCGCGGCGATAGTGGCGCCGGCCTTCGTAGCGATAGCGATCGTGGTAGTGCGGGCGCTCGACACCAATCCGGACACCCGGCGCGCCCACATAGGGCTTGATGCCTTGGGCCGACGCCGGCAGCGTCAAAATCAGGGTTGCCGCAGCGGCCATGAATGCAAGTGTCTTCACACGCTCCTCCTCATTCGCCTGTCGAGATCAAATGCGCGAGAGCAACGTATGTTCCCGCACCGGATTCAACAACCCGCCACAATTGCGATAGAAATCGTGAACGAAGCTGTGGAACATTGCGCCGGCAATCTTTCACCCGTGCTTTCAATCACCGCGACGAGGCGACGGCAGCGCCTCGCAAGTTCAGTGCATCACGTGACCTTCGCACCCATCCGGATTTCCGCCTTGCTGGCCGCCACACTGTGCCTGTGCGCCATGTTGCCGATCGTGCCTGCTGCCGCCGACTGGCAGCTGCCGCCCGAAGCCTCAGCGGCGCCGGAGCAGACCGCGCAGGAGCCGATGCCAGCTGACGATGCGACCAGCACAGGCGACGCGGAAGGCGCCGCCACACCCGCCATGTCCGTCGCCGTTCCGGACGACAGCGATATCGACTGGGATGCGCTGAACGCGCCGCTCGACCGCCCCTATGTCCCGACGCCGAAACTGCGCAGCGCGCCATTGCCTGCGCCGGTCGAAGCCACATGGTCGCGCAACGATCGGCCGGACGGAGCGGCAGCGCTGTCGCTGAAACGGCCGGTTAGTCCGTTCTGGGATACAAAGGCCGGACTGGACCTCGATGTCGCGACCCAAGCGTCACCGCTCACCACGCCTGCGACATTGCCGGACAAGCTCGCCAGCGACCGCCGTTTACAAAACTCGCAAGGCTCGGCGTGGATCACCGCGAAGGCCCCGGGCGTGCCCTATCTGTCGGATCAGGTCTCGCTCGAAGCGCGGCTCAACCCCTCGAGCGAGACGCGGCTCGGCGCTGCGTTCTCCAAGGCGGTGCCGCTGTGGGGCGAGCAGTTCTCGCTGACGCTGCGCAACGGCTACACCGTCATCCAACACGACGGACTGCCGGGATTGCCTGGCGCGCGCAGCCGCAGCCTCGAGATGGAGCGATCAGCCCGGCTGAACATCACCGACACCGGCACGTCGTTCGTCGCCGGCCAGTCGCTGGCGGCAGGTGGAAACCGCTGGTTGCACAGGATCGGCGCGGAGCAGGCCCTGTTCGGCGGCCTCAGCATCGCCGGATCGCTGGATGAACGTGAGGGCGGCCCCAACAGCGCCAGCATCACTGCGGGCTTCAAGAAGAGCTGGTGAGCGGCCGATGCGCGTGTCGATGGAACCGACGCAGCAGCTTCCTAGCAGCCTTGGCCACGGTCCGGGTGATTAACCCATCCTCAACCGGTCGTTGGCTATTCGTTAGCGACGATCGGAAATAACCGAAGCATTGCCGCAACTTCGCCCCTCTGTGGCCAAAATCGGCTGACCTGATCGCGACTATTACGTCGTCGTGCGGGGGACATCCGCTTGCGAAGTGTTCAACCAAGGGAAAGAGCCGATGAACGCAATTCCATCCGAGAAGCCTGAGGCGACCGAAGAGAGCACCGACCTCTCGGCCAACAACCTTTCGGCTGTGACGGAAGTCGAAGCTGGTATCCGTGACTTCGTGCGCAACGATATCGCTTATCTGCGCCGGCCGGGACAAACGTCGACGACCGCAACGACGGCGAGCGATCCGTCATCGGACAGCGACGCCACCGTCAAGAACGTCAACTCGCTGATCCAGCGCGTTGCCGGCACCTCGCTCGGCGAAATCGAGAATCTCATCAGCGAACTCGAAAGCCTGCGCGACCTGCTGCATGCGGAAGGTCAGCGTGTCCAACGCGAGATCGCCGGCTACGCGCATCTTAGCCAGGCGGCGATGAAATCGACGCGGATCATTGCGGAAAACCTGGCGCAGTGGAAAAGCGCCTCCGAGGATATCCGCAAGCCCTGATCATCGGAGCAGGCCCACGCCTGCCCTGACAAAGGCTCCCTCCTGCTGTCGCCGCGTCTTCGTCAGGACGCGGCGATAGTTTTTCCAGCTTCTGCGCCGCGTGAGACGACAACGCCGGCTTGCGATGTCCATGGGCAGCGACGCCATCCTGAACCTATTGCCTCCAGCCGCGACTAATCCTGACGCCCCGCACCGGGCTGAGTTGCGAGGGGCGTGGCCGTTCGACGGACCGGCTAAAGCATGATCGGAAAAGTGCCAAGCGGTTTTCCGGAAAGATCACGCTTAAACAACGAGCTAACGCGCGAGGATGATTCATCCAAATCTCATCGCGCTTTAGGCACGAGGGGGCTTGAATGAAAACGGTTCGGCCGGACAATCCGGCGCCTATTCCCACGCGCGACGGGCGCCCGCAGATGGGCAAGATCATCCTGCGTTTCGCTGTCCTGCTGGCGGTCGCGGTTGGTGTGCTGCTCTTGATCTGGACGGCTCGGCCGTGATGCGCCGTCGCTGATCGCGATGCGGCCCTGGATGAGCGCTCGCTCTCAACCCGCTTGCACGCGACAAACGCGAGCGCTCCACTCGTACGGCATCAGCCCACCGATCGGGAGGCTTCAACGATGCGGTCGCAAAGAAGGGCTTATTCGGCCAGCTCGGAGGCTTCCAGCGAGTAGTGGCCATCGGCATGGCCCTTGACCACGAGGGCGGTGGTCAACATCACGGCAATCGTGATGCTTGCGAACAGCAATCCTACCACTTTCAGCGCCTTATGGTCCGCCATTGTCGTCCCCAGCCGTATCGGCTTTTCGTCGGCCATACCCTTGGTCGGGTTCACGCTAAGATCCAATTCTTAATGCAAGGTTATCGATGCGGCGAAACGGTGTTCGCCGTGCGGCACGGCAGAAACACCGAATTCTCGAAGGTCAGCACCACCTCGCCACGCTGATTGGTCGCAATCGTCTTGCCGAAGACGATGCCCCAACCGGGCCGCGAGGCCAGCAGCCGCTTCGACGTCACCTCGTAGACATAGCTGATGGTGTCGCCGGCCAGGACCGGCCGCGGCCAGCGAAGATTCTTGAAGCCTGGCGACGGACCGCTCTGCGCAACCTCTTCACCGCGCTCGCGCGCCGCCTTCGCCTGCCGCGCCATGTAGGCAACCAGCAGCTTCATGTAGACCGAGGCCGTATGCCAGCCGGAGGCCGCGAGCCCGCCGAACAACGATGCCTTGCCAGCCGCCTCACTGAGATGAAAAGTCTGCGGATCGAACTGGCTGGCGAACGCCTTGATCGCGTCGGCGGTGAAGGTGAACGAGCCAAGCTCGTGCCGTGTACTGATTTCACTGTCTTCGAAGAAATTCACGGCGCGCTACTCATTCGTTCGCTGTAGCCGCGCGACGGCCAAACAGGCCGTTGCTGACGATGCTCATCAGGCAGGTGCCGGCGGCGTTGAACAGCTCGGCACGCATCTTGACGATGCCGCTGTCCGGACGGGTCCTGGAGACCCGCGCCTCCTCGACATGAACCTGCAGTGTCAGTTCGTCGCCCGGCCGCAGCGGCGCGAGCCACTTCACCTCGTCGACACCGAGACCGCCGAGCGAGGCGGCACGATGGAGAAAACCATCCACCTGCATGCGCATCGCCAGGGCGCACATGTGCCAGCCCGAGCCGGACAGGCCGCCCGCCAGCGAATGCTTTGCCGCCTCCTCGTCCAGGTGCATCGGCTGCGGATCGAATTCAGACGCGAACGCGATCAGTTCCTCCCGCGTGACGTGGCGGGGCCCGAAGGTGGCGAAATGGCCGGGCCGAAAGTCTTCGAAGGTCAGCTGCATGAAGGAAAGATGTGAGAGACGCGGAAAATTGGGGACGAATTGCGGCGGCAATCCGATTGTCGCCGTTATTATAGGCGAGCAGAAACCTGATAACCAGATTCGGGGCAGCTCTGCATATCGGCTATCCTGCTGCGCAACGTTTGCTGCGGCCGGTAGCAATGCCGAGCGAGGAGGCACGTTATGTTCGATTGGAAAGACCTTTTTCAGTGGGATCGGTTCATCACGCCGACCATCATCAAAATCTTCTATTGGCTCGCCATCGTGCTCGCCGTTCTGTACGGCCTTTCGGGCATCTTCACCGGGCTCACGGCGATGGCGATCAATCCGTTCGGCGGGTTTGTGATCGTTCTCGCCAGCATCGCCGGTGTGCTGGCCGGCGTGATCTTCGCGCGCGTCGCCGCGGAATTCGTGCTGATCGTGTTCCGCATCAATGAGCATCTCGGCGCGATCCGCGAGCAAGGCGAGCGCCGCTAATCCTCAGCCCTCGCGACTCCACCTCCAGCGCATGCGGATATCCGGCGCGGCTCTGCATTGATGCCGGCCCGTAAACGCGGGATAGTCAGATCCCGGTTCCATATCGGACCGGGACAGCCCAACCGATGCGGGAGTGGCCGTGATCGTCAGCAATGGGATCGCCGACAAGGCGATCATCAGCAAGGTGGATGCCATCCACGTCGCGGTCCCCTACAGCTATGACCGTCCCGCGTCGTCCAACCGATCGGCAATCTGGCCGACCATCGATACCGTGCTGGTCCGCATCGAGACCGACACCGGCCTCGTCGGCTGGGGCGAAGCCTTCGGCTTCATGGCCTGTGCGACGACGAAGCGCGCGATCGACACATTGATTGCACCACTCTGCGTCGGCCGCGATGCGACCGACATCGCAGGGCTGATGGACGAGTTGTTCCGCAAGCTGCATCTCTATGGCCGCAGCGGTCCGGTGCTGTACGGCTTGTCTGGTATCGATACCGCACTCTGGGACATCGCCGGCAAGATCGCGGGCAAGCCGCTCCACCGGCTGCTGTCCGATGCGCCTGCGCCAGTCACCGAGCTGCCCGCCTATGCGAGCCTGCTGCGCTATGGCGACGTCGAGACGGTCGCGCGATCGTCGCGCCGAGCGCTGGCGCAAGGCTTCAGCGCGATCAAGCTGCACGAGATTGGCGCTGCGGAAGTGGCCGCCTGCCGGGCCGCGATCGGACCCGACGCGGCGCTGATGATCGACATGAACTGCCCGTGGTCGTGCGAGGAAGCGCTGGCGATGGCGAAAGCTTTCGCGCCGTCCAATCCGGCCTGGATGGAAGAGCCGATCTGGCCGCCGGATGATTTCACAGCAATGGCGGCGTTCACGGCCGGGACACCGATCAAGCTCGCAGCGGGCGAGAATGCCGGCTCGCTCGAGGAGTTCGAGCGGCTGATCGACGTCGGCCGCGTCGCGATCATCCAGCCCAGCGTCAACAAGGTCGGCGGCATCTCGCAGATGATGCGCATCATCAATCTCGCGCAGGCGCGCGGCGTCGCGGTGGCACCGCATTCGCCTTACTTCGGCCCGGGCCTGGCCGCGACCGTGCATCTGATCGCGGCGCGGCTGCCGGACAGCATGGTGGAATGGTATTTCTGCGAACTGGCCGCGCGTCCGTTCGGCGGCGCCATCAATGCCAGCAACGGACGCGTACGCGTGCCGCAAGCGCCGGGCCTTGGCGTCGGCCCCGACGAAGCCGCGATCGAACGCTTCCGGGTGGCGTGAGCCGCCGCGCTGAACGCGGCCCCCGACGATCAGGTGGCGAAGCGGAAATGCAGCACGTCGCCGTCGGCGACGACGTAGTCCTTGCCCTCGAGCCGCAGCTTGCCGGCATCGCGCGCGCCCGCCTCGCCGCCGAGCGCGACGTAGTCCTCGTACGCAATCGTCTCGCTGCGAATGAAGCCGCGCTCGAAGTCGGTGTGGATCACACCGGCCGCCTGCGGCGCCTTGGTGCCGCGGCTGATAGTCCAGGCCCGCGCCTCTTTCGGACCGACGGTGAAATAGGTGATCAGATGCAAGAGGTCGTAGCCGGCGCGGATCAGCCGGTCGAGACCGGCCTCCTCCAGCCCCAACGTTTCGAGGAACTCGGCCCGTTCGGCGCGGGAGAGCGTCGCGATCTCCGATTCGATCTTCGCCGAGATGACCACGGCGACCGCGCCCTCCTCCTTGGCGCGCTGCTGCACCTTCTGCGAGAAGGCGTTGCCGTCCTTGGCCGAGCCTTCCTCGACGTTGCAGACATAGACGACCGGCTTCGACGTCATCAGACCGAGCATGCGAAACGAGCGCTCCTCTTCGGCCTTGCGCTCGACCATCCGCGCCGGCTTGCCCTCACGCAGCAGCGCCAGCGAGCGATTGACGAGTTCGAGCAGCTCCTTCGCTTCCTTGTCGTTGCCACGCGCTTTCTTGGTGAGATTGTCGACGCGCTTCTCGAGGCTGTCGAGATCGGCGAGCATCAGCTCGGTCTCGATCGTCTCGATGTCGGCGATCGGATCGATCTTGCCCTCGACATGGGTGATGTCGGAATCCTCGAAGCACCGCACCACATGGGCGATCGCGTCGACCTCGCGGATGTTGGCGAGGAACTGGTTGCCGAGTCCCTCGCCCTTCGACGCGCCACGCACGAGGCCGGCGATATCGACGAAGGTCAGCCGCGTCGGAATGATCTGCTGCGACTTGGCAAGCGCCGCGAGCTTCTCCAGCCGCGGATCCGGCACGGCCACCTCACCGACATTCGGCTCGATGGTGCAGAACGGATAGTTCGCAGCCTGCGCGGCCGCGGTCTCCGTCAGTGCGTTGAAGAGCGTCGACTTGCCGACATTCGGCAGTCCGACGATGCCGCATTTGAATCCCATAGCTGCCTCAACCTATTTCGACGCGCTGTCGTCGCCGCCGAAACCCTTTGCCTGCATCGCCAGATGCACCTTGTTCTGAAAACTCGCGTCCTGACCGGTCGCGATCAGCCCCGCATTGTCGGCGATCGCGTCCGTCATCGCCTCGACCCACGCCCGCTCCGCCTTGGCGAAATCGTTCAGCACGTAGGCGTGCACCAGCTCCTTCACGCCAGGATGACCGATGCCGATGCGAATCCTGCGAAACGCGTTGCCGACATGGGCGTCGATCGAACGCAGGCCGTTGTGCCCTGCATTGCCGCCGCCGACCTTGATGCGCAGCTTCGCCGGCGGAAGATCGAGCTCGTCGTGAAACACGACGATATCGCCAAGCCCCAGCTTGAAGAACTTCGCCGCCTCGCCGACCGACTGGCCGGATTCGTTCATGTAGGTCGTGGGCTTGAGCAGGATGACGCGCTCGCGCTCCAGCGTGCCTTCGGCGGTCTCGCCTTGAAAGCGACGGCGCCATGGAGCGAATCCATGACGCCGGGCGATTTCATCGACGGCCATGAAGCCGATATTGTGTCGGTTCCCCTGGTATTTGGCGCCAGGATTGCCGAGCCCAACAAAGAGACGCATGACGCGGCTCCTAGACCACGATGATCCTGGGCCGACGACCCAAGATCATGCGCGTGATCGATCCACGAACCCCGACCACGATGCCGTCCGAAAACCGCTTGGCCCGTTCCGGCATCATGCTCTCGCGCGTTACTTCTTCGCGCCGCCTCCAGCCGGAGCCTTCGCGGCTGCCGGAGCGGCACCGGCCGCAGGTGCAGCGGCACCAGCCGCGGGCGCAGCAGCGGCGCCTTCGGCACCCGCAGCAGCCTTCTGCTCCTCAGCGTAGCCCGACGGCGGAACGATGGTCACGAGCGTCGCATCGCCGCGCGAAACCGGCTTGGTGCCGGTCGGCAGACCGACGTCAGACAGGTGGACCGAGTTGTTGATTTCGAGCGCCGAGACATCGACCTCGATGAACTGCGGAATGTTCTCGACCGAAGCCTCGAGATCGATCGTGTGGGTGACGATGTTGACCGTGCCACCGCGCTTCACGCCCGGCGAGACTTCGGCGCCCTTCACATGCAGCGGAACGCTGACGCGGATGGTCGCGCCTTCGCCGAGGCGAAGGAAATCGACATGCAGCGGGAAATCCTTGACCGGATCGAGGTGATAGTCGCGCGGAATCACGCGATGCTTCTGGCCATCGAGCTCGATGTTGAAGATCGTGGTGAGGAAGTGACCGGCGAAGATGCGCTGACGCAGCTCACGGTCGTCCACCGAGATCGGAAGCGGGGCTTTGTTGTCACCATAAATCACGGCCGGAACCCGGCCGGCGCGACGCTCTGCCCGGGCGGCCCCCTTGCCGCTCTTCGGACGTGCGGTCGCCTTCAATTCCCTGACGGTCGCCATCGTTTAAGTCCTCTTCGAATGGAAAAGGCCGCCTGAGCGGCCCATCTCTCTGTGATGCATGATCTTTTCCGGAAAACGGTATCCACTCTTCCGGATCATGCAGGGTTGCCGCAGCAAGCCTCCAGGGGTGCGGGGGCCACGGACGGGCGGCTTATAGCCCCGAAGCGGCGAATTGACAAGGAAATGGGCCAAAAACCCGCAAAATGCTGCACCCAGCGAGCGCAGGGCCCAAATCGGCCTAAAACGGCCCGATTCAGCCGTCCAGCACGATGGCGTGGACGTGGCGGCCATAATCCGGCTCCTTGCGATGGGTCGAGCGGCGGTAGCTGTAGAAGCTCGCCTCGTCGGCATAGGTGCAGAGATCCAGGTCATCGACCATCAGCACCCCCGCCTTCTGCAACCGGGCATGGATGTACCCGGCCAAATCGAACATCGCATGGCCATGGCGCGAGGCCGAGGCGAAGAAGCGCGCGTTGTCCACGTCCGCCTCCTCGAAGCGGCTGATGAAGTCGAGGCCGACCTCGTAGTTGCGCTGGCGGATCATCGGCCCAATCGCCGCGATCACGCCATCGCGGGAGGCGCCCAAGGTCTCCATCGCATCGAGCGTGCTTTCCAGCACGCCCGTCAGCGCACCCTTCCAACCGGCATGGGCGGCGCCGATCACCTTCGCCGTGGGATCGACGAACAGGACCGGCCCGCAATCCGCGGTGGTCACACCGAGCGCGACACCCGGCACCTTCGTCACCATCGCATCGGCCTTCGGCCGCGCGGCCGTGTCCCAAGGCCGATCGACCACCACCACGTCCGGCGAATGCACCTGATACAGCGTCAGCAACTTATCCGGTGCCACCGCGAGCGCTGCCGCCATCCGCTGCCGGTTCTCTTGCACCTTGTCCGGGTCGTCGTTCGACCCAAGCCCGCCGTTCAGTCCCGCATAGATGCCCGCGGACACACCGCCCGCGCGGGTGAAGAAGGCATGCCGGATGCCCGGCACCGTCGACAGCAACAAGGATTCCAGCATCATGTCGGCCTTTCAGCGTCGGAGCCGTCGGTCAGCCCGGGCAGTGTCCGCAACTGCGGGTCGGATACGCCGAGCACCTTAAACAGTGCCCCCATCGCGCCGCGGCCTGTGCCGGTCAGCCGCCGCAGCGCGGTGGTGATGTCGGCCTGCACCTGGGCGCTCGCCTTGTTCATCAGCGCAGCGGCGCGGGTCTCGATGCCGAGGCGGATCAGGAACTCGCCCTGCTCCAGCGGCCCGTGCAGCCGCGCACCGGCATCCTCCGCGCCGAGCGCGAGCGCCTGAAAGTCCACATGCGCGGTCAGGTCAGCCTGGCCCGGATTGCGTAAGGGGTCGGCGAAGGTGTGTCGCGCGATCGCCTGGAAGGTATCGCCCGCGTCGCTGCGCACATGGCCATAGTCGATGATCAGCGCGGCGCCGCCGAAATCCCTGACCCGCCGCGCGATCCGCATGATCTCATGGTTCGGCCGCCACTCGAAGATCGCGCCCACCGGCGCCGCGCGCACCAGCGGCGGCAGCAGCAGTTCGAAATGTTTCAGCGGCGCCGCCGACGCACCAAAGACGAGCTGGCCATTGCTGTTGAGATCGACCACGCGCTCGTGCCAGCCGGTCTCCTGGCGGATCACCTGATGCACCGGCAGGGCATCGAAATACTCGTTGGCGAGGATGATCGAGGGACCGTCAGGAACCTCGTCGAGACTCGTGTGCCAGGTGACATTCGCGTTCGCGCGCGGGCCCTGCAGGGTCTCCCTCTGCCTGTCAACCAGCGCCGGATTGATCTCGACCATATGGATCGACGCCACCTGCTGAAACGCAGGCAGCACGCGGATCGCACGCAGCATGTCCGCCATCATGGTGCCGCGGCCGGGGCCAAGCTCGATCAGCCGCAAGGTGTCTGGCGTACCCATCGACCGCCACACCGCCGCGGCCCACAGGCCGAGCAGTTCGCCGAACATCTGACTGACTTCCGGCGCGGTGATGAAATCGCCCTCGCGCCCCAACGGGTCGCGGATCATGTAGTAACCGTGCTCGGGATGGGTGAGGCATATCTCCATGTAGCGCGCCACCGGCATCGGCCCCGCCGAGCGAATCAGATTGCGGATTTCGGCGCTGAGAGACAGGTGGGCGCTCACGATAGACCTTGATTAGCGGGCGGCCGCGCGCGTCGCGGCCGGCGCAGAGCCCATACCACAAAAGCGATGCCGGCGGCGATCATCGGCAGCGACAGCAGCATGCCCATAGTCAATCCTCCCCACAGGAAACCGAGTTGCGGATCAGGCTCGCGGAATAATTCGCTGACAATGCGTGCCAGTCCGTAGCCAATGGCGAAGGTTCCGATGATCAGGCCGGGCCGCTTCAAGGCGCCACCGCGGATCATCAGCGCCAATACGACGAACAGCACGATGCCTTCCAGCGCGGCCTCGTAAAGCTGGCTCGGATGACGCGGCAACGGCCCGCCGGTGGGAAACACGAAGGCCCAGGGCATGTCGGTGACGCGCCCCCACAGTTCGCCGTTGATGAAGTTGGCGATGCGGCCAAGGAACAAACCGATCGGACCGACCGCACAGGTGACGTCGCCGAGCGAGAGCACCGGCACCTTGTTGCGCCAGCCGAACAACAGCACGGCGACGACGCAGCCGAGGAAGCCGCCATGGAACGACATGCCGCCGTTCCACAACTGCAAGATTTCCAGCGGATGCTGAGCGAAGTAACCCAGGTTGTAGAACAGCACATAGCCGGTGCGGCCGCCGAGGATGATGCCGAGCGTCACCCACAGCACGAAGTCGTCGAACTGCAGCGTGGAAATCGGCGCGGGCCCTCCCCACAGCCTCTCCGAACGCAGGATCGCGCGCGCATAGAGCCACCCGAGGACGATGCCCGCGATATAGGCGAGCGCATACCAGCGCACGGCGAACGGGCCGATCGCAATCGCCACCGGATCGAAGACGGGAAAGGTGAGCGCCAGTTGCGGCATGCGATTACAAGACCTTGCTGTCGATGACGTCGCTTACGTGAAAGGGAACGCGGCGCGCATCGTCACGAATCCCTATGCAGATACATCGTTCGTGCGACAACCGTAACCTCACGTCGCCGCGAGGGGCTGCGCCTTGGCAGGCTATTTCTGCAGCTTGCGCCGATACAGCGACAGCAACCGTTCCCAATGCTGTTCGGCGGCGGCCTTGTTGTAGACGGGCCGCAGCGGGAAGGCGAAACCGTGATCAGCCCCCGCATAGATCTCGACTTCCGCATTCGCCTCGTCGGCGGCAAGCCGTTGCTTCAACGCGGCGATCATCTCCAGCGGCACATAATGATCACGTTCGGCGCAGCCGAAATAGAGCTCGCCTTTGGCCTTGCGGGCCATGATGTGCGGGCTGTCGGGCGCGTCGGTCACGAGCCGTGTGCCATAGATTGATGCGGCGGCGGCCACCCGGTCCGGCCAGCGGGCGGCGGCGTTCACCGCATATTGCCCGCTCATGCAGTAACCGACGCAGCCGATCGGACCCTTGCTCGCGGCGGCCTGACCATCGGCATAGGCCAGCAACGCCTCAGTGTCGTCCATCACCAGCGGGATGGTGAGGCCGTTCATATACTCCTGCATTCGCTTGCGCTCGGGGGCGTCCATCGCCGGCGGAATCGGCCCGAGTTCCATCACACCCGCGCGGTAGTACATGTTCGGCAGCATCACGTAGTATCCGCTCGACGCCAGCCGCCGCGCCATGTCGCGCAGCTCCTCGCGGATCGCCGGCGCATCCATGTAGAACAGGACCACGGGGAACGGCCCGCCCCGGTCGGGATGGACGATGAAGGTGGTTGTCTGGCCATCCTTGGTCGGAATCTCGACGGTCTGTTCGATCATGGGCCGATCCGTTCTTGCTCTTGGTGATTTGGGCCGGTTCAGAGTCGCAAGGTTTCCTTGTCCTGACAAGCGTTTGCCGGTGGCGAGGCTTGAACAAGCGCGCGCGGATTGCCATTGTCTAAGGACGGGCGTTCATGCGAAGCCGGCGCATTGGCTCGCCCGATTGCGCGCCTCAAGGAGATCGAGCGATGACCCAGACCAGCAACCGCTTCTTCGACGAGATCGCGCGGCTCGTGAATGACGCGACTGGCGCGGCGCAGGGCGTCAAGCGCGAGATCGACACCGTGATCAAGCATCAGGCCGAGCGCTTCCTGAACGAGATGGACCTGGTCAAACGCGAAGAGTTCGAAGCGGTGAAGGACATGGCCCGCCTCGCCCGCGAGGAGAACGATGCGCTGAAGGCGCGGATCGCTGCGCTCGAAGCGAAACTCGGCGCCGGGCCGGGTAACGGCTCGCCGATCTGATCATTGCGCCTCTGTCGCAAGGCCACTGCCCATAGGTCATGGTCGGGCATTGCCACCACGCCGCGCCATCGCCATCGAACCGAGCCCATCCGCGGCGGCCGTGATCGTGCCGTCCACGCCACAATGGCTGATCAATCGTTAACGATGGCGGTGGCCCGTTAACACCTCTTACTGGACGTTAAGACCTATTAACGCTATCGGTGCCTGCATGGGCTCTTGGGACGGCGCGTATCGCTTCCGAAGACGCCTGGGTTTCGTTCCTGGCAGGACCACCGATCCATGCGCCGACCGCTCNCCCCCGCCGCTGCCCGTGCAGGCCGTTTGGGTCTGACCGCTGCCGCGCTGCTGGCGATCGCGCTGAGCGCGGGCGGATGCGTCACCGGCGGCGACGGACGGATGAACGCCATGGCCCAGAGCGGCAGCGGTGCGACCCTGGCGTTCGATTCCATCGATGGCCCCCCGCCGCAGGTGTTCGAGCGTTTCGTCGAGGCGCTGAACACGGAGGCTCAGGGTAAGGCCCTGTCGATCGCCTCCCGCCAGGGAGCCTCGACCTATCGGGTGCGTGCCTACCTTGCCGCACAGGTCAACCGCGGCCGCACCGCCATCGCCTGGGTGTTCGACGTCTACGATGCCAACCAGCAGCGCACCCTGCGCCTGTCCGGCGAGGAACCGGCGGGTAAGGCCGGCCGGGACGCCTGGACCGTCGCGGACGCGTCGTTGCTGCGCAAGATCGCCCAGAACGGCATGAACGGCATTGCCGCGCTGATGAATGGAACCCTGCCCGCCGAAGCCGCCCCGCCCGCCCCCGGACCGGCCGCTCCGGCGCCGGCCAGCGGCCCGGCGATTGCCGCTTCGGAGCCCGCGGCCGAGCCCGACATCACGACCGGCGGCAACGAGCGCAGGGCGCTGGCTTTTCGCGCCGAATAGCTCATCCGCGCAGCGCGAATGACCTGAATTTGCGCCGGAAAACGGCCCGCGACATATTGCCAGCAGCGCCTCCTCCTTGATATCACCCTCGCGCAATCACGCAGAAAACCGAGGCACGGCTTGTTCAAGAGCCAATCGAGGCGGCTGTCATGCTGAACAACGCATCCACTGGTTTGCAGGACAAGACGGTGACAACAGCCAAGAATGGCGCCATCAAGCTGGTGGCCGGTAATTCCAATCCGGGCCTTGCCAACGCCATTGCCGCGCATCTGCGGCAGCCGCTGACAAAGGCCGTCGTCCGCCGCTTCGCGGACATGGAAATCTTCGTCGAGATCCAGGAAAACGTCCGCGGGACCGACGTGTTCGTGATCCAGTCGACGTCATATCCGGCGAACGACCACCTGATGGAGCTGCTGATCATCATCGACGCGTTGCGCCGCGCGTCGGCTCGGCGGATCACCGCCGTCATCCCCTACTTCGGCTATGCCCGCCAGGATCGCAAAGTCGGTTCGCGCTCGCCGATCTCGGCCAAGCTGGTCGCCAACCTGATCACCAATGCCGGCGCCGATCGCGTGCTCACGCTCGACCTGCACGCCGGACAGATCCAGGGCTTCTTCGACATCCCGACCGACAACCTCTATGCGTCGCCGGTGATGGTGCGCGACATCAAGGACCGCTTCGACCTCGCCAACCTGATGGTGGTCTCGCCGGACGTCGGCGGCGTGGTCCGCGCCCGCGCGCTGGCCAAGCGCATCAACGCGCCGCTCGCCATCATCGACAAGCGCCGCGAGCGCGCCGGTGAGTCCGAGGTGATGAACGTGATCGGCGACGTGGCCGGCCACACCTGCATCCTGATCGACGACATTGTCGACTCCGGCGGGACGCTGGTGAATGCGGCCGATGCGCTGCTCGCCAACGGTGCCAAGGACGTCTACGCCTACATCAGCCACGGCGTGCTGTCCGGCGGCGCGGTCGCCCGCATCACCGCCTCCAAGCTGAAGGAGCTGGTGATCACCGACTCGATCCAGCCGACCGAGGCCGTACGCGTCGCTCGCAACGTCCGCGTGCTGTCGATCGCGACGCTGATCGGCGAGGCGATCGATCGCACCGCGTCGGAAGAATCGGTCTCCAGCCTGTTCGACTGATCCGACCTGCCTTTCTGAATAGCATCATGGCCCGCGCCGGATGGTGCGGGCCATGATCGTTTGAGGATCGCTTATTTGGCGTCTCGCGTTTTGAGAGACTCTCTCGTTCGAGAGTCTCTCGTCTCGGATTCAAGCTGCCGCGAGTTGCGCCTTGATCTGGCCGACCGTCACCATCGTCGCCCAGCAGGCGTGCGCGGCTTCCGCGCCCTTCACCACGAAGTGCTTGTGGAAGAAGTCCAGATGCGTCTCGTGCTCATGGAAGTGCTGCGGCGTCAGCACCGCGGAGAGCACCGGCACCTCGGTCTCGAGCTGCACGCGCATCAATGCATCGATCACCGCGCCCGCCACGAATTCGTGACGGTAGATGCCGCCATCGACGACGAAGCCGGCAGCGACGATCGCCGTGTAGCGGCCGGTCTTGGCCAGCAGTTTCGCCTGCAGCGGAATCTCGAACGCGCCGGGCACTTCGAACAGATCGATCTGCCGTTCCGGCAGTCCACGCGCCATCATCTCCTTGACGAAGGAGAGCCGGCACTGGTCGACGATATCGCGATGCCAGCAAGACTGGATGAACGCGACCCGCTGCGGAGGCAGCGGCGGGGTTGTGGTTGGCTGAGCAGAGGTTGGATTCGTAAAAGGCTGATTCATGGATTTCCTCGTTGGGACCAGAATCAGGGCATACGGGCCAGCATGCCGGGCCATGGCATGCTCGAAGGCATGACCCATCGCGCGGCGAGTCTATCCCGCTCTCTTCCATCCGGACTATGACCGTCGGCTTCGGAATTTCACCGAATCTGCTGACCCTGCCGGCTCTTTCGTCCGGCCAGGCGCTCGCGGGCTGAGACAGTCCCTGAAAGCTCAGGACTGTCGTTACCGCCGGTGGGGATTTTCACCCCGCCCTGAGAACGTCGCCGCCACCATCGGCGGCACCTGCAACTATGACCGCATCGCGTCCGGCCGACAAGTTCGCGAGTCCTTCGCTTGGCACCGGGCTCTCCGCTCGCAACGCATAGGATGCCCGCCATCATTCTTCGTTTCCCTAAGAGCCGGGTCTCCGTTTCGCCCTGAACCGGCAACCTTGCGCGCACGCTTCGGCCGCAAAATCACCCGCGGGCGAGCCTCAGCTGGCGGCATGATCCGCTCCGGCCGAAGCCATCGCCGATCCGATTCCGTTTTGTTCTCCTCGCGCTATCCACACGCGACCGATGAACTGTGGATGCGGCGACACAATCTCCGGTTTGCCTGTGGAATCGGCAACGGCCCGGTTGCGCGGATTCCGCAAATCACATCACTTGATGCCAGCAAGCTTCGGCCAACGACATTGCGGCCGGCGGCGCACTCCCCAGGTTGCGCCTCACGACACGTCGAGCACGTTCGGGTTTGCAGTGTGCGTACTTCCGTGATTGCAAACATAAGGTCGTGACGGCATGTCCCTGATCGAGTTCATTGGCGATTCCACGCCCAACCCGCTGCAAGTGGTCGAGGATGTCGCTTCGGTCAACGAGTGGGCCTTTGAACGCTCCAGCGACGACGAGATCACGATCCTGGTCAAGGGCCGGTGGACCGACTATCAGGTCTGCTTCACCTGGATGCGCGACATCGAGGCGTTGCATCTTGCCTGCACCTTCGACATGAAGATTCCGGAGGCCCGCCGCGCCGAGGTGCAGAAGCTCGTCGCGCTGATCAATGAGCAGCTCTGGGTCGGCCACTTCGACGTCTGGATGCAGTCGGGCCTGATCATGTTCCGCCAGGCCTTGCCGCTAAACGGCGGCCTGACGGCGACCAGCCTGCAATGCGAGGCGATGCTGGCCGGCGGCGTCGATGCCAGCGAACGCTACTATCCCGCAGTCCAGTTCGTGGTTTGGGCAGGCAAGACCGCGCGCGAGGCGATAGATGCGGCGATGTTCGATACCGAAGGCGAAGCCTGAGAGTTGCGACAAGACGCTCCGCATTTGAGCGGACGCACGCGATGGCCTAGACTTGCCGGCCTGGATTTGACGCATCTTTCATCCCTTGCGGTGACGCCGCCGGGACCATCGCACGACGGGCTATCCCATGGCTGACGACTTCACCACCGCACTGAACCGGATCGACGGCACCATCCTGCTCGCCGGCGCCGGCAAAATGGGCGGAGCGATGCTCACCGGGTGGCTGAATGCCGGCGTCGGGCTCAGCCGGCTGGCCGTAATCGAACTGCACCTGTCCGACGACCTGCGCAAGCTGGCGGCACTCGATCTGCGCATCAACCCGACGGCGGCCGAAACCGGACCGCTCGCCGCGCTCGTGATCGCGGTCAAGCCGCAGACCTTCGACGAGGCGGCCAAGCTTCTGAAGCCGTTCGTCGCACCCTCGACGCTGGTGGTCTCGATCATGGCGGGCATGACCATCGCTCGCCTTGGCGGCGGGGTTGGCGGCACCGTGGTCCGGGCCATGCCCAATACCCCCGCCGCGATCGGCCGCGGCATGACGGTCGCAGTTGCTGCCCCTGGCGTCAGCAACGACCAGCGCGCCTTCGCCAATGCGCTTCTGCGCGCGACCGGTGCGGTGGAATGGGTCAACGACGAAGCGCTGATGGACGCGGTCACCGCCGTTTCCGGTTCGGGCCCCGCCTATATCTTCCTGCTGGCCGAAACGCTTGCCCAGGCCGGGATCGATGCCGGACTGCCTGCCGATCTCGCCGTCAAAATCGCCCGCGAAACCGTCGCGGGCTCGGGCGAATTGCTGCATCAGTCCGATCTCGACGCGGCAACGCTGCGCAAGAACGTCACCTCGCCCGGCGGCACCACCGCGGCCGCCCTCGACGTGCTGATGGGCAAGGAAGGGATGCAACAGTTGATGACGCAGGCGATCGCAGCCGCCACCAGACGATCGAAGGAACTCGCCAAGTAGACGCGACCTCGAACGGAGCAGGAGACGCGAGCATGTCCGACGGCTTTGTTCAGACCTATCGCGCCTTCGCCTACAACAACGCATGGGCCAATCACCGCCTGCTGACGGCCTGTGGCAGACTCAGCCAGCAGCAGTTCGAGGCGGCGCGCACCAGCTTCTTTCCGAGCATCCAGCGCACGCTGAACCACATCTACATCGTCGACCTGTTCTACGTCGACGCGCTGGAAGGCGGCTGGCTCGGGCCGAAGGCGTTTGAAAACGACCTTCCCTGCGCATCCGTGGGCGAGCTCCAGCGCGCGCAGGCCGTCATCGACAATCGCCTGATCGCGGTGTGCAATGCGCTGACGCCGGCGCGGCTTGGCGAGATCGTGCGCGTCAATCGCGGGAGTCGCGTCCAGACCGAACGCTGCGACCGCCTGCTGATGCACCTGTTCCAGCATCAAATCCATCATCGCGGGCAGGCGCATGCCATGCTCGCCGGCACGCCTGTAGAGCCTCCGCAACTCGACGAATTCTTTTCGATCGCCGAAGCGCCGTTGCGGGCCGAAGAATTCGCGCATCTCGGCTGGACCGAAGAGACGGTTTGGGAAGCACACCCCGGACGCGACGCCGGAGCGTGACGGCTCAGAGCGCCAGACGTTCTCTTAGAATCAGATCAGCGCTCTATCTCTTAGTTTTGCGCATCGGCTTGTCCGAAACCGCTTCACACTTTTCCGGGTCATGCTTTAGACCGGCACACGCACGGTCGCGCGCAAGCCGCCGAGCGGACTGTCGCCGAGGAAGATGTCGCCGCCATGTGAGCGGGCGATGTCGCGGGCGATCGCCAGCCCGAGTCCACTACCGCCCTCATCCACGTTGCGCGCCGCGTCGAGCCGCAGGAATGGCTTGAACACCTCCTCGCGCATGTCCTGCGGAATGCCGGGACCATCGTCATCGACCGTGATCGTCAGCCAACGGTGATCGCGATGGCCGCTGATCGCGATCGCATCGGCGTGGCGGGCGGCATTGGAAACGAGGTTGCCGACGCAGCGCTTGAAGGCTGCGGGTTTGACGATCACCACCGGCTGGCCGCTGAAGCTGACGGTGGCGCTGTGGTCCTGCCGTTCGGCCTCGCTGCGCAACTCCTCCAGCAGCGCGGCGATGTGGGTCGGCGCCGCCTGTTCGGCGCTATCACCGCGCGCAAAGGCCAGATAGCCCTTGAGCATGCCGTTCATTTCGTCCACGTCCTTGCGCATCGCCTCGACCTCCGGACTGTCGCCGATCAGCGCCAGCTCCAGCTTGAAGCGGGTGAGGATGGTGCGCAGGTCGTGCGAAACGCCGGCCAGCATCGCCGTGCGCTGTTCGATCGACCGCTCGATACGCGTCTTCATCTCCAGGAACGATTGCGCCGCACGCCGTACCTCGCGTGCCCCGCGCGGACGATAGTCCGGTACCTCACGGCCCTTGCCGAAGCTCTCGGCTGCATCGGCCAGGCGCAGGATCGGCCTGATCTGGTTGCGCAGGAACAACACCGCCACCGTCAACAACACCAATGACGTGCCGATCATCCAGAACAGGAAGATCTCCGAATTCGACGCATAGGCAGCGCTGCGCTGGGCAAAGATCCGCATCACCGTATCGTCGAGCTGGATCCTGATCTCCACCAGCGACGACTTGCCGACCGTGTCGATCCAGAACGGGCGGGCGACGATCTGGCTGAGCCGTACCGAGAGCGACTGATCCAGCAGCGAGAAGAACGGTTTCGGCCCCGGCGCCGGCATGTCCGACACCGGTAGAAAATCGACCACCAGCCCCAGCCGATTCTGCGCGATGCCGCGCAGGATCGCGTGGTCCTTGTCCTGCGGATACATCTTGTAGACGTCAATCAGCGCGGCGATGTCCTGCACCACGGCGGTCGAAAGACGGCGGGTCACCGTATTCCAGTGACGCTCCATGAACACGAAGGCGATCACCGACTGCAGGATCACCATCGGCACGATGATGATCAGCAGCGCGCGGGCATAGAGGCCTTTCGGCATCCAGTCCTTGAAGGCCTGGCCGAGCCTGTCGTTCACATCCGCCACCCGCCGGGAGGCGGTGCGGATCAGCGTCAGTCCGGTGTCGAGCGTGCTCATGATGGACGAGGGTAACCGCTTGCGTCGCGCGTCAGGGCGAGGCGACCAGCCGATAGCCGATCCCGCGCACCGCCTGGATGAACAGCGGATTGGCCGGATCGCGCTCGATCTTGCGCCGTAGCCGGTTGACCTGCACGTCCACCGCGCGTTCGTTGACCGCCGCGCCGCCGGCCAGCGCCAACCGCGGCACCGTCTCGCCCGGCGTCGCGCTGAGGATGCGCAGCATCTCGCGCTCGCGATCGGTCAGCCGCACCACCTCGTCGCCCTGCCGCAGTTCGCCGCGCTCGACGTGGAAGACGTAGGGACCGAAGCTGATCTGGCCCATCGCGGGCGCCGGTGCAGGTGCCGCCCGCTTGAGGATATTGCCGATGCGCAGCACCAGCTCGCGCGGCTCGAACGGCTTGGCCACATAATCGTCGGCGCCGATCTGCAGGCCCTCGATCCGGCTCTCGGCCTCGGTGCGTGCCGTAAGCATGATGATCGGCACGTCGGACGTATCGCGGATCGTGCGCGCGAGATCGAAGCCGCTCTCCCCCGGCATCATCACGTCCAGGATCAGAAGATCGAAATGCAGGCCGGTCAGTTTCGCCCGCGCGTCCTGCGCGCTCATGGCGGTCGTGACGCGATAGCCTTCGCTGGCCAGGAAACGCGACAACAGATCGCGGATGCGGCGATCGTCATCGACCAGCATCAAATGCGGTGCGTCGTCGGCGGGCTCGGTCCGCGCGCGTGTCGCCATGACGGCCTCGATCACCTTGTCTCTCTCCTTGCTGGGCGGTTGCTCTCAAGCACGATCTGCAAAACCTTATCCGGATCGTCGTCGTCGATCATGGCGCGTAAAAACCGCCGAACTGTGTCGGCGCCCGCAGCATCCAGCCCCTTCAGAGCCGCCTTGATGCGATCGGTCTGCAGCCCGGCGAGCTTCGCCACCAGCGCTTCGCCCTTGGCCGTGGCGTACAGCAAGCGCTGCCGCTTGTCGCTCTCGCCCGCCTTCTGGACGATGTAATCCTCATCGATGAGTTGCTTCAGCACGCGCCCGAGCGACTGCTTGGTGATCCGCAGCACATCGAGCAGATCGGCCACCTTCAGACCGGGATAGCGATACACGAAATGGATCACCCGGTGGTGCGCGCGGCCGAAACCGAACTCCGCCAGCACGTCGTCCGGATCACCGACGAAATCTCGATAGGCATAGAACAGCAGCTCGATGATGTCCCAGGCCGGCTCGCCGGACCTGTCACCGGCGGCAGCACCGGCGTCCCGATCTGGGGATTGAGCTTTTAAATTTATGTCAGCCATGTTGACATAATTTCGATTGAGTGTTACAAAAAATGAGACTTGGGCGAAATTTTCGTTCGCGCCACGGAATCGGAAAGGGTCTGATCCCGGAGCTCTGACGAAGCCCGTTTGTGAGATGGTCACCGCTGCGATTGTCGGTCGGCATTTCGCGAAACATACTGGGAATAGGTTTTCGACGCAAAACGGACTGCAGGCCAACAAGGCGCGGTCCGCAAGCCGGGAGGAAGGCAATGCTGGCCCCCACAGCAGAAGGCAAGGGAATGAGCTTGAAATTCGACATCCAGCCCACAGCGAATCCAACCTCCGAGCAGGAGCGGACCGCAAGGCTCGTGGATCCGGGCTTCGGCCGGATTTTCACCGATCACATGGCGCTGGTTCGCTACAGCCAGGAGAAGGGCTGGCACGGCGCGCGGGTCGAATCCCGTGCCAATTTCCCGCTCGATCCGGCCACCGCCGTCCTGCACTATGCGCAAGAGATTTTCGAAGGGCTCAAGGCCTATAAGCGCGACGACGGTGGCGTGAACCTGTTCCGTCCCGACGCCAATGCGCGGCGCTTCCGCGACTCGGCCGAACGCATGGCGATGGCGCTGTTGCCGGAGCCGGTGTTCATCGAGGCGGTCGAGCAGCTCGTGCGCATCGACCGCGCCTGGATTCCCGGCGGCGAAGGCAGTCTCTATCTGCGGCCGTTCATGATCGCCAGCGAGGTCTTCCTCGGCGTGAAACCTGCCGCCGATTACATCTTCGCCGTCATCGCCTCTCCGGTCGGCTCCTATTTCAAGGGTGGCCCCGCACCAGTGTCGATCTGGGTGTCGGAGAATTACACGCGTGCTGCGATCGGCGGCACCGGCGCGGTCAAGTGCGGCGGCAACTACGCCGCGAGCCTGCGCGCACAGGCCGAAGCGATCGACCACGGCTGCGATCAGGTGGTCTTCCTCGATGCGGTCGAGCGCCGCTACATCGAGGAACTCGGCGGCATGAACATCTTCTTCGTGTTCGAGGACGGTTCGCTCTCGACGCCGCCGCTCGGCACGATCCTGCCGGGCATCACCCGCGATTCGATCATCGCGCTAGCGAAGGAATCCGGAACGCCCGTGCGCGAGGAGGCCTACACCATCGAGCAGTGGCGCGCTGACGCCGCCAGTGGCAAGCTGAAGGAAGCCTTCGCTTGCGGCACCGCAGCGGTGATCTCGCCGATCGGCAAGGTGTGCTCGACGAGCGGCGACTTCGTCATCAATGGCGGCGCCGCCGGCCCGGTCGCGATGGGACTGCGCAAGAAGCTCGTCGACATCCAGTACGGTCGCGCGGCCGACACGCACGACTGGATCAGAAAGGTCTTGTGACCGGCGGCGAAATCCGCCGTCTCCGCAACGATCACACGCGTTTCTTCGATCCGAGCACGGGGCCCTACGCCCCGCGCGCTGACGCGTCATGCCTGCTGACGCGCGCTGACGACACGATCGCTTTCTTCACCCGGGAGGTGCATGCCATGGGCGTGTCATTCGACAAAATCGACGGGTTTATCTGGTTCGACAGCAAACTCGTTCCGTGGGCCGAAGCCAACGTCCACGTCCTCACCCACGGCCTGCATTACGCAAGCTGCGTGTTCGAGGGCGAGCGCGCCTATGGCGGCACCATCTTCAAGAGCCGCGAGCATTCCGAACGGCTGAAGCGTTCGGCGCAGATTCTGGATTTCGAGATCCCCTACTCCACCGCCGATATCGACGCCGCCAAACAGCAAGTGCTCGATAGAAACGGCTTGCCCGATGCCTATGTACGCGCATTCGCCTGGCGCGGCTCGGAGATGATGGGCGTGTCGGGGGCGGCCAACACCATCCACCTGGCGATCGCCTGCTGGACCTGGCCGAGCTATTTCGATCCGACCGAACGGCTGCAGGGCATCCGCATCGATCTTGCCGCCTACCGGCGTCCTGACCCGCGCACGATCCCGGCGCTGGCGAAAGCCTCCGGCCTGTACATGATCTGCACGATCTCCAAACATGCCGCCGAGCGCAAAGGCTATGCGGAAGCGCTGATGCTCGACTGGGAGGGACGCATCGCCGAATGCACCAGCGCCAACGTCTTCTTCGTCAGGGACGGCACGATCCATACGCCGATCGCCGATTGCTTCCTTGACGGTATCACCCGGCAGACGGTGATCGACCTTGCCAGGCGACGCGGCATCGCGGTGATCGAGCGGCGGATCATGCCGGACGAGCTCAGCGGCTTCTCCGAATGCTTCATCACCGGCAGCGCCGCCGAAGTGACACCTGTGTCCGAGATTGCGCAGTGGCGATTCACGCCGGGCGCGCTCTCGAAGCAATTGATGGACGACTACAGCACTGAAGTGCGGGCCAAAGGCAAGCGGGTCGCGGCGTAAGGTCGACGCGTTCATCGTTCATCAGAGGCGACGCTCGTGTCCTGTTTTCCTGCCTGTCATTGCCAGGCTTGAACCCGGCAACCCGGCTGCTGCCGCGCGGATGTGCGGCTCAAGCCCTCGCCTGATGGAGACGTCGAGGACGGGCAGCATATTGCTCGTCATCTACAGAGCGCGGGCTTCCAGCCAGAACACCTCGCCTTCGGACTCTTCGGTGTCGAGCCAGAGGAATGGCGTCGCGGGATAGGCCGCCTCCAATGCCGGCCGGCAGCGGCCGATCTCGCAGAGCAATCCGCCATCCGCAGCGAGATGCGCCTTTGCGCCGGCGAGAATGATGCGCACGAGATCGATGCCGTCATCGCCGCCTGCAAACGCCATTTCCGGTTCGAACCGGCATTCCGGCGGCAACGAGGCCATACCCTCGGCATCGACATAGGGCGGATTGGAAATGATCAGGTCGTAGCGCTTGCCGGCCAGGGGCGCGAACAGGTCGCCCTGGTACAAGGTGATGCGATCGGAAAGCGCGTGATCGTCCACATTGCGCTTTGCGACCGCCAGTGCATCAGCCGAGAGATCGACCGCATCGACGGTGGCGTTGGGGAATGCATGCGCTGCGAGGACCGCAAGACATCCGGAGCCCGTGCACAGGTCCAGCACCCGCATCACGCGGGCCGGATCACGCAGCGAAAACAGCGAATCGTCGCCGAAATGCGCATCGAGAATTTCGCCGATGAACGAGCGCGGCACGATGGTCCGCTCATCGACATGAAACGGCAGCCCGCGCATGTAGATCCGGTTGAGCAGGTAAGCCGCGGGCTTGCGCGTCACGATCCGCTGATCGACGAGGGCAAGAATTTTCGCGCCATCCGCCTTGCTCACGCGTTGACGTGCGGCGGGCTCGACATCGTCCGGATGCAGACGCAGCGTTTCGCCGACCAGGAACGCCGCTTCCGCAACCGGGTCCGTCGTGCCGTGCGCGAACACGACGCCGGCTTTGCTTAGACGATCCGCCGCGAGACGAACGTAGTCGAAGATCGTCGACAGCTTAGGTCTCGCCGCCTTCGTTGTCGTATTTGCTTTGGCTTTGGCCTGCTGCTTTGCCTTCCCCGCAACATGGGTCTTGCCGCGCCTTCCCGATCGTTGCGGCGCAGACGTGCTCGTGCGCTTTGATGCAGAGGTCATGCGGTCGACGGCTTTCTTGCGGCGCGCCTTGGGACCTGCTGCCCGCTTGATGCCGACCGCACGCTTCTTCTTGGCCTTGTTCGTGACCTGCTTCGCCATCAGGATGTCGTCCAGCGCGCCGCAGCCGCGTCGTCTTCGCTGCGCGCCTCGACCCAGCTTGCACCGGAGGCCCGCTCTTCGCTTTTCCAGAATGGCGCCGCAGTCTTGAGGTAGTCCATCAGGAATTGCGCGGCCTCGAACGCAGCCGCCCGATGCGCCGAGGTGGTCAGCACCATCATGATATTTTCGCCCGGCGTCAGCCGGCCGAAGCGATGGATCACTGTCACGCCTGTCAGTGGCCAACGCGCGAGCGCCTCGTTGACATGGCGGGCGATCTCTTCTTCGGCCATGCCCGGATAGTGCTCCAACGTCAACGCCGTGATCGCATCCTCACCCTCGCCGCTACGGCAAACGCCGATGAAGTTCACCACCGCGCCAATGTCATGACGACCGCGGGTGAGTGCGGCGATTTCCGCCGCGACATCGAAATTGCCCGGTTGCAGACGGATGGTGACGGGAACGGTCATACGTCTCCTCCGACCAGCATGATCGGATTTCGAAAGCTGGCTTCCACTTGCGTGAGCGCGGCCGTTTCGGTCGGGATCATGCTCAGCCGCCCGTCATCGGCGGAAAGAAGGCGATCTCACGTGCATGGCGGATGGCCGTGTCGTGCTTGGCATGCACGCGATCGATCGCGGCACGGATGATCTTGGGCTTCTCGAACGCATAGGCGTATTCCTCACCGCGTCCGCTCAGCCAGGCGATCAGGTCGGCCACCGTCACCACCGACGCGGGCGGCTCGACCGTCTCATCGGCCTTGCCGATGCGTTCGCGCACCCAGGCGAAGTAGAGAATTTTCACCATCACTCCGACATGATGTGATGCACGCCCGCGCGGAAATAATCGTAACCGGTGTAGAGCGTGACGATCGCCGAAATCCAAAGCAGCGTAATGCCGATCTGCGAGGTCCACGGCAGAACCAGATCCCCCGCCTCACCTGCGATCAGGAAACCGATCGCGACGAGCTGCACCGTGGTTTTCCACTTCGCAAGCTTGGTCACCGGTACGCTGACCCGCAGCGCGGCTAGATACTCGCGCAGACCGGACACGAGAATTTCCCGGCACAGGATGATGATCGCGGCCCACAGCGTCCAGCCGCGAATGGTCTCGTCCATGGCCAGCATCAGCAGGCAGGACGCCACCAGGAGCTTGTCGGCGATCGGATCCAGCATGCGGCCGAAGGCGGACTGCTGGCCGAGCACCCGCGCGTAATATCCATCGAGGAAATCGGTCACGCCCGCGGCGATGAAGATCGCCAGCGCCACCCAGCGCAGCCACAGTGGCCCGCCGAGCACCGCCTGCGCGAACAGGCAGGCGACCACGACCGGAACCGCCACGATCCGCGAATAGGTCAGCAGATTGGGCAGCGCCAGCGATTGGTCGACCGGCTGTCGGGTTAGCGTATCCTTCATCTGCCCTACCAATACGTCCGCGTCCTCGCGGTCAATATTCCGACTGTCTAGCACGGCTCGTTCTCCAGGACGAAGACCGGTGCCCCGTCCGTCCTCAGCAGTCCACCTCCAGCCCGGTCAGGGCTCAGCCGGCCCGGGCATGGAAAAATTCATAGATCCGGCGCGCGCTTTCGGCGCTGATTCCCGGAACTTTCGCAAGATCGGCCATCGAGGCACGCTCGATCGCCTTCAGGGTTCCGAAATGGTGCAACAAAGCACGCTTGCGTGACGGCCCAATGCCAGCGATTTCCTGCAGACCCGCCTCACGCAGACCCTTTTGCCGCAATTTGCGGTGCGATCCGATCACGAAGCGGTGTGCTTCGTCGCGCAACCGCTGGATAAAGTAAAGAACCGGGTCGCGCGGCTCCAGTTTCAACGGCGGCCGGTCCGGAATGAAAATCGTCTCCTTGCCCGCGTCGCGGTCCGGTCCCTTGGCGACCGCAATCAGCGAGACATCGCTCAAGCCGAGCGCGGTGAACGTCGCGCGGGCGGCATTGAGCTGGCCAAGACCGCCGTCGATCACGACCAGATCCGGCCATTGCGGTGTATCAGCAGCGGCTTCCACCTCTTCCGCCGGCTCGTCGGGCGAATCCTGCGCGCGCGGTGCCCCGTTGAGCAGCCGCTTGAAACGACGTTCCAGCACCTCGCGCATCATCGCGTAGTCGTCGCCGGGGGTCAGCGCCTCGGAACGAATGTTGAACTTGCGATACTGGTTCTTGGCGAAACCCTCGGCCCCGGCGACGATCATCGCTCCCACCGCGTTGGTGCCTTGGATGTGGCTGTTGTCGTAGACCTCGATCCGGCGCGGCACGCGGGGCAGACCGAGCACCGTAGCCAGTCCCTGCAGCAGCTTCATCTGCGAGGAACTGTCGGCAAGCTTGCGGCCAAGCGCCTCGCGCGCATTGGCGAGCGCGTGATTGACGAGATCGCGCTTCTCGCCACGCTTGGGAACGCTGACCTCGACCTTCACACCGGCCTTGGCGGTCAGCGCTTCGGCCAACAGCCCGCGCTCCTCGATCTCGTGCGACAGCAGCACCAGCCGTGGCGGTGGCTTGTCCTCGTAGAATTGCGCCAGGAACGAGCCCAAGACCTCTTCCGGGGAGAAACTGCGATCGGCCCGCGGGAAATAGGCGCGGTTGCCCCAGTTCTGGCCGGTCCGGAAGAAGAACACCTCGACGCAGGAATAGCCGCCCTCCTGATGGATCGCGAACACGTCCGCCTCTTCCAGCGTGTGCGGATTGATGCCCTGCTGGGCCTGCACCGCGGAGAGCGCCGCCAGACGATCGCGATAGAGCGCGGCGCGTTCGAATTCGAGCGCCGCCGAGGCCTGCTCCATTTCGCGTGCGAGCAGTTCCTTCACCGCCCGGCTTCGTCCGGACAGAAAATCCTTGGCCTCGCGCACCAGTTCGGAATAGCCCGCGAAATCGATCTCGCGCGTGCATGGACCCGCGCAGCGCTTGATTTGATAGAGCAGGCAGGGCCGCGTGCGGCTTTCGAAGAACGCATCCGTGCAGGAGCGCACCAGAAACGCGCGCTGTAGCGCGGTGATGGTGCGGCCGACCGCGCCGGCCGACGCGAACGGACCGAAGTAGCTGCCCGGGCGCGTCTGCGCGCCACGATGCTTGAGGATCTGCGGCGCCCAGTGGTCGCCGGTGATCAGGATGTAAGGGAACGATTTGTCGTCGCGCAGCTGCACATTGAAGCGCGGGCGCAGCTGCTTGATCAGGTTCGCTTCCAGAAGCAGCGCTTCGGTCTCGGTCGCGGTGGAGACGATCTCGACGCTGGCGGTCGCAGCGATCATCCGCGCGATCCTGATCGCGTTGCCGGTCGGTCTCGCATAGGACGCGAGCCGCTTGCGCACGCTCTTGGCTTTGCCGACGTAGAGCACCTCGCCGGCCGCGTTCAGCATCCGATAGACGCCGGCCGACGCGGGCGCGAGCTTCACCGCACGCGCAATCGCCGCGCGGCCAAGCGCCAGAGTTCCCTCCACCGGAGCCTCGCCCGCATCCTCCGCTTCCGGCAGGCGCGCCTCATCGTCGTCCTCGACGGTTGCGGTCGCCGGATCGATATCATTCGCCGACGGGTCCCGCGCCGCGGGGTCACGGTGGGGCGTTTTCGGATCGTCAGGTTCTTCAGCCATGTCCCACAGCTAAGCGTGCATATGTCGCGCAGCCAGCATCGCTTCGCGTCTCAATCGCGACATTTTTATCGAAAACAACCCCGGCTCGCCCGTCTTTCTTTGCGTCATCCAGCGGACAAACGCGGACGTGAAACCATCATTCCGGACCGGACGCTGCGGGAGCTAGCAAGACTCTTTTAACAACGAATCCGCGGGCTCGCGCCGGCTTAAGGTCTGTTTAACTTAAAACTCTCGATAAATTTTAGGCATGAGAGCAACGAATCCGAGGGGTGGGAGGATTCGGTGCAACCCCCGCACGTTCCGGCGCGTCAAACCCGCGAGCTTCGGACGGCGGGGACGTTCAGGAGTTGTTGGGATGCGTATGAAGTTTGTCGCCGCGATTGCAGTCGCTCTGATTGGCATCGCCTCGTCCGCGCAGGCCGCGGATTATGGTTACGGGTATGGCCGCCAGCCCTACACGGTGCCGCAGCCGCTCGGCACCTATAGCTGGGCCGGCCCCTATATCGGCGCCAACATCGGCTATCAGTGGGGTGAGGTCTCCAACAGCGGCGTTGAGCCGGACGGCCTGAACGGCGGCATCCAGGGCGGCTACAATTGGCAATCCGGTCAATTCGTGTTCGGCCTCGAAGCCGACTTCCAGGCGAGCGGAGCGCGCGATCGCTTCGCTGCGTGGAAGTTCTCGAACCCTTGGTTCGGCACGCTGCGCGGTCGCGCAGGCTTTGCCATGAACAACATCCTGATCTACGGCACCGGCGGTCTCGCCTTCGGCAATGTGCGCGCGGAAGTGCTGAACTACTCGGAATCGCAATGGGCCGCCGGCTGGACGCTGGGCGCCGGCGCCGAGGTTGGCCTCACACAGAACTGGACCGCGAAGGTCGAGTATCTTTACGTCAGCCTGAACGACAATCACTACGCGCTGACGCCGCTGCCGAACGGTTATCAATTCAGCGTGCTGCGGCTCGGCGTCAACTACAAGTTCTGACGCCGGCAACCAGCGCTGATCATTTATCCCGGGCCTCGCGCCCGGGATTGTTCGTTAAGCGCGGCCGAGCCTAAGACGATACGACAAGATTGACGGCCTTGGGCCCTTTGCCCTTCTTGTCGGGCTCGACTTCGAAAGTGATCCGCTGGCCTTCGTTCAATCCCTTCAGTCCCGCACGTTCGACTGCCGTGATGTGCACGAACACATCGCGACCGCCATCGTCCGGCTTGATGAATCCGTAGCCGCGCTCGCCGTTGAAAAACTTGACTGTCCCCGTCATTGCCATCGGGAAACTCCCCCGTCATGCTTCGCTGTCACGCCCCCGCGTCACAGCCCGACCGGACATTCACTCCCGGAAAGCATCGGCAACCGGGGCGGCTCCTCACGGCGAACCCATCCCAATTCGCCAGAGCACGCCCAAGGCCTTGTCACTCCGCCGCGATCATTTGCGAAAGCGGAACGTAAAGCCAGCCATTCGTCGTGAAATCATAATACGGTTCCAGCGAACGGGCCATGGGCAGCCTCATTTTTTTGCGCTGTGGCCGGCAGCCAATCGCACAGCTAGGAATTGTGGTTACCGATCCAGAAACGGCCTCTGCCGCCTTGGCCGAGCACGTCCACCAGCGCGGGTGCTACGATCGTCATGTCCCGAGCCAGGGTCCAGGGTGGATTGACCACCGCTAGTCCGGCCGCGTGCAGACCCGCCTTCGCTGGCCCCCCGCCACCGGTCTCGAACTCGATCGTCAGCACGCGCTCGGCGAGCACGGCGCGTGAGGGCTGCCCCAGCGCCTTGGCAACTGCCGCGGTAACCCGTTCACCAAACCGCGCCACCGCCCTCCGATCCTTAATCGGATACCAAAGCAGGTAGCTGCCCGTAGACCATTTGGCCATCGCCGCCTCGACGCCAGCCGCAAGGCGATCGAACTCGTCCGGGCGCTCGAACGGCGGATCGATCAGCACCACCCCGCGGCGTTCCTGCGGCGGCACATAGGCCGGCAACGCAGTCCAGCCGTCGATCGCTACCACCCGCGCCTGGCGGTCCCGGCGCAGCGCGGCCACCAGCTGCCGGTGCGCGCCCGGCTCGAGCTCGCACACGACCATCCGGTCCTGCGGCCGCAGCAACGCCCGCGCCACCAGCGGCGACCCGGGATAGGCGACGAGCCCATCCGCAGGGTTGTGGGCGCGCACGATGTCCAGATACGGCTTGATCAACGCCATCACCGGCGCCTCGAACGAGGCCTGCAGCAGCCTGCCGATCCCGGCCTGCCATTCGCCGCCGCGCTGGGCTTCGGCGCCGGTGAGATCGTAACGGCCGGCGCCGGCGTGGGTGTCGATCAAACGGAACGCCGCAGGTTTATCCTGCAGATGGATCAATATCCGCTCAGCACGATGTGCTTGATGACATCGGCAAAATTGCCGGCATGGAAGGCGTGGCGATAGTTCATCCGGATATCGAAAACAAAAGCGACCGTCGCCTGACTGTAGCAACGATCGCCTCATTTGCTGATTGGTATGGCAGGCTTACCCGTCAGCCGCCGCGCACCGGCGGCATCAAGACCTTCTCGCGCCGACAGGCTCTCCGATCCACCTCCTCGCAGGCGCGGAACTGCAGGTCCTTGTTCATGCAGATGCGCACCTCGCTGAGGCGGCGGGTGTCGCAGACGACCGAAATCGCCGCGGCGCTAAGCCCGGGGTTCGCCTTGATGAAGGCATCCTCGATCTCATCCGGCGCCACCATCTTCGGCTCCGCCACCTCAAAGAACTGTTCGGGGATCTTGATCCCGGCGCGAGCCTTGCGGATGGCCTCGAAATACGCGCGCGGCTGCAGCCCGGAGCAGGTGCCGTGCTTGTCCCACTCGTTGAAGATCAAGCCCGGTGCGGGCATCAGGTCCAGCATCGCCGAGACGATGCGCCGGTCCAGGCGCGGTGCGGGGCGCTGGCAGTAGTTCGGAAAGCCGCGCTCGTATTGCGGCCACAGGCCATGCACCACGAACGAATAGGGCCTGCCGCCGCATTGAATCTGCTGCGACTTGCCGAGCGAGCCGCGCTCATGCGCGGCTTCGCAATAGGACGGCGACCAGGACAGCGCGAGCACATAGAAATCGAACTCGCCCGGTGCATTCTGCCGCCGATCCTGAGCACCGGCTGCTGTCGCAACCGCCATCGCCAGCAAAACGCCCGCCAAGCAAGCGATCCGCCCTCTCCACGCCGACACCAACATCAAACACCCCCCGTTCACACCGATAAGCCGGAGTGAACGTTAGCCATCGTTAGATGAACATTACCAGAACAAAAACCGGCTGCGGTCACCCGCCGCACGTCTCATGGACGTCTCAGGGACGCGCCATTCGGCAGCCGGGGCTATAGGCCCAGTTGCGATCGAGCCCGACCACGCAGAATTCGACCCCCGACCCGAAGGCGGCGAAACCGCCGTCCTCGATCACCGAGAAATTCACCCTGCGAACGCGGCCGTCCGAAATTGCCGCCTGGGCGGTGCAATAACGGCGCGGGATGGTCGCCGAGGTCCAAGGCTGGAGCGCGATTTCGCGAACCATGGTGAAGCCGGTGATCTGCAGAGCTGAATTCCAGTACTTGCCTTCCTTCTGCGCAAACTGGCGGGCGACTTTGCCCAGCGCGGCTTCGCAAGGCGGCACGTTGCCGTCGTAACGCGGCCCCTCGAGCCAGAAGTTCTTTTCGAGATCGCTCGCCGCCTTCGCAGCGCCGCCTGCAGCAAGGATGGCCGCTGCAACCAGCGCGAGAAAAAGCACGAGGAAGGGAGTTTGGCGCGACATGGTGGATCCACCGATTCAGGCTGCTGGGCGGACGGTGCCGCCGCCCGGCTTCCGGGTCAAGTGCAGCGCGGCAACAGTTGCCCGCAACCGGGGTAAATTCGTCTCGGCGTGCTTTTCCCTCCCTGCTCACCGTTTTAAACTCCGACAGAATCGCAAGAGGAGCTCTCCATGCAGGCGCAACGGCATGCTTTCACCTTGTCAGTTCTCGCAGCCGTCGGCCTGCTGGCGCTGCAGATGACGGCGGCCCAGGCCTACGAGGTGCCTCCGTTCAAGGGCAATGACACCGGCGGCATCATCGCCTGGCCGCTCGCGAAGCAGATCAATCCGCGCCTTCTCGCCGCCGACCATTGCGCCCAGTACGGAAAGGTGCAGCGGCGGCTCGCAACGCAGCGCACCTATGGCGGTTACGTGTCGTTCGCCTGTGTCTGGCCGCGCCGCGTCCGCACGGTTCACGTGCATCGCTACTGAGCCGATCGCGACATCCTTGCTTCGCTCCGCAGTGCGAGAGAATGCAGCGGAACCATCGCGGCGCAGCACGCATAATCCATACTCTTGCGCCAGCGTGCGCGAAGGCATCTAATCGTCGGCGATGGATGTCGCCGGCTGAGGGATGCTGATGATGCGAACGGGTGTAGCTGCGGCGCTTGCCGTTACATCGCTTCTTTGCAGCGTTGGCAGCGTGTGCGCAGTCGAACTCCCGACTCGCAAGCCCGGACTGTGGGAGATCAAGATCAAGCTGACCGGCGGCGTGATGCCGACAGCGAAGATGTTTCACTGCACCGACGAAAAGACCGACCGCGAGATGAGCACGATGTTCAATCCGATGCGGCCGGTCGCCTGCGAGAAGCGCGACGTCGAGAAAGCCACCAGCGGCTACACCATCGATTCGATCTGCCGCTTCGAAGGCAAGTACATCACCATGCATTCCGATGTGACGGGCGATTTCACATCCAAATACACGGTGGTCACCGAGACCAAGACCAGCGACGATGAGAGCAGCCCGCCCAGCATCACCAATCTGACGCTGGAAGCCTCCTACCTTGGCGCCTGCAAACCTGACCAGAAGCCTGGTGATGTCACGATGGCCGGCGGCATGACCGTCAACATCAAGGATCTGGAAAAATTCGAACGCCTGCTGAGGCGCTGACGGCGGCCGATCTGCATGATCGCACATCATTGAACTGCAGCGGCACACGCGCAATTGGCCGAAATCATCTCGCTGAGACGAGCCACGACGCCGAGGATGACGGTTCGCTCCTCAACGCTACCGCACGCTCCATCACACTCTAAGCAGGCAGTGACGGCGCAACGTTCAACGGCGGCGCATCCCGACGCAGGAGACCGCTGCGAGCGAGCGTGATCGCCGCGATGATCACCGCCGCTCCGAACCCGGTCGGGCCGCCCACCAGCACGAAGATGCAAAGCAGGAAGAAGGCGAGCGCCAGCAGCGCCCACTCATACGGCTTGAAGCCTGTCCGTAATCCGTCGCGGACCAGGAACGCCACTGCGACCGCGAGCACCATCATATCGTAAAGGAACAGATAGGGCGTCGCCAGCACCACGCCGGTCGCAAGCCCCGCCGCCTTGATCGCGTAGCGTACGCGGCTGCGCCATAGCACGACAACAGTGACGACCACCGCTGCCATCAGCACGAACTGGCAAGCCCAGGCGAGCCGCTCGCTGCCGCCGATGAAGCGGATCGTCGCGAACAGGCTTTGCAGCTTGTCCCAACCGGCCCGACCTTCGGACAGGAACGCCTGCTCGGTTTGCGACAGCCCGTGGAAAAAGCCGATCCAGCTGTCGGTGCCGAAGGCAACCCAGGACAGCACAGCCAACAGCAGCGCAACCACACTGGCGGAGAAAAACGTGCGCCATTGCTGGGTGGCGATCAGTATGATCGGAAACAGGATGCCGTACTGCGGCTTGTAGGTGAGCAGCCCCAAAAAGACGCCGGCGAGGATCGGCCGCGTCGGCAGGAACAGCAGCGTGCCGCCGATCAGCGCCGCGGTGACGAAGCCGTTCTGACTGACCATCGCGTTAGCGAACACCACCGGAAACGACAACGCCAGCAGCCAGCCGACCGGCCGGCCGACGATCCCTCGCATCACCCCCGCATAGGGAATGAAGCTCGCCACGGCATAGAACGGATAGGAGAAGGCGTAAGGCAGGTAGGCGAGCCCGGTCGCGATGAACAGATAGGGTGGCGGATAATGCCAGCCGAGGTTGCCCGGATAGCCCTGCCCGAGAGTGGCGACCTGCACCTGTTTGTGCAGCGTCCAGTCGTAGACCAGCGCAGCATGCCCATCCATCACCATTCGCCCCGCGGACCAGACGGTGACGAAGTCGCTTGGGTGGCCAAGTCCTTCGGATGTGAAAATGTAGCCGCCCGCGAGATACGCGACGGGGAAATACACGACATGCAGCACGGCCAACGCGAAACAGACCTTCAGCGCCAGTTCCGGAATCTGCCGGTCGTTGGCGATGGTGGCGGACGGCGTCGAGGACATGTTGCGGGCTCTGCTGGCTGGCGGCGCGATCGGCGGCAGCTTGCAGGCGTCCTCGTTGCGGAACCCTTAAGTCTGGCGCGGACTCAGGACCGCATCGGCGGCTTACCGCATCGGAACACACAAAAACGCCTGCCGCGAGGCAGGCGTTTCGTAGCAGGGTAACTGGTCTCTTGCCGGATCAGGCTTGCGGCTGCGGAGCGATATCGCCGCCAGGCTCCGGCCGCGGCCGGTTCTTGGTGGACGGCACCGCCGATGAGCGTGATCCGGTCGGCTCGATGATCGACTCGCGGTTCGGCTTCTTGCCGTTCAGCAGGTCGGTGATCTCGTCGCCGGTCAGCGTCTCGAACTCGAGCAGCCCCTTGGCCAGCGCTTCCAGATCCTCGCGCTTCTCGGTGAGAATCCGGGTCGCATCCTTGTAGCCGGTCTCGACCAGCCGTTTCACTTCCGCGTCGATCTTCTGCGCGGTCGCCTCCGAGACGTTCTGCTGACGGTTCACCTGCATGCCGAGGAACACTTCATCGTTGTTCTCGCCATAGGCCACCGTACCGAGTTCATCGGACAGGCCCCAGCGCGTCACCATCATGCGCGCCAGCCGTGTCGCCTGCTCGATGTCCGACGCCGCACCTGACGTCACCTTCTCCTTGCCGAAGATCAGCTCTTCCGCCACGCGGCCGCCCATCATGATGGCGAGACGCGAGGTCATCTGCTCGAGTGACATCGACAGCTTGTCGCGCTCCGGTAACTGCATGACCATGCCGAGCGCACGGCCACGCGGAATGATGGTGGCCTTGTGCACCGGATCGGTCGCCTTGACGTTGAACGCGACGATCGCATGGCCGCCTTCGTGATAGGCGGTCAGCATCTTCTCTTCCTCGGTCATGACGAGCGACTTGCGCTCGGCGCCCATCATCACCTTGTCCTTGGCGTCCTCGAACTCGGACTGAGTGACCATGCGCTTGTTACGACGCGCAGCCATCAGCGCGGCCTCGTTGACGAGGTTCATCAGGTCGGCGCCCGAGAAGCCCGGCGTACCGCGGGCGATGGTCTTCAGGTTGATGTCCGGCGCCAGCGGCACCTTGCGGACGTGAACCTTAAGGATCTGCTCGCGGCCGACGACGTCAGGATTGGGCACGATCACCTGGCGATCGAAACGACCCGGACGCAGCAGCGCCGGATCGAGCACGTCCGGACGGTTGGTCGCGGCGATCAGGATGATGCCCTCGTTGGCCTCGAAGCCGTCCATCTCCACCAGCAACTGGTTCAGCGTCTGCTCGCGCTCGTCGTTACCGCCGCCGAGACCGGCGCCGCGGTGACGGCCGACCGCATCGATTTCGTCGATGAAGATGATGCACGGCGCGTTCTTCTTCGCCTGCTCGAACATATCGCGCACACGCGACGCGCCGACGCCGACGAACATCTCGACGAAGTCCGAACCGGAAATGGTGAAGAACGGTACGTTGGCTTCGCCAGCGACCGCACGCGCGATCAGCGTCTTACCGGTGCCGGGAGGGCCGACCAGCAGCACGCCCCGCGGAATGCGGCCGCCGAGCCGCTGAAACTTGCCCGGGTCGCGCAGGAATTCGACGATCTCCTGCAAATCCTGCTTGGCCTCGTCGACGCCCGCGACGTCTTCGAATGTCACGCGGCCGTGCGCCTCGGTCAGCATCTTCGCGCGCGACTTGCCGAAGCCCATCGCCTTGCCGGCGCCGCCCTGCATCTGCCGCGACAGAAACACCCACACGCCGATCAGCGCGAGGAACGGCAGCCACGAGACCAGCAGCGAGACGAACCACGGCACGTTGTCGCCCGGCGGCTTCGCCGTGATGGTGACCTTACCATCATACAGGCGCTTCACCAGCGTCGGATCGTTCGGTGCATAGGTCTGGAAGCTGCCGCCGGTGGTATAGGTGCCGTGAATCTCCGGCCCCTGGATTACGACATCGCGCACCTTGCCGGCGTCGATATCCGAGAGAAGCTGCGAGAACGGAATGTCCTGCGAGGATGTCCGCTGTCCAGGGTTCTGGAACAGGGTGAACAACGCCAGCAGCAACAGGACAATAATGACCCAGAGAGCAAAGTTACGCAGGTTGGCGTTCATCGGGCTTCCTTCATCACCGCGCGCCGCGCGGCCTCTTGTCCTTGTGCCGGCTCACACCGGAGCAGCCGGTTGGTTCAGACCCAGTTCATCGCGGCCGAAAGGGTCTTCCATGCCTCAATCGTCGTGTGACTCGTCCGTTCAAGCGCAATCCCGTTCCGAAAACCGGTTCTCTTGTCGAGCGAACACAGGCTTCAGGGCAGGATCAGGCTCAGGCCGCTAACTTATGTAGCAGCCATCGCCCTGCCAAGGGAAACACTGTGACCTTTTAGCAGATTCTGGCGATATTTAAGGCGCCTTCCGCCGTTGGAACACCGCAATCCGCCCATTGGGTTAAGGCTATCTTGGCCGGTTCGTAGAGCGCCGCGCCGGCGCCGGCTCGACGCAAATGCTACCGCCCCGGGCGAAGACAATGGCACCGGCCAGCGTCCGCTTGAAGCCCGTGCGGCCAATCGCCTCGACCCCACCCGCAGCGTCCGCGGCCATCAGACCGTCGAGCAGCGTCTCCGTCTTGCCAAGCTCCGCCGGCCCCTCATGGCCGAGGCGGTCGATCATCCGCTGCAACAGCCGCAACCGGATTTCATCCGGCAGCATCGCAAAGGCCCGCGCATCGACGCATTCGCGAACCGTGCCGCCCGGCAGCCCGCCGTCGTATTGCACGAGCGCCGCATCGGCGCGATCGACGATCGTCTCAAGGGCGACGTTGGCGCGCGCGAGCCGCTCGGTCAGGCGGGCAATGGTGCGGCTGTCGACGCCTTCCTGCGCGAGCACCGGCAACAGCCTGCGCCAGCGCGGCCGGGTGTATGACGGATCGTCATTGGTGGGATCTTCGGCGTAAGCGATCTTCGCTTTCATCAGTGTGGCGATAAGCCGCGCCTTCGGGACGTCGAGCAGCGGCCGCGCAATCACCACGCCATCGCGCGCCGACGTCGCGGCCATGCCGCCGAGGCCGGCAAGACCGCTGCCGCGTGCTAGCCGCATCAGAAAGGTTTCGGTTTGATCGTCGCGCGTGTGCGCGGTGACCACATGACCGGCGCCGGCCTTGCGCGCCGCCTGGATCAGCAGGCGGTATCGCGCCTCGCGGGCTGCGGCCGGAATGCCCCGTTGCGGTTTGCCCCCCGACCAACGCAGCGTCGCGTGCGTGATGCCGAGCGAAGCCGCAAGCGCCTTCACAGCACGGGCTTCCGCCCGCGACTGCCGACGCAATCCGTGATCAACCGTCACTGCGATCAATGTTGGCCCGCGCCTCAGCCGCTTGCGCCAACGCGCGGCGAGCCACATCAGCGCGGTCGAATCCGGGCCGCCGGAGACGGCTAGCACGACGGCGCGGGCATGCTTCAAGCCGGCAAACCGGACGGCCGCCTCGGCATGCGAGAGCGGCCGTTCGCCATCGCTCGATTGGTTCATTCCTTGCGCAGGGCTGCTCCGGACGGCCCTGGCCATGCTCAGCAGCCGTTGCGCTTCTGCTCGCGATCGACGCCCTGCTTCACGCCGCTCGATGCGCGCGGATATTTCCGGGTGACCTCGCCGAAGGCGGCGCAGGCCGCCTCCTTCTCCTTCAGAGCAGCCAGCGATTGGCCGAGGCGCAACAGCGCATCGGGCGCGCGCGTGGCGGTGTCGAACTTCGTCGTCACAGTCAGGAAGGACTCGGCCGCGTCACGATAGCGCTGCCGCTGAAACAGGCTTTCGCCCAGCCAATACTGCGCATCGGCCGTGAGGCGGTCGTTCGGATATTTCTTGACGAAGCCGCGCAGCGTCTCCTCCGCCAGCGCATAGTCCTTGCGCTGGATGTAACCGTAACCGAGGTCGAATTCGTCGCGCGGCGACTGGCCGGGCGCTGCGGTGGCGACCTGCGTCTCGCCGCCCGCTTGCGGTGCGCCGCCATGGACACTCGACAGATCGAGCGGCTCGCCTGCATTGCGCCCGCCCGGCGCGCCGACGGGACGCTCGGGTGCACTCGGCTGACCAACGATGCTGCCAAGCTGACGCGGCACGCCTGGCGCGTTCGGATTGGCGTTCGGATCGAACGCATCGTTGCGGCGGCCCGGCTGCGGCGTTGCCGGCGGATAGGAGGGGGCGGCAGCGGCACCCTGCTGGTAAGGCTGCTGCGGATAACTCTGCTGCTGATAGGTCGGCGGCGACTGCGGCTGAGCCGCGGCCGATGCCGGACGGCTGGCAGGCGCTGCCTGCGCACCGCCCTGCTGGCGCAACTGCTCTTCAAGTTGGCGAACCCGGTACTGCAGTTGCTCATTCTCGCCGGTGAGCTGCCGTAGCTTGTTCTCAAGCTGCTCGACGCGCACGACCGCGTCGGTCTCATCCATCTGCTGGTACTGTTGCTGATACGGCTGCTGGTATTGCGCGAACGCAGGCGCCGGCGCGATCAGCACCGCGGCGCACATCATCACTGTCGATCTCGGAAACATTGCTGCCTGATACGGTAAGGCCGTTCCCGCAGTCCGGGAACCGCCACGACATTAGCCCAGTGAGTACGCCAAAAATGTGATGTTCGCAAAGCGCGCGACACATTGCAGCGCATGAGCGCACGAACGAAAACGGCGCCCGCGGGCGCCGTCGCTTGTTGGCTTGAACAAACCCTGCCCGCGCATCAGGAGCTGGCGTTGAGCACCGTCACAGCACGGCGGTTCTGCGACCAGCAGGAGATGTCGTTACAGACCGCCACCGGACGCTCCTTGCCGTAGGAGATCGTCCGCATGCGGCTCGGATCGATGCCGCGCGAGGCGAGATAGGCACGCACCGACTGCGCACGGCGGGCGCCGAGCGCAATGTTGTACTCGCGGGTGCCGCGCTCGTCGGCGTGGCCTTCGATGGTGAAGGTGTAGCGGTTGTACTGCTGCAGCCACTGCGCCTGCTTGTCGAGCGTCGCAATCGCCTGCGGCGTCAGATCGGTCTGATCGCTCTCGAAGAAGACGCGGTCGCCAACGTTGACAACGAAATCCTGCTGGCTGCCCGGCGACGCCGCGCTGGCCATCGCTCCATCGGCGCCAAGCGGATTCTTGTTGGCACAAGCCGCCATCGACAGGGCCACGGCCACCACCGCAGCCAACTTCACACCCTGGAGGATACGCATAGTGTTCATTCCGGAGCCTCCACGCTCACGATTTTCAGACCCTGTATCCGGTCTACAGGGCGATGGTTAAGCGAACGTTCCGTCAACCTTGATGAGGGGTTGATCGAACGGCTCAAATGCGGGGAATCGAGTTAAAGCGCCCGTTATGGTTAATGCCCCGTAAATGTGGCGCGACGGTGAAGTTTTGACAAGTTGATGCGATGGGACAGCCGTTTTCGCACGCAAGGCCGCCGGCAACGACCGCCGCAAGCCTATCCCGCCTTTCGCAAGGTCTTGTTCGAGCAAGGTCTTTCCGGGGACAGCGCCGCACCGCTTGCAGGCAGGTGCAAGAACCGCCGGACGACCCAAATGCCAGGCCCTAAGGATATCTAGATGATCGGCTGGCGCGGCTGCAGCGTCACCAGCGCCCCGTCCTCGAGTTGCGGCGGCATCATCGGCAGCGTGCCTTGCGCGACTGCCCCGAACAGCCGCTGCCGTTCTTCGTCGGTCGAACGGAAATAAGGATAGCGGCGGAAGATCTTGTCCCGCACGGTCGGATAATGAGCGGCCATCAGCGACAGCGGCTTGATCAGGCTGGGATAGGGCCTTGGCGCGCACCACACGTCCTGCAGGAATACACGGCGATAGAACGCCTGATGTTCGGCCCGCACCGTGGCCGTGCCGATATCGGCATTAAAGTGTCCGCAGGCGACGTATCCGAGCCGCACGGTCAGATACGGCAATTCGGGAATTCGCTTGGTCCGCAGCGGGTCGGCCACGAAGCGGTTGGGGTCGACGATGATCTTGCCACGCGCCAGTTCCGGCTCAAGATAATCGGGAAACGCGTCGACGGCAGGCGTCAGGGGCAATTCAGGCGTCGCGACGCTGATACGGATGGAACTTGCCAGTTCCCCCTCGACATGAAGCCCGAAAATCCAGGAATTCGGCAGATTGTCGAACTTGTCTTCGATCCGCTCGCTAGCATTGGGCGCGATCGCGCCCTCCTGCAGATAAGCCCGATATCGTAACCGGTAGATTTGTTCGCGCTCTTCCGCGGATTGCATCAGCCGGTATTCCACCCGGCTCAGCAGTTCCGTTCCTCGATCCGCCAAGCTCGGATTTGCCCGAATAGCAGACACCATCACCGCATCTCCGGACACACTCATGGAACCCGTCCTGCACCTGGATAAACGTTAATACATTCCCAACGCAACGCAAAGGATACCGCCGGTTAACCCTAACCTCTACGTTGTGGCGGGGTGATGAAGGAGGCGGCAGCTCCGTCCACGGCCGGGCCATGAGGGACGCCCGCGCCCCTGGCCATCAGCGAGCGAGAGCAAATTTCAGGCCGCCTTTACCCAATCGAGCGCTTGGCGCGAGCGAGATCGTCCAGGTCCTCCGGACGGCGCGCGTGCGAGGCTACGAGCAGCTGCCGGATCTGGCTCGCCGCCACCGGGCGTCCGAACAGATAGCCCTGCACCTCGGTCACGGTGCCGTCGGCGGCGACGATTTCCAATTGCTCGTTGGTCTCGATCCCCTCGACCGCCACCGCCATGCCGAGATCGGTGGACAGCCGGGCCACGCCGCGCAACAGCGTCAGCGGCTTGTCCTCGCGAATGCCTTCCAGGAACGAGCGATCGATCTTCACCTTTTGCAGCGGGAAGCTGTGCAGGTAACTCAGGCTCGAATAACCGGTGCCGAAGTCGTCCAGCGAAATGTCGATGCCTTCCCTGCGCATGCCCTCGAGCGTGTCGCGGGTGCGTTGCGTGTTGCGCAACAGCGACGATTCGGTGATCTCGATTTCGAGCCGCCGTGCCGGCAGCCCCGACACCTGCAACGCATAGCGGATGTCGTCGAGCAGGTTGCGCTGTTGGAATTGCAGCGGCGACAGGTTGACGGCGACGCGCACCTGCTCCGGCCACGTCATGCACTCCATGCAGGCCTTCCGCAGGATCCAGCGACCGAGATCGACGATCAGGCCCATCTCCTCGGCGACCGGAATGATGTCGGCCGGCGACACCACGCCGCGCACCGGATGCCGCCAGCGCAGCAAGGCTTCGCAGGTCGAAATCCGCCCGGTCTTCAGATTGACGAGCGGCTGGTAGTAGAGCTCGAATTCTTCGTTGGCGAGCGCCTGCCGCAGATCGATCTCCAGCGTACGGCGCGCCTCCAGCGCGGACGCCATCTCTTCGCGGAAGAAGCAGAACATGCCACGGCCGTCCGCCTTGGCACGGTAGAGCGCCATATCGGCATTCTTCAGCAGATTGTCGGCACTCACACCGGCGGAAGCCATGGCGATGCCGATGCTGGCGCCGATCTCGATCTGATGATGGTCGATCTCGTAGCGTTCGCTCAGGCGGTCGACGATCCTGCGGGCGAGCCCCGAGGCGCTCTCTTCCGCCTCGATGTTGCGGAGGAACACCACGAACTCATCGCCGCCGAAACGAGCCACGTAGTCGTTCGGGCCGAGCAGTTCGCGCAGACGATCGGCAACCTCGCACAGAAGTCGGTCGCCACACGGATGGCCGAGCGTATCGTTGACCTGCTTGAACTGATCCAGATCCACGAACAACAGCGCCGCCAATGCTTCGCCATTCTCGCTGCCGAGATATGCGGCGATCTCGTCGCGGAACGACTGGCGGTTCGGCAACCCGGTGAGCTGGTCGAACCGCGCCATGCGGCTGATCTTGGCCTGGGTGTTGCGCCGTTCGGTGACATCCTCGACCAGCATGACGATGCCGCCGCCATCCATCGGCTGGAACGTCCACTCCAGCGCCCGGTCGTCGGCGAGCCCGGCATCGGCCGTGACGATCTCGGCCGTCTTGCCGGCTTCAGCGCCGGTGACGATGGCGTTGGCACTCTCCACCGAGATCGCATGCGCATCGACGCAGGCCGACAGCAGCTCACGCGCGCTCGCACCCAGCGCCACGGTGTCGTGGCGCATGTTCATCATATCGGTGAAGCGCTTGTTGATGACGGCGAGCCGGCCATCCGCACCGAACATGCACAGGCCGTTCGGCATGTTATTGAGCGCGGTATCGAACTGGTTGGCGATCGACGTGATGGTTTCGCCGGCCACCAGCGCCCGCACGAACACCTTGTGCAGATCAAGCGTGATGTTCCTCAGCGCGATGAAGAACAGGGCATTCAGCAATCCCAGCGAGACATAATAGACGTCGCTCTGCAGCAGCAGCGCCAGCACCATCGGCCCGCAGGCTGCGACCACCTGGAGATAGGCGATGCGCGGCCGTCCATAGTTTCGACCGGCACCTGCGGCGATGTAGCCGATGGTCACCGAGAGGCAGAGCAGATGGGCGACGGCATCGTCGCTTTGCATCAGCGCGACCCAGCACCACAGTCCGAGCGAACCGGCGTAGGCGATCGCGCCGATCGCGTAGCGGCGCTCCCAGGCCGGAGCGGTCTCCGCCGTCAGCGGCTTTCCGGTCGTCTCGTAGGCGCGCATGTCGTAGGTGCGCATGACGCCCACGGCGATGATCAGCAGCGCACAGGGCCAGAGCCAGACCGCGCCGGTTTCCCAGGCCGTCAGCAGCGCGGCGATGGCAGCGCACACCGTACCCGCGAACGAGGCCATGAAGTTCTGGAACAGCGAGTCGACCAGCGCCACGTAAATCGCGGGCGGCAGCTGCGCGTCGTCCTTCGGCTGTCGAAGTTTCAGGAAAGCCATCAACCCATCTCGTGCACGCGGGCGTAAGGTATTCATATCGCCCGCAAATGAACTAATCCTGAGTCAATATCGTTAGTAATTCATTGGAGCGGTTAACCAATTGTTAGTGCAGCCGGCCGCAGCTGCCGCTGGTTCCCCGCCTTGCGGTCTTCCCGCGCCTGCCCCAGATATTTACCAAACGTTAAAATTTGGCCTTAACGTCCGGTTAACGTCGCTTGGTGGTTTTCGCCGAAAGCGGTATTTTCGCTCCGCTCTCTCGGGTTCGGCGTTCATGGAGTCAATCGATGAGTGAAGCGGTGGTGGCACGCTCGGCGAAGCTTGGCGATGCTTGCGTGCGGGATATTCCGCGCCTGTTAACCAAGGACGAGATCCGCAACCTGTCGCAAATCGACAGCGTGAAGTTTTCGGCAGCCGCCCTGCTGGAATATGCGCTGATCGCCGCCGCCGTGCTGATCAGCGAAACCTGGTGGAATCCCCTGATCTATGCGCTCGCGGTGGTCGTGATCGGCTCGCGCATCAATGGCCTCGGCGGGCTCATGCACGACGCCGCCCATTATCGCGCCTACACCAACCGCTCGCTGAACGACTTCGTCGGCGAGATCGTCGCCCTGCCGACCACCACCTCGATGGCCGGCTACCGGAACAGCCACTTTGCCCACCACCGGGAGCTGAACGGCGAAAAGGACCCGGACTGGGTTCGCAATGCGGAACTGGCCGAGTTCCACTTTCCGGCGCCGCCGCGGGTCGTGCTCAAGCACATCATGCAGTATTTTTCCGGCCTCAAGATCAAGACCGCGCTCGGCGGCTTCCACCAGAACAAGGAAACCCGCGACATTCCCGCGGCGGTGAACCGGGCGCGGCTGTTCTTCTTCGCCTCGCTTCTGGTCGCCTCGATCGCGTTCGGCTTCTGGAAGCTGCTGGTGCTGTACTGGATCGTGCCGCTCGCCACCGTGTTCCTGGGCATCCGCTATATCCGCAACGTCGCCGAACATTATGCGGTGGAGCACGAGCATGTGCTGAACGAGAGCCGCACCGTCATCGCCCCGTTCTGGGAGCTGTGGCTGATCGCGCCGTGGGGCCTCAACTACCATCTGGAGCATCATCTGTTTCCGGGCATTCCATGCTTCCGGCTGGCCGAACTGCACCGTCTCTTGATGTCGCGCGAGCCCTATCCCCAGCTCGCCCATATCACCCGCGGCTATTTCAGCGGCCTGCTGCGCGACTGCGCCTCGACCAAGCACGACGCGCCGGTCGCGGCCGAAACACCGGCCCCGGTGCTGGCGACATCGAAGTCCTGAAACGCCCGATCAGGCCATGACGATCTGACGGCGGCGCACGCGGCAAAGCGTACGCCGCCGTCCTGTTATGGCCCTGCGGGGTAGACCCCTGCCCGATCCGCCGATTGAAGCACGCAGCGGATGCCGTATGAATCGGCTCCGCGGCAGATGCCCAGCAACGACACATCATCGAAGGAAACGCGCCATGGCCAAGAGCACGGAAATCCATCTCGTCAAACGTCCCGACGGCATGCCGCGCGAAACCGATTTCGCGGTGCACGAGCGCACGGTGCCGGATGCCCGCGACGGCGAGATCCAGATCCAGAACCTGTATATGTCGGTCGACCCGGCGATGCGGCCACGCCTCTCCAAGGGCCAGGAGCTGAACGAGCCGATCGGCGGGCCGGCCACCGGGCGGGNGACGCAATCGAAGAACCCGGCGTTCAAGGAGGGCGACATCGTCCAGCACCGGCTGTCGTTCCGCCAGCATCTCGTGTCCGACGGCAAGGGCGTCACCAAGCTGACGCCCGATCCGGCTCTGCCGCTGACCGTCTACATGCATGTGCTCGGCAACGGCGGTTTCGTCGCTTATGGCGGGCTGCTCGAGATCGGCAAGCTGAAGGACGGCGAGCAGGTGTTCGTGTCCACGGCAGCGGGCTCCGTCGGCTCGATCGTGGCCCAGATCGCCAAGATCAAAGGCTGCCGGGTGATCGGCTCGACCGGCTCCGACGACAAGGTGGCCTGGCTGACGTCGCTCGGCCTCGACGTCGTCATCAATTACAAGAAGCAGCCGATCCGCGATGCGCTCAAGCAGGCAGCGACGAAGGGCATCGACGTCTACTTCGACAACGTCGGCGGCGACCATCTCAACGCCGCGCTGCCGCGCATGAACCTGCTCGGGCGCATCCCGGTGTGCGGCATGGTCTCGGCCTATAACAACCCCGGGGCCCTGTCCGCGCCGATCAACACCTTGTCGAACATCATCTATGGCCGCGTGATGATCCGCGGCTTCACCGCCGACGATTTTCCGCACCTGCGCGCTAAGTTCACCGAGGACATGACCGGCTGGCTGAAGAGCGGCAAGATCAAGTACCAGGAAACGATCGTGGATGGCATCACCAACGCTCCCCGCGCACTGATCGGGCTGCTGAATGGCAAAAACACCGGCAAGATGCTGGTCAAGCTCGCGGATTAGACGCGCCCGCAGCCGCGCGGAACCTCGACCCTTGCGTCTTGCACATGCGTCGCGGCCGAGTAACGCTCTTGTCGCAGGGATGATCCTGGGTCAGCCTTCAATGACCGGCTCCGTACAGAAGAGCCGGCCACACAAGAGGCGTCCCCACGCGGGACGCACGGCTCGGGAGGATATGCATGAGCACCATCACCGCGGATGGCGCGGCTGACCATGCGGCCACGTCAAACGGCGAAGCCGGACCGCTCGAACAACAGCACCTGCAGAACGCGAACTACCGCGCCGTCGCCGAAAGCGGCGAGAAGCTGACGCCGACGCATTGGCATATCGCCACCGCCAACGCCCTGGGCTGGGGCTTCGACGGGATGGACGGCGTGATCTTCGCGCTGATTTCGCCGATGGTGATCAAGGAATTCGCGTTGTCGGTACCGGAGTATCGATGGAGCCTGCAGTTCGCGCTGCTGTTCAGCATCCTTGGGCTCTACTTCTGGCCATGGCTCGCCGACCGGCTCGGTCGCCGCACGCTGCTTGCGGTCAACATCGCACTGTTCTCGCTGTTGATGCCGGTGGTGGCGCTGTCCCCGACCTTCGCTGTGTTCGTCATCGCCCGCTGTATCGTGTCGTTCGCACTCGCCGGCGAGTGGGCGCTGGGGTCGATGCTGGTCGCCGAAACCTGGCCGGCGAAATTCCGCGGCCGCGTCATCAGCGTCACGCGTTCGACATGGGCGCTCGGCGCCTCGCTGGCCGGCGCCATCACCTTCACCTTCGCCACCGATTGGGGCTGGCGCGCTGCCGTGGTCGTGCCCGGCATCATCGCCTTGCTGGCGATCTATGTCCGCGCCACCTGTCCCGAATCGCCGTACTGGGTCCGCGCGCAGGATCGCAAGCGCCGCATCGCCCAGACGCTGGAAAGCGGCGGCCGGGTCAGCGACGAGGACAGCCAGTGGTTCAACAAGGCGAAGGCGGTCGGCATTCGCCAGGTGTTCATGCCCGACGTGCTGCCGGCCACGCTGGTCGCGCTGTTCATCGCCTGCTCGTCGACAGCGATCTTCGGCACCGTCGGCGGCTGGATGCCGCTTTATCTCGCCACCGAGAAACACTGGAGCACGGCCGAATACAGCCTGTTCTATCTGTTCTGGGGCATTTCCGGCTTCTTCGGCCTATGTCTCGCGGGCTGGCTCGCCGACAAGATCGGCCGCCGCGTCGCCTTCGTCGTCACGCTGCTCGAGGGGGCGATCTTCATGACGCTGTGGGTCTACACCGAGAACCATCTCCTGCTCTGGGTGTTCGGGCTTGCCTGGAGCTTCGGCTTCCTTGGCTTCTGGGGTCCGAGCACGACGCTGACGGCCGAGGTGTTTCCGACTCGCATCCGCGGCGCCGCCAACGGCGTCGTCTGGGCCATCGCCTACTTCGTCGGTTTCGTCCTGTTCCCGTTCGTGACGGTGGCCCTGCAGCAGGCAACGGGCTCGTTCGCACTGTCGTTCCTGTGCATCCCGGTGCTGATGGTGGCGATGGCGATCGGCGTGATGTTCATGGTGCCCGAACACGCCGGCAAGGATCTCGACGAGATCATCACCTGAGGCCAAGAGGCCGGTATCCGAAAACGACAATGCCCGGCTCACGCCGGGCATTGCTCTAAAGGATGTTGCGTCAGGGAGGACGTTGCCAGCACTGTCGCGCCGAGCGGACCGCGACAGCCGTTACGACAACAGCGGCGACCAGGCCGGATCGGACGCAAAGCTCGGCGTCGGCACCCGCTGCTCGTTACGCCCCGTCACATCGACGGTGTACAGCGCGGGCCCGGCACCGGTATCGCGGAAGAACATCAACACGCGGCCGTTCGGCGCAAACGTCGGTCCCTCGTTATGGAAGCCCGACGTCAGAATGCGCTCGCCGGAGCCGTCCGGCTTCATGATGCCGATCGCGAAACTGCCACCGCCCTGCTTGGTGAAAGCGATGAAATCGTTGCGCGGCGACCAGACCGGCGTCGAGTAGTTGCCTTCGCCGAACGAAATGCGCTGCGCGGGTCCGCCGCCGGCGGACATCACGTAGATCTGCTGCTTGCCACCGCGATCAGATTCAAAGCAGATGCGCGATCCGTCCGGCGAATAGCACGGCGAAGTGTCGATCGCCGGCGTGTCGGTGAGCCGCGTCGTTGATTTCGAACGCAGATCCATCACGAACAGGTTGGCATTGCCGCCCTGCTGCAGACTCATGATCACGCGCTGGCCGTCCGGCGAGAACCGCGGTGCGAACGTCATGCCGGGGAAGTTGCCGACCGTTTCACGCTGGCCGGTCTCGATGTTGTACAGCAGCACGCGCGGATCCCCCTGGCCGAACGCCATGTAAGTAATCTCCTGCGTGGACGGCGAAAACCGCGGCGTCAGCACCAGGTCTTCGCCGCGCGTCAGATAGCGCACGTTGGCGCCGTCCTGATCCATGATCGCGAGGCGCTTGACGCGCCGGTCCTTGGCGCCGCTTTCATCGACGAACACGATGCGGGTGTCGAAATAGCCCTTCTCACCGGTCAGGCGCTCGTAGACCTGGTCCGAAATGATGTGGGCGATGCGGCGCCAGAACTCCGCAGCCGTGAAGTATTGATGCCCGGTCTGCTGCTGACCGGAGAAGATGTCCCACAAGCGGAATTCCGCCTTCAGCCGGCCGTCCGGCTGACGGGTGATACGGCCCGTTACCAGCGCCTGGGCATTGATCGCCCGCCAGCTCTGGAATTGCGGCGGCACGTCGATGTTGGTGATCTTTTCGAGGTAGGCCGCCTGGTCGATCGGGATGAACAGGCCGCTCCGGCGCAGGTTGTTGGTAATGACCTGGGTGACGCCTGCAGCCACTTCGCCATCGGCCGGCGTACCCGGCACGAAGTTCGGAATGGCGATCGGAATCGGCTTGATCTCGCCGCCCTCGACCTTCAGCGAAGTCTGCGCCCCAGCCAGACGCGGCAGGCCTGCCGCGAGAGCTGTAAGGCCCGCGCCGAGTGCCAGCGTCTGCCGGCGGGTGATGATCAGGGATGGAGACGTCTGAAAGAGGCTGCTATCGCGCCGGGTGGTCATGATCGAAACGGGGCCTTTACCGGAATAAATCCTTGGAGCTGAAAGTGATGTCGAGACGATCCCAGCCGCCGGCATACTCCGACGGCGGTAGGAATGAATAGGGCTGGCACTGCTGGATGGCGCGGATCGCGCTTTCGGCGATCGCCGGACCGCTCGCGCTCGGCGGGCCCGCAAGCAATCGCGGAATGCCGGCCACCGTGCCGTCCTTGCGCAGTTCGAAGTAGATGCGGATTTCGATGTTCTCCGCATCGCGCACACCGGCCGGCACGTTCCAGCACTGCTTGATGCGCGCCTGCAGGGCGCCGACCCAGCTCATCGTCAGCCGCTGCGCGTTGCCCGACGCGGTGCCGAACGACGAGTTCGGATTGATGACGTCGCCCGCCGCCGCTTGCCGCAACGGATCGCGCTTGTCGAGCAGCGCTGCGATCTTCGACTGATCGAAGGTGCGCTCCTTCTTTGGCTTCTCTTCTTTCTTCGGCTCGACCTTGGTCTCTTTCTTCTCGACCGGCTTCTTTGCCTGATCCTTCTTCAAGGCTTCGGCGATCGGGTCCTGCTTCGGCTCGGGCTTCTTCTCCACCGGCTTCTCGGGCTTCGGCGGCTCGACCTTCTTCTCCACCGGCTTTGGAGGCTCCGGCGGCTTCTCGGAAGCGGCGACGATCTCCTTCTTCTCGGAGATCTTGCCGACCGGCTCGTCGATCGGCTTCGCCTCGGCGACCTTCTCGACCAGCGTCTTGGTGTTCTCCTTAACTCCGGTCTTGGTACCTTTGGTGATCTGCGACAGCTGCTCGGACGAAATGATATCGACCGGCAACGCATCCTGCGGCGTCGCGTCGAGCGAGCGGGTCGAGAAGGACACGAGTCCCCAGCCGAGCACCCCGACATGCAGGGCGATCGAAGCGGCCAGCGACTTGTCGATTTCGACCTTGCCGATTCTCAAGTCTTAAGTCCCCTGCTCCACTTCCGTCACCAGCGCGACGCGTTTGAAGCCCGCGGCAGACAGACGGCCCATCACCTTCATCACCTCGCCGTAGTTCGCGCTGCGATCGCCGCGCACGAAGATGCGCTCGTCCATGCCGCCGCGCGCCTCGGTGATCGCCTTCAGCTTGGCGACCAGATCGTCAATCTGGATCTCGGTTTCATTGAGGAAGACCTTGCCATCGACCTTCACCGACAGCGTCAGCGGCTCCTTGTCGATGTCCAGCGTCTTGGCCTGGGTCTGCGGCAGATCGATCGGCACGCCCACGGTCAGCAGCGGCGCTGCGACCATGAAGATGATCAACAGCACCAACATCACGTCCACCATCGGCGTGACGTTGATTTCCGCCATCACTGCGGCGCGACGACGACCGCGGCGGCGTCCGCCCCCGCCGGAAGCTCCGGCTGCACTCATCCCCATGGCGCGCTCACCTTTTTCGCACGACCCCCGATCATATCAGGCGCGTTCATCAATCTGGCGTGACAGGATCGCCGCAAATTCGTCCGCAAAACCCTCAAGCCGCTGGGCCTGCCGGTTCACCTCGGATGTGAACTTATTATAGAAAATAGTCGCCGGGATGGCAGCGATAAGGCCGATTGCGGTGGCGAACAGCGCTTCCGCGATACCCGGAGCGACCACCGCCAGCGACGTGTTCTTGGATGCGGCAATCGCCTGGAACGAGGTCATGATGCCCCAGACAGTTCCGAACAGACCGACGAACGGGCCCGCGGAGCCGACCGTTGCCAGCACCAGCAGGCGGCGCTCCAGCCGATCCACCTCCCGCGCGATCGAGACGTCCATTACCTTCTCGATCCGCATCTGCAGGCCTGCGAACGAGCGCGACTGGCTCTCGAACGAGCGCTTCCACTCGCGCATCGCTGCGACAAAAAGCGCGGCCATCGACTGCGTCGGCTTCGCCGACAGCGCGCGATAGAGTTCTTCGATCGATTGCCCCGACCAGAACGCCTGCTCAAAGCGATCCATCGCACGCTTCGCGCGCGAATACATGAAGATCTTGTCGATTGCGATCGCCCAAACCCAGACCGAACAGGCGATCAGGCCCAGCATGACCCCCTTCACGATCCAGTGAGCCTGCCAGAACAAGGCGATCAGCGATACGTCGGCGCTGGCAGCGACGGGGAGCGCGGATTGCGCAACGTCGGCTGGATTCATCGGTCGTGTCCTCTTAACGCGTGTCCCGTTTCAACAACTCAACAGCATCTGCATGGATGGAACGCCGCCGGACGGGCCCTGCACGCATCGTCCAACGAACCGGACGCTCTTGAGTACGATCGCACCCAATCGCCGAAGCCGGATTCATGTCACTTGGGAGGCCGTCCAAGGCCGCGTCATGCTTTCCCGCTCAACGTGTCCAAACTAGGGCTGAATCCGCCCCTCGCTCTCCGCAACCAAACGCTAAGGTTGGTTAATGTGCGGTTACCGGGCCGATGTCAGGCGCCGGAAAGTGGAACAGCTTCAATCACGAACACGGAACCGGAACCGAACCGACAGGTTTTCACGACCGCCGCCGGGCTCGCCTGGTCCGCTTTGGTGCGCGGGCCTCGCGGAGGGACGACAATGACCTTCTGGAACACGCCTCACGCAAAACAAAGCCGCCCGACTGCAGGTGCAGTCGGGCGGCTCGCAGGCTGAGAAGGGCATCAGCCTTGTTTCGGGAAGTCCGGCGCGCGGGATCAGCCCTGCGGCGGGTTATCGACCGTCGGCGGCGGCGTCGGGCGCTGGCGGCGCTCGGCCATGAACTGGTCGAACTCAGCCTTGTCCTTCGCGTGGCGCAGGCGATCAAGGAAGCCCTTGAATTCGGCCTGCTCGTCCTCGAGACGCTTCAGCGTCTCAGCGCGGTACTCGTCGAAGGCGCGGTTGCCGCTGGACGGCGCGTAATAACGGCCCTCCATCCGCGAGCGCATGCGCTCCATCTTGTACTGCATCCGCTCCATCTTGTTCTGCCACCGGCTCATGCCGTGACCGTCACGTCCGCATCCCATTTTTCGTCCCCATATGATGTAGGCCAGAATTGCGAGGCCGATCGGCCACCAGAACACGAAGCCGAGGATCATGAGAGCGATCCAGCCCGGATGTGAGGGCGTCTCCCAGAAGCTCGGAGTTTCGGCCCAGGCAGGACGACCCCACCGTTCGCTGTCTGCGGTATTGGACATTGATCCTCTCCCGTAGGTAGCTGCGCCACCGTGAATGTAAATAACATTTACATAGATAGCCGATCCACTTGGGAAGTCAAGCGAGCGCTCACCACAAACCCGTGAGAAGTGTTTCAACCGTGTTTCGCCGGAACCCGGCGATGTCTTGCCGCAACCTATTTGGCCTGGCCGGCGTCGGGATCGGCGGCGAGACCGAGGCCTCGCAGATAGATCAGCACACCCGCTTCCAGCAGATCGTCCGGCGACATCGGCAGCTTGCGGCGGGCGCCGTCACCGCGCGCGAACAGCGAGGCGATGCCGTGCGACAGCGACCAGATGTGCAGCGCCATCATCATCGCCGGCGGCCGCGACACACCCGGCGGCGTCAGTGCAGCCAGTCGTTCGGCCGCGGCGCGAATGACGGTGAAGGCACGTTCGCTCGCAGCGTTCAATGCCGGATAGTTGTCGATCGGTAGACCTGACTCGAACATCGCCGAATAGGACGCGGGCTCGTCGCGCGCGAACTTCAGATACGCTTTGCCAAGCCGCTCGAACGCCGTCGGCGTATCGGGGCGGCCATCGTCCCACGCAGCGCTCAGCAGCGCCTCGAACTGCTCGAAACCGCGCTGGGCAATACTGGAGAGCAGTTCGTCGCGATCGCGGAAGTGACGATAGGGCGCCGCCGGACTGACACCGGCAGAGCGCGCCGCTTCGGCGAACGTAAAGCCCGCAGGACCTTTCTCCGCAATCAGATCGAGCGCCGCCTGCAACAGCGCCTCTTTCAGATTGCCGTGATGGTACCCGCGCTCGCTGCGGCCGCGGTCTCTGCGCCAGTTCATGTGAAAGGCTATTACATTAATCCGGGTGAAACGTCACTGAACGATTTCGGGAAGCATGCCGGCTGAAAAGCCTATTCGGGCCCGCAAATTAAAGTCAGCGCGCCCGCGATGATCGCCTCCAGCTCGGCCTTCGGCACCCCGGCACGCGCCCGCACCGCGAGCGTATGGATCACGGCGGAAGCGATCCGGCCGAGCGCCTCGGGATCGGCCGTCTTCGGCAACTCGCCGCGCGCGCGGGCGCCGCTCAGGATTCGCACAAAGGCCTGATCCAGTTCGGCCATGCCGCTCGCCGCAACCGCACGAATCTCCGGATCGAACGCTGCTTCCGACGTGGCGGTCATCACCGTCAGGCAGCCACGCGGGCCGTCCTTGCCCGAGAGATACATATCGAGCGCGATGTCGTACATGCGCTTCAGCAGCGCGCGGAGGGGCAGGTTCGATGCGATCGCCTCCGCCATCCGCGTCCGCGCGCGATCGCGATAGTGCGCATAGGCTTTCAGATAGATGTCGCGCTTGTCGCCGAATGCGCCATAGAGGCTCGGCCGATTCATACCGGTGGCCGCACTCAACGCGTCGAGCGAGGTGGCCGAAAACCCTTCCGTCCAGAACACGTCCATGGCGCGCTCCAGCGCCACCTCCGGCTGGTAGGCGCGCGGCCGCCCGCGCCGCTTCGCTGCTAGCGGCTCCGCCTTGGCGGCTTTCGCGGGATCGGCAGCGGATGGCAGCGGCTTCGCCGCGCGGCCCTTGCCGGCGCGAGCTTGATCTGAGCCTGTTCTTTTTTGTACCATTTCGCAAATTAATCCTTGACCGCACCTAATTTATGCGGAACGGTACAAAAATCAACGGATGCCGGCAGCATCCGCCGATGCCTCAGGGAGAGCACTCATGGACCTGTATTTTTCGCCGCTGGCCTGCTCGATGGCAACCCGGATCGCGCTTTACGAAGCGAACGCCGATGCCAGTTTCCTCGAAGTCGATCCCAAGAATAAGCGCGTCCTGCAGGACAATTCCGATTTTCGCGCCATCAACCCGCTTGGCCTGGTGCCGACGCTGCGCACCGACGACGGTGTCGTCCTCACCGAGAACGCCGCGATTCTGCAATATGTCGCCGAACGCTTCCCCGATGCGCAGATCGCGGCCAAGCCCGGCATGGAGCGGTCCCGCCTGCAGCAGTGGCTCTGCTTCATCGGCACCGAACTGCACAAGGGTCTGTTCGTCACCCTGCTCGATCCGACGGCGCCTTCGGAGGCGAAAGCCTATGTGCTGCAGAAGAACCTTTCGCGCCTTGACTACGTCAACGGCCATCTCGAAGGACGTAGGTTCCTGCTCGACCATTTCAGCGTCGCCGATGCGTACCTGTTCACCGTCTTGAACTGGACCCAGGCTATCCCGGCACTCGACCTGTCGAAATGGCCCGCGATCGCAGCTTATGTTCAGCGCATCAAGCTGCGTCCCAGCGTGCAGAAGGCGGCTGCGGAGGAGTTTACGCTCTACAAAGCCGAACTCGCCCGGCACAAGGCCGCATAGGCGCTCTCGAACGTTCCATTTGCTGTAGCGGCGATGTCCCCAGGATATCGCCGCTGTTCCTTCTACCGCTTCATATTCAATCGCAGCTTCGCCTGATCCAGCGCGCGCGAAAAGACCTTCGGATCGTCGAGCGCCCGCGCCAGCACCAGCGCGCCCTGAATCTCCAGCACCACCTGCTCGGCCTGCCGGCGCGCCACGCCCTTCTCGATGCCGGAACGCCTCAACGCTGCTGCAAGCGCATCAATCCAGCCGGCAAAGTAAGTCTTCACCTGCTCGCCGAATGCATCGCGGGCGGCGCCGAGCGCCACGACACCGACCAAGCACACGCGGCGGCCCGACTGGAAGTAACGATCCACCGCCGCGAACATACCGGCAATGCCCTGCATCGGATCGTTCGTCTGACGCAATGGCTCGTAGACAGTCTCATTGAACAAACGGTCGATGTCGGCCAGGACCTCCGCCGCCATCTGCTCTTTGCCGCCGGGGAAGAAGTGATAAAGGCTGCCTTTGCCGAGTTCGGTCGCAGCCGTCATCAGCGCCAGCGAGGCCCCTTCGTAACCGTGGGCGCGAAACACCTCCGCCAGAACGGGCAACAGCTCCGCGCGCTCGGTCATCGTCGTCCTCATGGCCGCCTTGATCATCCCTGGCTTGGGACGCCTTCTCGATCCCGCTTCGACGCGCGCGTCTTCATCATTCGAAGGCCCCGCCTCGCACGGCAACGACCTAGAACGGAGTGTCGCCAAGACCCGCAACCTCCTGGGGCCGCGGTCCTGGCGCAGGCCACAGGAAGCGGCGCTCGCCTTCCTTGATCGCCACGTCATTGATGCTGGCCTCGCGCCGCCGCATCAATCCTTGCGGGTCGAACTCCCATTGCTCGTTGCCGTAGGAGCGATGCCAGACGCCGGCGTCGTCATGCCACTCGTACTGAAAGCGCACCGCAATGCGGTTGTCATGGAAGGCCCAGAGATCCTTGACCAGGCGATAGTCGCGCTCTTTCGCCCACTTGCGGGTGAGGAAGTCGACGATCGCCGCGCGGCCGTTGAAGAACTCGGCTCGGTTGCGCCACCGGCTGTCCTCCGTATACGCCAGCGCCACCCGCGCGGGATCGCGCGAATTCCACGCGTCCTCAGCCATGCGGACCTTCTGCAGTGCAGTTTCGCGCGTGAACGGCGGCAATGGCGGACGCGACATCATCGATTCCTCTGACTGTACCATTCGATACAATCAGACTGTACCGATCAGTACAGAGAGTCAAGCCGCTTGCTGGATCCTCAAGCCAGGTCCGCCTTCATAGCGATCCGCAACGGCTTCGGGATCGGCCGTGCCCGGCCGCCCGATACGAAGGCGACCCGGACTTTCGCTTCCACCAGCAAGTCTCCGCCGCGGCGCACCTCCTGCGCGAGCAGGATCGAGGCACCCTTCACCTCGATCGGCCAAGTGACGACGTCGAGCACATCGTCCATCTTCGCCGGTTTCAGGTAATCGATCTGCATGGCGCGCACGACGAACGCAAAGCCCGGCGCCTCGCTCTCGGCCTCGGCGAACAGCGCACGCTGGTCGGCGCCGAGCAGGCGGAGATAATTGGTGCGGCCGCGCTCCATGAAGCGGAGATAATTCGCGTGATAGACGATGCCGGAGAAGTCCGTGTCCTCGTAATAGACACGCACCTGCATCACATGCCGGCCGTCGCCGATCGCACCGTCCAGACTGTTGATTGCCACTGCGCCCTCGCCTGCTCGAATCTCAGGCGGCCACTTGTCCGCCCAGCGTCACCAGCACGATTTCCGGCGGCATGCCAAGCCGGAACGGCATGATGCTGCAACCGAGCCCGCCGGACACCACAAGATCGCTCGGCTCACGCACATAACCATAAGCGAACCTGTTGCCATAGCGCGAGGGCACCACCGGCGCCCATCCGAACAGCCGCACCTGGCCGCCATGGGTGTGCCCCGACAGCGTCAGCGACACTCGCTTCGGCACCCGCATGATCACGTCCGGCTCATGCGCCAGCAGGATCACCGGCGCATCGTCGGTCACTTGCCCGAGCGCCGCCGCAAGATCATCGACGCCGATGCGCGGCACCGAACGAAATCGCCGTGCGGGAAGATAGGCGAGTTGATCGCCAAGCCCGGCGATCCAGAACGGATGGCCGTCCTTGCTTAGGCGCACCGCGTCATTCTCGTAGACCGGGATGCCGACGCGCTCCAGCGCACGACGGGCAAATGGCACGCCCTTGCCCTCGCGTTGAACGGTCCGATCCTCCCACCAGTCGTGATTGCCGAGCACGGCATGCACGCCAAGCGGCGCCTTCAAGCCTCCGAGCAACGAAGCCCATTCGGCGGCGGGAATGTCGCGCATCGCAAGGCGCATGCCGGTAACGTAATCGCCGAGCAATACGATGATGTCCGCCTGTAGCGCGTTGGTGCGCGCGACGATCGACTGGATCCGCTCCAGCGACATCCATGGATCGCAGGCATGCAGGTCGGCGATCGCTGCGATCCTGAGGCGGAGACCCTTCGGCCACTGTGAGGGATCGATATCATAGCGCGCAACCTGCAGGCGTAGCAGCGGCTCGCCACCGAAACCATAGGCCGTGGTGGCAGCCCCGAACGCGCCGAGGCTGGCGACGAAACGCAGGAAATGACGCCGTGAGATCATGTCGGTCTATCGTGATGCACGGCCATCGTCCGGGGTAATTAAAGCGAAATTTGGATCAGGCGCCTACTCGGCCCATTCGATATCCGTGGTGAAGGCGATAGTCAGCCAGCGATCTGGCCCGTCGCCGCCGATCGCATCGCCGATCTCGTCGCGGATGTGGTCCCACTCCTCCAGCGTCTTCGCCGGCCAGCCTTGCGGCACGATGAAGTAAAGCTCGATCTGCTTGGCGCGGCCGACCTTCGCCGCGTAGGCGCGATAGGAGAGGAAGCCATACTTCTTGACCGCGGCCTCCGCCGCCGCCGCCACCTGCTGCTTCAACTCGTCCGGCGTGACCAGCAGCACCTCCGACAACGCCTGTTTGACGGTGCCGACCGGCATCGGTGTGATGACGATGCAGATCAATGCGAGCACGGCCGGATCGATGTACGGTGCGATCCAGACCCAACGCGTCTCCTCCACGGCATAGCCGAGCGCGAACGCGATCAACAGCGCTGCGGTGATGCCGCCCGACATCAGCCAAGCCTTGGCGTCGAGCGCGACGAAATCCGAACGCAGCTTGCGGTTGGCCCGCATCTCGACCACCGCCATGACGGCACAGGCGATCAGCGTCACCGCGGCGTAGACGATGGCATAGCTGAAGTCGAGCTTGCGGCCGCCGCCGATCAGGCTCGTGATCGCGTTGATGAAGGCGTAGATCGAGACGCCCATCAGCAGCACGCCGTTGAGACCGAGCACCATCGGTTCAAGGTGCCAGAAGCCCATGGTGAAGCGCTCGCGCAGCCGCCGCGCCAGCGCGGTCGAGCCGCTGTAGGAGGCGATCAGGTTGGAGACGATCAGTGCCAGTGCGCTCATGCTGGCATCGGCGAGCGCATACACGCCGTCGAAGGCGATGGACGTGGAGTGCGAGAGCACGCCGAAGACGATGCCGAACACCGCGACCAGCACGGTGACGGCGATCGATGCGCGCAGGATACCCTGTTCGGTGGTCATGGTCATGAAGCACCTCTCGCGCCCCGAGCATAGCGCGCTTTCAGGCCGAGGGCACAATCACCAAGACGTTGGCGGGATGGCCAACGGCTAATTGTCTTCGTCGTCATCCGCGCCGAACAGACCGAACTGCGACGGATCGCGCGAAGGCTCGGCAAGGCCGAGGTGACGGAACGCATGCGAGGTCAGCAAGCGACCGCGCGGTGTGCGCTGCAGGTAGCCGCATTGGATCAGATACGGTTCGATGATGTCCTCGATCGCGTCGCGCGGCTCCGACAGTGCCGCCGCCATCGTCTCGACACCGACCGGCCCGCCGCCATAGTTGGTGGCGATGGTCATCAGGTAGCGGCGATCCATCGCATCGAGCCCCGCCGCATCGACCTCCAGCGCACCCAGCGCATGATCGGCTATTTTGCGGTCGATGGCGCTGGCGTCGGCGGCGGACGCGAAATCACGCACGCGGCGCAACAGCCGTCCGGCAATGCGCGGCGTACCGCGCGCGCGACGGGCGATTTCGTTGGCGCCGTCCTTGGTCATGCCGACGCCGAGCACCCGCGCGCCGCGGGTGACGATCAATTCAAGCTCCGCCTCGGTGTAGAAATTCAACCGCACCGGAATGCCGAAGCGATCGCGCAAGGGATTGGTCAAAAGGCCCGCGCGGGTGGTCGCGCCGACCAGCGTGAACTTCGACAGATCGATCTTCACCGAACGCGCGGCCGGCCCCTCGCCGATGATCAGGTCGAGCTGGAAATCTTCCATCGCCGGGTAGAGCACCTCCTCCACCGCCGGGTTGAGGCGATGGATCTCGTCGATGAACAGCACGTCGCGCTCTTCGAGATTGGTGAGCAACGCCGCGAGGTCGCCGGCCTTGGCGATCACCGGGCCCGAGGTGGCGCGGAAGCCGACGCCGAGTTCGCGCGCGACGATCTGCGCCAGCGTGGTCTTACCAAGGCCAGGCGGGCCGACGAACAGCACGTGGTCGAGCGCCTCGCCGCGCTTCTTGGCGGCATTGATGAAGATCGTCAGGTTCTCGCGCGCCTGCTGCTGGCCGACGAAGTCATCCAGCGCCTGCGGGCGCAGCGCGGTATCGCCAACGTCGTCGCTGCGGCGTTCGGGGGTGACGAGCCGCGACGTGCTCATCGCTTTGCTCCTTGCGTCGCACTCACTTCGCCAGCTCCTTCAGTCCGAGCCGGATCAGCTGCGCGGTCTCCGCCTTGTCGCCGGCGCTGCGCGAGGCGGCAGCGACGGCGGCGGCCGCTTGCGGCTGACCATAGCCGAGGTTGACCAGCGCGGAGATCGCATCCGCCACCGGCTGCGGCGCACGCCTGTCGTCCACCGCGCCGGAAAGCTGCACCACCGCCGGATCGACCGTAGCGAACGACGGCGCTTTATCCTTCAACTCCGAGACGATGCGCTCGGCAACCTTCGGACCGACACCTGGCGTGCGCGCCACCGCCGCCTTGTCGCGCAACGCGATGGCATTGGCGAGATCGGATGGCCCAAGCGTGCCAAGCACCGCGAGCGCCACTTTGGCGCCGACCCCCTGCACCGTCTGCAACAGGCGGAACCACTCGCGCTCGACGTCGGTTCGAAAGCCGAACAGCTTGATTTGATCTTCACGCACATAGGTTTCGATCGCCAGCGTCGCCGCCTCACCCGCCTGCGGCAAGGCCTGCAGCGTTCGCGACGAACAATGCACCTGATAGCCAACGCCCTGCACGTCGAGGATCACGTAATCCTCGCCGTAGGAATCGATCAGCCCTTTCAGCTTGCCGATCATCGTGCCACCGCCATCTTCAGCGCCACCGCCTGGCGATGATGAGCATGAGTGATGGCGATCGCCAGCGCATCGGCCGCATCCGCCGATTGCGGATTGGCTTTCGGCAGCAGCACGCCGAGCATCACCTTGATCTGGTTCTTGTCCGCGTGACCCGCGCCGACCACGGTCTTCTTCACCTGATTGGGTGCATATTCCGCAACCGCAATGCCACGAGTCGCCGGCGCCAGCATCGCGACGCCACGCGCCTGCCCGAGCTTCAGCGTCGAGGCGCCATCCTTGTTGACGAAGGTCTGCTCGACGGCGGCCTCCGCCGGATTGTAGTCGCCCAGCACCCGCAGCAGCCCCTCATGGATCACCACCAGCCGCTCTGCCAGCGGCAGGCCCTCGCGCGTCTCCACCGAGCCGCAGGCCACGAACATCAGCCGGTTGCCTTCCACATCGATCACGCCCCAGCCGGTCCGGCGAAGGCCCGGATCGATGCCGAGAATGCGAACGGGTGGGCGAATCGGCGCGACGGACATGGCCCTTGATAGCGCCGGGCGGGTAGCAATCCTAGCTCGACAAACCGCGTCACCGGCAATTCCGCTCAGCGGGTCGCGGCCGTGAGCATATCCAGCAGCGTCTCGGGAAAAACCGGCTCCGTGGTCTCGGCCAGTTCGGCGCGCGACCACCAGCGATGCTCCGCCATCACGTCGAGTTCCAAGGCGGTCCAGCCGGCGTTGGACACGGCACAGCCGTCGGTCCGGACCAGGAAGAAGCGCTCATCGGCCATGACATGCTCGCCGGTGGTGAGCTGCAGCACGAACACGCGCCGGGCGATCTCGGGGCCGACATCCACAACGCGCAGCCCGGTCTCTTCCTAGAGTTCGCGGACCGCGGCCTGCGCAAAGCTCTCGCCCTCGTCGACGCCCCCACCTGGCGTCGCCCAATACGTCTTGCCAGCGAGCGCGCCGTCCTTGTGGACGAAGCGGAACAGCAGCACGCGATCGTCGGGATCAAGCAGCAGCAGCCGCGAGGCCGGGCGAGAGCGCAGCTGGCTTCCGTCCGGCAAAGGATCGGACACGAGGATCAGGTCCCCATCTTCGCCATCAGGGCGTCGGACACTTCGAAGTTGGCATAGACGTTCTGCACGTCGTCGTGCTCGTTGAGCTGATCGATCAACTTCAACAGCTTCTCGCCCGCCTCGTCGTCGACCGCGATCGTGTTCTGCGGCTTCCAGGTCAGCGCCACCTTGCGCGGCTCGCCGAACTTCACCTCCAGCGCCTTGGCAACATCGCGGAAGCTGTCCTGCGAGGCATAGATTTCGTGCCCGCCTTCGCCGGAAGTCACATCGTCGGCGCCGGCCTCGATCGCCGCTTCCATCATCGCGTCTTCCGACGCGACGCCGGCATCGAACTCGATCACGCCGAGCCGGTCGAACATGAACGACACCGCGCCGGTTTCCGCGAGGTTGCCGCCGGACTTCGTAAAATAGGAGCGGATGTCGGAGGCGGCGCGATTACGATTATCGGTCAGCGCCTCGACGATCACCGCGACACCGCCGGGACCGTATCCCTCGTAGCGGATCTCGTCGTAGTTCTCGCCATCATTGCCGAGCGCCTTCTTGATGGCGCGCTCGATGTTGTCCTTCGGCATGTTCTCCTGGCGCGCCGCGATCACGGCCGCGCGCAGACGCGGGTTCATCGCCGGATCCGGCATCCCCATCTTGGCGGCGACGGTGATTTCACGCCCCAGCTTGGAGAACAGCTTGGAGCGTTGCGCATCCTGCCGCCCCTTGCGGTGCATGATGTTCTTGAATTGGGAATGACCGGCCATCGGGGCTCTCTAACGTGCTCGTGTGTCGATGAGGCATGATCCGGACCGGAACGCTCACACCAGCGCAGACGGCACCGGCTGTCCGAGACGATCATGCCGAAGCAATGATGCGCGGCGTTATAAAGCATCAGCGGGACCGCTGAAAAGCTCGTTTTGCCGAAACACCCCGTCCGAACAAGGGGATGTGCTCGTGGACGGCGGCAACCGTCCGGTGTGCCGATCCGGCGCGGGGCAAAGCCGGATCGGTTACAGCACGGTCTGCATTGGCGTCGGCAGGAACGTATAGCCGTCGCCCCGCTTCGCCACATGGCCGACGCCGGGGAACGGGAAATGATAGAACAGCGTCGGCACCTTCTGCGCCGCCAGCATATCAAGGGTCCGGATCCGGGTCGCAACGCCTTGCTTCGGATCAGTGTCGAAGCCGAATTCGACCTTCGGGGTGCTCAGCGTCAGCACGAAATGATGGGCGATATCGGCCGCAAGACACAGCGTCTTGCCGCCAGACGTCATCATATACGACGTGTGCCCGACTGTATGGCCCGGCGTCGCCAAGGCCTGCACGCCGGGCACGACCTCCGCGCCATCCTTGACGAACACCATGCGGTCACGGTTCGGCAGCAACTGCGGACGGGTCGGACCAATCATGCTGCCGATCGCCGGATCGGACGCCTTGGCTTCGTCGGTCCAGAAATTGAGATCCGCCTCCGACAGGTAGATCTGCGCATTCGGAAAGTTCCGCGTGCCGTCATCGGCCATCAAGCCCCAGCAATGGTCCGGATGGGCGTGGGTCAGCACGATCGCATCGACATCCTTCGGCTCATAGCCCGCCGCCTTCAGGTTGACGAGAAGACGTCCGGCCTTGGTGCCAAACGCCTTCGCGCCACCGACGCCGACATCGAACAGCACGAGCTTGTCGCCGGTGTTGAGCAGCAGCGCGTTCTCCTGCAGCTGGATATTGTCGGTCGGCAGCATGGTGTCGGTCAGCGCCTGGTCAAGCGCCGCCTGCGTCACGCCGCCGAACAGTTGCGGGTTCGGTGGACCGAGCGAGAGTTCGCCGTCGGAAACGACGGTCGCTTCGATGTCGCCGATCTTGAAGCGGTAGAATGCGGGTGCCTGGGTTGCCGCCATCGGCGCCTTGGCGAAGGCAGGCGCAAGGGAAACACCGGCGGAGAGGCCGGCTGCCGCGGCGCCGACGCCCAGCAGGAGCGTCCTGCGGGACAGTGTCATTCGCTCAGTCATGGTTTGCATTGCTCGTCTTGTCATGATCGTCTCCTCGAAACGCGACACTGTCCGAACCGGCAGCCCCGAAACCCATGCCGACAAAGGCCTGCTGCCGGCTGCGCATCGGGTCAGGCCCCATCACACATCGCCGCCGTGACAACGCCAGTCTTGTCGATACGACGGCCGGCGTTCGCTACATCCAAAAATCCGGCTTTGCCGGGGCGAGCGTGCCACCGAGGCGCACCGGCGCGATCCTGGTCGCGAGGCCGGTCGCGTCGTCGGTCTCGATCGCAACCCCGCTCAACGTCGCAACTCCGTTTGCGGGCTCATAGCGTCCGGTGGTCAGGCCGGTGGTGAAGCGGGTCAGCGGCTCCTCCTTGTCCATACCGATGACGCTGTTGTAATCGCCGGTCATGCCCGCATCGGTCATGTAGGCGGTGCCGCCACCCAGGATGCGGTAGTCGCTGGTCGGAATATGGGTGTGCGTACCGACCACGAGCGACGCGCGGCCATCGCAGAAGTGACCCATCGCTTGCTTCTCGCTGGTCGCTTCCGCATGGAAATCGACAATGATGGCATCAGCGCCCTCACCGAGCTTGCAGGCCTCGAGTTCGCGCTCGACCATCGCGAACGGATCGTTGAGCGGCTCCATGAACACGCGCCCCTGGGCGTTGATCACCAGCACCCGGCCGCCATTGGCGGCCTCGATCATCGCAGCGCCCTTCCCCGGATTGTTCTTCGGGAAGTTGACTGGGCGGATGAGCGCCGGCACGCGCTCGATGAACACAAGCGCCTCCCGCTGCCGCCAGGCATGGTTGCCGAGCGTGACGACATCGGCGCCCGCATCGATGAACTCGTGATAGATCGCCTCGGTGATACCGAAGCCACCGGCCGCGTTCTCGCCGTTCACCACCACAAGATCGAGCTTCCAGTCGCGCTTGGCGTCCGGCAAATATTCGGCAATGGCATTGCGCCCCGAACGGCCTACCACGTCGCCGACGAACAATATCCGCAAATCACGCACCCCTGAGATCGATCGTCTCGGTCTCCGTTAGCACGAAATCGAGCCGCTCGTCGTGGCCATCGTTCGGAACCGCGGCCACTTCCTGCACAGAAAAGGCGAGGCCTATAGCTATGACGGCTTTGCGCGCCCGCAGCATGGCGAGCGAACGGTCGTAATGGCCGGCGCCGTAGCCGATGCGATGGCCTCTACGGTCGAAGGCGGCAAGCGGCACCAGCATGATGTCCGGATCGAGCGCGGGCGCAGCCGGATCAGGTTCGAGAATACCGAGTTGCCCCTTGAGCAACACCGTTCCATTCAGCCATTGGCGGAACAGCAACGGCTGGTCGCGCGCGACGATCACCGGCAATGCGAGCGTGGCACCCGCGCCTTCCGTGTGCCGCATCAACGGCACCGGATCGAATTCGCTGCGGATCGGCGAGTAGCCCGACAGCACCGCGCCGGTCGCAACGGCGACCGGCAGGCCGCGCGCAGCAACGGTCGCGGCGGCGGCCTCGCGCTCGGCGGCGGACAGCGCCTCGCGACGAGCAAGCGCTGTGTCACGCAAGGCTTTCTTGACAGCGTTGGCTTGCAGCACCGATCAGCCGTTTCTCGCCCTGCAGGTTCGTGGCGGGATGCGCGACCGTCATCCAACAGGAACCATCAACCAACGGAAAGTGCGAAGCCACAGTGGCCGTTGGAGCGCTCGATCCCGGGTTCCCTACGAAAGTAGGTGGGCGCCGTGTGTCCGGACCCACGGGTCCGGCCAGGGACAGCTCCCTGAAGGATCGATAAGGCCCCGGGGATAATGTCTCCTGACGCACCCCGCAGCTCCGCGCGACTAATGTAGCGACGAATCCCGCGCCGCGCCACCATGCTCGCCAAATAAGCATTCAAGCCGTCTGCGACGCCGCGGCGCGGCGCTTGCGCACCGCCATGCGCATGATGGCGTATTGGATGAAGAACGCCACGAGTTTCGCACCGATCAGCCCGACACTGACGAACCAGCCCCAGACGCGGAAACCGAAGCTGGTCGCCACAATCACATTGGCGATCGCCAGCACGAACATCAATGCCGCCCAGCAGTAGCCGGCATTGATAATGAACCGCTGCGACAGGTTCTCGGTCGCGACCTTCGGCAGGTAGCGCCCCATCCAGCCCGGTCGCAGCATGACGATGCCGATCGCCCCATGAACGAGGCTCGGCTTGATCATGATGAAGCGGCTGTCGTGAGTGATCAACGTCACTGCGCCGAGCACCAACACGAGCCCGAGCACCAGCCATTGCATCGCATCGACATGCTGGCCGCGCATCTTGGCGATCGCCACCTGAGCAACGCTCACCGCCACCGCAAGTCCGGTCGCGATCGCGAGGCTGTTGGTCAAGGCGTAGAGAAGCAGAAAGACGATGGCCGACAGGAAATCCAGAAAAAGCTGGCGCAGTGCGATCTGCATGGGGTCCTCAAAAGCGACGGCCATCTGACGCCGAGCCTAGAGCGTTTTAGCGCGCAGTGAAAACCGGTTCGCATGAAGAAAACGCGTCAAACAAGAGAGCTTTGGTTCTCACCCCTTGCGGCAAACGGTGCTTGCCGATGCTGAACCACAAAGGCGGCGAGCAATGGCACGAGTCGAATAGCAGTGGCGCAGAATGAGGATTTTCGCGGTCAGCCGACCGCCATGCCGCCGCCACCGGGACGGCTCAGCGCGCGCGTCATCCGCTCGATCCGGTCCGCGGCTGCATCGAGCGCGGTGACGACCGCGGCCTCGGTGCGCGCCACGCGATGGCTGCTTGCGGCCCGGGCTTCGTTCAGCGCCGCAATCTCCGCCTTCAGCTTGGCGATCGTCTCGTTGGCGTCGAACAATTCATCGCCGATCATCATCGCCGCCATCACGGTCAGACGCGCATCGCCGACCTCGCCGAACCGCGAACGCATGCTGGATATCCGCGAGTCGAAGTCCTGCGCCAGCGCCGTCAGCCGCTCTTCCTGACCGGCCTCGCAGGCGACGCGGTACTGCCGGCCATTGATGCTGATATTGACGCTGCTCATGGCTGGCTCTCCCCCTCCAGCACGGTGCGAATGGTCTCGATCGCACCGTCGATCCGCTCCGCGATGTTGCGGTTGGCGTCTTCCAGGGTACGCGCACGAGCGAGCGACGAGTCGAGCTCATCGGCCAGGCGGGACCGGTCCACTCCGAGGGACTGAATGCGCGCGGCGAGATTGTCCTGGCTGCGGTCATGGTCCTGACGCCGCTCGACCACGGCCTCCAGCTCGTTCAGCGCAGCAATCAACCGGCGGATCGCAGCCTCGATCGAGGGCTGGCCGATGGTGGATTCCTCTCCGGGAAGATCGGTCACGCTGACCTCCCTCGCTGGTGCTGACACAGGCAAAAGATACGTCTCGGCAGATATTTACGCTTTGTATCTCGCATGCGAATCAAGGCAACGCCAAGACCACGAAGCGGACAAGCGGCGATCTATGCACCGATATGCACCGCCGAGTGTGAACACCAGTCATCGCGACCTTGGACTCTTGGCCTGCAGGTGATAAGCCCCGGCCGCATGCTGGCGCCCCGAAGCCGATGTTCGCCGCACTGGGCGGCAGGTTCGTCCAGCGAACCTCGGCTTCGATGTGGGCACCAGAAATCGATGATTCTCGTGTTGTTTCGGCTCAGGAGTTCTCTTGACGACATTCGCCACGGCGGGTGAAGAGGACCTCTGAGCCATCACATCAGCCTTCAAAGAGCGCGGTTCCGTACCGCCGCGCCCCACCGAACTGTCCAGGAACAGCAGCCCATGACACCGCGTGTCGATCATTCAGCAATGGCCAATGCGATCCGCGCGCTGGCAATGGATGCCGTCGAGCAGGCGAAATCAGGGCATCCAGGCCTACCCATGGGGGCTGCGGACATCGCCACCGTGCTGTTCACGCAGTTCCTGAAGTTCGACGCCGCCGACCCGACCTGGTACGACCGCGACCGCTTCGTGCTGTCGGCCGGCCACGGCTCGATGTTGCTGTATGCCCTTCTCTACCTCACCGGCAACGAGGCGATGACGATCGACCAGATCAAGCGCTTCCGCCAGCTCGGCTCGCTGACGCCGGGCCATCCGGAGAACTTCATCACGCCGGGCGTGGAAACCACCACGGGCCCGCTCGGCCAGGGCATCGCCACCGCCGTCGGCATGGCGATGGCGGAGCGGCATCTGGCGGCGGAATTCGGTGGCGAACTGGTCGATCACCATACCTACGTGCTGGCTTCTGACGGAGACCTGATGGAAGGCATCAGCCAGGAGGCGATCGCCCTGGCCGGCCACCTGAAGCTCAACAAGCTGATCGTGCTGTTCGACGATAATGGCATCTCGATCGACGGACCGCTGTCGCTGGCGGACTCGGTCGACCAGGTAAAGCGCTTCGAGGCCGCCGACTGGGCCGCCATGCGCATCGACGGTCACGATCCGAAGGCGATTGCAGACGCCATCACCCAGGCGCAGAAGTCCGATCGTCCAACCCTGATCGCCTGCAAGACCACGATCGCCTACGGTGCGCCGACCAAGGCCGGCTCGGAGAAATCACACGGCTCGCCGCTTGGCGCCGAGGAAATCGCCGGCGCCCGTAAGAAGCTCGGCTGGGACGCGGCTCCGTTCGAGATTCCCGCCGATGTCCTGGCCGCCTGGCGCGCCGCCGGCGCTCGCGGCAAGACCGCCCACGACGCCTGGAATGGCCGGCTGGCCAAGGCAGAAGCGGCTGCGCGCGCCGAATTTGGCCGTCGCATGAAGGGCCAGCTTCCCGCCGAACCGCTTGCGCAGGTGGTTGCGGCGATGAAACAGCAGCTTGCCACCACGCCGAAGGAGATCGCCACCCGCGCGGCCTCCGAAGAGGTGCTGCACATGCTCACCCCGGCAGTACCGGAAATGGTCGGCGGCTCCGCCGACCTGACTGGCTCCAACAATACCCGCGCCAAGGGCATGACGGCCCTGTCCGCCAACAACTATGGCGGCCGCTTCGTCCACTACGGCATCCGCGAACACGGCATGGCGGCAGCGATGAATGGCATGGCGCTGCATGGGGGTGTGATCCCCTATTCCGGCACCTTCCTGGTGTTCTCCGATTACCTGCGGCCGTCGCTGCGGCTCGCCGCCTTGATGGGCGAGCGCGTGATCCATGTGCTGACCCACGATTCGATCGGCCTCGGCGAGGACGGCCCGACACACCAGCCGGTGGAACACCTGGCGGCGCTGCGCGCGATCCCGAACTGCAACGTGTTCCGCCCCTGCGACACGGTGGAGACGCTGGAGTGCTGGGAACTGGCGCTGCAGGCCAAGGACCGGCCGAGCGTGCTGGCGCTGACGCGTCAGAATCTGCCGCAACTACGCCTCGGCAATGACAGCGCGAACCGCTGCGCCAAGGGCGCCTACGAATTGGTCGCCGCCGGCGGCCCGGCCAAGGTGTCGATCTTCGCTTCGGGCTCGGAGGTGCAGATCGCCGTCGCCGCACAGAAGATCCTAGCGGCCAAGGGCATCGCCACCCGCGTCGTTTCCGTTCCCTGCATGGATTTGCTGCTGGAACTGCCGCAGGCGGAACGCAACGCCATCATCGGCGATGCGCCGGTGAAGGTTGCGGTCGAGGCTGCGATCCGGATGGGTTGGGATGCCATCATCGGCCACGACGGCGGTTTCGTCGGCATGGCCGGTTTCGGCGCCAGCGCGCCAGCCAAGGAACTGTATAAGCACTTCGGCATTACGCCGGAGGCCGTGGTCAACGCCGCGGAGAGCCGTCTCGGCTAGTGGTTCGATTCCGACATTTGCATCCCGCTGCGGCGACGACGTTTGCAAATGCCGGAATCAAAGAACCACTAGCAAGTATAAAAGCTTAGTGGAGCTTTGGATTTGACATGCACATGGCGCATCCGCGGCTCGGTGGGATACGCATGTCAAATCCGCTCCACTCGTGGTTCGATTCCGACATTTGCATCCCGCTGCTGCGACGATGTTTGCAAATGCCGGAATCAAAGAACGACGCGACGCGACAACAGGCGCCGGACAAACAGGGCTAAACAGTTGAGCTAGCCGGCAAAAAAGGCTAGCAACGGCCAGCTTTTCCGCCAGCGCCCGGACCCACCGGGCGGTCCAGCGCCCTAAATCCGTCGGCAGACTGGAAGCCCGCACCTTTGGGCATGGCCAAGCCTTTGAAGGAGAACGAGGAAATGGCAATCCGGGTCGCAATTAACGGTTTTGGCCGCATCGGCCGCAACATCCTGCGCGGCATCTATGAAGCCAAACGCAAGGACATCGAGGTCGTCGCCATCAACGATCTCGGCCCGGTCGAGACCAACGCCCATCTCCTGCGCTTCGATTCGGTGCATGGCCGCTTTCCCGGCGAGGTGACGGTCGAGGGCGATTCGCTGAACCTCGGCAACGGCAAGATCAAAGTTACCGCCGAGCGCGACCCCACCAAGCTGCCTTGGAAGGACCTCGGCATCGACATCGCCTTCGAGTGCACCGGCATCTTCACCTCCAAGGACAAGGCCTCGGCGCATTTGACCGCAGGTGCCAAGCGCGTGCTGGTGTCGGCTCCGGCGGACGGCGCCGACCTGACCGTTGTCTATGGCGTCAACCACGACAAGCTGACCAAGGAGCACCTGGTCGTCTCCAACGGCTCCTGCACCACCAACTGCCTCGCGCCGGTGGCCAAGGTGTTGAACGATACGGTCGGCATTGAGACCGGCTTCATGACCACGATCCATGCCTACACCGGTGACCAGCCGACGCTGGACACCATGCACAAGGATCTCTATCGCGCCCGGGCGGCGGCAATGTCGATGATCCCGACTTCCACCGGTGCGGCGAAGGCGATCGGCCTCGTGCTGCCGGAGCTGAACGGCAAGCTCGACGGCACCTCGATCCGCGTGCCGACCCCGAACGTGTCGGTGGTCGATCTCAAGATCGTCGCCAAGAAGAAGACCGACATCAAGGAAATCAACGACGCGCTCAAGCGCGCCGCGGAGCAGGAGCTGAAGGGCATCCTCGGCTACACCACGCATCCGAACGTCTCGATCGACTTCAATCACGACGCCCACTCCTCCACCTTCGCGATGGACCAGACCAAGGTTCAGGGCGGCACGCTGGTGCGCGTGCTCTCGTGGTATGACAACGAGTGGGGCTTCTCGAACCGCATGGCGGACACCGCCGCGGCGATGGGCAAGCTGATCTGACGCAACGTTTTGACGCGTCCTATGGTCTCATCCTTCGAGACGGGCGCGATGCGCCCTCCTCAGGATGAGGACTAGCTCTCAGGGTGGGGTGTGCTCCTCATCCTGAGGAGCCGAGCGAAGCGAGGCATCTCGAAGGATGAGGCCCGCAAAGAGTGTTTCAATGACAAAGCCATTCCGTACCCTCGACGACATCGATGTGAAGGGAAAGCGCGTCCTGCTGCGCGTCGACCTCAACGTACCCATGGACAACGGCAAGGTCACCGACCTGACGCGCATCGAGCGTGTCGCGCCGACCATCACCGAGATCGCAGGCAAGGGCGGCAAGGTCATCCTGCTCGCGCATTTCGGCCGGCCGAAGGGCCGCGACGCGAAGGACTCGCTGAAGCCGGTTGCGGCGGCTGTGTCGCAGGTGATCAAGCGTCCGGTCGCCTTCGCCGACGATTGCATCGGCGCTGTGGCCGAAAAGGCGATTGCGGCGATGAAGGACGGCGACATCCTCTGTCTGGAGAACACCCGCTTCCACAAGGAAGAGGAAAAGAACGATCCGGCCTTCGTCGATGCCCTCGCCAAGCTCGGCGATATCTGGGTCAACGATGCCTTCTCCGCAGCGCATCGCGCGCATGCGACCACCGAGGGTCTCGGTCACAAGCTTCCGGCGATCGCTGGCCGCACCATGCAGGCCGAGCTCGAGGCGCTGGACAAGGCCCTCGGCAGTCCGGCCAAGCCGGTGATCGCCATCGTCGGCGGCGCCAAGGTCTCGACCAAGCTCGACCTCTTGGAAAATCTCGTTGCCAAGGTCGACGCGCTGGTGATCGGCGGCGGCATGGCCAACACCTTCCTGCACGCACAAGGCATCGGCATCGGCAAATCGCTGGCGGAGAAGGACCTCGCCGCAACCGCGCTGCGCATCCTCGACAAGGCCGAGAAGGCCAACTGCGCCATCATCCTTCCCGTCGATGCGACCGTCGCCTTCCACTTCGAGGCGAATGCGCCGTCGCATGCCTACGGCCTCGACGCGATCCCGGCCGAAGGCATGATCCTCGATGTCGGCCCACTGTCGATCGAGCGCATCAATTCGGCCATCGACGACGCGGCAACCCTGGTCTGGAACGGCCCGGTCGGCGCCTTCGAACTGACGCCGTTCGACAAGGGCACGATGGCCGCGGCCAAGCACGCGGCAGCGCGCACCAAAGCGAAAAAGCTGATCTCGGTCGCCGGCGGCGGCGACACCGTGGCCGCGCTCAACCAGGCCGGCGTCAGCGACGACTTTTCCTATGTCTCCACCGCAGGCGGGGCTTTCCTCGAATGGATGGAAGGAAAACCGCTGCCGGGCGTTGAGGTACTGAAGACAAAATGACGCAGGCTTCTCGAGGATGATCTGGCATCAGCTTTCCTTAAAGATCGTCCTCGGAAAGATGCGGAACACGATTCACTCGGTGTGCATCGTGAGCGCAGGCCTTGATCGTGCCTCAAGGCTCAATTGGTATTACAGGCCAGCTTTATGCCGCTGTCACATTTGACGAATGCTCTGAACGCAGGAGACGCCTTATGAACCTCGCCGATCTCAACAAAATCGCAAACGCCATGGTGGCGCCCGGCCGCGGCATTCTTGCCGCCGACGAATCCTCCGGCACCATCAAGAAGCGCTTCGATGCGATCGGCGTTGAATCCACCGAGGACAACCGCCGCGACTATCGCGAACTGCTGTTCCGTTCGCAGGAGGCGATGTCGAAATACATCTCCGGCGTGATCCTGTATGACGAGACCATCTGGCAGAAGGCGAAGGACGGCACCCCGCTGGTCAAGCTGATCGAGCAGGCGGGCTCCATCCCCGGCATCAAGGTCGACGAAGGCACGCAGCCGCTGCCGGGCTGCCCGAACGAGCTCATCACCGTCGGTCTCGACAAGCTCGCCGAGCGGCTGAAGAAATACTACGAGCAGGGCGCCCGCTTTGCGAAGTGGCGCGCGGTGATCGACATCGCCCCGGGCATTCCGAGCTACACCGCCGTCCGCACCAATGCGCACGCGCTCGCCCGTTACGCCGCGCTGTGCCAGCAGGCACAGATCGTGCCGATCGTCGAGCCGGAAGTGCTGATGGACGGCGACCACACCATCGACCGCTGCTACGAGGTCACCGAGTTTGTGCTGAAGGAAACCTTCCAAGAGCTGTATTACCAGAAGGTCCCGCTGGAAGGCATCGTGCTGAAGCCGAACATGGCCGTCGCCGGCAAGAAGAGCGCCAAGAAGGCCGGCGTTGAGGAAGTCGCCGAGAAGACCGTGCGGCTGTTGAAGACCTGCGTCCCGGGCGCCGTGCCCGGCATCGCCTTCCTGTCGGGGGGCCAGTCCGACGAGGAAGCAACCGCGCACCTTGACGCGATGAACAAGATCGGCGGCCTGCCCTGGAAGCTGACCTTCTCCTATGGCCGCGCGCTGCAGGCGGCGCCGCAGAAGGCCTGGAGCGGCAAGGCGGACAACGTCGCCGCGGCCCAGCGCGCCTTCACCCACCGCGCACAGATGAACGGCCTCGCCAGCAAGGGCGAGTGGAAGCAGGATCTGGAAAAGAAGGCGGCGTAAGCCAGCCTTCCGGCAGGATCGGCCTTGAACCTCATGGTGAGAGCATCGCTCGGCATGATCCCGCTCCCGCAAGGGCGCGAAGCGAAAAGTGCGAAGCGGTTTTCGGGATCAAGCTCAATGGGCGATGCGTCTCGAACCATGAGGAGGTGCCAGTCTCTGCTTTTGCGGACCTCATCCTTCGAGACGCGCGCGTTCTGCGCTGCTTAAGGATGAGGGACAAACGCTTCAGCGAAGCGCTTTCCTGAGCTGCGCCGAGGCGAGTTTCTTCTCGTAACCGAGCCGCTCGTAGAACCGGTGTGCGCGCTCGCGATCGATGCGGCTGTAGAGCGCAACCGACTGGCAGCCCCGCTCGCGCGCCCACGCCTCGACCACCTGCATCAGCGCTTCGCCGACACCGGTCGAGCGGCGTGTCGCATCGGTCACCAGCGCTTGCACCATCACCTCCGGCGGCTTGTCGAGCGCCGGACGGAAGAACGCGTGCAGCAGGCCCACGACCTCGCCGCCGTCGTCATAGACCCAGACCCGATGGTCGGCATGACCGAGCACCGCAGCGAGGCGCCGCGCGACCTCCTGTTCCGGCATCGGATAGCCCAGCTGCCCCAAGAGCACCGTTGCCGCGGGCAGATCGGAAACGGCAATTGTCCGGATAGCCATCTTGCTCTAACTCTCCCGCATCGCTGATCTGATCGCCCATTAAGCACGATCCGCCCGCCGGACGCAGCGTATTCCGGCAGCCACCGTCAGGGACCACACGCGCCTCCATGCCGTCGAAGAAACCGCCCCCTGCTCCGCCAGCCCCGCGGCTCTACCTTGCAACCCCGCCGGTCGGCGATGCGAAGGAGCTCGCGCCGCAGCTGAAAGCCTTGCTGGCGGCGGCCGATGTAGCGGCCGTGCTGGTCCGTCTCGCCGAGGCCGACGAACGTACCAGCATCAACCGCGTCAAGGCGCTGGCGCCGACGATCCAGGATGCCGGCGCCGCGCTGCTGCTCGACGGTCATGCCGATCTGGTCGCTCGTTCGGGGGCCGATGGCGTACATTTATCCGGCGTCGAAGACCTGCGGCCGATGTTGGAGAAAATGCACCCGGACCGTATTGTCGGCGTGGGCGGGCTACATTCACGCCACGATTCGATGGTTGCTGGTGAAGCAGGGGCCGACTACGTGCTGTTTGGCGAACCGGAGGCCGAACAGCGGCCGTCGGCCGACGCCATCGTCGAGCGGCTCGCTTGGTGGGCAGAGCTGTTCGAACCGCCTTGCGTCGGCTATGCAGAGACTCTCGATGAGACGGAAGCCTTTGCCGCCGCAGGGGCGGATTTCATCATGGTCGGCGACGTCATCTGGCTGGATCAGCGCGGGCCGCAAGCGGCGCTTCAGGACGTGGTCAAACGGATCGGACAAGGTCATGCGGCGCACATCAACAAGCCCGCTGCGGGCACAGGATGACAGGACGCCAGTCACGGTTCGCGCTTTGCGCGGCGTGGCCCTGCCCTTGTTGCTGATCGCCGCGCTGGCGAGTCCCGTGGCCGCCCAATTGCAGCTCACGCCTCAGCCGCAACCGCCAGCGAAGAAATCCGAAAGCGGCGTCAAGAAACGGCAGGATTCCAAGAAGGCGGCACCGAAGCGGGAAAACCCGAAAGCCGACGCCAAGTCAGATTCCAAGTCAGACACGAAGTCCGACTCCAAGGCGACCTCCAAGGGACAACCGAAGGAGGCGGCGCCGGCCGTTCCGGATGATCCGAACGTCGATCTCGCCTACGGCGCCTTTCAGCGCGGCGCCTATGGCGAGGCTTTCCGCATCGCCAGCAAGCGCGCGCAGGAGCAAAGCGATCCGAAGGCGATGACGCTGCTCGGCGAGCTCTACGCCAACGGGCTCGGTGTCAGTCGCAACGATGCCAAGGCGCTCGACTGGTACAAGCAGGCCGCCGACCGCGGCGACCGCGAGGCGACCTTCGCCCTGGCGATGATGCGGATCGGCGGGCGCGGCGCGCCGGCCAATCGCGAGGAAGGCGCCAAGCTGCTCGCCTTCGCCGCCAAGCTCGGCAGCGCGCCAGCGGCCTACAACCTTGCGCTGCTGAACATCGAGGGACAGCTCTTCCCGCAGGATCTCAAGCGCGCCGCCGAGCTGTTCAAGCAGGCGGCCGATGCCGGCAACGCGCAGGCGCAGTACGCCCTGGCGATGTTCTACAAGGAAGGCCGCGGCGGCCTGCCGAAGGACGAGGCGGAAACCGCCCGTCTGCTGCATGCTGCAGCCGTAGCCGATAATCTCGACGCGCAGGTCGAATATGCCATCGCGCTGTTCAATGGAACCGGCACGCCCCGCGACGAGGCCGGCGCCGTGGCACTGCTCTGGAAAGCCTCGCGGCGTGGCAGCCCGATCGCGCAAAACCGGCTGGCGCGCGTGCTCGCGACCGGCACCGGCGCTCCGAAAGACATGGTCGAGGGCATGAAATGGCACCTGATCGCCAAATCCGGCGGCAATGGCGATCTCATGCTCGACGAAATGCTGGCCCATATGAGCACCGAGGACCGGGCCAAAGCCGAAGATGCGGCGCGGCGCTGGCTCTCCGGCAGGGCCAAGACCCCCTGAGCCGTCTCCGCCCTTGACGGGGCGGCACTCAACGGGCAGACCGCAGGCCCGATCATTCTCCAGACGACACCGCGACATGCTTCATTCCGCCCTTCTCAACGTGATGGTGAAAGCCGCGCGCCGCGCCGGCCGCAGCCTCAAGCGCGACCTCGGCGAGATCGAGCACCTGCAGGTGTCGCTGAAGGGGCCCGCGAACTTCGTCAGCGCCGCCGACAAGCGCGCCGAGGAGTTGCTCTATGACGAGCTGACCAAGGCACGCCCCGGCTACGGCTTCATCGGCGAGGAAGGCGGCACCCGCGAAGGCACCGACAAGGCGAATGTCTGGATCGTCGATCCGCTCGACGGCACCACCAACTTCCTGCACGGCATGCCGCATTTCGCGATCTCGATCGCGCTCCAGCGCGAAGGGGCTCTGATCGCCGGCCTCATCTACAATCCCGCGAACGACGATCTGTTCTTCGCGGAACGTGGCAAGGGCGCGTTCCTGAACGACCAGCGGCTGCGGGTCGCGGGCCGCAAGCTGCTCAATGAATCAGTGATCGCCTGCGGCCTGCCGCATATCGGCCGTGGCGATTTCGGGATCGCCGCCGAAGAGCTGCGGACGATCCAGCCAAAGGTCGCCGGCCTTCGCCGGTTCGGCGCTGCCTCCCTCGACCTGGCCTGGGTCGCCGCCGGCCGCCTCGATGGCTATTGGGAACGCAACCTGTCGCCGTGGGATATGGCGGCCGGCATCGTGCTGGTGCGCGAGGCGGGCGGCTTCGCCAGCGACATCACCGGCGGCGACAAGATCCTCGAGACCGGCGACATCATCGTCGGCAACGAGCACATCCAGCGCGAGCTGGTGCGCGTGCTGAAGCCGATCGGCAACAAGTAACGTCCGCCTTAATCTCCGCCCTCGAAACGCTGTACGCTGTCAGCGCCAGTTCGCCTTGCGCAGGGCGAGCAACGGCACCACGCCCGACACGACGAAAGCCGCGGCGATGAAGGCGAACATCGCCGTCAGCGAGCCGAGCACGAACACGGCGAACGCGCCGCCGGCGAGCGCAAGCACGCTGCGCAACACGCTGCCGACGATCGGCCAGAACAGTTGGCCTGCCCCGAGCAGCGCAAAGTACATACCGATGCCAAATCCGAAGAAGCCGAACAACGGTCCGGCGATATGCAGATATCGGCTGCCGACGGCAACCGCCGTCGCATCGCGGGTGAACAGGTGCAGCCACGCTTCGGGAAAGATCGCGGCGCAAAGCCCGACTGCCTCGGTGATGCCGAACGCGATCGCGCCTCCAGCCAGCACGATCCGCAACGCCCGCGCGCGATCTCCCGCCCCGACGCTGGTGCCGACCATGGCCACGAGCGGCGTACCGAGACCGAAGGCGATCGGGATCAGCAGATACTCCAGCCGCGCCGCGGTGCCGTAGCCCGCGACGCCGCCGGCCCCGGCGAGCACCGAGACCAGCGCATTGTTGGCGGACGCGGTGAGATTGATCAGGATCGAGGTGATGGTCCCGACCGCTCCGATCGCGAGAATGGCGATGAACGTGTGCAGCCGCAGCGGCGTCCAGCGGAACGGTACGATGCAGCGGCCGGCGAGAATGTACCAGACCAGCACCGCCGTACCGGCAAGATAGTAAGCGAGCAGCGAAACCGCGCTGCCGGCGATGCCGAGTTCGGGGAACGGCCCGAGGCCGAAGATCAGGCATGGCGACAGCGGCACCATCACCAGCACACCGCCACACGACACCAGCGCGGGCACCATCATGTTGCCGGTCCCGCGCACCACGCTCATCAGCGCGTTCATCGCCCAGAACATCACGTTGCCCGCGAACACCACGTTCGAGTAGAGCAACGCCGCCTGCAGCGCATGGCCCTCGCCGCCGCTGGCACGGTAGATCTGCGGGCCGAACAGCAGCATCACCGCCGACAGCGCCGCGCCGACCGCAACGTTGATGATCAGCCCGTGCAGCAGGATGGCGCTCGCATGCTCCTGCTGCCGCGCGCCGAGCGCCCGGGCGACCGCCGCCGAAATGCCGGCGCCGATCGAGCCGCCCGAGATCGTCCCGACCAGCATGACGAAGGGAAACACCAGCGCCATGCCGGCGAGCACGTCGTTGCCGAGCTTGGCGAGCCACCAGGTATCGATCAGCGCGGCGCCGGCCTGCGCCAGCGCGATCAGCATGTTCGGCCAGGCGAGGCGGAGAATCAGCGGAACGATGGGCGCATGCAGAAGGCGCTGCGTCAGCGGATTGAGCGCAGGCCGCTCCAGCACTTCTGCTCCCGGCGATAACGCATCCATGACAACCCCGCCCCGGCACCCTCGCCGCGATTATATGATGATAATCATCATATAATCAGACACGCCGATAGCAACGCGAATATTTGGCCGCGGGTCGACCGCGTCTCTGGTTTTCTCCAGCCAGGCCCTCTCGCCTCCACCCGCTACGGGAGACGCGATGCACGGTCATACGGTCGTCGCAGAGAGGGCTGCACGATCCTGCGGCGACAGGAAGCTGTCGATTTCGCGCGATGCACCTGTTTTCCACGGTCCGCTATGTCATATTGACAGGAAGTCGCCTGAATCCGGCCCGGCCTTGCCGGGTTGGAGTTGTCTCTAGTCTTGTTTAGGCATGTCCGTTCCGAAGGCCGGTTCCTGGTTTTCAGATCATGCCTTGCCAACGCCGAACCGGCAGACTGAACCCGGATGATGTCGCCAAATCCGAATACGAGCTACGCAGCCTCCATCGAGCCGGCAAAACTGTCGTCGCCCCGCATCTTCCTATTCCGGATGCTGGTGTTCCTCACCCTCTGCGCCCTGCTGACGGTCGTGCTCTACAAGCAGATCTGGGTCGCGTTCCTCGCCAATCCGGGTCTCAACGGGGTGATCCTCGCTGTGCTGGCCGTCGGCATCATCCTGGCGTTCCGGCAGGTGATCCGCCTCTACCCGGAAATCCGTTGGGTGAACGATTTCCGCGTTTCCGATCCGGGCCTCGCGCTGGAGCGCCGGCCGACGCTGCTGGCGCCAATGGCGGTGCTGCTCGGCGACCGCACGGGACGCACCGCGATCACCCAGCAAACGATGCGCCATCTGCTCGATTCGATCGCCACCCGTCTCGACGAAGCGCGCGACCTGTCGCGTTATATGACCGGGCTATTGGTGTTCCTCGGCCTGCTCGGCACCTTCTGGGGCCTGATCGAAACCGTCGGTTCGGTCGGCAAGGTGATCGAAGGGCTCAAGGTCGGCGGCGACGCCGGCTCGATCTTCGATGCGCTGAAGGAGGGTCTCGCTGCTCCGCTCGGCGGCATGGGCATCTCGTTCTCGTCCTCGCTGTTCGGCCTTGCAGGCTCGCTGGTGCTCGGCTTTCTCGATCTGCAATCGAGCCAGGCGCAGAACCGCTTCTACACCGACTTGGAAGACTGGCTCGTCACCATCGTCCGCGAATACGCAACCGAGGCGCCCGGTCCGGCGGGCGTCATGTCCGGCGATCTGCGCAACGTGGTGGACCGGCTGCGCGCGGCGGTGGAGGACATGGGCTCGGGCCGCGCCGCGACCACCGCGATGGCCAACCTCGCCGACGCGATCCAGGGCCTGGTGCAGCACATGCGCAACGAACAGCAGATGATCCGCGAATGGGCGGACGGTCAGGGCGAGCAGAACCGCGAGATCAAGCGGCTGCTCGAACGCATCGCCCGCCAGCCCGAGAAAAGCTGAATTTCGATGCGATTTGTTATGTCTACCCTGATGGTGAGGAGCAAAGCGATGCATCGCGAACCATGAGGCCGTTGACATTCGCCCCGACCGTATCCTTCGAGACGGCCGTTTCGCGGCCTTCTCGGGATGGGTAAAACCGCAAAGGCGGTCGTAAGGGATCGACATTGAGGAAGCGAGATGGCGCTGGCCCGCAACCGCAGAAGTGATCGCGGCTTCGACTATTGGCCTGGATTCGTCGATGCGCTGTCGACGCTGATCCTGGCGATCATTTTCCTGCTGTCCGTATTCGTGGTCGTGCAGTTCTTCCTGTCGCAGGAGGTGAGCGGCAAGGACAAGGCGCTGGAGCGGCTGAACGCACAAATCGCCCAGCTCAACGACCTGCTGGCGCTGGAAAAGCTCGGCAAGCTCAATCTCGACGAACAGCTCTCGCAGATGCGCGCAGGTCTCGCCGCTGCTGAAAGCGAACGCGACCGCGTCAAAGGCCTTTACGACGGTCTTGCCGCGCAGGGCAGCGACGCGGCGGGTCGCGCGGGCGAACTCTCCAAGGCGCTCGATTCCGAGAAGCAGATTTCCTCCCGCGCGCAGGCGATGATCGAAGTGCTGAACCAGCAGATCAGCGCCTTGCGGCGCCAGCTCGCGGCCCTGGAAGCCGCGCTCGACGCATCAGAGAAGCGCGATAAGGATTCGCAGACGCGGATCGCCGAACTCGGCCAGCGGCTGAACGTGGCGCTGGCGCAGCGGGTGCAGGAGCTGGCGCGCTACCGCTCCGAATTCTTCGGCCGGCTGCGCGCAATCCTCGGCAATCGCTCGGACATCCGCATCGTCGGCGACCGCTTCGTGTTCCAGTCGGAAGTGTTCTTCGACGCCGGCCAAGCCGCACTGCGGCCGGAAGGGCGCGATGAACTCGACCGGCTCGCCTCCGCGCTCACCGAACTCGAGCGGCAGATCCCGGCAGAAATCCCATGGGTGCTGCGGGTGGATGGCCATACCGACATCCGCCCGATCGCCAATGCCCAGTTCCCGTCGAACTGGGAGCTATCGTCGTCGCGCGCGATCTCGGTGGTGCAGTACCTGATTTCGAAAGGCATCTCGCCGCAACGGCTGGTGGCCGCCGGCTTCGGCGAATTCCAGCCGCTGGACCCGGAGAAGACCGAAGAGGCCTACCGGCGCAACCGCCGCATCGAACTGAAGTTAACGGAGCGATAGCGGTTCTTACGCGATCTTCTTACGCGCCCTGGAATTGCAGCTTCGCCAGACGCGCATAGAGGCCGTCGGCGGCGGCGAGTTCGGCATGCGTGCCCTGCTCGACGATGCGGCCCTTGTCCATGACGACGATGCGGTCGCACGACAGCACGGTGGCGAGCCGGTGCGCGATCACGAGCGTCGTGCGGCGGCGCATCAGCTCTTCCAGCGCGGTCTGCACCAGCGTCTCGCTTTCGGCGTCCAGCGCCGAGGTCGCTTCGTCCAGCAACAAGAGCGGTGCATCGCGCAGGATCGCCCGCGCAATCGCAATGCGCTGACGCTGGCCGCCGGAGAGCGTCACGCCGCGCTCACCGAGCGGCGTATCGAAGCCTTGCGGCAGCAGGCGGATGAACTCGGTCGCGTGCGCGAGCTGCGCGGCCCGCTCGATCTCCGCATCGGTCGCATCGGGGCGGCCGAAGCGGATGTTGTCGCGGGCGCTGGCGGCGAAGATCACCGAGTCCTGCGGCACCAGCGCGATGCGCTTGCGCACCTGCTGCGGGTCGGCGTCGCGCACCGCGACGCCGTCGAGCGCGATCGAGCCCGCAGCCGGATCGTAGAAGCGCAGCAGCAGGTGGAACAGGGTGCTCTTGCCGGCGCCGGAGGGGCCGACGATCGCAACCTTCTCGCCCTGCTTCACGGCGAACGACACACCATCGATCACGAAGCTCTGCGGCCGCGCCGGATAGGCGAAGCGGACATCGGTGAAGGCCACATCGCCGCGCGCAGGCACGGGTAACGCCTGCGGATGTGCGGGCGCCGCGATCGCAGGCTTCACCCGCAGAATCTCGAACAGCCGCTCGGCGGCACCGGAGGCCGCCGAGACCTCGCCCCACACCTGGCTGAGTTCGCCGAGGCCGCCGGCGGCGAACGCGGCATAGAGGATGAACTGGCTCAACGTGCCCGCGGAAATCTGCCCGGCCAGCACGTCGTGCGAGCCGACCCAGAGAATGCCGACAATGCTGGAAAAGACGATGAAGATGATGATCGCGGTCAACACCGCGCGAGCCTGCGTCGAACTACGCGCGGCCTCATAGGCCCGTTCCACCTCGCCGCCGAAACGTTCGGTCGCGAGCGTCTCGTTGGTGAAGGCCTGCACCGTGCGGTTGGCGCCGATCAGCTCCGAAGCATAGGCGGACGCATCGGCGAGCGTATCCTGTGCCCCGCGCGACAGCCGGCGCACCCAGCGCCCGAACGCAACCAATGGCAGCACCACCAGCGGGATCATCGCCAGCACGAAGCCGGACAGGCGCGGGCTCGTCACCACCATCATGCTCGCGGCGCCGACGAACAGCACCAGATTGCGCAGCGCGATCGAGACCGAAGCACCGACCGCGGACTTGATCTGCGTCGTATCGGCGGTGAGCCGCGAGATCAGTTCGCCGCTGCGGGCGGAATCGAAGAAGGATGGCGACAGCGCCGTCAGATGCGCGAACACCTCGCGGCGGATGTCGGCGACGATCCGCTCGCCGATCGTCATCACCAGGTAATACCGCGCGGCACTGGCGAGCGCGAGCACCGCCACCACCGCAATCATCATGCCGAAATAGTTGTTGATCAGTGCGATGCCATCGGCGGAGAAGCCGAAATCGATCATCCGCCGCACCGCCACCGGCACCACCAGCGTCGTGATCGCCGCAACCACCAGGGCAACCAGCGCCATCAATGCCCGGCCGCGATAGCGGGTCACATAGGGAAGCAGCAGCAGCAACGGCCGCAATTTTGCGCCGCGCGCCTCGGCGGCCTGCGCAGCCGCGCCAGCGTCCGTGGGCGCAGCCTGCAAACCATCGGACGCTCGCGGACCGTTGCCACCGCGTCCGCCGCCGTCGATCTGTCCCAACACGCTCATGATGATCCGATTGCCGTTTTCCGGCCCCCGGATAGGCCAAGCCACCAGCGATGGCAATTGGCCCGATCAGCCCAGGTGGGAGGCCTGCCCGCCGCGATAGACGCCAGGATGGACACGATGCCGGAACCCGGCCGAATCCCGCCTTGTTTCCACGCGGAAGCTGCGATATAGAGCCGCCAACCCCGAATATGTGAACCAGACTTCAGGGCGCCCGGCGCCGAAGGATGCTGTTATGAAGAACGAAATTCATCCGGATTATCATACGATTAAGGTCGTGATGACCGACGGTACCGAGTACCTTACGCGCTCGACCTACGGCAAGGACGGCGACACGCTGAACCTCGACATCGATTCCAAGTCGCACCCGGCCTGGACCGGTGGCACCCAGCAGATCCTGGATCGCGGCGGCCGCGTCTCCCGGTTCCAGAAGAAGTTCTCGGGCTTCCTCAAGGCCTGATCCGGACGCGGCCCACGCCGCGATCCGTTACCGACACAACAAAACGCCCTCGCGACCTGCGGGGGCGTTTTGTTTGCTGGTCTTGTTTCGTGTCGCGTATTGCCGCGACCGCTCGCGACTTGGGGGCACGCTTTTTGACTCCCAGGCCTTGAATTTGAGGCCTTGAATTGCAGGTCTTAAATTGCAGGTTTTGAATTCCGGCCGCCGGATTTCAGGCGCTGGATCGCACCTCGCGGCGAACGCGCTGTCGGCGCTATCCGCGCGGACGCTCGAACGCGGCCTTGAGCATATCGAGCTGCGGCACCAGTGGATTGCCGACAGTGGCGGCATCCGGCGCCGGCGCGTGGATCGTCCCGTCGAGGCGCTTGACCTGCGACTGCAGCATCATCGAACGGTTGATCAGATCCTGCAGGCGCTCCGGCAGCTTGCCGATCGCATCGTCGCCGCCCGGCTCCGCGGCGGTCAGTTTCACCTTAACCTTCTCGCGATTGGCTTGGGCGAGCGACATCTCGCCTTCCTTGACGGCGCGGTGCAGTAAGAGCCACGAGGCCAATTGCATCAGCCGCGTGGTCAGCCGCATGCTCTCCGTCGCGTAGGTGAGGCTCGCCGCGCGATCGAGGGACTTGGCATCCTTGCGTCCCGCTCCGTCGAGATACGCCGCGGTCTCTTCCACCAGGTTCATGCCTTCACGAAACAACGTGGAGAACACCGCAGAACCAGCCAGCCTCTCGCTGAACAGGACCAGATCCGCGTCGCGCACGGAATTCTCGGACATGGTTAACGCCTCACGCAACTCTGAAAGAACGCCTGCGCATTTATGATGAACAAATTATTGCGCATGCGGATCATCGCCTGGAGACCGTGCGGAGTCCAGCCGAAAGGCCAGATATGGTTTCCGTGACGGATACCGGAACAAAAAATGACGGTAGATGGATGACGCAAAAAAGAGCCGCCGTTTCCGGCGGCTAGAAAGTTGATAACAGGGAGGCGTCAAACAGAGTGACAGGAGCCACTCGGTGTCCAAAGCTGGACAATTCCAGTAATGGACGAGAAAGCTTAATCCTCGGTAAATGAGTGATTTCCTTCAGGGTTCCTTTGCAATTGCGATCCTTGCCCGCGCTCCTCCGAGGCCGCCACAAAGGGACACGCTGAACGCCCCGACTCGTCCCGAGGGCCTGCCCCGGACGCGCTTACGATTTGAAGAATTTGTCGGCGGCGCTGCGGCTCGCCGCCTTCGATGCCGCGGCCGCGCGCAGACGCTCGATCTCGCCGGCCAGGAGCTGAATACGGTCGTTCAGCTCCTCGATCGACAGCAATGCCAGATCTTGGCCGATCTCATGCGCGACCTTCTTGCGCGGGCGATCTTCATCCTCGGCAGCCATGTGATCCTCCTCGCTCTGTGATATGGCCGGAGCCGATATTGCCAGAGCGCACGCTGCGAACTAAGCACGCTCAAGCCTTGCTGACGCCGTTAGATCATCTCCGATCATCCGGCGCAAAGCGCAACGACGGGAGGAACGACCATGACCACGCTCCCCAGCCAGATGACGGCAATCGGCATTCCGAAGCCAGGCGGCCCGGACGCGCTCGTGCCCGAGCAACGCGCGGTGCCGCAACCGCGCAAGGGCGAGATCCTGATCAAGGTCGCGGCCGCCGGCGTGAACCGACCGGATGTCGCGCAACGCACCGGCAACTACCCGCCACCGCCAGGCGCAAGCGATATTCCCGGTCTCGAGATCGCCGGCAACGTCGTGGCGCTCGGTGAAGGCGTCACGCGTTTCAAGTCCGGCGACGCGGTGATGGCGCTGGTTCCCGGCGGCGGCTACGCGCAGTATTGCACCGCGCACGAGAGCTGCGCACTGCCGGTGCCGTCATCGCTGTCGCTGACCGAAGCGGCCGCGATTCCCGAGACCTTCTTCACGGTCTGGCACAACGTGTTCGAGCGCGGCACACTCAAGGCCGGCGAGACGCTGCTGATCCATGGCGGCTCGTCGGGTATCGGCACCACAGCGATCCAGCTTGCAAAGGCGTTCGGTGCCAAGGTGATCGTCACCGCCGGTTCGCAGGACAAATGCGACGCCTGCGTGAAGCTCGGTGCCGATCGCGCCATCAATTACAAGACCGAGGACTTCGTCGCCGAGACCAAAGCGGCCACCAGCGGCGCCGGCGCCAACGTCATCCTCGACATGGTCGGCGGCGACTACATCGAGCGGAACTACGAGGCCGCAGCGGTCGAAGGACGGATCGTGCAGATCGCCTTCCTCGGCAGCGCCAAGGCCACCGTCGATTTTCGCCGCATCATGCTCAAGCGACTGACCCACACGGGCTCGACGCTGCGCGCCCGTTCGGTCGAGGCCAAGGCTGCCATCGCCCAGGCGCTCGCACAAAAGGTCTTGCCGCTGCTCCGCGACGGCAAGGTCAAGCCTTTGATGGACAGCACTTATCCTCTGGAAAAGGCAGCGGAAGCGCATGCCCGCATGGAGAGCAGCCATCATATTGGCAAGATTGTGCTGACCACCTGATCCGAGCCGGAAACCCTTGGTTTTTCAGACGTTTCGTGGCATCTAGAGCAGGCATGACGGGATCGGAAAGCATGCTTTCCTTTTTCCGGCTCATGCTCTAACGGGAGCCTGCATCGGGCTTTCAACGCGGAGCAGACATTGCGTCTTCTAAAGTGCATTGCGCCTCTTGCGCGCGGCATTGCTGTGTTTGCGATCGCGCTTCTGATGAGCGCCGGCACAGCGCTGGCCGTCGACGCCGTCAGCGTGCGCAGCGATTCACCGGCCATCGATCTCACCGGCATCCTCGAGTTCCAGCGCAGCGACTCCGATCGCATCCAGGTATCCACCGCACCAGGCACCGACGGCATCGTCCGCCGCATCGAGGTCCGCGCTCGCGAAGGCGGCACCAACTGGGTGGTGTTCGCGCTCGCCAACAACACCGACGACCAGCTCGACCGCCTGATCGTCGCGCCCCATTATCGCATCGTCTCGTCCGGCCTGTTCTGGCCCGATCTCGGCCTGTCGCGCATCGCAACCATCACCCCCTCGAGCGGCGACCGACCCGAGCGCCAGGAAAATTCCGTCGCCGATATCTTCCGCGTCACGCTCGATCCTGGTTCCGTCGTCACCTACGTCGTCGAGCTGCGCACCGACAAGCTGCCGCAGCTGTATCTGTGGGAACCGGAAGCCTACAAGGACAAGGTCAACTCCTTCACGCTCTACCAAGGCATCGTCATCGGCATCGCCGGACTGCTGTCGCTGGTGCTGACGATCCTGTTCGTGGTGAAGGGCAGCGTCATGTTCCCCGCCGCCGCGGGATTGGCCTGGGCGGTACTGGTCTATATCGGTATCGACTTCGGCTTCTGGGGCAAGGTGCTCGACATGTCGTCCGGCGCCGAGCGGGTCTGGCGCGCCTCGGGCGAAGCGATCCTGGCGGCCACGCTGCTGGTGTTCCTGTTCGCCTACCTTAACCTGAGCCGCTGGCATGTGCGCTACTCGCACATCACCCTGGGCTGGCTCGTGTTCCTCGGATCACTGGTGGCGCTAGCGCTGTTCGATCCGCCGGTCGCCTCCGGCATCGCCCGCCTCTCGCTGGCGCTGATCGCCGTGTTCGGTTTCGCACTGATCGTCTATCTCTCGACCCACGGCTTCGACCGCGCGGTGCTGCTGATCCCGAGCTGGTTCCTGCTCACCGTCTGGGTGATCGCCGCCGGCCTGACGATCCAGGGCACCGTCACCAACGATATCGTCGGGCCCGCCTTGCTCGGCGGCCTGGTGCTCATCGTCATGCTGATCGGCTTCACGGTGATGCAGCATGCGTTCGCTGGCGGCGGCTCGGGCCAAGGCATCGTCACCGACGTCGAGCGCCGCGCGCTGGCGCTGACCGGCGCCGGCGACCTGATCTGGGATTGGGACGTCTCCGCCGACAAGGTGTTCACCAGCGCCGAAACCGAAAGCCTGCTCGGGCTGAAGCGCGGCACGCTCGAAGGCCCCGCGGCGAAATGGCTCGAAGTGCTGCACCCACTCGACCAGGACCGATTCCGCGCCGCCCTCGACAGCGTGCTCGACCAGCGCCGCGGTCGGCTGGTGCAGGATTTCCGCCTGCGCACCACCGACGGCCATTTCATGTGGTTCTCGCTGAAGGCGCGGCCGGTGGTCGGCTCCGACGGCGAAGTGGCGCGGGTGATCGGCACGCTTTCGGACGTGACCGAATTCCGCAATGCCGAGGAGCGGCTGCTGCACGACTCGGTGCACGACAACCTGACCGGCCTGCCCAACCGCAAGCTGTTCATCGACCGCATCAACGCGCTGGCACAACTGTCGAAGAACGTCCCGTCGCTGCGGCCCACGGTGATGGCGATCGATCTCGATCGCTTCAAGCAGGTCAACGACTCGGTTGGCATCGCGGTCGGCGATTCGATCCTGCTCACCCTGGCGCGGCGGCTGACGCGCATCCTCAAGCCGCAGGACACGCTGGCGCGGCTCTCGGGCGACCAATTCGGCCTGATCCTGATGTCGGAAACCGATGCGGCCAAAATCACCGCTTTCGCCGAGACGATCCGCAAGACCATCCGCGCGCCGATCACCTTCAATGACCGCGAGATCTTCCTCACCGCATCGATCGGCCTGGCGCTCGCCGATCCGCATGCGGCGGTCACCGAGGAAATCATCAAGGACGCCGAGCTTGCGATGTATCACGCGAAGCGGATCGGCGGCGACCGCATCGACGTTTACAAACCGGCGATGCGCGCGCGCAAGCAGGACCGGCTGACGATCGAATCCGACCTCCGCCGCGCGATCGAGCGTGACGAGATCACGATCCTCTACCAGCCGATCATCCGCCTCGAGGATCGCGCGATCGCCGGCTTCGAAGCTCTGGCGCGCTGGGATCATCCGAAGCTCGGCCGCATGGGCCCGTCGGAATTCATCAGCATCGCCGAGGAGACCGGCCTGATCGTCGACCTCGGCATGTTCGTGATGGACCGCACCGCACGGCAGCTCGCGCTCTGGCAACAATCGGCGCGGCATCGCAGTTCGATCTTCGCCAGCGTCAACGTCTCCTCGCGGCAACTGCTGCGACATGACCTGATCCACGATCTCCGCACGGTGCTCTCGCGCTCGGCGGTTGCCCGCGGCACATTCAAGCTCGAGCTGACGGAATCGCTGGTGATGGAAAACCCCGAACACGCCGCACAGATGCTGCAGCGGATCCGCGAACTCGGCGCCGGCCTGTCGCTGGACGATTTCGGCACCGGCCACTCGTCGCTGGCCTATCTGCAGCGTTTCCCGTTCGACACCATCAAGATCGATCAGTCATTCGTCCGCACCACCAACCGCGGCACGCGGCCGGTGCTGCTGAAGTCGATCGTGGCGATGGCGCACGATCTCGGCATGGACGTAGTCGCCGAGGGTGCGGAGTCGGATTCCGATGCGGTCGAGCTCTACCAGATCGGCTGCGAGTATGCGCAGGGCTTCGCCTTCGGCGAGCCGATGAGTGCCGATGCCGCACGGCGGCTGCTGGCAGAAGAGCGGCTCGAAGCCGCGCAATAGCTTCCATCAGCGGCGGCAAGATCTGCGCCGTCGCGTGACGAAATCCGCCACGACGTGCCAACAAGCGAGCCTCGGTTCTGATTGCCTCGGCGCCAGGGCGCGCTGAACTCCGCGCTGTGTCTCGAGAATCTCAGCGTTCCCCCGACAGCGCCCCTAAGCGAGGCCGCTGCGGAGCAACGACGCCGTCGGCAAATCGCTACGCGTGCCCCGCCTCGTTCGACAGCATCGCCAGATCGATGCCGATCTTCCTCAGCGCGCGCTCATATTTGCTGTCGATGTCCTTGTCGAACACGAGGTCCGGATCGGCGGGGCAGTGCAGCCAGCCATTGTGCTGGATTTCATCCTCGAGCTGGCCCGGCGCCCAGCCCGCATAACCGAGGGCGAGGATCGCACGCTTCGGCCCGGTCCCCTGCGCGATCGCCTTGAGGATATCGAGCGTCGCCGTCAACGAGATGTCGTCATCGATAGTCAGCGTGGAGTCCTGGATGAAGAAGTCGCTGGAATGCAGCACGAAGCCGCGCGCGGTTTCGACCGGCCCGCCTTTCAGCACCTTCATCTCCTCCGCATCCTCGGGGAGCATGATGCGATCGCTCTTCTTGATGATGTCGAGCTGCATCAAAAGCCCTGGAAAATCGATGCTGCCGGCTGGACGATTGACGATGATGCCCATGGCGCCCTCGGACGTGTGGGCGCAGACATAGATCACCGAACGCTGGAAGCGCTCGTCTTCCATCACCGGCATGGCGATCAGCATTTGACCGTCGAGATAATCGCCCTCGGGGACCTGTCCGCCGGATCGTACGGTCTTGCGCGATGCGCGTTCGGAATGGCCTGTTTCTGAGCGTTTTCGCGATGCTTTCATCAATCGGCCACCTTCGCTTTTCCTATTCATCCTGATATTGGGTTCGACGGGTGTCAATCAAGCCCGGTCATCAATTGTCACAGCCAATTCAGTAGCTTCGCTGTGACGCAGCCGGTAAGCTCGACAGATGGTTGCAATGGTTCCGTTCCACGCACTGATCGCGTGCGTCGCGTTCGTCGGCATTAACGCCGCCGCAACCATGGCGCATGCGCAGGATGCTTCGCCCTGGGCGCGCGACAGCCACTCGGCGCTGCGCCTGGTGGCAGGCTCGCGCGCCGGCTCCGTGCTGATGGGTGGCATCGAAATCCAGCTTGAGAAAGGCTGGAAGACATATTGGCGCACGCCCGGCGATTCCGGGGTTCCTCCGCGGTTCGACTTCTCCAAATCGAGCAATGTCGAAAGTGTGACACCGCTCTATCCGGCGCCCCGCAGCTTCAACGACGGCGCGGGCGGCATTTCGTTCGGTTACGTCAAGAACGTCGTCTTCCCGCTGCGGATCGTGCCGAAGAATCCGAACGAGCCCGTGAAGATTGCGGCGGCAATCAGCTACGCGGTATGCGAGAGACTCTGCCTGCCGGTGGAGGCTGAGGTCGAGCTCGCCTTCACCAGCACCGCGAGCGCACAAGACAGTCTGGTGGCCGTCGCCCTGAACAAGGTGCCGAAGCCGGCGACGACGACGGACACGACCCCTTACACGCTGCGGTCGTTCGTGCGCCAAGGCGACAAGGTGATGATCGACATCACCGCCCAGAATCCCGACGCCATCGAGCTGTTCGCCGAAGGCCCGAGCCCGGATTGGGCGCTGCCGCTGCCGAAACAGGTGACCGCAGCGGACAAGGATGCCGTCCGTTTCGCCTTTCCGTTGGAGGGCCTTCCGGCCGATGCGCGCGCCGAGGGTGCGCTGCTCAAGCTGACGGTGGTCGGCCCGGACGGCGCCTACGAATACAATGTGAGGCTGAATTGACGGACCTCCGCACAGCATGACATATGCGGATCGGTAAGGCCCAACAGTGCTTTCAGGGAGCGCACGATGACGATCAAAGTTGGCGACAAGATTCCGGAATCGAAGTTTCGCGTCATGACGGCCGATGGCCCGGCCTGGAAGAGCACCGACGAGGTGTTCAAGGGCAAGACGGTCGCGCTGTTCGCCGTGCCTGGCGCCTTCACCGGCACTTGCCACAAGATGCACATGCCGAGCATCACCCTGAACGCCAACGCGATCAAGGCGAAGGGCGTCAACACCATCGCCGTCACCGCCGTCAACGACGTGTTCGTGATGCAGGCCTGGAAGCGCGATACCGACGGCAAGGATCAGGTGGAATTCCTCGCTGACGGTTCGGCCGATTTCGCCAAGGCGATCGGGATGGATGCGGATTTCTCCGCGGGCGGCATGGGCGTGCGCTCGAAGCGCTACTCGATGCTGGTCGAGGACGGCGTGGTGAAGAAGCTCAACGTCGAGGAAAAGCCCGGCACGGTCGAGGTGTCCGGCGGCGACACACTGCTCGGCCAGCTCTAAGCCCGATCCCGGATCGGTCGTATCAAAAGCTGTATCGTATCAAGACCTGTCATGGCCGGCTCAGTCCGGCCATGATCGTTGTCAGGTGGACGTTCTTTCGCATCTGGCCGAAGGCTCGACCTGCCCGCCAATGACGGCACCCGATGCTAGCCTTTGGCGCGGTTTTCCGCGAGACCGTCACGGGCCAGCTGATCGGCGCGCTCGTTCTCCGCGTGCCCCGCATGACCCTTCACCCAATGCCAGCGCACGTCGTGATCCTTGAGCGCTGCATCGAGCCGTTGCCAGAGATCGGCGTTCTTCACCGGCTTCTTGTCGGCGGTCTTCCAACCGTTGCGCTTCCAGTTGTGGATCCACCCGGTGATGCCGCCGCGCACATACTGGCTGTCGGTGTAGAGATCGACCGAGACCGGCTTCTTCATCGCCTCGAGCGCGGAGATCGCCGCCAGCAGCTCCATCCGGTTGTTGGTGGTGTGCGGCTCGCCGCCCTTCAATTCCTTCTCGACGTCGCCGAATTTCAGGATCGCGCCCCAGCCACCCGGCCCCGGATTGCCGGAGCAGGCGCCATCGGTGTGGACGATCACATGCGGCAGGTCGGACCTTGCGGCATCACCGTTGGTTTTACCCTTGGCTTTGCTCACGCGGCGTAACCCGATTGCGCCAGGCCGTAGTCGCGCACGGTGGCGACATTCTGATGGAAGCGCAGCTTGCGCACATATTCCAGCGGATCTTTCGGCCGCACCAGCGCGCCCGGCGGCACGTTGAGCCAGTCCACCAGCCGCGTCAGCAGAAACCGCATCGCCGCGCCGCGCGCGAGCAGCGGCAGCGCGTCCTGCTCGGCCGCCGACAGCGGCCGCTCGCGCGTATAGGCATTCAGCAGCGCCCGCGCCTTGGTGACGTTGAAGGAATGATCTGGCTCGAAGCACCAGGCGTTCAGGCAGATCGCCACGTCGTAGGCGAGCATATCATTGCAGGCGAAGTAGAAGTCGATCAGCCCGGACAGCTTGTCGCCGATGAACAGCGCATTGTCGGGAAACAGGTCGGCGTGGATGATGCCTTGCGGCAGATCGGTCGGCCAGCTGCGCTCCAGATGCTCCAACTCGTTGGTGAGCAGGTCGGCGAGCCCGTACTGCACATCGTTGGCGCGCGCCGACGCCTGCTCGAACAGCGGCCGCCAGCCCGACACCGACAGCGCATTCGCCCGCGTCATCGCGAAGCTCTGGCCGGCGATGTGCATGTTCGCCAGCGCCTGACCGACGCCGGCGCAGTGCGCGACGTTCGGCCGCCGCGGCCAGACGCCCTCGAGGAAATCGATGATCGCCGCGGGCCGGCCCGCGAGCTCGCCCAGCATCTCGCCGGCCGTCGTCTTCACCGGCTGCGGACAACGGATGCCACGCGCGGCGAGATGCGTCATCAGGCCGAGAAAGAACGGCAGGTCGCCGGCGCGAACGCGCTTCTCGTACAGGGTGAGGAAAAACGAACCGCGGCTTGTATGCACGAGGAAGTTCGAGTTCTCGACCCCCTCGGCGATGCCCTTGTACGACAACAGCTCGCCGATCCCGTAAGGGGCGATGAAGGCTGCGAGCTCCTCGGCGGAGACGTCGGTGTAAACCGCCATCAGATCATTGTCCGGTGAAATACGAATCGGCAGGCGATCCTAACGCGGCGATCGCCGCCGATCTCGTCGGAAATGTCGGCATACGCCGGTTCCGGCCGTTTTCGGCCGGCTCCGCACGCGCACGGGCTTATTATTCGGCGGCTGCGGTCGTCGCGGCGGCTGCATCGGCGCGCAACGGCCGCGGCAGCGGGAAGAAGATCCCGTCTTCGGAGGCGGCCGACACGGTGTCCACCTTCAGCGTGTATTTCTCGGCGAAGGCGTCGAGAATCTCCTCGACCAGCACTTCCGGCGCCGAGGCGCCGGCGGTGATGCCGAGGCGGGTGATGCCCTCGAACATCGACCAGTCGAGGTCGGCGGCGCCATTGACCAGCACCGCGCGCGGGCAGCCCTCATGCTCGGCCACTTCGCGCAGGCGCTGCGAGTTGGACGAATTCGGCGAGCCGACGACGATCATCGCATCGACCACCGGCGCGACCCGCTTCACCGCGAGCTGGCGGTTGGTTGTCGCGTAGCAGATGTCTTCCTTGTGCGGCCCGATGATCTCGGGGAAACGCGCCTTCAGCGTCGCGACGATCGCTGCGGTGTCGTCGATCGATAGCGTGGTCTGCGTCACGAAGGCGAGCTTGGAGGCATCCTTCGGCTGGAACTGCTTGGCCTGCTCGACGGTCTCGATCAGCACGACCGCACCCGCAGGCAGCTGGCCGAGGGTGCCGACCACCTCCGGGTGACCGGCGTGGCCGATCATCGCGATCTCGCGGCCGCGCTTGAAATGAATTTCCGCCTCGCGGTGTACCTTCGTCACCAGCGGGCAGGTCGCATCCAGCGCGAAGAAGTTGCGGCGCTCGGCCTCGGCCGGGATCGACTTCGGCACGCCGTGCGCGGAGAACACCACCGGCGCCTCGGTATCGGGAATCTCGTCGAGCTCCTCGACGAAGATCGCGCCCTTGGTGCGCAGGCTCTCCACCACATGGCGGTTGTGGACGATCTCGTGCCGGACATAGACCGGCGGGCCATAGAGCTTCAGGGCGCGCTCGACCGTGTCGATGGCGCGGACGACGCCCGCGCAGAAGCCGCGCGGGGAACAAAGGACGATCTGAAGCTCGGGCTTGGCTTGGGCCATCTGGCTATCTCTAAAAAGGTGCAAAACTCGAAAGCGCGTCAGCGGAATGGCGAAACGGCATTTTGGCCTGCCTCCCCGGCCAATTTGGGGCGGATTTGGCGGCTGGCGGCCCTAAAACCGGCCATCCAACCCTCAATCCATGGCCAAACCGGATACACGACCGGCGGTCTGGCCCTAGGGACAACGACTTGGCCCTCATAGGTCTGGATGTCAAGCGGTGGGGTTCAAGGCGGTTACCGGCCCCTTGCGCCTGGCAACCCTGGCAGAGCCGCTCGCGACGGCCCGCCCCCGGTGCGGTTCTCCGCCCATGCGGCTTCCAAGAACGCCCGTTCCCGGCCATCGGTCGGCCCAATCCCGTGCGCCCTCGCCTGCGCCAAACCATTGCGCGAGGGCGGCGAAGGCGCCTATATAGACCGCAATTCCCGTCATCAGAGATGACCACGGCTTCGCCTTCCGAACAGGCGGGCGAAGCACAAAGGAGATTTGCCCTGTGAGCAACGCACCCCTGATGCCCAAAGCGACCGCCGTCTGGCTGGTCGACAACACCGCCCTTTCCTTCGATCAGGTGGCCGATTTCTGCAAAATGCACCCCCTGGAGGTGCGCGCGATCGCCGACGGCGACGCGGCCCAGGGGATCAAGGGCTCGGACCCGATCGCCAGCGGCCAGCTCACCCGCGAGGAGATCGCCCGCGGCGAGGCCGACCCGAACTACCGGCTGAAGCTTTTGGAACCGAAGACCCGGCTGCCCGAGCCGAAGCGCAAGAAGGGCCCGCGCTACACCCCGGTCTCGCGCCGGCACGAGCGGCCGAGCGCGATCCTCTGGCTGGTGCGCAATCACCCGGAGTTGAAGGACGCGCAGATCATGCGCCTGGTCGGCACCACCAAGACGACGATCGCCTCGATCCGCGACCGCACCCACTGGAACACCGCGGCGCTGACGCCGATGGACCCGGTGACGCTCGGCCTGTGCTCGCAGATCGACCTCGACTTCGAGGTCCAGCGCGCGGCGAAGGAGAAGCCCGCCGCGGCCGCCTATGGCGGCGCGACGCTGCTGCCGGCCTCCGAGACCACCCGCAAGAGCGAGGACGAGGAGACCGAGAGCGCGCCCTCCTCGCGCTCGTCGGAGGAGTTCGACGATGCGGCGGTGTTCGCCAAGCTCAAGCAGCTCGGCGGCAAGCGCGACCACGACGAGGACGACGAGGACTGACGCGCCCGTAGCGCGCGTCCGCCCGCCGTTGGCGCATCGCGTCTCGACATATCGCGTTTCAAGACATCGCGTTTCGGGACATGGCTCCTGGCGCATTGCGTTTCGCACGCGGCGCGAACGAGCCGTTGCGGATCGTCTCGGCGCGGATGGTGGTCGTGTGGCGTGCAGAAGCCGCCGCCGCTCATCCGGATCCATGGTCCGGATCATGCCGTAAGACCGCTGCCCGAGGCGCCTTGCTCGCAGCCTCTGCCGAAGCGGCCGCGCCCTCAGCGCCCCATCAGCATGTCTTCCGACACCCGCCGGTGCGCGCGATCGACCCGCGCCTGCGCCCCTTCGCGGGCGATGTCCCGCTCCTTCAGACAGACCGCGTAAGCATCCGACCCCGGCTGCCCCTTGGCGCGGCAGGTCGCCTCGTCGTCGGTGGCCGCCGTCGCCGCCACCTCGCGGCCGCTCTTGAAACAGCCGGACAGCGCCAGCGCTGCGACCAGCATCAGCGGCGCGGCGAGAAGCTTCGATGATTGGCGTTGCGATATCCGTTGCATGGTGGCGTCCCCGCTGGCCCGCGTCGGCGCGCGCCAAATCTCGTGTCGATGGTTCGTGCCCCGCCGTATCATGGCCGCATGTGGCGGATCGATGGCCGAGCGCGCCGATGCGCTGAACGTATGCGCCCGTGAATGGATCGATGCGCCGCTCCACTCTTTGCCGTCGTTCCGGGACGCGCGATTTCGCGCGGGCCCGGAACCCATACGCCCGGTGTGCGTGATGGCGCGCAGTGCCGGTGCCCTTGCAAGCAGCGCCCATCGCACGCGCCGTTTGATGTGATCCAAGATCATGGCCGTAGCGGCAGACTCATCAGCACAGGGGTTATGGATTCCGGGCTCGCGAGCTGTGCTCGCGCCCCGGAATGACGGCGGAGTTGATCCCTGCGCTTCTCTTCCCGCAAACGGTGAGAGGTCAAAGAACAGCGCCGCTCCACTCTCTGCCGTCGTCCGGGACGCGCCTCTTGGCGCGGGCCCAGAACCCATATGCCCGGTGTGCGTGATGGCGCGCAGTGCCGGTGCCCTTGCAAGCAGCGCCCATCGCACGCGCTCGTTTGATGTGATCCAAGACCATGGGCGTAACGGCAAACTCATCAGCACAGGGTCTATGGATTCCGGGCTCGCGAGCTGTGCTCGCGCCCCGGAATGACGACGGAGGGGTATCCCAGAACGGCTGAGTATGCGTTGCGCTCGCTCCGCACTCCAGCCGTCGTTCCGGGACGCGCCTCTTGGCGCGAACCCGGAACCCATACGCCCGGTGTGCGTGATGGCGCGCAGTGCCGGTGCCCTTGCAAGCAGCGCCCATCGCACGCGCTGTTTGATGTGATCCAAGATCATGGGCGCAACGGCAAACTCATGAGCACAGGGGTTATAGATTCCGGGCTCGATGCTGCGCATCGCCCCGGAATGACGCCGTGCGGACCGACGTCTCACCCTTACTGCGCGACGCCCCGCTCCTTCAGCGCGCCACCGATCTCGTCGAGCACGACGGGATCATCGATGGTGGCGGGCATCGACCAGGCATCGCCGTCGGCGATCTTCTTCATGGTGCCGCGCAGGATCTTGCCCGAGCGCGTCTTCGGCAGGCGGCCCACTGTAATGGCCAGCTTGAACGCCGCGACCGGGCCAATCTTCTCGCGCACCAGCGCCACCACCTCGCGCTCGATGTCGCCGGGCGTCTTGGCAACGCCAGCCTTCAGCACGATGAAGCCGCACGGCACCTCGCCCTTCAGATCATCCTTGATGCCGAGGACTGCGCATTCGGCGACGTCCGGATGCGAGGCCAGCACCTCCTCCATGCCGCCGGTTGAGAGGCGATGGCCGGCGACGTTGATGATGTCGTCGGTGCGGCCCATCACGAACACGTAGCCGTCCTCGTCCTTGTAGCCGGCGTCGGAGGTCTTGTAGTAGCCGGGATACTCCGCGAGGTAGGCATCCTTGAAGCGCGCGTCGTTCTTCCACAGCGTCGGCAGGCAGCCGGGCGGCATCGGCAGCTTGATGACGATCGAGCCCATGGTGTTGGCGGCAACCGGCTTCGCCGCCTCGTCCACCACATCGACGATGTAGCCCGGCATCGGCACCGTCGGCGAGCCGTGCTTCACCGGCAACTGGCCGAGGCCGACCGGGTTGCCGGCGATGCACCAGCCGGTCTCCGTCTGCCACCAGTGGTCGATCACCGGCACTTTGAGCTGCTGCTCGGCCCACTCCACCGTCGGCGGATCGGCACGCTCGCCGGCGAGAAACAGCGTGCGGAATTTCGACAGGTCGTATTTGCGGATGAAGGCGCCGTCCGGGTCTTCCTTCTTGATGGCGCGGAAGGCGGTCGGCGCGGTGAACTGCGCGACCGCGCCGTGCTCGGCGATCACCCGCCAGAACGCGCCGGCATCCGGCGTGCCGACCGGCTTGCCCTCATACATGATCGAGGTCGCGCCATGGATCAGCGGGCCATAGACGATGTAGGAGTGGCCGACCACCCAGCCGATGTCGGACGAGCACCACCACACCTCGCCGGGCTTGACGCCATAAAGGTTGAACATCGACCACTTCAGCGCGACGAGATGCCCGCCATTGTCGCGCACCACGCCCTTCGGGATGCCGGTGGTGCCCGAGGTGTAGAGGATGTAGAGCGGATCGGTGGCGGCGACCGGCACGCAGTCGGCCGATTTGTTCGCGGCGATCGCGGCCTTGCGCAGGCTCTGCCAATCATGATCGCGGCCGGCGACCAGCGCGCAGCCCTCCTGCGGCCGCTGCTGGATGATACAGGCCGCGGGCTTCACCGTCGCCAGGTCGATCGCCTCGTCCAGCAGCGGCTTGTACTTGACGATGCGGCCCGGCTCGATGCCGCAGCTCGCGGAGAGAATGAGCTTCGGCTCGGCGTCGTCGATGCGGGTCGCGAGCTCCTTCGCCGCGAAGCCGCCGAACACCACCGAATGCACCGCGCCGATGCGCGCGCAGGCGAGCATCGCGAACACGGCTTCCGGAATCAGCGGCATGTAGATGATGACGCGGTCGCCCTTGGTGACACCGAAATCCTGCAGGATCGCGGCGAGCGTCTTCACCTCGTCGAGCATCTCGCGATACGTGAACTTGGCGATCGTGTCGGTGACGGGGGAATCGTAGATCAGCGCGGTCTGCTCGGCGCGGCCGCCCGCGACGTGGCGATCGAGCGCGTTGTAGCAGGTGTTGACCATCGCGCCCGCGAACCAGCGGCCGTAGACGCCCTGCGACGCGTCGAACACCTTATCGGCGGGCTTGATCCAGTCGATCTCCTTGGCGGCCTCCGCCCAAAATCCTTCCGGGTCGCGGCTCGCGCGCGCATAGACCTCGTGATAGCGGCTGGTGGATGTGGCGGCCATGGCGTCGTCTCCCGCGCGTTTGTTCTTGACGCGTTATTCGCAAGAGTCCTTGTCACCGATAGCCATGCAATTCAAGGGGCGCCGGCACAGCCCGCGCGTGCAGACCGCGCACGGCAAAGCGCCGCGTCACGGCTTCGGCGCATGGGTCAGCGGCATGGTCGCGCCGAGCCGCTCGATCTCCTGCGCCAGCGCCTTGCGCTCTGCGGCCGCCGCCGCATGCGCGGGCTCGCGCCGGAGCACCGCGCCGAAGTCCGCCAGCGCGCGGCGCAGATCGCCCTTGCCGCGATAGAGCGTGCCGCGCTCGAACAGCGCCGCCACGTTGTCCGGCTGCAGGCGGATCAGCATGGACAAGTCCGCGATCAGACCGTCGGTGTCGCCGAGCGTGCGGCGCAGGCCGGCGCGCTTGATGACGCTGGGTCCGTCTTGATCGTCGAGGCGACTGACCTGATCGAGATCGGCGACCGCGAGCGGCAGCCGATCCTGTCGGATGTAGGCCTCGGCGCGGGCACGCAGCCAGCCTGCGCGTTTCGCATCCGGCGTGTCAGGCGCGGCGAGCAGCGCGTCGCAGGCCGCGACGATGCGCTCGGCCGCCGCCTCGGCGGTTCCGGCGCAGGTGTCCGGGCCCTGCGGGGCCTGCGCCAGGACCGGAAGCGGCGCAAAGAGTGCGGTCACGACAACGAGGGCGGGCAGGCGCATGCGGCCGTCCGTCCGGCGTTTCTTGGGCAGCGCGAGGGCATCGGAGCAGGACATCGGGAGGTGCATCTTACATAGGTCGGGCCGGCACCGGGTTCGCTCAGGCCTGCCATGCAGACCGTCGGCGACCCGTTAAATCATTGAAAATACTCAACATTGCCGCAGGTCCCTTCACCCTGAATAAATTCTCGGCCGCCCGGCGCGCAGCGGCCATCGATTTCCTATATTCTGCATAGCGAAAGGTGGGCGCAAAAACCCAAATGTTAACTCTGGAACTCGGGATCGTTGCGGTCCTGATCATCATCAACGGCCTGCTCGCGATGTCCGAGCTCGCCATCGTCTCCTCCCGGCCGGCACGGCTGGCGGCACTCGTCGAGAAGGGCGTACGCGGTGCGCGGCCTGCGCTGACGCTGGCCTCCGACCCCGGCAAATTCCTCTCCACCGTGCAGATCGGCATCACGCTGGTCGGCGTGCTCTCGGGCGCGGTGTCCGGCGCGACGCTCGGCCTGCGCGTCACCGAATGGCTGGGCGGCCTCGGCATGCCCGCGCGTTTCGCCGACGTGATCGGCGTCGGCACGGTCGTCACGCTGATCACCTATGCCTCGTTGATCGTCGGCGAACTGGTGCCGAAGCAGATCGCGCTGCGCGATCCGGAAGCGGTGGCGCTGAAGGTCGCGCCGGCGATGACGCTGCTGGCGAAGGTCTCCTCGCCTTTGGTGACGCTGCTCGACCTCTCCGGCAAGTCGGTGCTGTGGCTGCTCGGCCAGCGCGGCGAGAAGGAGGAGAAAGTCACCGAGGACGAGATCCGCACGCTGATCCTGGAGGCGGAGAACGCCGGCGTGCTCGAACCCGGCGAGAAGGAAATGATCGCGGGCGTGATGCGGCTCGGCGACCGGCCCGTGGGCGCGGTGATGACGCCACGGCGCGAGGTCAACATGATCGACCTCTCCGAGGATGTCGAGGCGATCCGCACGACCTTCACCACGACGCCGCACTCGCGGCTGCCCGCCCACGACGGCAACCGCGACCATCCGATCGGCATCATCCAGGCGAAGGACCTGCTCAACGCCACCATAGCCGGCGGCGAGGTCGACGTGCGCAGCCTCGTGCGCGAGGCGCCGGTGATTCCGGAATCCGCCGACGCGCGCGACGTGGTGGCGATCCTGAAGGATTCCGCCGTGCATATGGGCCTCGTCTACGACGAGTACGGCGCCTTCCAGGGCGTGGTGACGAGCGCGGACATCCTCGAATCGATCGTCGGCGGCTTCAGCACCGAGGAAGGCCCGGCTGAGCCCGCCGCCGTGCAGCGCGACGACGGCTCATATCTGATCGCCGGCTGGATGCCGGTGGACGAATTCGCCGACCTGCTGGCGATTCCGATTCCGGACATCCGCAGCTATCACACCGTCGCGGGTTTCGTGCTGCAGGATGTCGGCACGCTGCCGGAGGTTGGCCACAGCTTCGCCCGCGATGGCTGGCGCTTCGAGGTGGTGGACATGGACGGCCGGCGAATCGACAAGGTCCTCGCTAGCCGCGTCGAGCCGGAAACCGCGCGCCACGTTGCCCAGCAGGAGGCGTCGCTCAAGGACGACGCCCGCAGGAAGAGCGCCCAGGCCCGCTGATCCGAGCGTGCCGTTTAGACACGCGCGGCACACTCCCGTTCCTGTTTGAACCAGCTTCCGATCGCGAAATCGGCGCGTTTACCTTTCCCGTAAAGATAAGCACGCGTCTTACTTTTCATCGCAAGTCCCGAGGTGTTTCTTGCCCGCGAGCGACGAGAGCACGTCTCGCCGCCGCCCCTCGAGGACTGTTCGCATGGTCTCAGCAAGAACACTCGCATCACGCTCGCCGCATCGCCCTGCAGGCGTCTCGTCGCTCGCCCTCAACGCGCGCCAGCTCCTGGTGCTTTTGTCGGGCATCGCTGTCGTCGCGCTGGCGATGCTCCTGACGACCATTCCCTACGGCCGCTCGATCTGGGATTATCTCTTCCTGCTCGACGGCGCCTATCGCATCTCGCTCGGTCAGGTCCCGCATGTGGACTTCTCATCGCCGGTCGGATCGCTGTCGCTCTACCTGACGTTTGCCGCCGAACGGCTGTTTCCGAACGGCAATCCGTTCGTCGGACTGCATGCGTTGGTCTGGCTGCTGACGCTGCCGGCCGTAGCCGTGCTGGCGCCGCGCTTCCGCAGCGATCTCGGCTTCGCCGCAGCGTTCGTGCTGCTTGCGGCGATGATCCTGATTCCGGTCACGCTCGACAGCACGCATCTGTCGGAGATCAGCTACTTCGCCAGCTACAACCGGTTCGCATCCGGCCTGCTGTTCCTGGTCGGACTCTGGTACGTGCTGCCGAAATCGCGTCACGACGGATGGCTGCTGGCCTACATCCTGGCGCTGCTGTTCTTCCTGAAGATCACAACGGCGATGGTCGCGGGAGGCATCATCGTCGCCGCCGTGATCCTTGGCCGTGCGCAGCTTCGCGTGCTGCTGGCGGCGCTGATCGGCGCCGCCGTCATCCTGGTCATCGCCAATCTGCCGGCGGGCCTCGTTGCGGCGTATCTGCACGACGTGCGGAGCATGAGCGCCATCAACCAAGGCCGGGCGCTGTATGCGCTGTTCTTCGCCGCATTTCGCAACTGGGGTCCGCTGCTCGCGGCGGCCGGCATCGCCGTCGTCGCACTGATCTCGTTCAGGCAAACGGCGGCAGCCTCACTCCGGCGGCCGGTCGAAGCGGTTTTCGCATTCCTGAAGCAGGAATCGTTCGCGGTCGATGCCTGCCTCCTGATCGCCGCCGCTCTGTTCGCCGAAAGCCAGAACACCGGCGGGCTTGGCCTGATCGCCGCCGCCGCGATCCTTTTCCATCCGGAAGCATGGAAGGGCAGCACCGCGCGTGCCGTCACCGCTGGTCTGCTGCTGGCAACGCTGACCCTGCCGCTAGCCGATATCGTGATCAAGCGCGGGATGACCGAAGCCGTCAGAACACGCGAGGCCGCGGCAGACCAATCGCTCAGCGCGCTCATTCCCGGAACGCGCGTGCCGCAATCGACCGCCGAAGGCGCCCGCCTGTTCGAGCGCTTCACCGGAGATTGGCTGACTCTCGCTCGCGACATCCAGCGCGCAGGGTTCTTCATCGATCCGGACCCGACCAGCAACGCCTCCGCCGTACGCCTGGCCTGGGCGAAAAGCGCTATAGAGGCCGGTCGGGCCTTCACCCAGAACGGCTATCGCACCGCGGCCAACCGCTTCGCCACCCTGTCGTTCGCCGATCCGTTCGCGCGCATGCTGCGTCTCACGCCTGCACGGGGAACGACGATCGCCATTGAGGTCGGACGTACCCTGCCGCTGCTTAACGAGGATGGCGCAAGCCACTACCTCGCCGACGCCGACGGCGTGTTCGTCGACCGCTGCCAGATCGGAGCGAACGTGACCAACGACGCCGTTTTCCAGACCGTCCTCGACCGGGAGTTTGAGAAACTTCCGCTGCATCGATGCTGGGATTTCTACCGACGCCCTGAAACGTCGCGTCAAGGGAGAGGCTCATGAGACCGATCCGCCTGCCATCCGGCCTGGTGACGCCGCCCGCGCCTTCTCGCCAGCCCGGCGAGTCCCCGATCAGCCGTCCGCTGGTTCTCGACCTCGACGGAACCGTGGTGCGCGGGAACCTGCTGGTGGAAACCGCGCTCGCTTTCCTGAAGCAACACCCGCTGAAGATCTTCATGATTTTCGTCTGGCTGTTTCGCGGCCGGGCCGAGTTGAAGCAGCAGCTGGCACAACGCGCCCAGGTCGATGTCGAGGTCCTGCCGCTCAATGACGAGCTGCTGGCCTACGCCGCCGAGCAGGTCGGCATCGGGCGACAGGTCTACATTGCGACCGCCGCAGACGCCGCCATTGCCAATCAGGTTGCGGCCCGTATTCCGTTCGTGTCCGAGGTGATCGCCAGCGACGGCAAGACCAACCTCAAGGGAGCGGCGAAAGCCGCCGTCCTCGCCGAGCGTTTTCCGAACGGCTTCGAATATGCCGGCGATGCCAGCGCCGACCTGCCGGTCTGGCGCGCAGCAGGCTATGCGGCCGTGGTCGAAGCATCGCCATCGGTCGTTGCCGCTGCCCGCTCACTGGCCGAGGTGACGCGCGTTTTTCCGCGTCCGGCACCCTGGAAAGCCTTGATCAAAAGCCTGCGGCTGCATCAATGGGCCAAGAACGCGCTGGTTTTCGTGCCGCTGATTCTGGGCGGCCGGCTCGGCGACCCGACGGCTGTGCTGGCAACGTGCGCTGCATTTCTGGCAATGAGCTTCGTCGCGTCCGCGACCTATATCGTCAATGACATTGTCGATCTGGCCGACGACCGCCGCCACTGGTCGAAACGCGAGCGGCCGCTGGCAAGCGGACGGCTCCCGCTCATGACCGGCGCGAGCGCCGTGCCGATCGGACTGGTCGCAGGCTTCAGCCTTGCCGCGTTCGCCGGATGGGCGGTCGTGCTCGCGACCATCCTGTATCTCGCCTGCACGCTCACCTATTCGTTCAAGCTGAAGAAGCTGCCGATCCTCGATGGCTTCACCCTCGCGAGCCTGTTCACCCTCCGGCTCGGCGCGGGAATTCTGGCATCGGGAGCACCAGCCTCGCCCTGGCTGCTCGTGTTCTCGATGTTCCTGTTTGCCTCGCTCAGCTTCGCGAAGCGTCACACCGAAGTCGCCCGCGTGATCGAACGCGGCGGCACGGAAGTGCGCGGCCGCGGCTACAAGGCGATCGACCTTCCGCTCATCCTCGCGATCGGCATCGCTACCGGCATGTGCGCGGTGCTGATCCTCGTGCTCTACATCATCAACGATGCGTTCCGTCAGAGCTTCTATGGAAATACGATGTGGCTCTGGGGCTTTCCGGCCGTGCTGTTCCTGTTCATCTGCCGCATCTGGCTGATGTGCCAGCGCGGGCAGATGAACGACGATCCGGTCGTGTTCGCGGTCCGCGACCGGCCGAGCCTCGCGCTCGGCGGAAGCCTGATGCTGTGCTTCATCGCCGCCTGGGCCGGGATGCCGGCGCTGTGATGCAGAGCCTTCTCTCCGACCTGCGCGTCCGGTTTCTGCTCGCAGGCGGAAGCGCAGCGTTGCTGAATTGGCTGGTGCGCTTTCCGTTCGGCCTGTTTCTTCCCTACACCACCGCGCTCATCGCCGCGCAGGCGGTCGGCATGGCGTATGGCTTCATCATCTACCGTAACTGGGCGTTCCGCTCGTCCGGAGAGCGCTCCGTCCTCGCCGAGCTGCGCGACTTCTTGGCGGTCAACGCCGCCGGCGCCGTGGTCACGATCGCGCTTGCCGTGGCCGCAAAAGCGGGCCTGTTGCTGCTCGGTATTCCTGCCACCATCGCGGAAGGAATCGCTCACGCCGGGGGCATCGCCGCAGGCGCAGTCGTCAACTTCCTCGGCCACAAGCATATGACGTTTCGCAACCGGCCATCCGCCCGCTGACGCGGGTCTGCCGCGGCTTCATGAGGCAGCCTTTTTCATGAGGAAGCCTTTTCATGAGGCGGCCTTGCGCGCCTTGGCGATCTCCTCGTTGCGCAGGATGAAGCGCTGCACCTTGCCGCTCGGCGTCTTCGGCAACTGTTCGATGAACTCGATCTCGCGCGGATAGGCGTGCGCCGACAGGCGCTTCTTCACATACTGGCTCAGCTCGTCGGCCAATGCAGCGCCGCCCTTGGCACCGGGCTTCAGCACCACGAACGCCTTGACGACCTCGGTGCGCTCCGGATCGGGGCGGCCGATCACCGCCGCCTCCAGCACCGCCGGATGCTCGATCAGCGCGCTCTCCACGTCGAACGGGCCGATGCGGTAGCCGGACGAGGTGATGACGTCGTCGGCGCGGCCGATGAAGCTGACGCGGCCGTCCGCATCCATCTCGACATGATCGCCGGTGCGGTAATAGCCGCCGCCGATCGCAGGCGTCGGCTGCTGCCAGTAGCCGGTGAACCACATCAACGGCGAGCGGGCGATATCGACCGCCAGCGTGCCGGGCGTGCCGGGCGCAACCTCGCGGCCGTCCTCGTCGATCACCGCGACGCGATAGCCCGGCATCGCCAGCCCGGCCGAGCCGGGACGCACCGCATGGCGCAGCGCGTGATGATTGTTCACCACCATGCCGAGCTCGGTCTGGCCGTAATGATCGTGGATCGGCACGTCGAGGTGTTCGGCGAACCAGCGGATCACCTCCGGATTCAACGGCTCGCCCGCGCTGCTCACCACGCGCAGCTTGCCCTTCAGCGGCGCCGCCGCCTCCGGCCCAGCCGCGATCAGCAGGCGATAGGCAGTCGGCGCGCCGGCGAGATTGGTGATGCGCTGACGTTGCAGCAGCGCGTAGGTGCTCTCCACCGTGAACGGCCCGTCATAGAACGTGGTGGCATGGCCGAGCAGCAACGGCCCGGTCACCGCATAGTAGAGGCCATACGCCCAGCCGGGGTCGGCGATGTTCCAGAACCTGTCCTCGGGACGCAGATCGATCGCATCGCGCATGTAGACGTAGATGCTCGACAGCGCCTTCAGCGGCACCGGCACGCCCTTCGGCAGACCGGTCGTGCCCGAGGTGGACATCATCAGGAACGCGTCGTCGCCGCGCCGCATCACCGGTTCGAACGCCGTGCTCTGGCGCGCGAGTTCGGCGCTGAAATCGAGATCGCCGGCCGCGAGCGCGCCGCCGTTGCCCGTCACCACCGCGACCTTGATCGCGCGCCGGGTCGCCGCATCGATCTCGTCGAGCTTGCCGCGATTGCCAGGGTCGGTGACCACCAGCTTCGCCTGGCTCATCTGCAGGCGATGCTCCACCGCCTTCGGGCCGAACGCGGTGAACAGCGGCTGGTAGACCGCGCCCGCGCGCCAGGTGCCGAGGATGGTGACAATCAATTCCGGCGTGCGCGGCAGCATGCCCGCCACCACATCGCCCGCACCGACGCCCTGCGCTGTCAGGACATGCGCGAATCGCGCCGCCTGGTCGCGCAGCTCGGCGAAGCTGTGCTGCGACTGCCGCCCGTCCTGCCCGAACCATTCCAGCGCAATCTTGCCTGGCGCGACATGCCGGTCGCAGCATTCGACGCAAACATTGAGCCCTTGCGTAAAGCTGCCCTGGAACAACCGCTCGATCTGCTCGGTGCGGAAACTCGCATAGGCAGCATGATAGTCGGCCAACGGCGCAGTGTCGGTCACGGCGATCTCCTCCCGGCTTCGCGCGGCGAAGCGTTGTTTGGTGTTTGAGACCCAGTGTAGCGCGAGTGTCGTGGATCAGAAATTCGCACCACAGCTTTCGCTCGAAACGCTCTCGATACGCGACGGACCATAGAGCGGATCGGCGGGGTGGGAAGCGCGACTTAAGGCGGAAAACCCACCCCACAGGTCATGTCCCGTTGAGTTCCGCGAGCCGCCGCTCGAGCCAGCGCCGCTCGGGAGCGACCTTGGCCAGCGCGATTGCGTGCGCATAGGCCGCGCGCGCCTCCTCGCGCCGTTGCAGCCGGGCCAGCAGGTCGGCCCGCACCGCGGGATAGAGGTGATAGCCCGCAAGCGTCTCCCGCGCGGCGAGCGAGTCCACGAGGTTGAGCGCCGCCTGCGGGCCGTCGACCATCGAGACCGCCGCGGCATGGTTGAGCGCCACCACCGGTGACGGCTGCAGCCGCATCAACACATCGTAGAGGCCCGCGATCTGCCGCCAGTCCGTCGCCGCATAGCTTGCCGCCTGCGCATGCAGCGCGGCGATCGCCGCCTGCACCGCATAGACGCTCGGCAGGCCGGGCGCGCGCAACGCGCGCTCCACCAATGCGGCCCCCTCGGCGATCTGCGGCCCGTGCCAGAGGCTGCGATCCTGATCCTCCAGCCGCACCAGATCGCCATGGATGGTGACGCGCGCATGCCTGCGCGCATCGTGCAGCAGCATCAAGGCCAGTAGGCCCTGCACGTCCGCCCGCCCCGGCATCAACCGGTGCAGCAGCCGGCCGAGGCGAATGGCCTCGCGGGTCAGGTCCTCGCGCAGCAGCGCGTCGCCTTCGGTCGGCGCATAGCCTTCGGTGAAGACCAGATAGATGGTGGCCAGCGCGCCGTCGATGCGCGCGTCCAGCATCGTCGCAGCCGGCGCCTCATAGGGAATCTTCGCGGTGCGGATCTTCGCCTTCGCCCGCACCAGCCGCTGCGCCATCGCCTCGTCCGTCACCAGGAACGCGCGGGCGATCTCGCCGGTCTGCAGGCCGCACACCGCGCGCAGCGTCAGCGCCACCTGCGCCTCGGTGTTCAATGCCGGATGGCAGCAGGTGAAGATCAGCCGCAGCATGTCGTCGTCGAACACCGGCGCATCCGGCTCATCCGGCATCGCCTGCGCCGCGATCACCGCTTCCGCCTCCAGCTCGCGCCGCTTGTCGTGCCATGACGTGCGGCGGCGGATGCGGTCGATCGCCTTGTGGCGGCCGACATTGACGAGCCAGGCGCGCGGATTCTGCGGCAGGCCGGTCAGCGGCCACTGGGTCAGCGCCGCCGCGAACGCATCCTGCAGCGCGTCCTCGGCATATTCGAAATCGCCGACGAGGCGGATCAGCGTCGCCAGCGCCCGACCCGCCTCCTCCCGAAACACGACCTCGATCTCGGATGCCTTCACGATCGACCTCGTTCGGACAAACGCGGCACGAGCCGTCCTCGCCCTTGCCATGACGCAGTCTCGCCTCGTGCCACGCCGATCCCAGCCGCCCTACATCTCGCTAAGCGGCCAGATCGGCCGCACCTCGACGCAGCCGACCCGCGCGGTCGGAATCCGCGCCGCGATCGCGGTCGCCTCATCGAGGTTCTTCGCCTCGATCAGATAATAGCCGCCGAGCTGCTCGCGCGTTTCGGCAAACGGGCCGTCGGTGGTCATGGTCTTGCCGTCCCGCACCCGCACCGTGGTCGCCATCGCCACCGGCCGCAGCCGCTCGCCGCCCTTGTAGTTGCCGCTCTGGATGATGCCCTGGGTAAAGGTGCCGTACTCGGCCGTCGCAGCCGCGACCTCGGCCTGCGGCCGTGCCGCGTATTCAGCCTCGTTGCTGTAGATCAGGAGAAGGTATTGCATCGGTTGCTCCACTGTTTCCCGGATAAGGGCAAAAGCCTCGGCTGAACGGCTCAGCCGGTCCGGCCTTCCTCGCGCATGATCCAGGTCCAAACGCCGGTTCCCATCTGGGGGATCATGCCCGCCCAGCATCCAGTCGAACGGATCCAGCCCGATTCGACACTCAGGACAAGAAAACGGACGAACAATATCGCCAGGGGTTCGAGCTGTGGCAGCAGCAAGGCTAACGGCATGGGTCGCTCCTGTCGATTGACGTGATGGGCGCTCGTCCACCAGTCGGATGGCCGGCCGCGATTTCGACAAGGGGATGCGCAAAAAAACGCTACAATAGGCTGTTGCACTGCTGCCCTTTATAAAGGGAGTTCCGATCCAGCCCACGCGAATGGACCGGCCGGAGGCCGCCCGGTCCGCCAGGACAACCGCCGATGCCCGCGCCGACCAAATTCCAGTTTCAACTGCACTACGACGCGATGCAGCTTTTGATCGCACGCGGCATCGCATTCCAGAACGAGACGGTGGAGCGGCCGACCGATCTGGCGATCCAGCTGACGTTTCGCGACGTCGCGCTGTGGATCTTCAAGGACGGCGTCACCATCCGCGGCGGCGGCGTCGATCGCGCCTTCGAATCCAGTGACTTCAAGAACCTCGAAGCGCTGAAGGCCGCGTGTCTCGATTATCTCAAGACGCTGCCGCAGATGCTGCCGACGGATTAGCCGGCCGTCACCGGCCGACCAGCGTCATGCCGCAAATCCGGCGGGCACGATCCAGACGAGCCCGCGCCATCGCCCGCCATGTGCGCTCTCCACCACGAAATCCCGCGCGGGCGCCCGCACCAGATTGAGCCTCGCCATAACCGCCTGCGATCGCAGATTGTCGGCGCTGGTATAGGACAGGATTTCGCGCACCCCGACACGATGAACGGCATCATCAAGCGCCGCCCTGGCGCTCTCGGTCGCATAACCGTGTCCCCAGGCGCTGCGCACGAACCGCCAGCCGACCTCGTGATGCGGGCCGAGCGGATGGTCATGCAACAAGCGCGGCATCACCCCTGCATAGCCCAAGAACGCACCGGCAGGACTTTCCACCGCCCATCGGGACACGCCATGCTCGCGCAGCGCGGCGCAATACCTGTCGAACTTCTCTCCACTCTCCAACCGATCGATCGGCCCGCCGAGATCGGCCATCACTGCCGGATCGGCATGCATCGCGGCGAACGCGTCGCGATGGCGCTCCTGCCATGGCCGGAGCACGAGGCGCGGCGTTTCGATCACAGGGGCCTGAACCATCGATGTTCGACATTCGGCTGCTAGGATTGGCCCGTCATCTGCACCAGCTGAATGAGATTGCCGCAGGTGTCGTCCAGCACGGCCATGCGCACCGTCCCGGCCTGCATCGGCGCGATGGTGAAGGCGACGCCGGCGTTGCGCAGCCTTTCGCATTCGCCGTCGAGGTCGTCCACCTGGAAGGATGCCGCGGGAATGCCGTCGGCGACCAGCGCCGTCTTGTACGGCTTCACCGCAGGATGCTCGCTCGGCTCGAGCAACAGTTCGGTCCCCTCGGGCTGCTCCGGCGAGACGACGGTCAGCCAGCGATGCTCGCCCAAGGGAATATCGTGCTTCAGCTTGAAGCCGAGCGTGTTGGTATAGAAATCCAGCGCTTTGGCCTGATCGTCGACAAAGACGCTCGTGACGTAGATTCGCATTCATGATCCTTTCTTGAAGAAGGGATTGATCGCAAGCTCAGCCGCCTTTCGCAGCGGCGCCAGGTTGGCCGCATGCGCTTTGGTCCGCCCCTGCCAGGAGATGTCCAGCAAGCCGGCCCGTTCCAGCATTTCCAGATGCTGCGAGACCGTCTGCCGCGACAGCGGCTGTCCGTTCTCGGCAATCGAATCGACGCAAATCTCAAACAGCGACCGGCCGGGCCGTCGCTGCAGAAGCGCGAGGACGCGCCGCCGCTCCGGATGCGCCAGCGCCTTGAAGACGAGGTCGATCTGATCGTCCTGCATCAGCGGCATTATGCAGTAATATTACTGCATGTCAATCCGCAGCCGGCCAGCGTCGCAGCGCGGTGGCTGAAGCCGGACACCATGACCAGAGCCGGACCATGCGGCCGGTTTTCAGTCCTCGGATTCGGTGGCACCATCGACGCGTCGATCAACGCTCCGCCTTAAAAGCCGCTCTTTTGCGTAGCAATGGCATGTCCCTGCCGAATGATTGCGAGGAACGACCCATCATGAGCCTAACCAGCGACGCCCGCTTCTGGGACCGCACCTCCCGGAAGTATTCGAAAGGCGCGATCGCCGATCAGGCCGGCTATGAGCGCACGCTGGAGCGGACCCGCGCGCTGTTGAAACCCGACGACAGGGTGCTTGAGCTCGGCTGCGGCACCGGAACGACGGCGCTGCGGCTCGCAGGCAGCGTTCGACAGTATCTGGCGACGGATATTTCCGCCGGGATGATCGCGATCGCCGAAGACAAGCGCATGGCCAGTCTTATTCCGGGGCTTGCGTTTCGCACGGCAGCCGCCGAGACGCTTGCGCCTGAAGACGGGCCGTTCAAAGCCGTGCTTGGATTCAACTATCTCCACCTCGTGCGCGATCTGCCCGGCACGTTGCGGCACATCCACATGCTGCTCGCCGACGATGGCCTGCTCATCTCCAAGACGCCGTGCGTCGGCGAGATGAATCCGCTGATCCGGCTGGCGCTGCCGCTGATGCGCGGCGTTGGCCTCGCCCCTTATGCCGGCGTCTTCCGGGTTGCGGAGCTGAGCCAGCACCTGCACGGCGCCGGTTTCGACATCCTCGCAACCGAGATCCATGCCAGCAAGGGCAACGACAACCGGCCCTACATCGTCGCCCGCAAGCGGTGAGGTGTCGGTCGGCGCATTTGGCGACTCTCGCTCTTACCCTAGGCCAAATAGAGACCAAGTCCGATTGGATCGGAACGGGTTTCCACATGGGCATGATACTGCTTCTTGATTGGGTCCCAGTCGAACCAGATCGCCGCCTCATCCTCCAGGGGATGGGGGAGCGCATCGTCCATGACGGATAGTTGCACCCTGCAAAGCTCCTTCGGTCGAGAGGCCGCGACGATCTCAGCGAATATTCGCAACTCATACTCTCCAGCCGAAAAACGGAACTCTGGAGAGCCGTCAGGAGGATTGAAGTGATGATTTTCAGCAATGCCTATAGGCGGTGCAAACAGTCCACTTCCCCGGGACAAGGATGTGTTTCCATGGCCCCACACAGTGAAGTCATGCTTCGCCCCTCCTTGCTGCAGCGTGACAAACATATTCTGAATCACGCGTCCACGCGTCCCAGTGCTGTAGAGTAACCCACGGATAAAAACTTTTGGCTTTATCACATGACCATTCGGTCCAAGCTTGTCGTAGTTGAATGAAATGAAGGTAGGTCGCGTCATTCGGAGCGCGCCCCGTCGAAGCAAACTCATCCAAGCAGTGATTCCAGAAACCACCAGTGCAAGAAGAGAGATAGTAGTTGAAACGGGCTCTGCCATGACTCATGAGTATCTTGGCAAGCTATTGCCTGCAATCATTCGGGCGCAGGATTCCAGACTTTCCTGATTCAGCCCTCGCCCCACGCGTCGAGCGCGCCGAGCTTCATGGTCTGCACGACCGGCGGCAGTGTTGCCTGCCCTGAGACAAGTTCGTCCAGGCGCCGCGTGGCCCATGTGCCGTTCGTCATTGTCGCGTTCGTCATTCGCCCCCCTTTGGCCCGGCATCGCACGCGCTCATCACCGTGCCATGCGGATCGGGCGCCTGCCCGAGCAACTCGCTCAGCGTGTTGCAGCGGCCGTCCACGCACACGCGCCACTCGCCGGCCGCGCCCGAATGGCCGAGCACGACCTGTTTGCGCAGGACTGGCGCCGGCTGCCAGCGCCACCAGCCGCGATCGAGCCGCGCCTCCGGCGGCGGCTCCATGCCTGCGCCGGAGCCCTTGATGCGCGCCGCGACCAGCGTCAAGCCATCGCCCGCCACGCGCCAATCCTCCTGCCAGTCGACCTTCTCCACCGAATGGGTCCAGACCAGCGTGAAGGCTGCAACCTGCAGCGTCTTCAGGACGCCGGCCGACGCGAAGCAGAGGCTCACGCGGGCACCGGCGCCGCCGGCCGCGCCCGCTTGCGCCATTGCCAGGCGATGACGCCGATGGCGATCACGGCACCGATCGGATCGCTGTACTGGAATTCGCCGAGCAGGCAGAGCGCGCTGGCGAACGCAACCACCCGCTCCAGCACGCTGAGACGCGCGAACAGGAAGCCGATCGCCACCACGCCGAACATGCCGATCGCGAGGCACGCCTTCACCAGCGCATACAGCACCGCGCCATAGAAGCCGAGCACCGGCTCCATCGGATCGCCGGACTGCAGCATCAACGCCGGCGAATACACGGCGATGAACGGGATCACGTAGCCCGCGAGCGCGATGCGCATCGCCTCCCAGCCGATCTTGTCCGGATTCTCCTTGGCGATTGGCGCGGCCGCCAGCGCCGCCAGCGCCACCGGCGGCGACAGGTCGGCCATGATGCCGAAGTAGAACGAGAACATGTGGCTGATGATCAGCGGCACGCCGAGCTTGGCGAGCGCGGGAGCCGCGAGCGCCGCGGTGATGATGTAGACCGGGATGGTCGGAACGCCGGTGCCGAGCAGGATCGACAGGATCATCGTCAGCACCAGCGCCAGGAACAGGCTCTGCTGGCCGATGCCGATCACCCAGTTGCCGAAGGTGGTGCCGATACCGGTCTGCGTCATCATGCCGATGATGGTGCCGACGATGGCGCAGGCCATGCCGACGGTGAGCGCGGTCTTCGAACTCTCGGCGAGCGAATCGCGGCAGGCGGCCAACGTGGCGCGGCCGCCCTGGGTGAGGCCGGAGATCGCCACCAGCGCGGCGACCACCAGCGCCACCATCGCCACGTTCAGCCCGTTGCGCAGCAGGGCTGCGACCACGAGCGCAAGCCCGATCCAGAAGATGTAGCGCAGCACCTTGTTGGAGAAACCGAGCGTGATGCTGGCGCCGAGGATCAGCGCCACCGTGAGCGACAAGCCCATGGTGCCGGCATAAAGCGGGGTAAAGCCCTCGAACAGCATGAACACCAGCGTCGCCAGCGGCAGCACAAGGTACCAGCGCCCGCTGAGCGCCTTGATCACGCTCGGGATCTCGTCGCGGCTCATGCCGGTGAGGCCGTATTTGCCGGCCTCCAGATGCACCATCCAAAACGCGGAGGCGAAATACAGGAACGCCGGGATCACCGCGGCCTTGACGATCACCGAGTAATCGACGCCGAGCGTCTCGGCCATGATGAAGGCGACCGCGCCCATCACCGGCGGCATGATCTGGCCGCCCATCGAGGCGGTGGCCTCGACGCCGGCGGCGAACGCGCGGCGATAGCCGAAGCGGATCATCAAGGGAATGGTGAACTGGCCGACGGTGACGACGTTGGCGACGCCGGAGCCGGAGATCGTGCCCATCAGCCCGGACGACACCACCGCAACCTTCGCAGGCCCGCCGCGTGAGCCGCCGAACAGGCCGAGCGAGACATCGTTGAACAGCTTGATCATGCCGGCGCGCTCCAGGAACGAGCCGAACAGGATGAACAGGAAGATGTAGGTGGCGGAGACGTAGATCGGCGTGCCGTAGAAGCCTTCGGTGCCGTACGACAGATGGGTGATGATCTGGTCGAAGCCGTAACCGCGATGAGTGAACGGCGACGGCAGGTACTGGCCGAAGAACCAGTACAGCAAACAGGCGCCGCACATGATCGGCAGCGCATTGCCCATCATCCGCCGCGTGCCCTCGAAGATCAGCACCACGAGCGCGGTGCCGACGACGAGATCGAGCGTGGTCGGATCACCGTCACGGATGATCAGATCTTTGTAGAAGATCCATTGATAGAGGCCGAGGAAGAAGCCGAGCGCGCCGATTGCCCAGGCGGCGGCGCGGCCAGCGTTGGTCTTGGCGGTGAAGTTGCCCATCAGCCCGAACGACAACAGCAGGATGAAGCCGACATGGACGCCGCGCACCACCTGGCTCGGCAGCACAGCCCAGGCCGCCATGATCAGCTGAAAGGTGGCAAAGGCGATGCCCACCGCATAGGCGAGATAGCCCCAGCCGCTCGGACCGAAGCCCGGCGGAAACCCATGCTCGAAATTGTTGTCGAGGACGCTCTTGGCGTCGGCCGCCGATCCAGCCGCACCGCCATGCTGACCTGCCTTGTCCTCTAGCACTGAACCCCCTCCCCTTTTCACAGCGTCCAAAGCCCAGACGCAGATCCAGACACGATCCAAGACTCAAGGCCGCAGACGAGGACGGACGATCAAGGAACAGGTCGAGATATCGCTTAGCACCGGTCACTTGGTACTGGTCATCTGGCACTGGTCCCGGTTGCCCCGGGAACCAAATGGCCGGTGACCATAATGCCACACATCAATCCGCCGCAATCTCTTTCCAGCGGCCGCATGGCATCTCCGATCCATGCCGGGCGTGTCACGGGTTTGGGACCGGAATCGCCTCGAGGCATAAGGCGGCAGAACAGTTGGGACGACCATGATCACGTCAGCATCCGCACAGCCCGCGCCACGGCGATCGCACACACCATGGCTGCCGCGCACATCATGGCGCCGCGCACGGCGCGACTGCTGGCGCCTGCCGCAGCGCTGATGCTGCCGCTGGACGCAGTACCCGCTGTCACCCAGAGCGGCCAGCAACCGACCGTGAAGCGCAAGACAACCGACGGCGAGGCGCGCCTCATCGCCCGGATCAACGACGCCTATCGCAAACTCGCAGCCGGCGACGGCGACCGGAACGCAAGCTTCGCGGCCCTGCGCACAGCGCTCGCGGATGCGGCGTCATCGCAGTCCGTGCGCTTCGCGCCGTGCAATACACCGCGATCGGCATTCGGCTCGAACAGCGCGGACAACTTCAGGCGGCGGAGATCCTGCTGACCGACGCGTTCGGCGGCCGGAGCGCGACCACCGAAACCGCCGAGCTTGCCGACCTGACGCTGCTGATGGGCATGGTCAAATCCCGCCTGCGCAAACAAAAGAGCGCCGTCGCTTACCGATGGCGCCCTTTCAATCAGATAGAAGCGGCACGCTTACTTCAGGATGCCCTTCTCCTTGTAGTAGCGCACGGCGCCCGGATGCAGCGGCACCGGCGAGCCGGAGGCGGCGGTCTCCAGCTTGATGTCCTTGCCGGCGACGTGGGCGTTGGCCAGCTCCGGCAGCGACTCGAACAGCAGCTTGGTCATCTGATAGGCGGTCTCGTCGGAAACGCCGGAATGGGTGACGAGATAGTTCACCACCGCCGCGGTCTCCACGTCCTTATCCTGGCCCTTGTAGGTGTTGGCCGGGATCTTCACCGAGACGAACGGCGGGCCGATCTTGTCGACGATCGCCTTCGGCACCGACACCACCGTCACCTCCATCGCGTTCGACAGGTCGCGCAGCGAGGCAACGCCGAGACCTGCCGACTGCAGCGTGGCGCCGAGCTGGCGGTTCTTCATCAGGTCCACCGATTCCGCGAACGGCAGGTACTCGACCTTGCCGATGTCCGAGTAGCTCATGCCCGCCGCCTTCAGGATCGCACGGGTGTTCAACTCGGTGCCGGACTTCGGCGCGCCGACCGACAGGCTCTTGCCCTTGAGGTCGGTCAGCGTGTTGATGCCGCTGTCCTTGGTGGCGACGAGCTGGATATAGTTCGGATAGATCGCCGCGATCGTCCGCAGCTTGCCGAGCTTGTTCTTGAAGCCCGCCTCCTCGTCGCCGTCCCACGCCGCCTTCAGCGAGTCGCCCAGCGTGAAGGCGATCTCACCGCGGCCCTGCTCCAGCAGCACCAGATTTTCCACCGACGCCTTGGTGGCTTGCACCTGGGTCTTCACGCCTGAAATCTTGTCGCCGTAGATTTTGCCGAGCGCGACGCCGAGCGGGTAGTAGACGCCGGAGGTGCCGCCGGTCAGCACGTTGATGAATTGCTGGGCGTGGGCCGCAGGCGCGGCCAGTGCAACAGCTGATGCGAGCGCGGCAGCGGCCGTTGCGATGACAAGCGAACGTCTCATTGGAAAATTTCTCCCCTAGCCAAATTGTTGACCGAGATGACGGCAGGACGGCGCCAACGTCAACCCAGCCGAACGACGAAGAGCAATGCAAGAAGCGGCACGATGCCGCGCCGACCGCTCACGGCCGGGACGGCTTTCACCTCATGGGGCGGGCGCGCCCGCGAACGACTGCTGGGCGATCTCGCGTGCGAGCGCACTCAATTCCGGCCCATAGCGTTGCGCCGCCTGCTCCTCCGTCATCACCCGCTTCGGATAACGCAGCGTCAACGCGCCCATCACATGCTGGCCGCGCACGATCGGCACCGCCATGCCGTTCAGCCGCCGCGACCGGTTTGAGCGCGTGAACGCGTAGCCGCGCTCGCGCACGATCGCGAGCCGCCGCTCCAGCAGCGCCCGCTGGGCCGCGGGCATCTTGCCGCCGTCGCGCATGACCACCGCATCGATGATCGAGCGCCGCTCGTCCGCCGCGCAGAAGGCGAGATAGGCGAGGCCGAGCGCGCTTTCGTAAATCTGAAACTTCAGGTCGTAGCCCGCGGTCTCGAACGAAAGCGGGCTTTCCGGCGCCGTGGTGTGCCGCAGCAGAACCACCGCATCGCTGACGGTGCCGAGATAGACCGGCCATCCGGTCCGCTGCGTGAAGGCGCTCATCGGCCCCGCCGCCGCGTGCACCAGATGATCGATGAAGCGCACCCCGGCCGCCAGCGCCAGCACCCGGTCGGTGATGCGATAGCCGATGCTGCGCGACACCCGCGTCACGTAGCCGAGCGCGATCAAGGTCTCCAGCAGCCGCGCGACCGTCGATTTCGGCAGCGCGGTCGCGGCCGCGAGTTCGGCCAGCGTCGAGGTGCGATGGCGGTTCAGCGCCTCCAGGAGCAGAAAGGCGCGCTCGACCGGCGCGATCGCTGCGGGTGAAGCGAGCGGCATGCGGGAAGCCTATTCCGTAATACGGAATTTGTCGACTTCCCGCGCCGGGCGCAGGAGAGCGCTTGTTATGGTGCCGGCCTCGGAAACGCCGTTTCACAGCCAGCGTTAAGGAAACCACCATGGCCTACCAGACCATCGACGTTCGCAAGCTGACGCCGACCATCGGCGCGGAGATCCACGGCATCGATCTCGCCAAGCCGCTCGGCAACCAGCAGTTCCAGGAGGTGCACGATGCGCTGATGGAAAACCTGGTGATCTTCTTCCGCGACCAGGAGCTGACGGTCGAGCAGCACAAGGATTTCGGCAAGCTGTTCGGCAAGCTGCACTACCACCCCAACGCGCCGAAGCTGATCGAGGGACACCCGGAAATCCTCGTCATCAAGGCCGACGAGAAGAGCAAGCATGTGGCCGGCGAAGAGTGGCACTCGGACGTGTCCTGCGACGCCGAGCCGCCGATGGGATCGATCCTCTACATGCACGAGCCGGCGGCGAACGGCGGCGGCGACACCATGTTCGCCAACATGTACGCGGCCTATGACACGCTGTCGGATTCGATGAAGCGTTTCCTCGAGGGGCTGACGGCGATCCACGACAGCGCCAAGGCGATCACCCATCGCCGCCGCAATGGCGCGAGCGACCAGACATTTCCACAGGCGGAACACCCGGTGATCCGTACCCATCCGGTGACGCAGCGCAAGCTGCTGTTCGTCAACCGCGGCTTCACCACCAAGGTCACCCAGCTCAAGCGCAGCGAAAGCGACGCCTTGCTGGAGATGCTGTTCCGCCATGTCGAGACGCCGGAATTCCACTGCCGCTTCAAGTGGCAGAAGCACTCGGTGGCGTTCTGGGACAACCGCTCGTGCCAGCACCAGGCGATGTTCGACTATTGGCCGAACCGCCGCTACGCCCATCGTGTCACCGTGGCCGGCGACAAGCCTTACTACCGCGCCTGAGCGCACCCCCACATCAACACCTTGCGAGAGGCGCTCCGCCTCTCGCTCTCTCCAAGACCCAACGCCAAGCAGCCTCATGACCGACATCGAAACCCCACGTCTCCGCGCCTTCGCGGGCGGACGGCGCATCGGCGACATCCTCCGGCTCACCATGCCCGGATTGCTCGCCAGCGTCGTCGTCGCGATCGCCGCGACCTCGCTGTCGGAACACTATGCGGCGCCGGTGATGCTGTTCGCGCTGCTGCTCGGCATGGCGCTGAATTTTCTCTTCGAGGAAGGCCGCTGCGTCGCCGGCATCAACTTCGCCGCCAAGCATGTGCTGCGCTGGTCGATCGCGCTGCTTGGCGCGCAGATGACCGCGGCCGATCTCGGCAGCCTCGGCGTGGCGCCGATCGGCACGATGGTCGCGGGCGTCGCGGTGACGATCGCGTTCGGCGCGCTGGCCGCGCCCCTGCTCGGCCTCGACCGCCGCGTCGGCGCGCTGACCGGCGGCGCGGTGGCGATCTGCGGCGCATCCGCCGCGCTGGCGATCGCCGCGATCCTGCCGAAGACCGAGACCTCCGAACGCGACACCGCCTTCACGGTGATCGGCGTGACCGCGCTGTCGACGCTGGCGATGATCATCTATCCGGCGATCGCGGCCGCGCTGCACTTCGACCATCGCGCGGCCGGCATCTTCCTCGGCGGCACCATCCACGATGTCGCGCAGGTGGCGGGCGCGGGCTTCAGCATCTCCGACGAGACCGGCCATCTGGCGACGCTGACCAAGCTGTTCCGGGTGCTGCTGCTGTTGCCCGCGGTCTACGTACTCGGCCTGATGTTCGCGGGCGGACAGAGCGAGGGCGTGCGGGCCACGCCGGCGATTCCGGGTTTCCTGATCGGCTTTGCCGCCCTCGCCGCGCTGAACAGCCTGCACGCGATCCCGCAGGCGGCGCTGCCGGTGCTGGCGCAGGTCTCGCGGTGGGGCCTGGTGGTGGCGATCGCCGCACTCGGCATGAAGACCTCGATCCGCGCGGTGGCAAAGCTCGGCTTCCGCCCGGTGCTGCTGCTGGTGGCGGAAACGCTGCTGCTGATGCTGCTGGTGATCGCCGCGATCACATGGCTGCCGGGCTGAACGTTTGACAGACCATGTCAGTCATCGAGCGTCATTGCGGGGCGCGAGCAACGCTCGCGAGCCCGGAATCCATACGCCCTGCCTGAGTGAATCGTTCAAAGCGTGAGTTGACTGAGCCCGCATACAATCCGCGGACGCAGCGGTTATGGATTCCGGGCCCGCGCGATCTCAAATCGGCTGTGGCCGACTTGAGCATTTCGCGCGTCCCGGAATGACGCCGTGATCAATCCGCAATGTCAGATCAATCGCACCCTAAAACGACGCGGCAAGCTCGCGCGCGCCCGCCTCGCGGGAGCCCGCGTCCATGCGCTGGTCGGTGACGGCGAGCAACTTCGCCACCGTATTGTTGCGGATCGCCACCGTGTTGCGCTCATAGCCGCGGCGCTGAAAGAAGTTCGACGTCGGCACCCGGTCGCGCCACGCCTGCGGCATGGTGATGATGTCGAGGCCGTTGCCATCGCCCATCAGGTTCATCATCTGCATCTCCGCCGCGCTCAGCCGATCGCGATGGCCGCGCATGCGGGCGAAGCGGAACGAGCCGGTGAGCTTGCGCGCCTGCAGCAGCGGGCCGATATCGACATCGAGCAGCACCGCCTGCACGCCCCAGCCCTGCTGGGTTTCGCCGAGCTTCTCCTGCGCATTCCAGTCGGCCGGCACCATGCGGCTGAAGGCGACCATGCGGCGCAGCGCCGCGATCTTCGTCTGCATCGCCTCGCGCTGCTGACCGGGCAGCGCCTTCGCCTGCAGCAGGCGAACGACATCGTCGCCATAGTCGGCGAGCAGATGCATGGTGTAGGTGATCAGCAGCTGGTTGTAGCCGACCGCCGGTGACAACGGCTTGGCGCCGGGCCGGGCGTTGAGCAAGCCCGACTGCACGTCGTAGGTGCCGTTGCCGCCGGTCTCGAAGGCGTAGAGGCGGATGGCGATCTCGGGCGGCACACCCTCGGCGGTCAGCGCCTGCGCATAGGCCCGCTTGAACTCGGCCTCGCTCGCCGGCCGCTGCGGCACGAACTGGAAGAAGCGCCGCGCTGAATCCAGCATCTCCGGGATCGTCGGCACATACTTCTTGTCGCGTGGCTGCGGCGGCGGCTTGTTAGGCGCCGACGGATCAACCGGCCGCGGCGGCCCGGCATAGACCGGCGGCTGGGTCAGCACATAGTCGTCGAGGGTAACGTCCTGACCGGCGCGCCGCTTGGCGCTGCGCGCCTGCCGCTTCTCGACCACCGCGCGCCAATAAGCGTGCGCTTCGCTCTCGTAGCTCTGCGAGGCGAGCGTGTAGTCGCGCAAGCGTCGGTGATAATCGGCCATCGCCTCGGCACTGGGCGCGGACGTGCCCGCAGGCGGCGCCCCCTGCGCTTGAGCGAAAGCCGCGACTGGCAGGAACGGCAGCGCGAGCAACGCCAGCCGCAAGCAACGTGTCTTCAAAATCGGTCCTCGCCCCCGGCAGCATGCCGTGCGCTGCGCTATCGCAACCAATTCCGGCTCAATTATGCGCAGCGCCCGACAACGGGCGTCCGTTATCGCCCCTCATTCACTCTCAGTCACCCTTCTCAGTCGCCCTTGGCGCCGGAGGCCTTGACGATCTTCGACCACTTGGCCTCGTCGGTATCGATGAACGCCGCATACTCCTCCGGCGTCGATGGCGTGACGTTGGTGCCGTCGGCGACCAGACGCTTCTTCACGTCGTCCGAGTCCAGGGCTTCACGCAAAGCCGCGTTCAGCTTGTCGATGATCGGCCGCGGCGTGCCGGCCGGCGCCACCAGGCCATAATAGAGCGAGGCATCGAAGCCGGTGAGACCCGCCTCCGAAATCGTCGGCACGTCCGGCAACAGCGCGATGCGGGTGGTGCTGGTGACTGCGAGCGCCCGCAGCGTACCGCCGGAAATGTTCGAATGGGTTGCCGGAATCGGCGCGAACGCCATCGGGATATGGCCGCCGATCAGGTCGGTCAGCGCCGGGCCAGTGCCCTTGTAGGGAATGTGGATCAGCTTGATGCCGGCGGCGTTGGCGAAGTATTCGCCGGAGACGTGGCTCGCGGTGCCGACGCCGGCGGAGCCGAAGTTCACCTTGCCGGGGTTGGCCTTGGCGTAGGCGATCAGCTCGGCGACGGTCTTCGCCGGGAACGACGGATGCACCACCAGCGAATTCGGCGCGTTGCCGATCAGGCCGATCGGCGCGAAATCCTTGCGCGGGTCGTAGCCGGCATGGCTGTAGAGCGTCGGGCCGATCGCCAGCGTACCGGTGTAGCCGAGCGCGATGGTGTAACCATCCGGCGCGCTGCCGGCGACGGCCTTGGTGCCGATGGTGCCGCCGGCGCCGGGACGGTTGTCGATGATGACCTTCTGGCCGAGCGTCTCGCTCATGCGGTCCGCCACCGCACGGGCGACGATCGAGGTCGAGCCGCCGGGCGCGAACGCCACGACCATGGTGATCGGCCGGTCCGGATAGGACTGCGCCCGTGCCGGTGTCGCCGCAAACGGCACGACGGCGGCAACGATAGCGGCCGCGAACCATGTGACACGCAATCCCGGCTGCGGGCGGGACGCACGGGTCCGGGACCTGCGGGTGCGGAACGGAAGGCTGATCATCGGCGGTCCTCCACTGACCTTATCTGGTGCTTTCGCGCCGGACACCTGCCGCGCCTCCGGTTTGGAGGGTGCCGTGGTCCGCTGCGCGGAACGCGGTTCTATAAGCAAGCCGCGCATCGGCTAAAGAGAGGAAATCGCGGCACAATTCAACCGCAACGTCGCAAACCGGACATCGTCGCCGCGGCCCGGCAGGGCCGACCGATCGGTTAAGCTTGATGCTTTACGTTAAGACTCGGTTTGCTTTGACGGTTCATGCATACCGGCCGAAAACGGCATTCCGGGTTCGGGTCCATGTGAGTATGCGTCGTGGATCCGGCGTAACGCCCGGGGGGCCGTCGGCGGGTTGCCCGTCGGCGGCCTCTTTCTGAACGGCGGCTGAAGCCCGCGGCACGCCTGCGGTTTACGCAGAGCTTCATGCTTGTGCAGCGCCTCGAAGTCGCCCCATTTGCCCTTAATGGACAGGAATGTCATTCCGTTCGATCGAAACCGGACATTGCCGTTTGGGCGCCGGACCCGATGACGCGAACCTCCAGACGACGGGACTGATCGCGCTTCCCACGCTTCCGCGCGTGATTTGAGAAGGACGTTATTGTGTTGAAGATCACCAAGAGCCGCCTGGCCATCGTGGCCATCGCGAGCGGCCTCGCCCTCGCCGCCGGCACCTCGGCCAAGGCGTCGTTCGACGGCGCCTGGACCGTCAGCATCGTCACCACCAAGGGTACGTGCGAGACCGGCGTGGCGCTGCCGATCCAGATCAATGCTGGCCGCATCGCTTCCAGCATGTCGGAAGTTGGTGTGACCGGCCGCGTTGCCGATCATGGCGGCATCACCGTGACCGTGATCCAGGGCATCAAGCGCGCGTTCGGCATCGGCAAGCTCGCCGAGGCATCCGGCTCCGGCACCTGGCGCGGCGGCCCGTGCTCGGGCACCTGGACCGCACAGAAGATCTAAGAGCCTTGCGCAATCGCTGGCCGACATCGCGCCGGCGACAGCACTCAGCAGACGACTTAACGAACGAAAGCGCCGTTGCCCAGCAGCGGCGCTTTCGTCATGTGCGGCAGATCGCGCGGTCGTTCAGCGACCGACGGCTCATCTGCGGCAAAGCGTCGTCGCCCGGTATTTGGCGCTGGCCGAGACGTGTCCGGGCCGCATGGCTCGAACGCCAAGCGCCTGACTGATACCGAAGTCCGGTCATAATTTGGAACGATTGCGCGAACCGAATGTTGGCTTGGGGCGTCGTATGAATGCAACGCTGAAAGCCGATGGTCCGACCATGACGATTTGGTTCTGGCTCACCGCCGCGTCCCTCTCCGCCGTGCTCTGCGCCGGCGTTGCGGGCTGTCTCGCCTACGTCACGATCTCGCTGCATCGCGGTGCGCCGTTGCTCGCATCGCGGCGTAAGACGCAACCACTCGCCGCCTTCCTGATTCCGGCCCGGCGCACACCGCCGTCACGCCGCTTCCGGATGCGCACGAGCCTTGCACTGTCACGGATGCATCCCGGCCTGCAGCCGGCTTACGTGCGGGTTCGATAGAGTGCGAGTTCTATAAGAGTGCGCGTACGATAGAGTATGATCTACGCGTGTTGCCGGACTGCTCCGCTCAGCGCCAGGCGAACACGGGCTGCTCGAACTCGGCCACGCGCGTCAGCCGCCCCACCAGCATCTCGCGGAACTGATAGATCATCGCCGCGGTCGGCGCGTTGACATGGTTGCCGTTGATCAGGATGCGCACGATCGGCCGATCGCTCTCGGGGATCGACGCGAAGCTCACCACATGCTCGGGCGTGATGTCCTTCAGCGGAATCCGATGCACGGAGGCGACCTCATCCGGATTCGGCTGCAGGGCCGCACCGCGTCCGGCCCAGACGACGACCGGCGTGATCAGATAACCCGAGCGGGTCGGATAGTCGTCCAACAGACCGAGCACCGCATCGGCGCCGAGGCGCAATCCGACCTCCTCCTCAAGTTCGCGCAACGCCGCTTGCGCGACCGTCTCGCCGGCATCGCAGCGACCGCCGGGCAGCGCCCACTGGCCGCCATGGGCGCGCAGCTTGTCGGTCCGCCGCGTCAGCAGGAACGCGGCCTCCCCCGCATCCACCTCGGCCTCGACCAGCGCGATGGCGACTGCCGCACGCTTCAGCGGACGATGCGCCTCGCCCTCGGGCAGGCGGACGAAGGACGCGCAAAGCGCGGTAACCTCGCGCCGGTAGCGATCATCGAACGGATAGTTCATGTCATCTGACGTACCGCAACCGACCCGTTGTTGGAACGGCGGCGATGGAACGCGGCTGCGGCGAAAATGAATGACGCCGATGAGCGCCACCTGGGCCAGGTCCCGCAGACGGAGGACCAGGCAGACGACGTTATCCTTCTGTTCAAGGTTTTCCCTGATCCTCATCATCCCGGTCCGGAACGAGGACCGGTGCCCAGATTCCGCCGCCGTCCGCGCATGCGGATGCCCCATAGGCTTGGTGAATCAAGGCCTCCGGGCGGAACCGAACGTCGCAAACCTTCGTTGAGGCGCTGTCATGACCGAGATCACGTTGAACAGGGGCACCATGGACATCCAGCAGCTTTCGACCCACGGACTGCTGATGCTCTATCAAGCCGTCAAGCTCGCACTCGACGAGGACGACGGCAATCCGGACCTGCGGCCGTTCCAGGTGCGCGAGAATTCCGACTGGCGGATGTGGTCCGACCAGATCGCCGACGAACTCGACCATCGCGGCGCCCACTACGCCCGCATCGAGTGGTGACGGTGGTCTACAGCCGCATCCATGCCAGGCACACACGTCCCAAGCATACATATCGCGGGCATTAAGCTTCTGCTTGCCTTACTTTAAAAGCAGCGCGCATCGCCTGCTTCCGTTGTTTGCAGGCATTGTCTCGGCCGCTACGGTGAAGCCCCAGCCGGCAGGGCGGCTCACATCATGGCTCCACGGAGCGGACCTTCGGCGGCGCTGACGCTCTCTCCGCGCGCCGTCGGCGCTGTCGTCATCGTTCTCTTGCTGTTCCGCGGCTGGCTCTATCTGGCACGGCCTGACTACAAATACCGGCTCACCATCCATGGAGACGCCGGACGGCATCAAATCCGCATCCGGTGTCTATGCCGTTCACTTAAGCAAGGACCCGCCTTTGCTGCCCGGCGACGGGTCGATCGGCGTCAGAGGAGATGCGATCTTTATCGATTTGGACCAAGACCATAAGCTTTTGTAACACTGGCCCGCGGCAACAATGCGGAGACAACGGACGGCAGTATATCTGGTCGAGAACGCACTCGCCGCCATCGGTCGCAAGGCGCCATTTGAGAAGATCAAAAGCTTGACGGATACGGTGCCTGTCAGAGGCAATCTGATTCCGACACTTGTCACTTTCTCCGATTTAAAGAATCCAAAGACAGCGCAAATTGTACGGCCGGATGATCTGCAGTCGGTCTTTGATAAGGGCTATCGGACTCACGACCTTTCGCTCACGCTGATCCCAGTTGGTCTCTGGCCATTTGACTTCGGCGGGCCACTTGGTGAGCCGGTGACACGCGGCATCGACCGGCAGCTATCCTGGGTCAACAACGTCTCAAACTATTTGAGCGGCCGTGTTAGCTGCGATCCACAAAGAGGCGAGTCCTGTCTTCAGGCAGTCCATTTTCGAAGATAGCTGACATGCCTCCGAAATGAACTCACGTAGCTGATCTTCTTCCCTCAGCGATAGTCGTAGCGCTGCGAACCCGTCGGCGGACGAGGGCCGCCGGGATACCGGCTGCCGGATTGATAGCCGCCCGGCCGGTAACCGCCAGGTCGATAGCCACCGGGCCGATAACCGCCACCACCGATGACGATGCCTCCCCCAATGATCGGCGGCGGCACCACCACGCGCGGCGGCGGCGCATAAACCACATCATCGTCGGTCGGCGGCCGCACGCGCCGCGGCGGAGGCGGAGGTGGCACAGCCGCGCGCTTCACCGGCTTCGGCTTGAGTTTCGGCTCGGGCTCGGACCGCTCGACCCGCGTCCTCACCGGCTGCTTCGGCTGCTTCGGCGCGATGTTGCAGGGGCACGCCGCCGGCGCGCTCGCCACATTGACCGGAACCGGCGTCGCATTGACCGGCACCGCTCCCGGCAGCACCGCCGCATTCGCATTCAGCGAGCGGTTGCGCACGCGCTCCTCGAGCTTGCGCGCGGTGGCGGCGAGATCGCTGCCCGGATAAGCGGCGACGAACGCGCGATAAGATGCGGGCGTGTTGATGAGGGTCGCCTCGTTCCAGGCCAGCATTTCCTTGCGACGATCGAGCAGCGTGCGAGCGCGCGCAGCAAACGGCGATTCGCCAAACAGCACGACGAACGCCTCGTAGGCTTCGATCGAATTCTCCGTCAGCACCAGATCGTAGGCGGCCGACGGCTGCTTGCCCTGCAGCTCACGCTTCCAGTCATCGATCGAGCGCGTCACGGCGGACTTCGGCGCCGAAGCGGCCGCACCGGCAGCGGTTGCCTGCGCTGCGTCCGCAGCGGTGAAGAAACGGAAGTCGCCGGTCAGCGACGAGCTCTCCCACGGCACCTGCCGGCCTTGCGTCGCCTCGTTCACCGCCACGCGCACGCGCTTGAACGCATCCTCGATCGACAGGCCCGGCTCGCGCGCCACATTGAGCACCGCGGCGGTATACGGGCTGTTGGCGCCGGAGCCGTCCTCGGCCTCGGATCCAGGCGAGGTGGAATAGGAGATGAAGGTACCCGGCGCGCCGGACTTGGTATCGACCATGGCGAGCCCGCGCCCCGTCGACTGGCTGATCGCCGGGAACGGGTTGTTGCGGCAGGCATCGAGCATGACGATACGCGCCTTGTTCGGCACCGAATTCAGCGTGTTCAACACATCGTTCAGCCGCACCGCCTGCAGCGGAATATCGGCCTCGCGCTTCGGATCGACATCGACGGGAACGATGAAGTTTTCGCCATCGACCTGGATGCCGTGGCCCGCATAGAACACCAGCGCCACTGTATCCGGCCCCTTGGCCGCGAGCTTGCCGGCGAATTCGCCGATCGTCTTGCGCAGATCGTCCTGCGACAGGTCCGGCGCGTTCGTCACCTCGAAGCCGGCGGCGCCGAGCATCTCGCTCATCTTGCCGGCATCGTTCTGGGCGTTCGGCAGCGCCGGCACCGCGCGATAGGCCGAGTTGCCGATCACCAGCGCGACGCGGTTCTCGGCGAATGCGGGATGACTGGCGATCAGCGCCAGCAGGCTGACGGCGGCGGCCGCCTTCAAATGACGCAGCATGGGACTCTCCCTCCGGTCACGCCGGCTATCTATAGCAGCCCGTGCGGTCGGCAGCATGATCCGTATCGCCGCACGATCTGGTCTTGCAGAGGAGTCGCGGCAGGCCGCGGCTCAGTTCAAGCCGGCAGACATCCAGCCGCCGTGCCGTGCGCGATCAATGAACGGCAACGACCAGCAGCACCGCGATCAGCGCGACGACGCCGACGCATCCGATGACCAGGAAGCGCTGGGCCGAGATGTCGTGACCGGTCATGCTGCGCACGGGCGAACTCCTGAAATGACTGCCTCATGGACCAGCATGGGCGCACCGCCGCCGCATCACTGTGACTTGCCTCACACAGCACCATAGCCGGCGACATCGCTTGAGCTATCGCGTTCTAAAGCGACGCCAGCGATCGCCCGGAATCCTGATCATGCTCCGCATCGAGCGGCGTCATTGGCGGAACCAGATGGATCGTCTCGGCCACCCGCACGCGGTTGCGGCCTTCCGACTTCGCCCGGTAGAGCGCGGCATCGGCGGCCTCGATCAAGCGCGGCCACGACGCGCGGCCGAGATGACCGGTGGCGACGCCGAAGCTCGCGGTGATCCGCAGCTCGTGGCCGCTGGTCAGCGCGAATGGGCCGGTCTGCAGCACGTAGCGAACGCGCTTGGCCAGCGCGACCGCGGCGGCGAAATCGCCATCTGGAATCAGGATCGCGAACTCCTCGCCGCCGAACCGGGCGAAGATATCGCTGGCCCGCAGCATCGCGCCGACGCGCTGCACGCACTCCTTCAGCACCCGGTCGCCTTCGAGATGGCCGTAGCCGTCGTTGATGGTCTTGAAATGGTCGATGTCCATCAAGATCAAGCAGGCCCTGCCATCGCCGGCTGTGCCGGCACGGTTCTCGCCGACGAGGTCCAGCATCCGCCGGTTGAGCAGGCCGGTCAGCCCGTCGGTTTCCGCCAGTTGGCGCAGATGCTGCGTCAGCGAATCGCGCTCGGCGAGGTTGTCGCGCAGCGCGCTGATCGCCTCGAACAGACGGCGGATCTCGGGCGCGTGTTGCACGACGCGGCCGGATGCGACAGCGCCGGCGGTGGTCAATCCGACCACCTCGTTGTGGGCCTGCAGCAGCGGATTGAAGATGAACCGCTGCGCGGCGAGGATCAGCCCGAGCAACGTCGCGACGAACAGCGCGGTGATGCCGATCGTGCCGCCCAGCATCGTCAGCGCCTTGCTGCGGACCTCGTTCAGCTCATCCACCGTGAGATCGAGGAAGACCTTGCGCGCGCGCTCGAGCGGCTCGAGCGTCGGCACGAAGCGGTTCGTCAACTCCTCCGCCGTCATCGAATAATCACCGGACTTGCGTCCCTCGGCGATCAGCGCATCGACCATCGCCACACCGTCGCCGAAGAACTCGCGCTCGACGTCGCGCAGCGCCTCGGCAAAGCGGGGATGACGCAGGCCGAGCGCGCCCTGCACGCCGGCAAGATTCCACAGCTCGATCAACCGGCCGCGCGTCTGGTTGGCGGCGGCGAGATTCTTCACCGGCTGCGGCTCGCGCACCGCGATCGGCGCCATGATCTCCGACGCCAGCCGCCCGCCATACTCGCGCAGCTCGCCGAACATCCGGCTGGCCAGCACCTCACCCGCGAGATCCGGGTTCGAGATGGTGAGCTGCGCAGCCTTCCAGCGGATCACCGTCTGAAATGTATCGACCACCTGGAACATGTTCTCGATCACCGACTGCACGTCGGCGAGACTGCGCAAGGGCGGCGGCAGCGCCGCCACGCGATCGACCTCGCGCCGGGCGGCCACGAGCTGGTCGCGAACCGGCGTCAGCAGCGCGGCCGGGATCACCACCCCGGTCGTCTTCGAATGCGACATCGCAAACAGCGTGCCGAGCGCGGCATCGCTACGGGTTCGGAACAGGGCGAGGCGGGCGGCGAGCGGGCCTTCCGACTTCACCCCTTCGCCGAGCACGCTGTTGGAGGGACCACGCTCCGCCGACAGCAGGTTCGCGGTTTCCAGGATGAGACGAAAGCTCTCCAGCCCGATCAGATTGTCGCGCGCGCGCTGATAGTCGCCATAGGAGCGCACGATCACGCTCATGGCGAGAATCGCCGTGCAGGCTATCGCGATCACCGCGCCGACCAGGAGTTTCTGGCGCACGCCATGGTCGCGTTCGCCCGGCGCGCAGCGGAAGCCGCCGCACAGCCGTCGCAGACGCTGCCAGACATCACCGAACCGCGCGGTCAATCCTGCACACCCCGATCACACCGGCCCCACACCGGTCCGTTTGAATGTTCGCCGCATCAACCAAGCCAGGGCGAGCCGCAACAGCATCGTCACGGCCCGCTCTCGATCGCATGGGGTGCTTGCCGATCGGTGAACGTAATCAGTTAAGATTGCAGCGTTCGGCCGCGAGCTGTGGAGAACCGGACGCAGAGTTGAGAAAGCCCGAACATCGCATACGGAATCCGGCAACATCCGGTGCCTACCAGCGGACCGGCCGAGCAAAGCGGCCGAATCAGAATGGCGATTCGGGACTCAGGGCTTCACTGCGACGAGAATCGCGCCCGATGCGATCAGCGCCACGCCGATCGAATTCGGAACGGACAGCTTCTCGCCGAGAAACACCACGCCGAACACCGCCACCAGCACCACGCTCAGCTTGTCGATCGGTGCAACCTGCGATGCATGACCGAGCTTTAGCGCGCGGAAGTAGCAAAGCCACGACGCGCCCGTCGCCAAACCGGACAGGCCGAGGAAGACGTAGGTCCGGCCCGAGATCGAGCCCAGCGAACGGAATTCGCCAAGGCTGGCCAGAATAGCCGCCAGCACCACGAGGATGACGATCGTGCGGAGGAAGGTCGCGAAATCGGGATTGATGTCCTCGACCCCGACCTTGGCGAAGATCGCCGTCAGAGCGGCAAAAGCCGCCGACAGCAGCGCCCAGGTTTGCCAGTTGCTCATGGCCAGTTGCTCATGTCTTCCTCGCGCACGCGACGATGATCGCACAAGGTGGACGCAAGATCCCGCCGCAGACAAGCCGTCAGAGCATTTTCGGTTCTGATGGCATCAGAGCCGAAGCTCTCAGGTCTTGTCGTGGCACGCCTTCTCCGCGCGATCCAGTGCCCATCCCGGGTCAGGTCCAGCACAGGCCTTCGCTCGACAACGCGGTCATGGTCAGCGCGCGAAATATTCGCTCGGAGCCTTGCCGAGGGCGCGGCGGAACGCGGCCGCGAACGCGCTCGGACTTTGATAGCCACAGTCGAGCGCCACGCTGAGGATCGAATGCCCCTGCGCGAGCCGCAGCTGCGCGTCCAGAAGCCGCGCCTGCTGATGCCAGCGGCCAAACGTCATGCCGGTTTCGCGCAGGAACAGGCGCATGAAGCTGCGGCGGCTGACGCCGAGCCGCGCTGCGGCCTCCTCCAGCACCACCGCATGCGCCGGATCAGCCTGCACCGCCGCGCAGAAGGCGGCGAGCCGCGGGTGGCGCGGCATCGGCAGGCTGAGCGGCTGCACCGGCAGGATCGTCAGTTCGTCGAGCAACAGCAGCGACAGCCGCAAGGCATAGGCCGCATGCTCAGGACGGCCGTCGATGGACGCCAGTCGCACGATCATTTCGCGCAGCAGCGGCGAAACCTCGACCACGCAGCAATCATCCGGCAGCCGCCGCTCCGCTCCGGCCGCGACGAACAGCGCCCGGAACTTGATCGGACCGCTGCTCGCGGTGATGTGCTCCACGCCGGCGGGCACCCACACCGCCCGGTTTGGCGGCACCACCCAGACGCCACGGTCGGTCGCGACCGTAAACACGCCGCTGACCGCATAGAGCAACTGAGCCTCGGCATGGCTATGGCGCTGCCCCGGCAATGCCTGGTCGTCCACCGCCAGCAGCGTCACCGGATTCAGCGCCGGTGCGGGAGTTGCCTGCATCGTTCGATCCCTCTGGCATGCGTCGGCATGCAAACCGTGAATTTGACCCTTTTTCGACGAAAAATGGCACCCTTGCGCGAGAAGGTCAGATTTGGCAGGGTTATAGTCAGGCCATCTCATTCAAGAAAGCCGTTCTCGGAAATTCCGTGTCCCGATCGCTCACCCTCGCCGTTTCGCTGCCGTCGCCCGCCCGGGCGCGCACGGATTCGGCTGCGATCGCGATGCGGCTTGCGCTCTCGCTGCGACTTACCGGCGGCCGCCGAGGCTAACGGCAGTCCGGCGGCCGTATCTGCCGTGTTCAACCCTGACGAACACCTCAGACGCACGGATGCGCATCATGTTGACCAACCCTGAAACCAAGTATCGCCCCTTTGTCTCTCCCGTCGCCATGCCTGATCGGCAATGGCCCACCCGGCAGATCACCACAGCGCCGCGCTGGCTCTCCACCGACCTGCGCGACGGCAACCAGTCGCTGGCCGACCCGATGGACGTCGAGAAGAAGCTGCGCTTCTACAAGACGCTGGTCGGGGTCGGCTTCAAGGAGATCGAAGTCGCGTTTCCCTCCGCCTCGCAGACCGAGTTTGATTTCGTCCGCCGGCTGATCGACGACGCGCTGATCCCCGACGACGTCTCGATCCAGGTGATCACGCAATCGCGCGCCGACCTGATCGCGCGCACGTTCGAATCGTTGCAGGGGGCCAAGCAGGCGATCGTCCATCTCTACAACGCCACCGCGCCGCTGTTCCGCCGCGTCGTCTTCCAGATGAGCCAGCGCGAGATCGTCGATCTCGCCCGCGAAGGCGCCACCGCCATGCTGGAGGAAAGCCGCAAGCAGCCGGACACGCGCTGGACGTTCCAGTACTCGCCCGAGACGTTCTGCTTCACCGAGCCGGAGTTCGCGCTCGAGATCTGCGAGCGCGTGCTCGACATCTGGCAGCCGACGCCGGAGCATCCGGTCATTCTCAACCTGCCGGCCACCGTCGAGGTGGCGATGCCGAACGTCTATGCCGATCAGATCGAGTGGTTCTGCCGCCGCATCTCGCGCCGCGACAGCGTCATCATCAGCCTGCATCCGCATAACGACCGCGGCACGGCGGTCGCAGCGACCGAGCTCGCGTTGCTGGCCGGCGCCGATCGCGTCGAAGGCTGCCTGTTCGGCAACGGCGAACGCACCGGCAATGTCGATATCGTCACCTTGGCGTTGAACCTGTACACACAGGGGATCGATCCGAAGCTGTATTTCCCCGATATGCGCAGCGTCGTCCGCACGGTCGAGCACTGCAACGCCCTGCCGGTGCATCCGCGCCACCCTTACGCGGGCGAACTGGTGCACACCGCCTTCTCCGGCTCGCACCAGGACGCGATCCGCAAGGGCTTCGAGGCGCATCGCAGCCGCAACGACGGCGTCTGGGAAATGCCATATCTGCCGATCGATCCGGCCGACATCGGCGAGACCTACGAAGCCGTCATCCGCGTCAACAGCCAGTCCGGCAAGGGCGGCGTCGCCTGGGTGATCGAGCAGGATCAGGGATTGAAGCTGCCGCGCCATCTGCAGATCGACTTCAGCCGCCGCGTGCAGGAGGAAGCCGACCGCACCGGCAAGGAGATGACCGCCGAGATGATCTGGTCGATCTTCTGCAGCGCCTATCACCTGACCAGCCCGCAGCGGTTCGAGCTGGTCGATTACAAGACCGGCAGCCGCCGCGGCGACCAGCAGCGCACGTTCAGCGGCCAGGTGCGGGTGGACGGCCGCCTGCTCAGCATCAACGGCCGCGGCAACGGGCTGATCTCCAGCGCGCTGGCCGCACTCGCCGACAGTTGCGGGCTCGCGATCGACGTCGTCGATTACCACGAGCATGCGCTGAAGCACGGTTCGGACTCCAAGGCCGCTGCCTATCTCGAGTGCCGCACCGCCGACGGCCGTCGCGTGTTCGGCGTCGGCATCGACAGCGACGTCGCCACCGCCTCCGTCAAGGCCGTGCTCAGCGCCGCCTGCAGCGCCTGAGCAGCGGCAGGCCGTTCGCCATTCAGGAACCAGCACCGCGCACCCGCGGTGCTGACGGCAGAAGCCGAGCAAGGACGGCCGAAGCGGCACGGCGTACCGTTGCGAACGCCGCCCTTCGGCTGCCCGCTCCACCAGCATAGCCCGCGCACCAGCTGCAATTGTTCCGGCCATCGCGCCGCCTGCGATCTGGCGCGCATTATGCATGACCATCGCCGGGATAACAGGACGAGGTGCTGCGATGACGGTCTTCAGACGATTCCACTTGCGTGCGGTGCGAACCAACCTTCGCGTTGTTTTGTTTGCGTTCTTGAGCGCCCGCGCGCGCAGCCGCGGATGACGCGCACCGGCGATCGCTCCGATGCACGCGCGCCCGACGGCTGACCAAAATTTGAGCAGACTGCCCAAAGCGCATTCCAAGACGCGCGCCATCGGTCGGCGGAGAACCATCACGCCAGCAGAAATCCTTGCGGAATCAAGCGACGCGACGCTGGCACACAACCTGCATTCTTGTGTTCGAGTTAGCCGCTAGGGTTCCGGCCTCCTGCCAGGAGGCGCTGGTCCGAGAGCGACTGCTTGCGAGGGACAAATCCTCGCAGGTGCACGGCGGGACAAAAGCCCGGGAGACCTCGTCAAACCAAGGGATTGGTGGCGCGATGGTCCATGCACCAATCCCTTTCGCGAAGCCGCAGAAGGGGATTTTGAAATGAGACGTCTCACATCGATAGCCGCACTGGCCTGCGCCGTCCTGCTGCTTGGCGCCGCGACGGCTGTGCCCGCCCACGCGCAGGCCAAGAAGAGCTTCAAGATCGCCTGGTCGATCTATGTCGGCTGGATGCCCTGGGGCTATGCCGCCGACACCGGCATCGTCAAGAAATGGGCCGACAAGTATGGCCTCACGATCGAGGTCAAGCAGTTCAATGACTATGTCGAGTCGGTCAACCAGTACACGGCGGGCGCCTTCGACGCCGTGACGATCACCAACATGGACGCGCTGTCGATCCCGGCCGCCGGCGGCGTCGACACCACGGCGATGATCGTCGGCGACTTCTCCAATGGCAACGACGCGGTGATCCTGAAGGGCAAGGGCGACCTTGCCGCCGTCAAGGGCCAGAAGGTCAACCTCGTCGAGTTCTCGGTCTCGCACTATCTGCTGGCCCGCGCGCTGGAAGGCGTCAAGCTCGCCGAGCGGGACGTGAAGGTGGTGAACACCTCGGACGCGGACATGGCCGGCGCCTACAAGACGCCCGACGTCACCGCCGTCGTCACCTGGAATCCGATCGTCGCCGAGATCCTCGCCAGCCCGGATGCCAAGAAGGTGTTCGATTCCTCGCAGATCCCCGGCGAGATCATGGACCTGATGGTCGTCAACACCGCGGTCCTGAAGGACAATCCGGACTTCGGCAAGGCGCTGGCGGGCATCTGGTACGAAACCCTCGCCAGGATGACCGGCACCGACGCCGCCGCCAAGGACGCCAAGGAGGCGATGGCCAAGGCCTCCGGCACCGACCTCGCGGGCTTCGAGAGCCAGCTCGCCTCCACCCGCCTGTTCTCCAAGGCCGCTGAAGCGGAGGCGTTCACCAAGAGCGCGACCATCGGCACCACCATGGACCGCGTGCGCAAATTCCTGTTCGAGAAGGGCCTGCTCGGCAAGGACGCGAAGTCCGCCGATGTCGTCGGCATCGAACTCGCCGACAAGAGCGTGCTCGGCGACAAGGCCAATATCAAGCTGCGCTTCGACGCGACCTACATGGACGCCGCCGCCAAGGGCAAGCTCTGAGCGCGGCATACCAAGCAGGGACCGTCCGCATGCGTTTCATGAATCTCAGGCCCGGCCGGGCCACGGGCATCTACCTGGCCGCGCTTCCATTCGTGCTGCTGGCGGTCGCCTACTTCACCGGTTCGGCGATCCGCCTCGCCGAGAACCCGAACGACAAGCTGCTGCCGGCGCTGCCGAGCATGATCGACGCGGTCAAGCGCATGGCGTTCGAAACCGATGTACGCACCGGCAGCATCCTGATGCTGTCGGACACGCTGGCGAGCCTCGGTCGGCTCGGCTCGGCGCTCGCGATCTCGACCGGGCTCGCGCTGGTGCTCAGCGTCGTCATCGGCCTGCTGCCGAGCGCGAACGCGCTGTTGGCGCCGTTCGTCTCGGTCTCCTCGATGGTGCCGCCGCTGGCGCTGCTGCCGATCCTGTTCATCGTCATGGGGCTCGGCGAGAATTCCAAGATCGCGCTGATCGTGATCGGCACCCTGCCCTGCATGGTGCGCGATCTCGCCATGAGAGTGCTCGAGCTGCCGCGCGAGCAGCTGATCAAGGCGCAGACGCTGGGCGCATCGTCGTGGCTGGTGGCGATGCGCGTGGTGTTGCCGCAACTGCTGCCGCGACTGATCGACACCCTGCGGCTGCAGCTTGGACCGGCATGGCTGTTCCTGATCGCAGCCGAAGCGATCGCCTCCGACTCCGGTCTCGGCTACCGCATCTTCCTGGTGCGGCGCTATCTGTCGATGGACGTGATCATCCCGTACGTCATCTGGATCACCGTCCTCGCCTTCGCGATGGATGCCGCCTTGCGGCTGCTGCAGCGGAAAGCCTTCCCCTGGTTCGCCGCGGTGAGGCCCGCATGAGCGCGATCCGCATCGACAACGTCTGGAAGGAATACGACGACCACATCGTGCTCGAGCGCATCTCGCTCGACATCGCCCCGCGCGCGTTCATCGCCCTGGTCGGCCCCTCCGGCTGCGGCAAGACCACCTTCCTGCGCATGCTGCTCGGCGAGGAGACGCCGACGCGCGGGCAGATCCTGATCGACGGCGCGCCGCTGAAGCCGGAGCCCGATGCCGATCGCGGCGTCGTGTTCCAGCGCTACTCGGTGTTTCCACATCTCACCGTGTTGCAGAACGTGATGCTCGGCCGCGAGCTGCAGCAGTCGCGTCTGCTCGGCAAGCTGTTCGGCGCGGCCTATCGCAAGGCCCGCGACGAAGCGATGGCGCTGCTGGCCGAGGTCGGCCTCGCCGGCCACGAGAGCAAATATCCGGCGGCGCTGTCCGGCGGCATGCAGCAGCGGCTGGCGCTGGCGCAGGCGATCATGCGCGGGCCAAAGATCCTGTTGCTCGACGAGCCGTTCGGCGCGCTCGATCCCGGCATCCGCGCCGACATCCACGAGCTGATGAAGCGGCTCTGGCACGAGACCGAGCTGACCGTGGTGATGGTGACGCACGATCTCAGCGAGGCGTTCAGCCTCGCCACCCGCGTCATCGCCTTCGAACGCCACCGCAACCGCGCCGAGGAGCGCGAGCGTTACGGCGCGACCATCTCGCGCGATCTCGAAGTGTTTCCGCGGCGCGTCGCCAGCGCGCAGCACACCGCACACCGCTCTGGACGGGACGACCCGGCCGCGAGGGAGCACATGCCGGGACGACCCGGCACAGCGTCTCAGAGAGGTTGCCGATGATCCTGACCGAGGAGCAGAAGGCCGAAGTCGAAACCAACCGGAAGCGATACGAGGACCTGAAAGCCGCGGGCCAGCGCCATGCCCCGAAGGCGCTGCCGGCGCCGACACCGCGTGACGGCGCGCCGATCGCGGCGGCCTCGGTGATCCATCACGAGACGATTCCGGGCGGCTGGTACTGGACCACGCGGCTCGATCGCGGCGAGACACTGCGCATCGTCAATGCCAGCGGCAAATCCTGCGTCAGCCTGCTCGCATGGAACCGCCACGACGTCAGCGAACGGCTGAACTATGCGGACACCATCAAGGTGCAGTGGACCGCTGAGCTGCGCAAGGGCCGGGTGATCCTGTCCGACATGGGCCGCGTGCTGCTCTCGGTGGTCGAAGATACCGGCGGCGGCCACGACACGCTGGCCGGCGGCTCGACCGCGGCGACAACGGCGGCGCGCTATGGCGACGGCTTCCGCAACACCCGCGACAACTTCATCCTCGCCGCAGGCAAGCTCGGGCTGGCGCGACGCGACGTGCATCCCTGCATCAGCCTGTTCGCGCCGGTGAGCGTCGCGGCGGACGGGACATTCGCCTGGAACGGCGCCCGTCGCACCGCCGGCGACTTCATCGACCTGCGCGCGGAGATGGACCTGCTGATCACGCTCTCGAATTGCCCACACCCGCTCGACCCGGCAACCGACTATCCGTCCGACCCGGTCGAGGTGGTGCGCCATCGCAGCGCGCCCGCCGGCGAGAACGACCTGTGCCGCACGGCCTCGGCGGAGGCAATCCGCGCCTTCGAGAACAACGCGTTGCTGCTCGGCAGCACGGGAGGCGCCGCATGAGCATGCCCGCGATTCCCGCCTCCGCCCGCATCGTTCTCGACCAGGACATCCCCTCACGCGCGCCGTGGTCGGCGATCGTGAAGAAAGGCCAGACGCTGCGCATCATCGACAGCCACGGCCAGCAGGCGGTGGACACGCTGTTCTACAACGCGTCCGACCTGCAGGAGCGCTACAGCAGCCAGGATACCTTACGCGCGCAAGGCGCGGCCTATGTCAGCACTGGCACCGCCATCGTCTCCAACGAGGGCCGCACCATGCTGCGCATGACCGCCGACAGCTGCGGCCTGCACGACACCTCCGCCGGCGCCTGTTCCTGCGAGAGCAACACCGTGCGCTTCGGCCACCACACCCGCTACCAGCACGCCTGCCGCGAGAACTTCGTGATCGAGGCGATGAAGCACGGGCTCACCAAGCGCGACATCGTGCCGAACCTGAACTTCTTCATGAACGTGCCGATCGATCCGTCCGGCAACTTCACCGTGGTCGATGGCGTGTCGAAGCCCGGCGACTACGTGGAGATGGTCGCCGAGATGGACGTGCTGTGCCTGATCTCCAACTGCCCGCAGATCAACAACCCCTGCAACGGCTTCTTTCCGACGCCGATCCGGGTGGTGATCTATGACGCGCAGGAGGGCTGAGGCATGTTCAGCAAAGTCCTCATCGCCAACCGCGGCGAGATCGCAGGCCGGATCGGGCGCACGCTGCGCCGGATGGGTATCGCCTCCGTCGCCGTCTACTCCGATCCCGACCGCTTCACCCGGCCCGTGCTCGATGCCGACGAGGCGGTACGCGTCGGCCCGGCGGCGGCCGCCGAGAGCTACCTCAACATTGCCGCGATCATCGATGCGTGCCTGAAGACCGGCGCGCAGGCGGTGCATCCGGGCTACGGCTTCCTGTCCGAGAACCGCCGCTTCGCCGAGGAACTCGCCAGGCGCGGCATCCGCTTCATCGGTCCCCGCCCCGAGCATCTGGAGATGTTCGGCCTGAAGCACCGCGCCCGCGAGCTGGCGCAGCAGAGCGACGTGCCGCTGCTGCCGGGCTCGGGCCTGCTCGACAATGTCGAGCAGGCGATGGCGGAGGCCGAGCGCCTCGGCTTCCCGCTGATGCTGAAGAGCACGGCCGGCGGCGGCGGCATCGGCATGCAGCTCTGCCACGACGCAGATGCCTTGCGCGACCGCTTCGTCACCGTGCAGCGCACGGCCGGCGCGAGCTTCGGCGATGCCCGCGTCTACCTCGAGCGCTTCATCGCCGAGGCGCGCCATATCGAGGTGCAGATCTTCGGCAACGGCAAGGGCGACGTGGTGGCGCTCGGCGAGCGCGACTGCTCGCTGCAACGGCGCAACCAGAAGGTGATCGAAGAGACACCGGCGCCGAACCTCAGCGACGACGTTCGCCGGCGGTTGCACGCGGCGGCAGTCGCGCTCGGCAGGAGCGTCAGTTACGAGTCCGCCGGCACGATCGAATTCATCTACGATGTGGCGCGCGAGGAATTCTATTTCCTCGAAGTGAACACCCGTCTGCAGGTCGAGCATCCGGTGACGGAAGCCGTGTTCGGCGTCGATCTGGTCGAATGGATGGTACGGCAGGCCGCAGGCGACGACCCGCTCAAGGGGCTGCCCGGCCTGACACCGAAGGGCGCAGCGATCGAAGCGCGCATCTATGCGGAGAATCCGCACGCGAACTTCCGCCCGAGCGCAGGCCGCCTGACCCGGGTCAGCTTTCCATCGGACGCGCGCATCGACGGCTGGATCGAGACCGGCGCCGATGTGACGCCGTTCTACGATCCGATGCTGGCGAAGGTGATCGTTCAGGCCGCAACGCGACAGCAGGCGATCGCCAAGCTGAAGACGACGCTGGACGCCACCGCGATCAGCGGCATCGAGACCAACCTCGACTACCTGCGCGAGGTGGCGGCTTCCGAGGCTTTCGACACCGGCCGCGTCGCGACCAACGTGCTCGGCCGCTTCGCCTTCACCCCCAACACCATCGACGTGATCGCGCCGGGGGCGCAGTCCGGCGTGCAGGAGCTGCCGGGACGGCTGCACTTGTGGCATGTCGGCGTGCCGCCGAGCGGGCCGATGGACGAGCGTTCGTTCCGCCTCGCCAATGCCATCGTCGGCAATCCCGAGACGACGGCGGCGCTCGAACTCACCGTCAACGGACCGACGCTGCGCTTCAACACCGACAGCATCATCGGCCTCTGCGGCGCGGCGATGGCCGCGACGCTGGACGGCATCGCCATCGATCACAACAAACCGGTGTCGGTACGCGCCGGACAGATGCTCGCCATCGGCGCCATCAAGGGGCCAGGTCAGCGCTGCTACCTCGCCATCCGCGGCGGCATCGATGCGCCGGAGACCTTCGGCTCGCGCGCGGTGTTCACGCTCGGCGCGTTTGGCGGCCACGCAACCGGCGTGCTGAAGGCCGGCGAGGTGCTGCACATCGGCGATGCCGCGACCGGTGTGCCGCGCACACTGGCCGGCGACGAGATACCGGCGCTGACCCGCAGCTGGACGCTCGGCGTGGTCTACGGCCCGCACGGCGCGCCGGACTTCTTTCTCGACGAGGATATCGAGACGCTGTTCTCCGCCACCTACGAGGTGCATTTCAACAGCGCTCGCACCGGCGTCCGCCTGATCGGCCCGAAGCCGCGCTGGGCTCGCGCCGACGGCGGCGAAGCCGGCCTGCATCCCTCCAACATCCACGACAACGCCTACGCAATCGGCGCCATCGACTTCACCGGCGACATGCCGATCATCCTCGGACCCGACGGGCCGAGTCTCGGCGGCTTCGTCTGTCCGGCCGTGGTGGCGCGCGACGAGCTCTGGAAGATCGGCCAGCTCAAGCCCGGCGACACGGTACGCTTCGTCGCCGAGCAGCGACCGGCCGATCCGATCGCGGCGCCGACGGTGCTGATCGCCGATCGTCCGATCGGCGCGGCCGTGGTGGCGCGCAGCGACGACGGTCCGGTGCCGGTGGTCTATCGCCGCGCCGGCGACGACAATCTGCTGATCGAATACGGCCCGATGGAGCTCGACATCGCGCTGCGGCTGCGGGTGCATGTGCTGATGCAGGCGGTGCAGGAGGCGCAGCTTCCCGGCTTGATCGACCTCACGCCCGGCATCCGCTCGCTGCAGGTCCACTATGACGGCACGGTGCTGTCGCGGCAGCGCCTGCTCGACGCGCTGACCCAGATCGAGCGCACGCTGCCGCCGATCGACAACATGACGGTGCCGAGCCGCATCGTGCACCTGCCGCTGTCATGGAACGACCCGCAGACCGTGCTGGCGATGCGGAAATATCAGGAGCTGGTGCGGCCGGATGCGCCATGGTGCCCATCGAACATCGAGTTCATCCGCCGCATCAACGGCCTTCCCGACGAGGAGGCGGTGAAGCGGATCATCTTCGACGCGAGTTACCTGGTGCTCGGCCTCGGCGACGTCTATCTCGGCGCGCCGGTGGCGACGCCGATCGATCCGCGGCATCGGCTGATCACCACCAAGTACAACCCAGCACGCACCTGGACGCCGGAGAACGCAGTCGGCATCGGGGGCGCTTACATGTGCATCTACGGCATGGAGGGGCCCGGCGGCTATCAGCTGTTCGGCCGCACCATCCAGATGTGGAACACCTGGCGAACGACGCCGGAATTCGAACCAGGCTCGCCGTGGCTGTTGCGCTTCTTCGATCAGATCCGCTTCTTCCCCGTCAGTGCGGACGAACTGATGGAGGCGCGCGAGGCGTTTCCGTTCGGCCGTTATCCGGTCCGGATCGAACAGAGCGAGCTGTCGTACACCGACTACGCCAAGGGGCTCGCGCGCGACCGCGATACGATCGCCGCCTTCAAGACGGCGCAGCAGGCCGCCTTCGAGGCCGAGCGTCAGCGCTGGAAGGCGCAGAACCTCGATGCGGTCACCGACGATACATCCGCCGGCGGCAAGCGCGATGCCGAGGAGATTCCCGACGACCGCGTCGGGGTGTTCTCCGAAGTGCCGGGCTGCGTCTGGAAGGTGCTGGTCGAAGAAGGCGCCAGCATCGTGCCGGGTGACCCGATCGCCATCGTCGAATCGATGAAGATGGAAATTCCGATCGTCGCGCCGGCCGCCGGCCGCGTGGCCGCGGTCCGCGTACAACCGGGTCAAACACTGGCCGCCGGCGACGTGGTCGCGCTGGTCGAGCCCACCTGATCGAGATCGTCAGAGATTGCCGAGAGAGACATGATGCTGCCCGCGTTCCCAACCATCCGCGATCTTCATGCCGCCTATGCGGCCGGCATAAAGCCGGCCGACGTGATCGCCGATGTCTATCGACGGATCGCGGCCGCCGACGATCCCGGCATCTTCATCGCCCTGCGACCGGAGGCGGACGCGCGCGCCGCCGCCGCCAAGCTGCCGCCGTTCGATCCGGCCGCGAAGCCGCTGTGGGGCATTCCGTTCGCGGTGAAGGACAACATCGATATCGCCGGCATGCCGACCACCGCCGCGTGCCCGGTATTCGCCTACACGCCCGAACGCAACGCCTTCGCCGTGCAGCGGCTGCTCGACGCCGGCGCGATCGTGATCGGCAAGACCAATCTCGATCAGTTCGCAACCGGCCTGGTCGGTGTGCGCTCGCCCTATCGCGTGCCGCGCAACACCTTCAGCGCAGCCTATGTGCCCGGCGGATCGAGCTCCGGCTCGGCGGTCGCCGTCGCGCACGGCCTCGTCAGCTTCGCGCTCGGCACCGACACCGCAGGCTCGGGCCGCGTCCCGGCCGCGCTGAACAATGTCGTCGGGCTGAAGCCCTCGCTCGGCAGCGTCTCCGCCAGCGGCCTCGTGCCGGCCTGCCGGACATTGGACACCATCTCTGTGTTCGCCGGCACGGTCGGCGATGCGGACACGGTATATCGCATCATGCAGGCTTATGACCCGGCGGACGGCTTCTCGCGCGCGGAAGCGATCCCCCGTCCGCCCGGCACGATTCCACCCGGCCTGCGCGTCGGCGTTCCCGACCGTGCCGGCCGGCTGTTCGGCGGCGACGCGCTGTCCGAAGCGGCGTTCGATGCGAGCCTCGCCGACCTCAAGCTGGTCTTGAACAGTGATGTGCTGACGGCGATCGATATGGCGCCGCTGTTCGCGGTGGCCGGCCTGCTCTACACCGGGCCATGGGTCGCCGAACGCTATCATGCTGTGCGGGAGCTGATCACGCGCAGGCCCGACGATATTCTCTCCGTCACCCGCACGATCATCAGCGGCGCATCCGCCTATAGCGCGGCCGATGCCTTCGACGGGCTCTACAAGCTCGCCGACCTGCGCCGCCGCACCGAACCGATCTGGACCGCGATCGATGTGCTGGCGGTGCCGACCTATCCGCGGCCGCGCACCGTCGCCGACCTCGCCGCCGATCCGATCGGACCGAACAGCGAGCTCGGCACCTACACCAACTTCGTCAACCTGCTCGACCTGTGTGCGCTGGCGGTGCCGGGCCGCTTCCGCGGTGACGGCTTTCCCTCCGGCATCACGCTGATCGCTCCGCACGGACGCGACGGCCTGCTGGCAGCGATCGGCGCGCGGCTGCATGCCGCGGCGGGCGGAACAATCGGCGCGACCGGCGCACCGGTGCCGCTCGCGACGGAGGGAATAGCCACAGCGACGGCGGGCGAGATCGAACTCGCCGTGGTCGGTGCGCACCTGTCGGGCATGCCGCTGAACCATGAACTCACCAGCCGCAACGCGCGATTGCTGCGCACGGCCCACACCACGCCCGACTACACGCTCTACGCGCTGGCCGGCGGGCCGCCATACCGGCCGGGGCTGATGCGCGTCGCCGACGGCGCAGGCCACGCGATCGCCGCCGAGGTGTGGGCGCTGACAGCGGACGCGCTCGGCAGCTTCGTCGCCGGCATTCCCGCGCCGCTCGGCATCGGCACCACACGACTCGCCGACGGCACCACGCCGAAGGGCTTCATCGTCGAGGCCGAGGGCACCCGCGGCGCGAAGGACGTCTCCGCCTTCGGCGGCTGGCGCGCCTATATCGCGAGCCTGCAGGCGTAGCGGATCGTCGAAGAGAACCGTGCCTCTCGATTCGCTGTTTCGACGCCGCGACGGCGCGCAAGCGTGCGCCGGCTCGCTGGAACACGCCTTGCGCGGATTACGAGACTAAAGCGATGAGATTGGGATGAATCATCCTCACGCGTTAGCTTGTTGTTCAAGCATGATGTTATCGGAAAACCGCTTCGCACTTCCGGCTTGAGCCCGATTCCCAAGGGGAATCGACGCAGCGTGATCGCGCGGACTTGACGCCTGGAGATTGCTCAGCTATCCAACAAATACGTGTTGAGGCATTGAGCAGAGCCACAGATGTCGCTGGTCGGGACCGATGAACTCATGCAGGCGCCGGGGTTCCTGCTCCGCCGCTGCAGCCAGGTGGTGATGGCGATCTTCCTCGAAGAAACCGCCGGCTGCGACCTGACGCCGGCGCAGTTCGGCGCGATGGTGCTGATCGCCGATCAGCCGGGCATGGATCAGACCCGGCTGATGCAGCTCGCCGCGCTCGACCGTTCTTCCGTCACCAACACCGTCGAGCGGCTGGAGAAGCGCGGCCTGATCAAGCGGAAGGTCGATCCCGACGATCGCC